>JAEXUD010000001.1 GCA_023453025.1 Bacillota bacterium
TCTTTGGGTATATTTACAAGTTTGATTGATTTTGTTTTTTAATAATTTTATTGCACTTTAAGGCTTTTTTCTAAAGTCCTTTTTGTGCTTTTTTCTTCCTTCCCTTTTTTGAGAACTTTCCTATTAAATGAAAAAACTGCCCTTAAAGGCAGCTTAGCTTATCCACGCATTTCCTGTGCTTGTTACTTCCCATTTTCCGTTTTTATATTCGATCTTTAAATCATCATAGCCAATCGACCCCAAACCTGAACGCCATTTCGAGGCATCCATAATTATGGATTTGTTTCCCACCGATTCATCTTCAATCTTAAACAATATTCCTTCCTTAAAGAATAAATCCTCAATATAACCTTGTGCTTCAAGCTCCTCAAATGTCATATCCAGCACCGTATATCCATATCTTTCTAAATCCTTTAATAAACTTGACTTTTGCTCATCATTTAAATTATTTATTAAGGATGTATCTATGGCAACATACTTTATATCTGAATTCAATGCTGAATCCTCATTGTACAATTTATCGATGACCGTGATATATGCTCCTCCAATATCCGGAGCCTCCTGCTTACAGCCGGTAGCTGTTATCAATAGTATTATTAAACACGCTATTATTCTTTTCATAATTACCTCCTTTAATAATAAGACGAAACAAATGAAAATTTGTTTCAAATTTATAAAATAAAAACCGCCTAGGCGGTTTTTACTTAAATTCTTTTAATTCCTTGAGCTTTGCAGCAATATTTTTAAAATCCTCCCAGGCATCCTTCTTTGCAAGTTCATTTCTTAATAAATAGGATGGATGATAAGTAGGCATGAAATAAATATTGCCTTTCTTTACAAACTGCCCCCTCTGCCTACTTATGCTCAAATCAGGATTTATTAGATTTTTTGCTGATACCGCTCCAAGACATACGATAATTACAGGTTTTATTAACTTAACCTGCCACCTTAAATAATCAAGACATGCTTCACTTTCATCTTCAAAAGGATTTCTGTTTTCTGGCGGTCTGCATTTTACAACATTAGCTATATATACATCGCTTCGTTTAAGCTGAACCGACTCTATCATTTTATCCAGAAGCTGCCCTGCTTTTCCTACAAATGGCCTTCCCTGTACATCCTCATTATATCCCGGACCTTCTCCGACAAACATGATATCAGCATGTTCATTTCCTTCTCCAAACACAACGTTTGTCCTTGTTTGTGCCAGGCGGCACTTATGGCATTTAAAACAATATTTTTTTAATTCTTCCATTGTATACATAGCAACCCCTATAATATTAAATCTGTATGGCAGCATCCGTATGGATATTTTTCATAACTGCTATGCTAATTAGTTGTTCAACAAGAATCTTTTATCTGTAAAAATTTCGTTAACATTTTATGCAATAATAAAAGTTGACGATATTGCTCATATATATTTTATATTTTTTTATAAAGTATTGCAAGTAAATGTTTACTATGCAGGCTACTGCTATTCTATACTTGTACATTACTTCTGATATACCGCGGTGAAACACCAACTTCGCGTATTATTCACTTAAAGCTTCTGCCAGCTTCAGCAGCAGCGCATCACCATACCTGTAAAACTTAAGATACTGCATTGTATTATTATCAAGTTCTGCTTTTTCTTGTACTATTTTTTCAGCTTCTTCAGCTGTCATGTCTTTCCCCTCTTTCTCTTTCCATAAAATTGTCTTAGGGTCTATTGATATATTGTTTAAATCTCTGACCTCAAAATGGCAATGTGACCCAAGACTATATCCTGTTTCGCCTTCTATTCCGATAACTTCACCCTTTTTAATTGTTTGTCCGACGCTGACTAATCTTTTAGACAAATGACAAAAGAAATACTTATAGTCCCCACTGTCAATTCTGATATAATTGCCCCATTGCCATGTAAGATTAGACTTGTCAGTTATTATTGTAGAACTCTTAACTACTCCATCTACCGGAGACAAAATATGTTTGCTTTCATCTCCTACAAAGTCCATTCCTTTATGGTCATTCTGAACTCCATCCAAAATACGCATTCCAAAGTCGGATGTCATCCTGTACTTACCTTTATAAAGTAAATTATCATTATATTCACTCATACCTTACTCCCTTTAACCCAGGCTCCATAACAGAAAGCAATTATTGTTGTAAATGCAGTCAAAAATTGCTCTGCGGAGATTGTCTCTTTTATTCCAAGATATGCAAATACAGCTGTCAGTGTTACAGTTAAAAGACTTTTCACGCATAGTGGAATTATTGGAATAAATAAATATAATTAAATACAAATCGCAATATCCTTAATTACAAGCTCAAATCTATGTGGCAGTATCCATTGGGGTTTTTATCCAAATATTTTTGATGATATTCCTCAGCAGCATAAAAGTTCTCAAGGGGAGTCACCTCAGTAACAATTGATTTATCATACTTCAATGCTTCCTTAGCTATGGATTCATTAATTACATTCAAGTCTTCTTTATCAATATAATAAATTCCTGTTCTGTATTGAGTTCCGATATCTCCGCCCTGTCTGTTAAGTAATGTAGGATCAATTACCTTCCAGAAGTCCTCCAATATTTTATGGAGAGTTATTTCATTTTCATCATATTTTATGTGTACTGTTTCAGCAAATCCGGTTGTATTTGTGCACACCTCTTTGTATGTAGGATTTTCTGTTAATCCGTTTGCATATCCCACAACTGTTTCCTTGACACCTTTTCTTAAATCAAAATATGCCTGCAGCCCCCAAAAACACCCACCTGCCAAATAAATTTCCTTCATATTATCAGCTCCTTAAGTTTTAACTTTATATTATATATATTATACTCAAATTTAAAATTTTTCTCAATATATATGTCATTGATTAAGCGAACTACTTGATATACAATATATATTATTCTGCAAATAGGTGATATCTTGATAAATATTTCTGACAAATTAAAAAACAAATTAAAACAGCTGCCAATGAAGCCCGGAATTTATAAGATGATTGATTCTAAAGGCAATGTTATTTATGTGGGCAAAAGCAAAAAATTGAACAAAAGAGTAAAAACATACTTTGTAAATAACCCCAAATGGGAAAAGGTAAGCAGAATGGTCCATTTAATAGATGATATTGAGTTTATTACAACCGATACTCATTTAGAGGCACGTATTTTGGAATGCAGCTTAATAAAAGCGCTAAAACCTATTTTCAATTCACAAATGAAGCATGACCGGGGTTATGTTTATTTGAAGCTGGAAAATTACAATAAATACAAAGCATTATCTGTAGTTGATACCAGAGAAGAAAACTCCTTCGGACCATTCAGAAGAAGATTTTATTTAACGGACATAATCAATGTTCTCAAAAATCTTTATCCTGTTAAGAAAAACGGTAATTCATATTCATTTGATTATCATTTGTTTCCTGTCGCTATGAATAATGTGCTGTTTAATGAAAACCGTTGTTCCTTGGAAGAAATATTGTCCGATAATTCAAAAGCAAATATTTTCATAAATGAGTTAGAAAATAAAATGAAAAAAGAAGCATCATTAAATAATTTTGAAATGGCTTCTTTATACAAAAATATAATAATAAATATAAATTATATAATAAATTCAATCAATAAATACAATGAGATGGTTAACCGCAATGTTCTTCTGACAATTCCTATTGAAAAGGGTTATAAACTGATATATATTTCAAATGGAAAAATTATAAAAAAAGAAAAATATGATAAACTTTCTCAAGCTGATATTGAGATTTTCTCTGAAGCTGCCCTGACATCTGAAGATGATGCTTTTATCAATATGGACGAAAAATCACTCATTGATTATAAAGATATTATTTACTCGGAAATAGCTTCCTTGCCTGATAATATGATTAAATATATTTAATTATTATAAAACAATTCATAGTACCTGAAAATATTTTGTTCAAGCTTTTCCATACTTATTATTCTTGCTTCCCTTATCGTTTCTTTTCCTTGTATATATAGAACTATCGCCGGAATTGTAAATACATTATATTTCGCCGAAAGTTCGGGGTGCTTTTCTGCTTCAACTTTAATCAATTTGATATTAGGATACCTTTCAAGCATTTTTTCAAGTTTAGGCATTGTGGCAATGCATACTCCGCATGAATCATTTCCAAAGCAAATTAAAAGCATATCGTTTTTGTTTTTCAGCACATTTATTTCATCTATATAATTCATCTCATTCATGGCATCCTCCAAAAAACATTTTTTAACAAAGTCGGTATCGTTAAAATCCTTAAATCAGCTTATTTTATCATATAATTTAATCATTTAAAATATTTTAAATAAATAAATTGTTTAATTTTTTACAAAAACTATTGACTTTATATTCAAATATGCTAATATATTAATATACTAATTTATTGAGGTGTTTATGATAAATTTTAATGATAAGGACAAAACAAAAAAGTTGCTTGAAGAAAAAGCAGAGCTTTTTAAAAACCTGGCTCATCCTGTGAGGCTTTGCATACTGGCCATGCTTATAAAGGAAGAGCAAAGCAACGTAACTGATATTCAGTGCTGTTTGGATGTTCCTCAGCCTACAGTTTCACAACATTTGGCAAAACTAAAATCTGCAGGCATACTTTCTGCGGAAAGAAACGGTACAGAAATTATTTATAAAATTAAAAACGAAGAAGCAAGAAATTTATTAATACAAATTTTACAAGACTAAATGGAGGTTATCATGAGTAAGAAAATTTTAATTATAGGCGGAGTTGCAGGGGGTGCCAGTACTGCAGCAAGACTCAGAAGACTGGATGAGACATCAGAAATAATAATGTTTGAAAGAGGTTCATATATTTCATACGCCAACTGCGGTCTTCCATACCATATAGGTAATGTTATAAAAGAAAGAGCATCATTGCTGCTGCAGACTCCGGAAGCAATGTCCAAAAAATACAACGTGGATGTAAGAATTGATTCTGAAGTAATAAAAATTAACAGAAAAGATAAAACAGTTGAAGTAACGAAGACGAAAACAGGTGAAACTTACACGGAAGACTATGATGTATTGGTTGTTTCAACAGGTTCAACTCCTTTAAAACCGCCAATTGAAGGCATTAACTCACCTGGAATATTTACTCTATGGACTGTTCCAGATACTGATGAGATTAAAAAATTTATAAATGATAGAAATCCTAAAAACGCGGTTGTAATCGGGGGAGGCTTCATTGGGCTTGAGGTTGCCGAAAATCTACACCATGCAGGAATCAATGTAACTGTAGCCGAGGCTATGGACCAGGTTATGGCTCCAATTGATTATGAAATGGCTCAGCTGGTACAGGAAAATATGTCAGAAAACGGTGTGGAATTAATTTTAGGAGATGGTGTTTCTAAATTTAAGAACGAAGGCGATTTAGTTGAAATAACATTGGCAAGCGGCAGAAAGCTCTCTGCCGACATGGTTGTATTGTCAATAGGTGTTCGACCTAACAGCCAGCTTGCCAGAGAGGCAGGACTTGAGCTTAACCAGCGGGGCGGAATAGTTGTCGATAAATATTTAAAGACTTCTGACCCTAATATTTATGCTCTCGGAGATGTTATTGAGGTTGAAGAATTTATTAACAAGGGAAGAGCAATGATTGCTCTGGCAGGACCGGCTAATAAGCAAGGAAGAATCTGCGCAAACAACATTTATGGTGCCAGTGAAGAATATAAAGGAACTATGGGAACATCTGTCGCAAAGGTGTTTGATCTTACAGTTGCTTCAACAGGTGCAAACGAAAAAACCCTGATTCGTATGGGTCTAGAGGAAGGAAAGGATTATTTAACAGCAACCATTTCTCAAAAATCACATGCCGGATATTATCCTGAATCATCTGAATTAATTTTGAAAATGGTATTTTCACCTGACGGCAAAAAAATCTTCGGCGCCCAAATTGTAGGTGAAGATGGAGCAGATAAACGAATTGATACGCTTGCAACTTCAATCCGCCTTGGCGGCAGCATCTTTGATTTAAAGGAACTGGAGCTTGCATATGCACCTCCATATTCATCTGCGAAGGATCCGGTTAATATGTTGGGATTTGTTGCTGAAAACATTATTCAAAACAAAATTAAATTAGCTAAATGGAATGATATTGGTCCTGCAAACTCAAATAATTATACTATACTGGATATCCGTGAGGAAATGGAATTAATGGTATTTGAAATACCAGGAGCTGTAAATATACCTCTTGGAAACTTAAGAAACAGACTTAATGAACTGAATAAGAATGATAACATAATGATATTTTGTGCTGTTGGAGTACGTTCCTACAATGCAGCAAGAGCATTGATGGAAAATGGATTCAATAATGTATTTGTATATCCGGCCGGTACAAACTTTTATAAGTCAGTTTATTACAACCATTTCATTAATCAAAACAATGATAATAAACCAGCAGGAGAATCAAATATAAATTCGGTTGATAATCCTCCGAAAAAACAGGAGATATATAATAAGGATGAAATAAAAGCATCCATACAGGTTGATTGCAGCGGGCTTCAATGCCCGGGTCCCATAATGAAGGTTTATGAAACAATAAATAAAATAAATGACGGTGATGTTATACAAGTTTCTGCGACAGATTCAGGCTTTGCCAAAGATGTTGAGGCATGGTGCAGAAGAACAGGAAACACATTGTTAAAAGTTGAGAAGGAAGGCAAAAAAAATATCGTATTTTTGCAAAAAGGAACCGATGTAAAAAAAAATGAACTAACTATAGAAAAGCCAACTACTCTTACTCAATCATCTTCATCAGACGGTAAAACAATAATTGTTTTCAGCGGAGATATGGATAAGGTCCTTGCATCTTTTGTAATTGCCAACGGCGCGGCAGCCATGGGAAGGCCTGTTACAATGTTCTTTACATTCTGGGGCTTGAATGTTTTAAGAAAAACCGAAAAGCAAAATGTTAAAAAACCGCTCATAGATGCCATGTTCGGAAAAATGATGCCGCAGGGTGTAAGCAAGCTTAAGCTTTCCAAGATGCATATGGGAGGCATGGGAACTGCTATGATGCGCAAGGTTATGAAGGACAAAAATATTGATTCATTGGAAGATTTGATAAAAAAAGCAATGTCCAACGGTGTTAAGATGATTGCCTGCACAATGTCCATGGACGTTATGGGAATAACCAAGGAAGAATTAATTGACGGTGTTGAGCTTGCCGGTGTCGGCACTTACCTGGGAGATGCAGAGGAATCCAACGTAAACCTGTTTATATAATTAATATAAAATAATTAACCATAAAAAAAATGGAAGCTACCGCTTCCATTTTTTGCATATTGAGCAACATGAAAAGTTATATAATTTGTACCTCAAATGCTGTTGTTTGAGGCGGTATGCTCATAGTTTGAAAGGTCGCATGCTCAACTCTTACGAAATCTCCAGGCATTAACTCTCTCAACCTGATACTTCTCCCTCTCCTGTCTCTTATAATAGTTGAATCCGAAACATTAAACCTAATTTGACTATACATGTCAAAAGGATTTCCTGTAAGAAAAAATTCAAATTCAGGATTTACTTCCAATACTCTTCCTTCTGTAAATACTGATTGATTGTCTTCCCTGACTACTGTGATACTGAATGCTTTGGACTGTGGAGGAATACTTCTTGTCATAGCAGCAGAAAAAACAGCATCAACAATCATGCCTTCTTTCAGGTTTCTAAATGACATTAAACGACCGGATACATCCCTGACAATTGTATCTCTTCCTACTATCAAGGTTACGAGCTGCATATTTAAGGTCATATTACTATCCATAACTCCGTAAGATATCATTACATAGGCATTCCTTCTATCCCAATTTATATTTTCAACAAAGGCATTGTTTGCGGTAATCGTATTTCTTCCCCATATTGGTATTCCTTGGTTTATTACAGTATTATCCATATTACACCTCACAATAAATATATATTTATATATATTCAAAAGAAATAAATATGTTAATATAATAGCAGGCTCCATCTCCAATTTGTCTGCTCCCTTGCGGTCGCACAAATTGGGGATAGAGCTATAAAAAGCTGCCTCGTGTGAGACAGCTATTTTTTAACAGATGAACAGCTGCTTGATTCGCTGCACCCGGAGCAACCGGAACAGCAACCAGAACCGCTCTTTTTACGTTTTTTCATAAATAATACTATGCCTGCAACAATTGCTGCAACTATAGAAATTATTATTATATCTGCTAATTTCATAAATAACCTCCTATATTAACAAACTACCTACCTGATAAACAACCATCCCAACCACATATGCAGTTAATGTTTGGTACAATGCGGTAAGCACTGCATATTTCATTGAACCAAGCTCTTTCTTCGTAGCTGCAAATGCTGCTATACATGGCATATACAACAATGTAAAGGTTAAAAAGGCAAACGAGCTTAACGGAGTAAACATTGTGCTTAATGCTGTTGAAAGATCAATATCTGTAACAGCTCCGGTTAAAACTGACAGGGTGCTTACCACGGCCTCCTTTGCAGTTAATCCAGTAATTAATGCCGTCGATGCTCTCCAATCATTAAAGCCTAACGGAATAAACAATGGTGACACCAAGGAACCAGCTGCAGCCAGTATGCTAAATGAACTGTCTTCAACCATGTTTAGTGACCAGTCAAAGCTTTGTAAAAACCATATAATTATTGTTCCTAAAAATATTACAGTAAATGCCCTTTGTATAAAATCTTTTGCTTTTTCCCACATATGAATCAGTACACTTTTGCGTGAAGGCACTCTGTATGCAGGCAGCTCCATAACAAAAGGAACGGGTTCTCCTTTAAATATGGTGCTTTTTAAAAGCAATCCTGATAATACTGCAACCACAATACCTATTATATACAAAGCTATCATAACAAGTGCGGCATTATGTGGGAAAAATGCCACCGTTATCATTCCATAAATTGGCAGTTTTGCACTGCAGGACATAAAAGGTGTCAATACTATGGTCATCTTTCTGTCTCTTTCGCTTGCTAAGGTTCTGGTTGCCATAATAGCAGGAACGCTGCACCCAAAACCTATAAGCATAGGCACAAATGAACGTCCTGACAAACCTATCTTTCTTAAAAGCTTATCCATTAAAAATGCTACTCTGGCCATATATCCGCTGTCTTCCAGCAAGGTGAGGAAGAAAAACAAAATAACTATGAGGGGAAGGAAGGACAATACGCTTCCGACACCTGCAAATATTCCATCTATGACCAATGAATGCACCCATTCACTCACTTCATGCGCAGCCATGAAATTTGCAGTGAATTCTGTAGCAGCTCCTATTATTTCTTCTAAATATCCCTGAAGAAAAGCGCCGATAGCCCCAAAGGTTATCCAAAAAACAAAAAACATGATTCCAAAAAATATTGGTATGCCAAAATACTTATGGGTTAATACTTTATCTATTTTTTCTGAACGAATTTGTTCTTTTGTTTCCTGCTTCTTAATTACTGTGTCTTCACATATTTGCTCTATATAGCTATATCTCATGTCCGCCAAGGCCGCTTCTCTGTCAGTATTCAAGGCCTTTTCCATGTCTTCAACAACATGTCCGATTATATGAGTTTGATTTTTTGTTATTTTTAAATCCTTAAGGGTGGGTTCATCTCCCTCGACAAGCTTTGTTGCTGCAAAACGCAAAGGATACCCTGCATTTTTTGCCTGATCTTCTATTAAATGTGAAATGGAATGTATTGCTTTATGAACCTCGCCTGTGCAAAAATCAAGTTTTCTAGGGACTCCTTGTTCCTGAGCTGTCTTTATGGCCACATCAACAAGCTCCGATATTCCTTCTTTCTTGCTGGCTGAAATTGGAACTACAGGAATTCCCAAGTGCTTTGAAAGTCCTATTACATCTATTGAATTCCCGCTGGCTCTCACCTCATCCATCATGTTTAAGGCAATAACCATCGGAATGGAAAGCTCCATCAATTGCAATGTTAAATACAAATTTCTTTCTATGTTTGTTGCATCGACTATATTTAAAATCAAATCCGGATGTTCCTTTAACAGAAAATCCCTCGTAACAACCTCTTCCATTGTATAAGGTGATAATGAATATATACCCGGCAGATCTACTAAAGATGTGTCTTTATATTTCTTTATCTGCCCTTCTTTTTTTTCTATAGTTACACCCGGAAAATTGCCCACATGTTGGTTGCTTCCTGTCAATTCATTGTAAAGAGTTGTTTTCCCGGCATTTTGATTTCCAGCAAGAGCAAACACATATTTCATATGCTAAAAACCTCTTTTAATTCTATTTTGGAAGCTTCTTCTTTTCTTATGGTCAAAACATAATTTCTCAATGAAAGTTCTATAGGGTCTCCCATGGGAGCCACTTTTCTGACATGTACTTTAGTATTTGGCGTTAATCCCATATCTAATAATCTTCTTCTTAGAATACCTTGCCCGCCAATTGATGTTATAATACCGCCTTGCCCTGGTTTTATATTATCTAATGTCATAATTCCACTTCCTCCAATATTGCGATATTGATAACCATTATCATTTATAATTAATTATATTCCACTTAATAGCAGTTGTCAATATAATTTAAAGGAATTTTGTAACAAATAGTACCTAACAATTTTTTCTCCCTCACAGTCAGAAAAATTGGTTAGGGCATACGCAGGGGAATTCACCAAATTTTTAGCTCACTGTCGCTCACAAAATTTGGGAATTCTGTGCGGTTGACCTACAAGCAATTTTTCTCTCCCTTACGGTCGGAAAAAATGGGTTAGGGCATACAAAAAGTATGATCGTTTTAACAATCATACTTATAATTTATTTTATATCGTCAACATTGGAGCCATATATTTCTACCACAGGAATTGCGAACATGAATCCTATCCCTGGTTCATCGAAATAATCCAACTCTTCCTTGATCTTATCAACTACGCCTTCTAATTTTTCTTTGTCTTTTATAATGCTGAACACTATTTTACTGTAAGGTTTTCTTCCGTCTATTAGCTTTTTTACGCTGTCAAGCATAGGAACATTTATATTATGATCTAACAGCACCTTGCCCATTCCTTGGCTATCTATTGTTGTAGCTCCTATTTCTTCTTGATAAAAGACCTCATGTATATTATCTAATTTCAAAATATCATTCAATATCAATACTAAAGCAAACATACAAAACCTCCACATGCATTTCATCCTTGTTGTTCTTCATGATTATATCATATGCTTTTTTACTATTCAATAATACATATGAAATATTTTAGCTTCATTATATATTAATATATTCATTTATATTTAGGATAATAACGTCCGATGATTTAACCTTATTTTTGTATTCGATTGGATCGGCCTTTATAATTTCAAATGTGTTGTAATGAATTGGAACGACCTTCTTTGCCTTAATAAAGTCGGCTGCTCTTGCCGCATCATCTATATCCATGGTGAAATTTCCTCCTATTGGAAGAAAAGCGACATCTATATTTTCATCTTCTAATAGTTTCATATCCAATGTAAGTCCGGTATCTCCCGCATGGTAAATTTTTCTGCCGTTTATCTCTATGACAAATCCGCATGGATTACCGCCATAAATCATTGTCCCATTTTCTAAAATTCCTGACCCATGCAATGCATTTATCATTTTTACTTTTCCAAAATCAAATGCAGTTCTTCCTCCAATGTGCATTGAATGAGTTTTTAATTTAAGCTTGTTGAAGTAGGCAGAAAGCTCATGGTTAGTTATAATTAATGCGTCTGCCTTTTTCGCTATTTCGACAGTATCTCCTATATGATCGCTGTGTCCGTGGGTTACAAAAATATGTGTTAAATCCAAAAATTCGCCAATATTAAATTCCGTTAGTGAATTGCCTGAAATAAATGGGTCAATTAGCCCTTTAAAATTCCCTTCTTCAATTAATATTGCCGAATGTCCTAAATAAGTGATTTTCATCAGCCACCATCCTTTTCTTACTTAATTATATAATAACTTTATATTTAAATAAAATCAACCGCAATTTTCCATTATTATCATAAATTAAAACACATAATTTTTAATTATTAGAGTAAAATGTGACAAATATCTTCTAAACTTAAATTTAGGCATAAAAATTGCTAAGAAATAGTTATTATTAATTTTATTTAAGTTGATTTTAAAATATAAAATGATATAATATGATTACGATACAAAGAATCCACGTAGGCTTTCTATGGTATATATTACAGCTTATTAAATAAAGTATAGTAAAATTTAAAACTGATAAATGAATATATTACTGCAGTCGATGATATGTTATTTGAAATGTAGTAAAACATGATACTCGGCTTTTCCTTTGGACAAGTCGATTATTCTAATTTTTGTAATGGTTTAACGTTTAAAGCCTGAATGGCTTTGGAGGACACAATGAATAATTACTTGGTAGGACTTGATATAGGATCTACAACAGTAAAAATAGCTGTTATAGATAGTACAGGAAATTTAATTCACAAACAATACAAAAGACATTATTCTGATATAAGGAATACTGTAATAGAAATTATTAAAAACTCAACTGATAAGCTTAAGGATAGCTATATTAAAATAAGTATAACCGGTTCAGGTGCTATTGATGTGTCTAAATATTTAGGTATAAATTTTATCCAGGAGGTTGCTGCCTCTACACGTGCTATAGAAAAATATATTCCTAAAACAGACGTAGTAATTGAACTTGGAGGTGAGGATGCTAAAATCACTTACCTTTCAGGAAACCTGGAACAGCGTATGAACGGTTCGTGTGCAGGAGGTACAGGTGCATTCATCGACCAAATGTCAGTATTAATGAAGACCGATGCAGACGGTTTAAATGAATTGTCAAAAAAGCATACTACAATTTACCCTATTGCATCACGCTGCGGAGTATTTGCAAAATCTGATGTTCAACCTCTGTTAAATGAAGGTGCAAGGCAGGAGGATATTGCTGCTTCTATTTTCCAGGCAGTTGTAAACCAGACAATAAGCGGACTGGCTCAAGGAAGACCAATAAAGGGGAATGTAGCATTTTTAGGAGGCCCCTTGTTTTTCTTGTCAGAATTAAGGGAAAGATTTAAAGAAACCTTGAATTTAAACAATGAAAATTCAATTTGTCCGGAAGATGCAAACTACTATGTAGCCATAGGTGCTGCTTTATTATCCGTTGATTATCAGGAAATCAGCTTTAGTGAGTTTTACAAAAAAATAGAACGCACAATGGAAAACAGCAATATTGAATATCGCAAAAAAGATTTGGATCCATTGTTTGAAAATAAAGAGCAATATAATAGCTTTCTTGAAAGACACAGCCAACATAAAGCAAAGCAAAAAAATATAGAAGAATACGATGGAACCGCCTTTCTTGGAATAGATGCAGGTTCCACAACAACAAAGCTTGTTCTTATAACCGAAAATGGTGAGATACTGCATTCATACTATGCAAGTAATGCCGGTAACCCGTTGAATTCTGCTGTCAAGGCTGTAAAGGAACTTTACCGCAAGATACACAGGAATATAAAAATTGCCTACACAGCTGTTACAGGCTATGGAGAGCATTTAATCAAAGCTGCATTAAATGTAGATGAAGGCGAAATTGAAACTGTTACTCATTACAAAGCTGCGGATCATTTTCTTAATGGGGTGGATTTCATTATTGACATAGGCGGTCAAGACATGAAAAGCATGATTATAAAAAATGGAGTAATAGATTCAATCATGCTCAATGAGGCATGCTCGTCAGGATGCGGTTCATTTATAGAGACATTTGCAAATTCCTTAGATATGACTGTTCAGGAATTTGCTGATGCCGCCATTTTTTCCAAGCATCCTGTTGACTTAGGAACCAGATGTACTGTATTTATGAACTCCAAGGTTAAACAAGCACAAAGAGAGGGAGCAACCTTAAGCGATATTTCTGCAGGAATATCATATTCAGTTATAAAAAATGCTTTATTTAAAGTTATAAGATTACGCTCACTTGATTCAATAGGTGAAAAAATTGTTGTACAGGGAGGTACATTCTATAACAATTCAGTATTAAGAGCATTTGAGCTGATTACAGGAAAAGAGGTTGTCAGACCTGACATAGCAGGAATCATGGGTGCTTTTGGTGCTGCTCTTGTTGCAAGAAGTAAATATAGCAAGTCTAAAATAAGCAGCTTTGTCAAGGAAAAGGATCTTGAAAAATTTGCATTTAATACATCCATGGAACGATGCGGGCAATGTACTAATAACTGTCTGTTAACAATTAATAAGTTTTCCGACGGAAGATATTTTGTTTCAGGTAACCGCTGTGAGCGTGGAACAGAGAAATATATCCATACCGAAAAGAAAGAGTCTTTGCCGAACCTATACAAATATAAATACAAACGAGTATTCAATTATAAGCCCTTAGCGGTAAATGAAGCTAAAAGAGGCTTGATTGGAATGCCTAGAGCTTTGAATATGTATGAGGATTACCCATTTTGGTTTACTTTTTTCACAGAATTAGGTTACAGAGTAGTTTTATCCGGAGTTTCAAGCAAGAAAATATATGAATTGGGAATGGGAACCATCCCATCCGAATCTGTTTGCTACCCCGGAAAAATAACTCATGGTCATATAATTGACCTCATAAATAAAAAGGTTCCAAAAATATTTTATCCATGCATTTCATATAATATAAAGGAAGATATGAATGCTGGTAATCATTTTAATTGTCCTGTAGTTGTTTCTTATCCTGAATCAATTCAAGCAAATATTGATTTAGGAAGTATTAAATTATACAAGCCTTTTTTAAATTTAAATAACAAGGAAATGCTTACAGAGAAGCTTTACAGGGAAATTGGTTTAGAAGAAGGTCTGACATATGAAGAAATCAGTAAAGCTGTCAATAAGGCATATAATGAACTGTACACTTATAAACAGGATATCAAAAATGAAGGCACAAGAGCAATTGAATATATAAGGAAAAACAATAAGAAGGGCATAGTGCTGTCTGGAAGACCTTACCATATAGATCCTGAAATAAACCACGGAATACCTGAAATGATTGAAGGCTATGGCTTAGTTGTTTTATCTGAGGATTCACTGGAAAATGAATATAAAATTGAGAGACCTTTAAGAGTAATTGACCAGTGGACATACCATACAAGACTTTATGCCGCTGCAACCTATGTTTCAAATACTGATTACCTGGAGCTTATACAGCTTAATTCGTTTGGCTGTGGTCTTGATGCCGTAACAACCGACCAGGTAAGTGAAATATTGCAAAAAAACAATAAAATTTATACCGTTATTAAAATAGATGAAATAACTAATTTAGGAGCAATAAGAATTCGTATCAGATCATTGCTTGCATCCATGTATGAAAGAGATAAAAACGGAATTGTTCACAAGCCCATAGAAGACAATTCTGAAGGGGTTATATTTACAAAGGAAATGAAAAAGAAACATACAATTCTGGTACCGCAAATGTCTCCAATACACTTCCAGTTTATTGAGACAGCATCAAAAATGAGCGGCTATAATGTGGTTGTTCTGCCTGCAGTTGATAAGCATGCCGTTGATGTGGGGCTTAAAGTTGTAAACAATGACGCATGCTATCCTTCCATAGTTGTTGTTGGGCAGCTTATAAATGCATTGGAATCAGGCAAATATGATTTAGATAATGTGTCCTTGATGATATCACAGACAGGCGGCGGATGCCGTGCAACCAACTATATCGGATTTATAAGGAAAGCATTGAAGGATTCCGGTTATGGAAACATCCCTGTAATATCATTCAATATGGTTGGTCTTGAAAAGCAGCCCGGTTTTAAATTAACAGCACCTTTTATTAACAGATTAATTATGGGCATAGTTATGGGAGACACCTTGATGCGTGCAACCTATAGAACACGACCATATGAAAAAATTAAAAACTCAGTAAATGAACTGTATAAGAAATGGGTCCAAAAATGCCATGGTGTGATAAAGTCAGGAAATTTCCTGGAATATAAAAGAATAATAAAAAATATAGTCAATGACTTTGACAATATTGAACTTGATGAAAGCATACAAAAACCTAGGGTTGGAATTGTAGGTGAAATTCTTGTTAAATTCCATCCAAATGCAAATAATGATGTATTCTCCTTATTGGAGGAAGAAGGTGCAGAGGTTATTGTACCTGACTTATTGGATTTCTTCTCATATACTTCAATTAATGGGGTTATTAAATACGACGAACTGCTTATTGACTCTAAGAAAACAAAACTGGTTAATAATATGGCAGTTAAAGCGATAAACTTGTATAAAAAGCCAAGTGTTGATGCATTTAAAAGCTCAAAACGATTTACTGTTCCTGCAAATATTATGGAGCTTGCCCATAAAGCAAAAAAATTCCTGTCATTAGCAAATCAGTCAGGAGAAGGATGGTTCCTGACAGGAGAAATGGTTGAGCTATTAGACTCGGGTGTTAATAATATATTATGCTTACAACCCTTTGCATGCCTTCCAAACCACATAACAGGCAAAGGCATGATTAAAAAACTAAAGGATGCATATCCAATGTCCAACATAGTTCCAATTGACTATGATGCAGGCATAAGTGAAGTAAATCAAATAAACAGGATTAAGCTGATGCTGACTAATGCTGTTCGAAACATGAAAATAAATGACAAAAAACCTTTAGGTCTAAAAGATATTGAAGATAAACTCTCAAGCTTTAACTTTGGAAATATAAAAGAACAAGAAATATGAGGATTATTAATTTGTAACCAATACAAAAAAGCATCCAAGGATGCTTTTTTGTATTGGTTATAAAGTTAAAGCTCTTTTAATTCTGGAGCATGCTTCATCCAGCTGTTCATAAGTTACTACTATCGGAGGAGCAAATCTGATTGTTTTTTCATGAGTTTCCTTAGCAAGTACACCATTAATAATTAATTTCTTGACATAATTCTCTGAATTCTCCTTGAATTCAACTCCTATTAAAAGGCCCTTTCCTCTTATATCGACAATATCGCTATTTTCAATTTCTTTTAATTTATTGATGAAATATCTTCCCTTTTCTTCAGCCTGTTTTGGATAATTGTCTCTTACCATAATTTCCATGGCTTTTATAGAAACTGCCGCTCCTAACGGATTGCCGCCAAATGTGGAGCCATGAGAACCCGGCTCAAACACCTCGAGAATATCCTTGTCGGCAGCTATTGCAGAAACAGCAATTATGCCGCCTCCCAATGCCTTGCCTAACACATAAATGTCGGGAACAATATTCTCATACTCACAGGCGAACATTCTGCCGGTTCTTGCAAAGCCTGTCTGAACCTCATCTGCAATAAACAGTACATTGTTCTCCTTACATACATTATATGCTTCTTTAAGGAACCCTTCCGGCGGAATAATTATGCCTGCTTCACCCTGAATAGGTTCAACCAGAAATGCAACTGTATTTTCAGTTATGGAATCTTTTAGCTGTTCTATATTTCCATACTCAATTACCTTAAATCCCGGCGTGAACGGGCCATATCCTTTTTTGGCATCAATATCTGTGCTCATAGTAACTATTGTAATCGTTCTGCCATGAAAGTTATTGGCACACACTATTATTTCCTGTTTCCCGTCTTCTATGCCTTTAACATAATTACCCCATCTTCTGGCTGTTTTTAATGCGGTTTCTACAGCTTCTGCTCCAGTATTCATAGGCAGCACCATATCCTTGCCTGTCAGCTTGCACAGTTTTTCCATCCATTCTCCTAAGATGCTGTTATAAAATGCTCTGGACGTGAGAGTAACCATATCTAACTGGTCCTTGGCAGCTTGTACAAGTTCAGGATGTCTGTGACCAAAATTTAATGCTGAATAAGCACTTAACATATCATAGAATTCTTCACCCTCAGGATTTGTAACTATTATACCTTCCGCTCTATCTATTACTACTTCCTTCGGATGGTAGTTGTGAGCTCCGTACTTTTCGGTTTTTTGCATTACTTTTCTAGAAAGTTGCATTTTATTGTCCTCCTTAAATAATTTATTACCTGCTGCAACGGTTGCATTTTTGAATTTTATAAGGAGTATTATATCTATATTCAACAATATAGTCAAGCTTTATTTTAGCAAACTAATCTTTCATTTCGTAATTTCAACAATTTAATTAAATATTTTCATGTTTTATTCAAATTTATTATGATTAATTATTAAAATTTTTTAATCGATAGGTTTATGTATTTTCATAGTATTTTGCATCTATGTTTTGAAATATTGCAAATTTTATACATGGACACCTACACAAAAAATGCAGTCAATTAATTGACTGCATTTTTGTTCTAATTATCGTTCCTTATCAAAGTACCTGTTAAACCATTCAGCGCATCCATGGACTTATATAAAGATGTAATTATTGCTTTTCTGTTAGGATGGTCTTTAATAAATTTAACAGCTGCCATAACCTTAGGGAGCATACTGCCTGGTGCAAAATGTCCTTCTTCCATATATTTTTCGGCTTCAGCCGCT
Source organism: Bacillota bacterium (assembly GCA_023453025.1). GTDB lineage: Bacteria > Bacillota > Clostridia > Tissierellales > Sedimentibacteraceae > Sedimentibacter. Next base: position 18,423 of record JAEXUD010000001.1, read on the forward strand.
GTCATGAAAGATAAATCCTGTTGATTTGGTTTTTTAAAATTAATTGATACCTTTTCCACTTCGGTCAAAATCATAAGAACATCTGCATCAATGTCTTCTGCCAGCTTTTCTGCAGCTAAATCCTTATCGATAACAGCTGCAATTCCTTCAACCGAACCATCGTTATTTTCAATTACAGGAACTCCCCCTCCGCCGCATGCTATAGCAATAGTAGAATCCCACAATCTTTTTATTGTGTCAACCTCAATTATTCTTTCAGGTATTGGCGACGGAACAACCCTTCTCCATCCTCTTCCTGCGTCTTCCTTCATAATGAAGCCTTTTTCCTCAGCAATTTTTTTTGCTTCTTCTTCTGTATAAAATAGACCTATTGGTTTTGTAGGATTGTTAAAAGCTGGGTCATTCGGGTTGACTACAACCTGTGTTACCACAGTTACCACAGGAAGTATTCTGTTTCTTTTAGCCAAAGCATATTTTAAGCCCTGCTGGATGTGATAACCTATATATCCCTGAGTCATGGCTCCGCACACATCAAACGGCATTGGCGGTGTTACTTCCTTTGCTGTTTCGGATGCCAAAAGCAATCTTCCTACCTGTGGTCCATTTCCGTGTACTATGGCTATCTCATATCCTGCGCAGCTTATTTCTGCAAGATATTCACAAGTCTTTTTAACAACCTCCAATTGAGCCTCTGCAGTTGATGGCAGACTCTTGTCCTCTAAAGCATTTCCTCCTAATGCTATAACAACCTTAATTATTTTTTCCATGAATACCTCTCTTAAATTTTTAGCCCATATTTTTTAAGCTATGGTAGCTACTATAACGGCTTTAATAGTATGCAGTCTGTTTTCTGCCTCATCGAAAACAACGGAATGTCTGCTTCTGAAAACCTCATCGGTTACTTCTCTTATATCATAACCAAGTTCTTTTTGTTCCTTAGCCATCTTTGTTTCAAAATCATGAAAAGAAGGCAAGCAATGCATGAATATTACATCATCATTATCCGTTGCTTTGAGCAAATCCATTGTTACTTTATATGGTGTAAGCATTTTTACCCTTTCAGGTATCTGGGCTTCTTCTCCCATTGATGCCCAAATATCAGTGTAAATTACATCTGCACCCTTCAAGCATTCAGGGTTGTCGGATATTTCTATACTTCCTCCTGTAAAAGCCGCAACCTTATACACCTTGTTAAGTACTTCCTGATCTAATTGCTTGCTAAGTTCCTTAGGGCCATAAGCCACATAATTCATGCCCATTTTAGCACAGCCATACATCCATGCATAGCTCATATTGTTTCTGATATCCCCTGCAAATATAACCTTAACCTTATTCAACGGTTTTGCAATATGTTCTTCTATAGTAAGCAAGTCAGCCAATATCTGAGTTGGATGGTCAATATCCGTTAAGCCGTTCCACACAGGAACTCCTGAATATTTAGCCAAAGCCTCAACAGCTTCCTGCTTATATCCTCTGTATTCAATTCCGTCAAAGAACCTGCCAAGAACCTTAGCTGTATCCTCTAATGACTCTTTTTTACCCATTTGTGAGCTTCCTGAATCCAAAAATGTTACATGAGCACCCTCGTCCAATGCTGCTACCTCAAAAGCACATCTGGTTCTCGTAGAAGTTTTTTCAAATAATAGCACAATATTTTTTCCCTTTAGTAAATAATTAGAATCTCCAGAACGTTTCTTTGCTTTTAAGTCGTGTGCCAAATCTAACAAATATCTTATTTCTTCAGTTGTAAAATCCATCAGTGTTAATAAACTTCTTCCTTTTAAATTAACAGCCATAAAAAACCTCCATGATTAAATATTAATTTTTTAGTATATTTAAATATACTAACACAAAATTTATGGACATGCAATAATTATTATAAGCTTTTTGTTATATTTATAAGTTTTCTCTTATTAGAGGCATGCTCATACATCTGGGACCGCCTCTGCCTCGTGATAATTCAGAGCTAGGCATTATATATGTTTTTATACCCTTTTGTTGCAATATTTCATTAGTAACATAATTTCTTGAATAAACTATAACCTCTCCAGGAGCAATGCATAAAGTATTGGAGCCATCGTTCCATTGCTCTCTTGCCGAATCTATACTGCTGTTACCGCCGCACTTGATTAATTCAATTTCATCAAGGCCTAATGCTGATTTCAGGATATCTTCCAAACGGCCTTTGCCTTCAGTGATTTTAATATTATCTCCAGTGTCTTTTTCGAGTACATATACAGTCATATCTGTTTTAATATTTGGATGAATTGTAAATTTATCATAATCAACCATTGTAAACACTGTATCTAAGTGCATAAATGCTCTTATTTTAGGAATGTCTATTGCCAATATTTTTTTAAAAGCACTTTCTTCAGTTAAAAGTAGCTTTGCAAATTTTTCAATAGCATTTGGATTAGTTCTTTGTGAAATTCCTACAGCAACAGTTTCTTCATTAAGTATTAAAATATCTCCGCCTTCTAATGGATACTTCTCTGTTCTGTCATAATACAGCTTGGTTTCCTTGTATTCCGGGTTACAGTTAAAAATATACTTGGCAAATATTGTTTCCCTGTTTCTTGTTATAGTAGACATTTTATGAATTGAAACACCTTTGCCTATAGCTGCGAACGGGTCTCTCGTAAAGTAAAGGTTAGGCATAGGGTCAATTATAAATGGATATTGATTGCTTAAAAAATCAGCCAGCCTTGGACCTCTGTAATCATTAATTTCTGACTTTCTGATGCCCTCCATCATTTTACATACCATTTCCTTATTACTTTTGAACGATAAAAAATACTCTCTTAATATTCCCGATTCTCTATTTTCTTTTATACCAGCTTCTTCAATATACTCGTTTATGAACTGATTTTTTATTTCTTCATTACAAAGAGAGTCGGCAACTAAGTCCTCCAGATACAAAACCTCTATACCTCTTTGTTTGAAAATATCTGCGAATGCATCGTGCTCCTCCTGTGCAATTTTCAGGTATGGAATATCATCAAAAAGGAGCCTTTCCAGATATTCAGGCATTAGGTTTTCTAATTCCTTTCCTGGTCTGTGGAGTAATACCTTTTTTAGTTTGCCAATTTCAGAGTATACTCTTATAGCTGAATTACTCAATCTTATCACCACCTTAATTTTTTATTTCATGATAACGATTGTATGAGACTATAGTGTCATACCTTTGTTGAAATAATTTTTAATAGTATCATACATTATAAATGTACAAACAAGTGGAGTTAATTAGTAGACTAGATTCCTAACCTTTAGTAATAAGCAATGATGAAAAAAGTTGGTTGGTAAGTAAGTCGTATCTCCATATTTGAACGACTAATATGCCAGAACTAAATTTACGAGTTTAGACTTTCGTAAATTATTGATGTGATAATAATTTCTATACATATATTTTATAAATATTTTTATTGTTTGTCAAGTAATTTTAAATATTTATAAGTATTATTTATATTTATACATATTGCTGTTAGAATATATCAAAAAACAAAAAACCAGCTGATTTAAATCAGCTGGTTTTTTACCCGGCGACGTCCTACTTTTCCAGGCAGTTTCCCGCCAAGTATCATCAGCGCTGGAGAGCTTAACTTCTGTGTTCGGGATGGGAACAGGTGTGTCCTCTTCGCTATAGTCACCGGATTATGAAAT
>JAEXUD010000029.1 GCA_023453025.1 Bacillota bacterium
TAGCCGTTCATTAAGTATGAAAGGTTGTCCGTATGATAATGCTGTTGCTGAAGCAACTTTTAAGATTATTAAAACAGAATTTGTATATGGTCAATATTTTGAAACGCTTAACGATTTAAAATATCAATTGTCAGATTATGTTAATTGGTTTAACAATCATAGGATTCATTCGTCTTTGGGATATTTGACACCATATCAATATAAAATCAATACCCTTAAAAAAATTGTTTAGTTTACTGTTGACAATCCAGTTTTAGTTTATAATAATTGTGTTACGAGGAGGCTTATCATAAATAGGTTAACATAAAAGCCTGAAAAATAGATTAAGATTAATATATCTTTGTTTATTTAATTAAATCTCCATTCTGATTATAAAAATTGTATTCAGCCACTTTGTCGTTACCTTTGGAGAAAAAGCTTATTGATGGATTGCTGTTTACTTCTTTTTGCTGGATATCCCCATCGTTCATTATTCTTTCTATTTTGGCAAGATTAGGATTATTGCTTATTATAAATGTACTAAGATTAGTTGATAGATTAGGAACCTCTAAATTCAACTCAGAAAACTCATATTCGATAATGTCACTTGCATGTTCAATAATCCTATCTGGTCTGGCAACATCTATGAGCTCATATTTACCTTTATTATTTCTTATAAAATGTGCATAGCCAACCTGCTGATATTTATCCCCGTCTTTTTGGACATAGCTCATAAGCTTATGATTGTCAACATTTATTGCATTATATATTAATACTGATTGCTTAGCCTGTATATATTTTGATATTTGTTTTTCCATTTTAGCTATGTCATCTTTTGGTTGTGTCAAAAAAATATATGAAATTATAATAAATATTATAATTATTAAAATAGTCCACTTCTTCCTTTTCATATAATAGCCTCTTTATCAAATATTTTATTTGTACACATAATGCACTATTTACAAGCAAAATCGAATTCTTCGCCTGCAATTTTATCAGAATTCATGGCAATGATGCCATTCAATTACCTATACAATTCAAACTCAATTATTTCGCCATTTTGAGTATGATATTTTTCTGTAACAGCTTGAATCATCATTCCATGACAGGTAACTATCACCTTATTATAACGGATATTTCTTTAAAACCATTAAAACTCTTTCTTTCATTGTTTGTGCACTTTCCCAAATTTTTATTATTTCATCGGGATATTCACCTTGATTTTCCTCATATTCTTGATAGCTCTTTTCATCCTTTTCATCTTCATCATAGATATAATTTTTGTTTGCCAGCCATTCATGTAAATCAGTTTCACCATGTCTAACAAAATAAAACATAATAGCACCTACAAATTCTTGTTTCCCGTTTAATCGGGTCATATTCAATACTTAGTAACTGCCAAGAGATGAATTTAAGTTCAAGCTGACGTATTCTTTCAGCTTTTTTCTCCCGCGAACAAGCTGTTGAAGCAGTTCCTCACAGGTGCAATCCGATACAGGTATGTTATCATATATTCCATACCCTAACATATCCCTCCAAATAAGTGCTGCTCTGTTTATAGGTTCAAGTTCTAATAAGGCTTTTTGAATCCCTATTAAACTATAATTGCAATGTGACTTCGGTGTGTCCAGGAATATTTTTATCAGCTCTATAATTGTTAATTGAAGCAGGTCCTCTGTTACCTCATAATCTTCATTCAATTCATTAACAGTATGTGTGATTGCATGAGCAGCCATTTCTGCCGCAAGATCTTTTTCGCCGGTAAGTCTAAACGCAACTGTATATACTCTTTTGAAAAATACTTCCATATCCATAAAACTTCCACCTATATCAAAAAAATATTGTACTAAATTTTAAATCTGTATCCCGCGCCCCATACGGTTTCAATATACTGGCATCCTTCAGGGTTCGTGTCAAGTTTTTCTCTTATTCTTGCTATATGTACGGTTACTGTTGTTGTATCTGACAAGGCATCATATCCCCAAACCTTTTCAAACAGCTCTTCCTTGCTAAAAACTCTATTTGGATTTTCAGCTAAAAATAAAAGCAGGTCAAATTCCTTCTGGGGTAAAAAAACTTCATTGTCTTCCATAAAAACTCTGCGGTCCTCTTTGTCAATATATAACTCTCCTGCTCTTATTAGTTTTTTCTTTGAATTGTTGTTAAATCTTTCATATGTTTTCAGGTGACTGTTTACTCTTGCAACCAATTCACCCATGCTAAAAGGCTTGGTTATGTAATCATCAGCACCTAAGTTCAGTCCTTTAATTTTATATATTTCATCGGACTTTGCAGACACAATAAGTACCGGTATTTGTTTTGAATCGGATATCTCTTTTAATATATCAAATCCACCCTTTTGAGGAAGCATCAAGTCCAAAATAACCAGATCAAATCTGTCGGTTTTCATATACTCAAAACCGGTGTCGCCATCGAAAACACAAACGACCTCATAACCGCTCATTTCCAGATAATCCTTTTGCAGCTCTGATATGCTTTTATCATCTTCAATAATTAATATCCTTTTCATGCTATTTCCTCTCAATTAACTTTTTTAAAGAAATAATGATGGAGGCACCTTCGCCAATTTCAGAAATTGCCCAAATTCGCCCGCCTGTGGCCTCTACTATCTGCTTTGCAATCGCAAGTCCCAAACCGCTTGAGCCCTCAACTGCCCTTGCAGTATCTGCCCTGTAAAATCTGTCAAAGACATAGGGCAAATCATCCTTGCTGATTCCTTTGCCGTTATCCTTAAACTCTATTATAACCGATGAATTTGTTTCTCTTAATATAATTTTCAGTTGACCGAATTCTTTTTCAATGTTTCTCTTGGCATTATCTAATATATTTTGTATCACGCGTTTAAATTTTTCACTGTCTATTGTTACGAAATATATATCTGAAAGCTCATTTTTTAAAATTATACTTTTATTTTCACGTTCAAATTCCGCTGAGCTGTCCTCAACACAACCTTCCATATATTTCACAATATTAACCTTTTCTTTTTCAAATGGCATTTGATTTAAATCCAGCTTGGAGTACAGCAGCAAATCCTCTATCATGGTATTTATAAGCTTTGTTTTATCAATGGCTTTTGACAAATAATACTTCTTCTTTTCGTCAGTGTCAGCTACACCGTCCAGAACTCCGTCTATATATCCTCTTATGGATGTAACAGGGGTTTTAAGATCGTGTGATATGCTTGATATTAGAAACTTCCTGTTTTCATCATATTTCTGCTGGTAGTATATGGAGTTTTTAAGCTGAAGACGAAGCTGTTCTACAGCGCTGCCAAGTTCTTTAATTTCACCATAGCCATAGTCTGTAATTGCTGTTTCAAGCTCGCCGGTTCTTAACCTCTCAGTTTCTCTTGTTAAATTTGTAATAGGTTTTATAATATTTTTCATATTTTGCTTTTGTATAACTGCGCTTGCTGAAGCAAAGACTATCAGAAAGGTTATAAAAACCAATACAATAAGGAACCTATAATTTTCATCTGCATTTATAACAGGATTAAGGGTTATTATCGTATATTTGTCACCATTTGATGTTGTAAAGCTTTCTGCATTTATGCTGTAATTTGCACCGCCATTGTCATAATAATTATTTTTTACACTTATATTCATCAGCATTTCTTTAATTTGCAGGCTGCTGAATTCCTCATTATTATATATAATATCATCGTCTTCCATGACAACTACGGCTGTTTCCCCCAAGCTTCCGGAAATGGTGGATTTGTTTAATAAATTATAAAAATATGCATAAGCGCAGGCAACACTGCCGGTAATAATAATTGTGCCTATTAGAGTCATCATGCTTTGTGTTAAAAATCTTTGTTTTAAATTCATAAAATCGTCCTAAATATCCTTATTTTCAAACAGATAATATCCTGCTGTAAACAACATTATACCATAACCCAGCAAAATTAGAAATATCCTGAGTATCTTGCTGAAATTTATATAGCTCCCTAATGCCAATCTATACCAATCAAAAGCAGATGTAAATAACAGGCTTTTTAAGTACGGAAACACCAAGCCTGCTCCGTTAAACACCAAAAACACGAGAACAGAAAGCATAAAAGCACTTGTTGTTCCCTTTGTAATATTTGATATCAGGACAACCACAAATGCAAAGATAAAAATCGGAAAAAATTCCATGATATATGCAATTAATATTTTAAAAAGGTTTGGCATACTTCTGTTTATAAATAAAGAAGTCACAAGGGACAAAATCATTACCAAAATGAGGTTAGCCATTATAAATGCTGCAATTCCAAGAATTTTCCCGGAAAACACCTTGAATCTCGACGCGGGCCCTGTAATAGTAAGCTTAATCGTATTATCAGCAAATTCTCCGGCAAACATATCAACACAGATAAAAGCGGTAAAAAGAGGGAAAAATGTGTAGCTTAAAACCGTCAAGGCCATAATTGAAAATTCTGAGCTTCCTGTTATCCCTATTCCTACAAAATTATTTAAGGCATATACCGCTATTGCTGTGACAATAACTGATAAAAAAGAAAATATCAATGCTGCTGTGACCTTTTTCTTTTTAGACATTTTAAACATTTCATTTATATATACTGCTTTAAGAGTCTGCATTTAAATCAACCTCACTTAAATAATAATTCTCCAGAGATGAATAATTTTTTAAAATATTATGTGTGCTGTCTGCACCTAAAAGCCTGCCATTATACAGAATGCCAACTTTACTGCACGTAAGCTCTATATCATGTATTAAATGACTGGATATAAAAAATGTTGTTTTGTGCTGTTCTGAAAGATTAAGTATTAATTTCCTCATTTCTACCATCCCTTCAACATCCAAGCCATTCAGAGGCTCGTCCAAAATCAAAATTTCAGGATTTGATAAAATTGCCATGGCGATACCGACTCTTTGCTTCATCCCCAAGGAATAATTCTTTATCTTTTCATTTTTATATTTAATAAGCCCTGTAATCTCCAGGCATTCATCAATTCTCATTCCATCCACATCATCATGAAATCGTCCGCACAGCTTCATATTTTCATATGCCGTCATATAGGGAAAGGGTGTTACGCTCTCTATAATGCAGCCAACCTTTTTCATTGCCTTTTCATAATCCTTTGAAATTCTGTAACCATTTAACATAACATCTCCCTTGTCAGCTTTCATAAGACCCACCATAATTTTCATTGCAGTAGTCTTTCCCGCTCCGTTTGGTCCTAAAAATCCGAATATTTCCCCACGGTCAATTTCTAAGTTAATATCCTGTATTCCACGGTTATTTTTGTACATTTTTGAAAGATTCTCAATTATAATTGCTTTATCCAACATAATCCTCTCCGTAAAATAGTTTTGAGACGCAAAGACCATAGCCTTTGCGTCCTTAATATTATATTGTTATTCTAATATTCTAATGAAATGACTGTCAAAATCATCATCATAATCTGAATATGAATAACCATTCACATTTCCATTATCATCTTCATTAAATTCGACATCAAAGGATATGCTGATATTTTGTAATCCTTCGCGATGGATAACTCCCTTTTTCTTCTCACCATTATTGTCTGTATAATTTATTATTGTGTAATATCTTGACTCCCCATAGTTTGAACTAAATTCAAAGCTTCTCACCGTATCAGGTTCATATCCTTCATTATAAACCTCATAATACCTGCCTTTTATGCTGTCTTCATCAACAGTGTTTATCTCTATAATTCTTTCACCTTGTTTCACAAATGAATTATTTTCACCTTTTACAATGTCATTTTTATATTTTCCTATATATTTTGCATCAAACTCAAAGCCTTCCTTGGTATAAGTAACTTTTTGTCCGGCTAAGCTTGGAGCAGTGACAACTGTATTGTTAATATCTTTTATATCAACTGAAAATTCAACAGTGTAAATATGCTCGGTGCCGCTATTGTCCTCTGCGGACATGCTTGCAGTAAAAATACCGCTTTCTATAATCCCTTCTTCATTTTCAATTGCCTTGCCTGATGCATCTATAACATAGATGTTTGATTTAGGATATGGAACATCCAGCCTCTTCGCTGTATATTCATCGATTATTGAATATTTTAATGCAAAGGATGAAACAGCATTAATAATAGGAGGAACCTCTGTGCCTGATATATTGCCCATATACATTTTTTTCCCACCGGATTCCTCGATTTGAATAATATCCTCCAGGCTTCCTACAAACGCATCCATAACTTTTTCTGCATCCATTACTTGTTCTTCTTCAAAGGGATTTTCAAATATCTTTCTGTCATTGTTAGATTTTTGTTTCTCAACAACATTATATGAATCATCCTCAAAATTTTTATATACATACTGATTTTCATCGTCATACCTGTAATTTTTCTTTATTTCACCATTCTCAAGATTTGTTCCGCTTGATTCCTGAGTTTGATTTACAATGTCGAATTTTACATTATCAATTGATTCCCTGTAAGTTTCACCATCAACCTTTAAAGATATATTAACATCCACACTAAAGTTATCAAACTCATTTGTCAATTTCTCTGTTGTTGCCTTTACAGAATTTTTCAAGCTGTGATATCCCGAACCAAGCATAATATCAGCAAAGGCTGATGTTGCAAAAATCAATACACCGAGAACAAAAACTGCAAATATAGCTGATTTTTTATTAAACTTCATTTTCCTGCCTCCAATATAAAATTATTCACCATAAAATCATAAACGTTTATGTAGTTGTATATACATAATACATTGTCAGTATTGAATAACTATAAACTAATTATTAACAATTTATTAATTTTTAGCTTTCGCATACTTAAATAAAAAAACCGGATAACAATATATCCGATTACTCATCCTTTGGCTCCGTGGTATATTCAGAAATTATATTATCCCTGATACCTTCAGCCGGTCTTTTACCCTTTCTATATTTTTTATTGAATAAAATCTCTAAATCGTCTACATTATTATAGAAAAATATTTCTTTAGATATACCTTTTAGTGTTTCTGATATATCTGAATTACTCTTGGCTATTGTAATAACAGGTATTTCTTTTGCATATGCATATCCTGCTTCAATGCCTAATCCTACTCCCTTTTCTGTCAAATCAATTATTACTAAATCACAAATATCAATTTTTTCAAATGTTAGTTTCATTAATTGATAAGGGTCGTACTTGTTTGTTTTTTCCATATTAATATCACGTACAATACAAATTGTTTCATATCCCTTTTTTTCAAGAACTGATGATATCTTATCAATGATTATTTTATTGCTGTAATCTTCATGATACTTAATACCTATATAAGCTTTCTTACTACACTTCATCTTTTCTCCTGTAAATTTGGAATTATTTAACTCTTTTGAACATTGGGTGATTCTCATTGAATTCAACTAAATCCCATAAGTTTCCGTATAAGTCTTTAAATACTGCAACCGTTCCATAGTTCTGTTCCTTAGGTTCTCTGACAAATTCTATTCCTATTTTTCTCATTTCATTATAGTCACGCCCAAAATTATCAGTTCCTAAGAAAAGAAAGACTCTTCCTCCGGCTTGGTTTCCTATAAAATGCTCTTGTTCCGGCTTAGATGCTCTTGCCAGTAATATTGTGGTTCCCTTTGACCCTGGAGGAGATACTACCACCCATCTCTTTTCTTGCTCAGGCTGGTATATATCTTCTACTAATTCAAAGTGAAGTTTTTTTGTATAGAATTCAATTGCTTCATCATAATCTTTTACTACTAAAGCAATATGTACAATTGATTGAATCATTACCTTCTCCTTATTTCATCAGAATTAATATGGTATTTATTAAAAGATTAATTCTTCTTATCACCATTATATAACTTAATATTTGCTTTGCAGCATTTCATCATGGTTAAATAACTCACAGCAACCAAGCAGACTCAACTAGTAAGGCCATATTCGGGCAGAATTTCCGCCTACCAGGCTATGATCTTCATTTGTAATACTCATTTTGCAAATGGGTCGTTGCTGGAGTCAGAATTCCAAATATATTCAATATGTTCGGCAATTTCCTGCGCCTTGCCCACACTGAATTTTTCTGCTATAAATCCCAATGCCATATCTATCCCGGCAGACACCCCGGAAGATGTATAATATTTTTGATCCGCAACCCATCTGGCTTCTTCAATCCAAGAAACATTCGCATTGATTGATTTGACCCATTCAAATGCCTTTTTATTGGATGTAGCTCTTTTATAATTTAAAAGCCCCGTTTTTGCAAGCAAGGCCGAACCTGTGCATACCGTAAGGCAATACTTTGATTTCATGACCATCTTCGACAACTCTTCAATAAAATTATCATCATTGATTAAAGCCCTTGTTCCTTGCCCGCCGGGAATTAATAGGATTCCGTAGGGGTCAGCACTATTCATATCTTCAGTTAATACCTTTGCCCCTTGCTTGCTTATAACTGTTCCGCCGGTAATCGAAATATAGCGCAGGCTATATTCTTCGATACGCCCAAACACTTCTACAGGACCAAAAGCATCCAAGGTTTCAAAATCAGAAAATAATAAAATATTTACATCCATCTAAACATCACCTTCTCCTTGCTATATAAAAACTACTTACTACTAAAATCCTCAACAAATTACTATAATATCGATACTTACTCTCCATGATGATCTATTTCGTCTTTAATTTATTCTTCAGTTTTTCGTTTTTTCCATCCTAATTGCATTATTCTCTTCTGATAATAGATGTCCTATATTACGAGCAATACCGCTGGACCAATTGTATACTCTATCCCATTGGTTCTGTCATAATATTTATTTCTTGAATTTCTTCATTGATTATATTAAACAATTCTTCATAAGCATATCCTGATACAATTTTATAAGCTTCATAATTTCTTCCCCTGACACCTAAATGCTTTCTGTCATATAAATAAATCTCATAGTAAGTATCATAGTTACTTTTAAAGTGCAATACATAGGTCTCTTTAACCTTAGGAGAATAAGTTATCTGTATATTATCTGAAAACAATAATTTCCTAACCCTTGTATCTTCTATTATCCTCAAAATATTATTTATAATTTCCGGATTATCAGTAGTTACTATTTGATCTTCAAGCCAAAACCCTCTAAACACATCTATAGTCAATTCACTAATATAAAAATCATTTATATCATGTCCTTCTTTTTCAGCTATTGTTTCTTTATGAAACTTAAATACTTCATTATTTATTTCGGACATTTGTTCATAACTAAATATAAATATACTTATAGAAAGTAATACTAATATTATTATTGAAATCCCTGTTTTTCTCACACATGCCCTCCAAAATAACGCTAAATAAATATAACTCCCCTATTTACACTTAATTTTTGTTGCCTTATCTAAATCTTCAACAATAAATGTTATATGACTAATTCCTTATTTCAAATTTAATACCCCCTTCTCTTCTGCATAAAACCGGCTTTAAACATGCAATTTAATCTTCTCCGTGAACACCCAGCATGAATAAACATGTCAGATAGCATATCATTGTCCGCCTTTTCTAAAATTATGATGGATTAGGTATTGTGCAGTCAATGCCGATAGCGGTCAGCTCGCCGCCTACGATAGCCAACTCTCCCGTAGCAATCACGTCACTTTGGGGATCGGGATATTTTGTTTGCTTTATCATTAGCCGCCCGTTATCGAGATAGAGTGCGTAGTCATAATACATACGGCCAGACAGCTCATATAATTTACCTTTTGCATAATCGCAGGCAACCACTCGCTCATCAATAATCCCTGAGCCGATACTGACAGTCGCGCAAAGTTCCGGTAGTCCGTCGCCAGTCAAGTCCGCAAAATAGACATTCCAAACAGGCATTCCGCTGAAGAGTATTTTATCACCGCCTGAATCAACGGCTTTAACTTCGGATGGGGTCCATTGAAACACGGTATCTGGGTATTCGGGCAATTCCAATTCCAGGCTGCCACTCCAAGGTATTTGCTCATCAAAGTAGTAATCCAGCCACTTGCGCGGCTCATATGCAGAAACCGAGGAGCTAGTCGACACGGACACATACTGCGTTCCCTTGTCCGCGAACAGCGGCACAGTTGCTGACTGGAATACCAATGTGCTATCATCAGCAACCGTGAACCGGGCAATAACTTCACCGTTTTTAACGCCGAAAGCCTTTTCTGATTCTTCTGTTTTGATACTCGCATAAATCAACAATTCACCGTCAGAAAAGGTGTAAGTGCAATTCGGCAACATATAACTGCTAATTGGCGGTGTTACGAGCCATGCCGTGCCATCACTATACAAATTTATGGATAACAGACGCTTAAACTTTTGTATTTCGGTTGGATTATTCAGAGAATACGTTTTTGCTGGTGCTTCACTTGGGATTGCAAACTCATAAGTTTTTTGTTTCGGGGCATTTTTGTCAATAACGAAATCTGCCCAGACAGTGTGTTTTTCAGGCGCTTCACCCTCGATTTTGTGATGATATATGTCAGTAATTATTCTATATAGCCCCTCGTCTAGTTTAACGGCAAGCATTTCTGGTCTGATGTCATAATTTATGCTCGACCCGTTTTCGAGCAAATACACAAAATCGTTAAATCCTGTTCCGTCAACAAACGGAACAATTTTCCACGTATCACCGACTTGTTTCACCAGTGTAAAATATGTGCCGCAAGTCAATCCTTGAATGTTTTGGTTATTCATAAGTTGTGCAGAAATCACAATGTATTCGGGATTGTACGGTGTATCATTACACTTGAAAAATACTTGCTCGAAATTTTCATCTAAAAGGTTGTATGCTTCCCAATCATCCATGTTTATGGCGTCGCTTACCCTGTTTGCAGCAAACCCAATACTCAACACAATAACAAGAGCCGCTGCCACAAAGATAATCACCTGCGACGGCTTTCTGAAATTCAACACATTTTTTATTCTCTCGTTCAGAATTGTGAGGAACAATTTATCCATTGACATCGCCTTCCTCGATTATAATAATATCAAATTTAAATGGAAATTCTTCAGCTTTTCGTTTTTCAAAATCAACTTTATATCCGGTTCCTTCTTTATGAAAGAAACCTTGTTTTAATTCTATTTTTACATAACACATATCTTCATCATTCTCGTCATTGTGCGCAAAATACCAGGGTTCAAACACTTTTATCAACTTCTGTCTGATTGCATTGTTTTCTTCTGCTAATGGATGACCTATGTTATGGGCAATACCGCTGAATCTAAAAAGTTTATTGCACATTGATATCTCAGGATTTTTTTCAATGTCCTTTACTTTCTTTGATTTTGCATAAGTAACAATATAAAAGGCACAGTCTTCATAAAAGGTATCAACAAACCTGACCGACGGAATATTATCATTTGATGTTGCTAAAGCAAATTGATAATCTCTCGCAAATAATTCTTCTAAAATATTTAGGCTTTTTTCATATGTGGTCATTTTCGGTATCTCCTTTTAAAATTCTATCAACTCCGGTCCACTCTAAGGTCCGTCACCAAAGTTAACTTACACAGAGTTAATATTTAAATATTATATCATAAGTGGTTATTTTTTAATATTGTACAATATTTTACCATAAGTAGCCTTAGTCAGACCACAATTATTTAATTCTATCAATTATTCCTATCGTATTAATGATTTTCCTTTTTATTCCTATGCCTTATTTTAGAATTAGACGTAACAGAAGTATGAAATGCTCCAAATTTATTTTTTACAAACTAATAACCACTCTTAATATATTCGTGGAATAAGTCTATATTTTGTTTGATTGCAATATTGTTCAAACTCTTCTTTAAATTGTGCTTTTAATGCCTGTTCCTCTATGTTTATTCTGATGCCATAACAAGCAAAGCATATAATTATTACGGCAATAACCCCCAATATGTGGCGATAAGCAAAAGCAACTCCAAGTAAACTAATTATGCTTCCTGTATAAGCCGGATTTCTTATAACATGATACAGGCCTGTTTTTATCAGATTCTGTTCGTTCGTAGTCTGCACCGATAGGGTAAATGCTTTTTTCAGTGTAATAATTGCCGTACAACGAATAATTACACCAACAATAATTAAAGGAACTCCAATATAATATGAAAAATGCGGCAGTAACCATCCTCTAATAGCTTCTGGAACACTGTGACTTCGGAAAAATGCTCCGGCCATGGCACTGCACCACCAACCAATCATAACTAACCATACTGTACCCCTGTCCGATTGTTTTCGTGTGCTGTGCTTTCCTCTTGAAGTCATAAACATAACCACACATTCTGACAGTATCAATATTCCAACAGTATAAATCAAAATGTTATATTCTGTAACACTTGCAAATTTTGATGGATCATCCATTATACCCTCCTTCAAAAAACTCTCTTTTGGCTTAGTGCGCAGCTATTAAATGAAATAACCCATTAGGAATATGATTCCAACGAATCAAATCACACCCTGCATGAGTAAAATCTTCTACATAAGCATCCCATATTTCCATATTAATTCCTCTACAAACTGTAGTTTACTTTTCTTCATATTCTTACTCCCTTAAATTACTATTCGTATTAACAAGAATAATGCTCACTGCTAACCTTTTTAATTCAACCTTTTATAAAGAATTTAAAATAATTTGTACATTCATATACATAAAAAACTCAAGCTGTTTCACCTGGAAAATATGGATTTAATATTATACGAAAGCTCCTTAGATATTAGATTAATTACTAATTCCTCAACTGCCGCAATGCTTGCAATGCTGCAGAGTAAAAAAGCTGTGATTGTTATACCTAATCCATTGTAGAGCAATGGAAAAGTGAATAGCAGAGCCCCCGTTACTTTATTCATATAGGTATGTAAAAATGCAATGGAACGGTACTTTACAAATCCGGCTAATAATGAAGTTCCTTTAATTATTGCTATGCTAATCAACCATATTTGAATCCAAAATGATATATCTATAATCGGTATCATTATAAACAGCATAATAATTATAAAAATAAAATCCGCAACACTATCAAAAATTGCCCCCGCTTTACTTGTGTTTTTTGTTTTTCTGGCTATATAGCCATCCAGAATATCAGTTGTTCCACACACAATATAAAGAACAAAGAATAAGAAGGATAACGGTTCAACAAATAACAATATTACAGAAATAATAATTCGTATTGCGGTAAGAACATTGGGTATATTCTTTATTTATAACACCTCCCAGGCTATATTTATGCTTCTCTTATTGACAACTTGCTTTGTCAATATAGAAATCAAGAAGATCATAGAGCCAGCTTTTCAGAGGAGTATACCTCCTTTTAGCTATATATTCTCTTGCTGAAAGCACTATTATCTTAAATATATCGTCGTACTTTTTCCATATAATTTAGGTATACTTCCCCAAATTTCTTAACGCACCATCTTTCTTCGGAAAGAATAATCCAATGTGCCGATACTTGAAAAACAATTAGTAACGCAAGCAAGATGAATGACCGTGTGAGCAAAACACAACCTAGGAAATAAATAAAATATGACACATATATGGGGTTGCGGGAAATACGATAAAGCCCTTTGAGGTTTACTCCATTCTTTGCAGGCTTAGAAAAATTTGATATGGAGACAATGCACAATAGGACTCCGAAACCATATACGAATACGCCCGGATAAAACCACATTGAATCAACATCTATTTTGAGAAAACACAAATATAAGAATAAAAGCATGGCCGCTGTTTGACAAAACCAAAACGCAATCTTTTCTTTCCCGAGCAGAGGAGGAAAGAAAGCCGCACGTTCTAAAGCTTCCTTATTGAACAGCCTTAAAAGCCCGTATCTTATCAGTATAAGTGGGATTAGCAGCAAAAATCCGTTCATTTTACCTCCTTTTCCTAACCTGCCTATCAAAAAATTTTCCTTATTTATCCGGCTGATCTTCTCCTGAAATTCTGGACATTATGTATTCATTTTCATATTTCCCATTTCGTATAGCTGCAAGGCGTTTAAGTCCTTCTTTTTTAAACCCGCATTTTTCATATATGTGAATTGCTCTCTCGTTATCTTCAAATACAGATAATTCAAGCCTGACAAGCATAAGCCAATTATCGGCAATATCTATCAGGGCTTTCATTAATGCAGTGCCGACACCTGCATTCTGATAGTCCTTGTGAATCATAATTCCAATGCTGCCGCTGTGACGCATTCTTGGACTTGCATAAGTGACAAGTCCGGCAGTACCGATTATTACTTCCTTTCCTTCCAATGTAGTAGCTACTGCAACTAATTGATGTTGATTCTTGTCCATGCTCATAAGAAAATCTTCACTGCTTTTTACCCGTTCGGACGGTATACCGAGTATATTCTCAAATACACCCGGCATACGGCGAAGTGCGTTTATTCCTTTAGCATCTGTAATTTCAACTGGTCTGATTATAAAATCCATATTGTCCTCCTAATATTATTATTCATTTTTATTTTATCATAATTCCGTCTTTATTAATAATATAAACATTCTATGTACCTGATATCCAATATAATAAAAAACCTCACGGGATAAAACATTAATTTACTTTTGGTTATTTTATACATTGTTGTTGTAGGTGAAGAATATGCCGTAATTATAGTCCTGGCATGCTGACAGAAACATATAATATGTAGATTACAATAAATATTAACATAATATAAAGCTTTTAAATTTCATTATGTTTTCCTATCTTTAAGTATGTATTAACACCGAAATTCAATTGTTACTAATTGCATCACTCATTACTGTGCTGCCTTATCTGTGTGAGAGCTTTTAAATTCTCCTGTTGTTCCGTCAAATATCAGATCATAACCAGAACCTTTATAACTGGCATTTATAATATACTCAAGCTCTCCGTCAATATTTCTTATTTTATAAATATCATTTATATCTGCTTGTTTTTGAATAAGGCTTGTAATGCCACTTATGTCGATGAAGTCTAAATTTACATTATCATCACTGTCAACAATATGTAGTTGAATAACCAACCCATAGGAATCCAATTCCAATTCCATATCCTGCTGCTTATCCCATACATCATCTGTTTTATTGATGTATGAATACTTGATGCTTGCCAGTTGCGGAATACTGAAGTTGTTGACAGTTCTATTATATAAAATGCCTTGATAATTTAACCTTTTGATTATATCTTGAGCAATGGAATCAATTTCATCTTCCTCAAGAACATAAGTCGGAGTAATCCTGCCAGCTAATCTTAAAAAAACCTCTCTGCTTCTTTTATCATACTCTATTACATATTGCGGAACATTATTTATTGTCGCAGCGTTAATTTCTTCTTCTGCCTCATATGTTGCAAATATTAATCTGTCAGCATTCAAATCATTCATATTATTATAATTTAGTACATGTCCGGGCACGACCTTGGAAAAAACATCATTAACAAATCTTTCGGCTCTACCTGTGTCAAAATCAGAAAAATCGCCACTATAATTTCTCAGCCTGCTATAACTCTCACTATTTAAAATTTCATCCGCACTAAGTGAAAATTCTTTATAAACATTTATAATATTTTTATAGAACTGTCTCGGAGTATAGTCCGTCCTGCTCAGAGGCTCCATGATACTGCTAAATTCCTTAATTATCTCTTTATTGTAGTTATACAGATTATTTATGTATTTCTGCTCTGATATATTAATAATGCCGTCTTGCAAAATGCACTTTATATTATCGTTATATCTATTGTAAATATTTTCGTACTCATAATTTAAACTATATTTTCCTATTCTTGCAGCAATATTTTTTGACTTGGCAAAGTTATTTAAAATTTCCACATTTAACAGCAATTTACTTAAATTATATTCATTTGCAATTATAATGCTTGATAATTTTCCGTCAAATCTTTCGATTTCTTCTTCAAAAGACTTGAAATCATAATACATTCTTTCTTTAAATTCTGGAGAAACCAATATATCCGGATTTAATTTTATATAAACATATACTGCTAAAAATACTGCTATAATCAATATGGTTTTTAATTTCGCATTATTTGTTTCCATAAACGCTCCTAGATTTCGTTATTAATTTGACATATTGTATTATATATTAAAAAGTTTCTTATTCCGGAAATTTTGACTTGTCCTACTGCGAGGTCCGTACCTGGAGTGCCTGAAGTATGTTATCTTAAATATAACGTCGTGTTTAACATAGAGCAATCCTCCTCAATGCAAAGTTATCACGAAGCTTTGTCTAATTTCTCTAAAATATTTTTTAATACATTATTTATATTAGTTAAAATTACTATTATAAAGCAAAGCATTACAAAAGTTACTATTTCCCCTGTAAAGAAAGATACTATTCCAAGTAAAACAAGAGTAATAGTATATTTAATTGTACTAAAATCCATTATAATTTTCACCCCTTACATATTAAATACTAGATACATATATTTGAATTTTACTTATTCTAAAATTCTGGACATTATGTATTCATTTTTATTTTATCATAATTCCGTCTTTATTAATAATTTTTAAGCTCGGTGGTTCCTTTCCTGTTGTAGAAACATAGAAAATATAATCTTCGGTTACTCCCATACCTACTTCAGCTAAATATGTTTCACCGTCAATAGCCAGAACATTGCTGCCGTCAGCATCCATTCTATATAATCCCTTAAACCTCCAATCTGAATTATCTGGAGCTTTTAATGTATAATATATATGGCTGTCATCCTTAATAAATTTAAGCATTTGTTCATTTGACAGACGTTCCTTTGTTTTGTCCTTTAAATTCATTCGATACAATATTTCCTCGACATCATCCAAATAGTAAATATATTCATCATCGACAATCATGTTTCTGGTTATAACATTGGATAAAAATTGATTGCCTGTTCCGTCCATATTCATTACTTCCAAAAATCCGCCTTCTTCATTTTTATAGCTGTAGTATATCCTTCCGCTATAAACGGCCATATCTTCAATGTCTTTATCGATTAGAAACTGCTTATTTTGACCGTTAACATCTATCATGCATATTTTACTGTCATCATCAATGCTTATGAAATAAATTCTGTTCCCTACGACCTGCATATGCAGGGAATAACCCATAAACAGTATTTCATAGCCCGTTCCGTCAGTTTTCACCCTGTTTATTTCCTTACCTCTTCTATAAAATATCCAGTCTTCAACGACATTAACGGTGTCCTTGCCAAAATTTGCAGGTTCATCCACTACAATTATTTCATTTTTAAGGTCTTTGTCCGCCCTGCATATTTGATAATCCTTTACATAATAAATATAATCATCAGTTTCAGCCACCATGCCGTAATTATTGATATTGCCCTCTGTGTTTCCAATCAAATTTTCATTTTTAATATTTATTTGCTCTGAAACCTCAATAGGAGGTCGGTAACTAAGCATTTTGATAAACATGAATACAACCGCTGCTGTAATTATGAAAGGAAGTGCTATTGACTTGGCATAGTAAGAAAGATAATTATTAATTGTATATTTTTCTCTGTTTTCATCTAAATAATTTCCTAATACAGATAAGCATTCCTTTATTTGATGCTTACTTAACTTATTAAAAACTATTCTGTCTTTTTCAAGGGATATTGATGCTTCATAGCCCAATTTATCAATTTCATAATCCTGCAAAATCTGTGATATTTCATTGTTTCTTGATTTAATAAATTTTTTGTCTATTCCTTTGAAATAGTAAATTTTATTCTTTTTTAATACGGTGAATGCTGCAATTGCTGCTGTCAGGATTAGTAATAAGTAAAATAAACTGTATGTTTCATTTGAAAATGAATATCCGTTTTCTGCCCATGCTCTAAACAGAATCATAAAATATATAATAACAAATAGCATTCTGTTATATATTTCCGGTATAAAATTCTTAAGCTTGAAACCGATTATTGTGTAAAAAAGCAAAAAAACAAAAATGATAATTATAAATTCAAGCATCTTTTCTCCCATAAAACCTCCGTGAATTTAATAGTTATAAGTACTAAAGTTCACTGATTTCAAAATCAGATTAATATATATTATAGACGCAAAAATAACAAAAAAGTTCAATTAAACATTCTATTATGTTTTTCCATCTGCTAAAAGTTTCTTCTTCCGTAAATTTTGGCTGATCCTACTGGAATATCCATCCCTACTGAGACTGAGAGTCCGTCCCCGAAGTGGGGTTCTAGAATATTTTTTCGAAGGCTATTCGCTCGGCATTATCCTGTACGTAAATTATTCCGCAATATTTGAAATTGTTTTTCTTAATGGCATTCTGCATGGATATGTTTTCTTTGTGGGTGTCAATTTTGATGCTGTGTATGCCTCTGTCCATGCACATTTTTTCTATGTTATTTATTATTATTGATGATAGTCCTCTGCCTTTGTAAGCACTATCAACAGCCATTCTATGAATTACCGCATATTCGCCGTCGCTGAGCCATTGACCATCATGAATAATCTGGTATGTTTTTTCTCCGTCAAAGGAAACGGCTGCTGTTCCGATTATATGATTATTTTCGGTCAGCACATATCCATAATTGTTTTTTATATCGTCCGTTATTGTTTCAATGTTAGGATAATTATTCTGCCATTGGTTGACTCCATTTTCTTTAAAGTAATCCTGGGCTTGTTTAATTATTTTCATTATGCCTTCTATATCTGTTTCGGTCGCTTTCCTGAATTCCATAAGCTCCTCCTTTTTTCTGATGGGATTATAAATATAGTTAATTATACCTTAATTCAAATTTTGCTTCAAGATGGTAAATTAATTCGCAGACTAAAAAAGGACAGTTCATAATGAACTGTCCCTTCTTGTTATAACGGTAATACTGTTTTTCCGTATTCGTTGTTGACTACTTGAGCAACAGAGTTATATATAGCTGATAATCCGCAGAAAATCCCTACCCATCCGGCAAATATCTTAATGCTGTGGATTCCTGTAAAATCACCTATGGCCAGCAATAAAAACAATACTGTCAGTGATAAAAAAACTATTTGAATTCCTCTGTTGTGCTTCAATGTTCCTACAAACATAAATGCTGTAAAAACACCCCATAGCAATAAATAAAATCCCATGCTTTTTTCATCCGCAGCTTGTATCCCAAACGGTTTAATCCATATTGCGATAAGTGACCACCAGAAAAATCCGTATGCAGTAAATGCAGTTGCTCCAAATGTATTATTCTTAAAAAATTCCATAATTCCTGCGATTATTTGTGCAGCACCGCCTAATGCAAATCCCATAGCAACTATTACTATTGATAACGGCATAATTTCAGCATTGTGCAAATTTAAAAGAACTGTTGTCATCCCAAATCCTAACAACCCCAGGGGCGCGGGATTTGCGATTGATATCATTTGTTTTTCCTTATCCATGTTTCCTCCAAAGTTAATAGTGACAAAATCTTTTGTATGATACCATGTAAAGGGCACTATTGCAATAAATATTAATAGCCAAATTCTTCTAACATTTATCTGAGTCAAGAAAACCCGTTTAATAATTTCTGCTATGAACTCCTTATTTTTTATTTTCATATAATGTATTAAAATACTAATAAGGAGGATATTAACTTGGATATCCGTAATGAAATTGAATTTTGGACACGAATAATGAGAGACCACGGAGAATTTCTATATAATAGCTTAGCTTCGACTGAAATCGAAGCAATTAACACAGCTCAGTATTTTATGCATCTTTTTGAAAGAATACATTCACAAGCCATAACTGAAGAAGTACCTGTTTCAAATTTAACCAGCGACAGCAGAACAGCTTTAACTCAATTCATCAATTTTAAAAGATACCTGCTGTCAAGTCTGATGAGCTGTAACATTAAAATAGGAATGACTCCCACATTTCTGAATCACATGATAAATGAGGCTTTGGAGTTTTTGCGCGCTCTTAATTTAGCAGATGGAACAATACAATCCAACAATGTTATTGAAAATCTGCGTCTTCACAATGTATGGCTTCCTGATGCGTCCGGACACGCAAGCTTAGTAGCAGGAGAACTGGACCCCGTTGAATCATCCTTCATTAATACGGCTGATGAATTTTCCATGAAATTTAGCAGCCTGGCTAAAAAATCATATTCCATGTACACAATGTATGAAAGAACTCGCCTTAATAACAGCGAACTTCACTACTTCAATGAGCAGGTTATAAATACTTTAACTGAATTTATCAGCTTCCTTGAAATAGTTGAAAATTTAAGGGATGAATGCGGTATATTTTCATCAGGAACCTTTACTCCTTTGTTTCCGAACCATATGATGCGTGAAGAAGGGTATTACATTTATAAAATCAATGAGATTGGTGAAAGATTCGGATAGCTTTACTGCTCCCGCCATTTGCACGGGAGTATTTTTTATTGGAACAATATTTGATAAATTACATAAAATTATTTTAATTGAACTAATTAAGGAGGAGTTATATGTGCGGTATAGCAGGTTGGGTTAATACTAAAACAGATATATCAGACAATATGGAAACAATTAAAATCATGGCAGATAAACTGGTATCCAGAGGTCCGGACAATTCAGGTTACTACAGAAACGAAAATATCATACTTGGACACAGGCGTTTAATTATTGTAGATGCCGAAGGCGGAGCACAGCCCATGATAAAGCAGCTCGGAGAACATAAATTTGTTATGGTTTATAACGGAGAGCTTTATAATACAGATGATGTAAGAGATGACTTAAAGGCTAAAGGATATAAGTTTGAATCTTATTCTGATACAGAGGTGCTGCTCGTATCATATATTGAATGGGGCCCTGAATGTTTAAATCACATTAATGGAATATTTGCATTCGGTATATGGGACGAATACAATAAAACCCTTTTTCTTGCAAGAGACCATTTGGGAGTAAAGCCGTTATTTTACAGCTATAAGGATAACCATCTTTTGTTTGCATCACAAATCAAATCACTTCTTGCAAATCCTCTAATCGAACCGGTTATAAACGAAGACGGTATAATGGAGCTGCTGGGACTTGGCCCTGCTCGTTCTTTAGGCAGCGGAATATTCAGAGATATCAAGGAAATTCCACCTGCTCACTGTTTATTTTACAAAGACGGTACGATAAATCTTAAGGAATATTGGAAGCTTGAAGCAAAAGCTCATGAAGAAAATTTTGAGGATACAAAGCAGACTGTAAAAAATCTATTGGTTGATGCTGTTGAAAGACAGCTGGTTTCTGATGTACCCCTTTGCACCTTCCTTTCCGGCGGATTGGATTCCAGTGCAATATCTGCTATTTCATCTAAATATTTCAATGAGCATGGCAGAGGTACCCTTAACACATATTCTATCGATTATAAAGACAATGACAAATATTTTCAGTCAAATTTATTCCAGCCTACTTCAGATCAATTCTATGCAGAAAGAATGTCCGAGTATCTTGGAACAAATCATAACACCGTAATTCTTGAAAACAGCAAGCTTGCCGAAGCACTCAAGGATGCCGTAAAGGCAAATGATCTGCCGGGTATGGCTGATATTGATTCATCACTTCTTCTGTTTTGTAAGGAAATAAGAAATAATTTCACTGTGGCATTGTCAGGTGAATGCGCTGATGAAATATTCGGAGGCTATCCCTGGTTTACCAGAGCAGAAGATATTAATTCAAATACATTCCCATGGTCAAAATCAACCAAGGAAAGGCAGGAAATTATCAGCAAAGAGTTCTCAAGCCTTCCTTTAGAAGATTATGTAAACCAAAAATACTACGACACTATCGCCAGGGTATCTAAGCTAAATGGCGAATCCAAGGAAGAATCTCGAATGCGAGAGCTGTTTTATCTTAATGTTAAATGGTTCATGATAACTCTGCTGAACAGAAAGGACCGCATGAGTATGGCAAACAGTCTTGAGGTAAGAGTCCCGTTTGCCGATTACCGGTTAGTTGAATATGCATATAATATTCCAAACAAAATTAAATTTTACAACGGAAGAGAAAAAGGATTGTTAAGAGAGTCTTTGAGAGGAATTCTGCCTGATGAAATCATTGACAGAAAAAAAAGCCCTTATCCAAAAACTCATCATATTGATTATACAAATGCCGTACAGAAGTGGATGAGGGTAATACTGTCAGATAAAAATGCTCCGATTTATCAGCTCATCGATAAAAACAAGGTTACTGAAATAGTTGAAACAGGCGGCACAGCATTCAAAAAGCCGTGGTATGGACAGCTTATGACCGGACCTCAGTTAATTGCTTACTTTATTCAGCTGAATACATGGATGGAAGAATTTAATGTAAAAATTATAAAATAAAATTTTTAAAAATCTACACATGTCGTAACACTTTGAATATTGTCGAATATGATATTAATGAGCTTGGCTCAAAATTTAAATAGAATAAGGTGTTATGATGAGTTGCAATAGATGTGGAAATATTAACAGAAACGGTCAAGTTATGGGTATATCCCAAATTCCTCAAATAGCATTAAGAGGTCCCGGATGCATAAGCGGAACCGGACAATGTGACGGAGTTTTGGGTACCGGCGGTGTTAGCTGCAATGATTTGTTAGATTTGATAAACAGACGTTGTACGAACGTACTTGGCACAGGCGGAAGTCGCTGCAACAATGTTTTAGGCACAGGCGGGAGCCGCTGCAACAATGTTTTAGGTACCGGCGGACAAAATAATAATTGTAATAATGTAATGGGTACTGGCGGAAGAAGATATAATAAATGGAATTGTTGTAATCAGATATGGAGCTATCTCGAAACACCTACGATAGTACCAAGATAAACATAATGAGCAGATAATCTGCTCATTATTATTTTTAATTTCATTAATTTTTATTAATATGAAATAATTATCAGTTTAATTTTATCGTTCATGATAATAATAAGTATATAGCTTCAATTAATGAAAGGAGCTGTATAGTATGAGCAGAAATAAATTAGTAGTTCCTGAAGCACAGCAGGCTATTAACAATTTAAAAATGGAAATCGCCCAGGATATGGGTATTCCTACAATTAATGGTATGACATCACAAATGTATCCTGCTATTGTTAATGGACTAAGTGTCAGAGCAATGGTTGGCATGGGTGAGAAAATGCTTATGAATAATAAACAAAATCATACCCCTGCCGATAATGACATCTTCTAAGGTGCTAAACATTAAAAAAAACGCCTCTACAGGCGTTTTTTTTAATGAAATTATTTTATGCCAAGTATATTGTATACCAAGTCCTTAGTTGCCGCTGAATCCATTATATAAAATGAAAGTCCGTTTATAGTCTTTGTCGTACCGGGAAGCACATGAAAATTTATATTGTCTGTTGACATTCCTACACTTCCCACAGCCATTGACGTTGCTTCAGTTATAGAAAAATCTGTGCTGACATATGGATAAACCTCACTTACTACCTTAGGCAATTTAAAACTCAATGCCTTTTTTACAGCCGATTTCACAAAGCCCTGCTGAGCTTCAATTCTCCCTAAATCACCTTCTGCATAGCCGGAATATCCTGAGTAATTGGTTTTCCTGAATCTTAAAAACTCCATTGCATTATCGCCGTAAATTGTTTGTTTTCCTGCCGGTATATTAATGTCTAAGGGAGGATCTGAATAGGGGTCCGTATATCGCATATGAAACGGCACATCAACCTCTACTCCGCCTACCGCATCAACAGCAGCTCTTACACCATCATAATCAATGGTAACATATTTATCTGTTTTTAGTCCTGTAATACTTAAAATGGTTTCTTCTAATCCTTCAATTCCTTTTACAGTATATACTGTATTAATTTTATTATTTGCACTGTTTACAAATCCGTCCCTGTCAATATATGTATCTCTGGGTATAGATATAATATCAGCTGTCTTTGTCTTGGTATTATAGCTGGCAAGCATTATTGTATCAGAGCGTTCATGCTCTAACCCCAATAAAAGCACATTAATTCTTTCTTCCTTGTTATTGCCTATTATGTTAAATATATCTGTTGCCTCAACATTTCCCACTTGAAAACCGGTGAGCATATACAATCCTCCCGCTATCAATACTGCAAAACATACAAGCGATGTAAAAAACACTTTAAAAAAACGCTTCAATTTCTCTTCCTCCATCTTAACATCACTGATATATGATACCACAAAAATATTTTTTGTAAAGCAATTTAATCTAATCTTAAGATTAAATTAAAAAAGCTGCTCCGCGATTTCAGATAGGGGGACCCCTGTCTCCCTTTTAACAATTATAAATTCTCATTATATGCTTTTTCAAAATCCATTACTGTCAAGTCGCTTTCTGAATATCTTGCATAGGTGTAAAGCACATCTGACAATCTGTTGACGAACTTCAGCAATATATCACTGACTTCTTCATTTCTTTTCAATGTAATGATTCTTCTTTCCGCTCTTCTGCATATGGTTCTGGAAACATGAAGCGCTGCTGCAGCCTTGGATGAACCGGGAACAATAAATTTGTCTCCTCCGTTTATTTTAGGAATATAATCATCAATTATTTTTTCCAGGGCCTGTATATCCTCTTCCCTGATTTTATACTTGTATTTTCCCTCTTCGATTGTTGCAAGCTCGCCTGCTGCAAAAAAAAGCCGCATTTGTATTTTTTTAAGTGTTTCTTTAATTTCTTCATCTTCAACAAATTTAATTGCAAAGCCTATGGATGAATTCAGCTCATCAACGGTTCCGTAGGATTCAACTCTTAATGAATCCTTATCAATTCTGGTCCCGTCATACAAAGATGTCTGGCCTTTATCGCCTGTCTTAGTATAAATTTTCATAAATCCTCCTCTTTATTTAAATTTGTATTAAAAATCGGGTTTTCAGAGTTACTGTCATATTATTTTTTTCAGCTCATCAGATATTTTTCCAAACTCATTCAAGCTAAGAGTTTCTCCGCGTATACCCGGATTAATTCCTGCATTTTCCAATGCTTCCTTAACTATATCCTTTGACAGCTTCAGGTTGTTGCTAAGGCCATTCAGCAAGGTCTTCCTTCTTTGACCGAAGGATGCCTTGATTACATTAAACAGCAAATCCTCATCCTGTACATTGATTCTGGGTAACTTGAGAATATTAAATTCTATTACTGCCGAATCCACCTTTGGTCTGGGCATAAAAACTGAATTTGGTACAATCATGGCAATATTAGTATCTGCCCTGTATTGTACCGCCAGAGTGATTGCGCCGTACTCCTTGCTTCCGGGAAGAGAATTTAACCTTTGAGCAACTTCCTTTTGCACCATCACCACAATTTTTGAAATTTTATATCTTTCCTCAAGAATTTTCATGATAATCGGTGTCGTAATATAGTAAGGAAGATTTGCTACTATTTTTACATCTAATCCGGCAAATTCCTCATCTATCAGCTTATTTACATCAACTTTCATAAAATCATCATATATAATTTTTAAATTATCGTAATTTAATGTTTCTTTGTGAACCTTTTCAAGACTTTTGTCAACTTCAACTGAAACAACCTTTTTTGCCTTGCTGCACAATACCTGTGTCAAGGTTCCAAAACCGGGTCCTATTTCTAATACACCGCTATTTTCATCTAAACCTGCTGTTTCAGCAATTTTATTTATTATATTTCCGTCTATCAAAAAATTCTGACCAAGGCTTTTGCTGAACTTGAATCCGTATTTGTCCAGAATATCCTTCATTACCTTAGGTGAATACAGTTTTTTATCATCCATTATATATTATTCCTCATTGTTTTTTCAGCATTAATAATTGCTTCTTCCAACTCTTCTCTTGATATACCGAAGGAATTAATTCTCTTTAAAAACTGCTTTGCACTGCAGTATCCTATCCCCAGCTCATCACCTAATGCTGCTCTTATTTTAGAAGCATTTTCGTTTCCTACTAATTGATAATAGTACATATCCTTGATTGTAAACTCCTGCTTGTTATCGGAAATTTCGGCTCTTGCATTTTTTAATGCTTCCCTTATATCCTCCGGTGAGGCATTTTCTACGCCAATATCACCGTTTTTATTTGCTTTGTTTCTGGGTATGAAGGCATGCTTGCAATTCTCGATTTCAGCTGACAGCATGTATCTGATCTTTTTACCCGGGTAATCAGGATCTGTTAATATTATTATTCCTCTGTTGTTTGATGCCCTCTTAATTACTTTCATTATATTGTCATTTAATCCAAGACCGCTGGTTGCTATAACCTGAGCCTCCACTGCTCTTTTAACTGCTGAAATGTCTGATTTACCTTCTACCACTATTATTTCCTTAATCATATAACCTCGTTAATTTTATACATTTTTTGATTCATAAAGCAAAGATTTTATTTTAGTAACCATCAAATCAACTGCCACTAAATTATTACCGCCTTCAGTCACTATTATATCAGCATATTTTTTGCTTGGCTCTATAAATTGTTCATGTGCCGGTCTCACAGTATTCAAATATTGATTTATTACTGAGTCAAGACTTCTGGATCTTTCATTGATATCTCTTATGATTCTCCTTAGTATTCTTATATCTGCATCTGTATCAACGTATATTTTAATATCCAAAAGCTCTCTGATTCTTTCTTCATAAAATACAAGAAGTCCCTCTACAATCATTATTTCCTTTGGTTCAACAACAATTGTTTCCTTTTTTCTGTTATGTATTCCGTAATCGTAAATAGGCTTATTAACCGATAGTCCTTTTTTCAATTCCTTTATATGCTCTACAAACAAATCAGTATCAAATGCAAAAGGATGATCGTAGTTGGTCTTGCATCTTTCTTCATATGTCAAAGAGCTTTGATCCTTATAGTATGAATCATGCTCCATTATGGCAATGCTTTTTTCCGGTACTTCTGAATATATCCTGTTTACTATGGTGGTTTTTCCTGACCCGCTTCCTCCTGATATTCCTATGAAAATTGGTTTTTTCATGATTTCCTCACCTTTGTTTAATTTTCTATTAACAATATACACTATTTTTAGTTTTTTGTACATATGGATTTTAATATCAGAACGATGTATCTTAAATACAAACATGCGCAGAGGGATGTATCGAATTTGGAATTTTACCGGTATGGCATACAAAAAAAGAAAAAATCGCGGTGAATTTTTTCTTTTTTTGTATGTAACTCTTATTTGATACTACTCTAAAACATAAACCTTTACTTGTCTGATGCCATAGTTGTTTGCTTCTGTGTTGTCCTCCATAAACAAGTCGATTCGATTGCCCTTTATCGCACCACCGGTGTCAAGAGCTGTTGCAAAGCCATAGTCAGGACTGCCATCTATGGAAGCTATATATAGCTTCGTACCTAGAGGTATTACACTTGGGTCTACTGCAACTGTACCTGGCTGAGCTTTTGTGCCAGATGCTGTTATACCGTAGTAGAGATCGCCGGGATTCTTGCCGCAGCTTTCATATGACAAATCATATGCCGATGCAACCATATCAAGTTCGGTTTCAAATCTGAAGCCTCCCCTTGATGCTGCAACCTCATACTCCTTTGTTCCTACTTCGATTATTTCATCGACCGGATCCTTGAAAATTATTTCTTCTTCCAAAGACTTTAAAACCAATCTGCCGTCAACATAGCATTCCTGGTAGACTGATTTCTTCATGCCGTCTGATCCTTCTTGAATTACTTGTTCATAGTCAACATATTTTTCATCATTATATAATATTTTTATATCATGTTCAACGCCGCTTCTGTCAATATCATACTTTACCTCTTTTAATGGAGGTTTAACCTTTACAGTTTCTTTTATATCCTGTGTTTCTGCAAAAGCATTTAGTTTCAAGTCTCCTTCATTATCATGATAAGTTACAATAAAGCTCATTATTAAGACTGTTAAAATAATAAATGGGTATATTCTCTTTTTCATATTAACACCAACCTTTAATAGTTTTTCCGAAATTGACTACTCTCGTTGTCAATTAAAGGTATAAATTTTTACTGGAAAAATTTACTTTTTGCATAAGTATGAACTCATACATTATTGGCAATCCCTTGGCAAAATCCCATAATATTTTGCATGAAACGTATTATAACCGAATTTGGAAAATAATACAACTTAAATTTTTCTTAAGCAATATTTTTTTGCATTTTGAAATGTATTCAGGGATTATAAAAGCAAAATTTTCTGTAAATTACCCATATTATTTACATATTTTCATAAATTATGCAGATTGAGCACAAAAAAACAGGACTACCCTTCTCAAGTAATTAATATACTTGAAACAAACCATCCTGTATTGGCATAAAAATCATTTATAACAATGCATATTTATAATTAATTGTATCAATATAAAGCTCTTTCATTATTTTCTCGAAAATAACACCCTCAGAGCCTGGTGTGTTTGCATCATATGTAGCACGCACCGCTTTTGAAACAAAAATAGATGCATCCTCCATTGCTTCAGGCAGATTTTTGCCGTTAAGAAGATATGCTGTGAACAAGGATGTGAACAGGTCGCCTGTACCGGGATATCTTGTGTCAACATAATCGAAATCTACCTTCCAATACTCATTTGTTTCCCTGTCAAAACAAGCGTTAATATGTTCTCCTTTATCAGTAGTAACACCTGTAATAAGCGCTTTATTCGGTCCCATGCCGCAAAGCCTGGATAAGTATTTTTTCAATATTTCTTCATTTATGGTTTCACCGCTGTATTTTTCACCAAGCAGTATTCCGGCTTCAGTCAAGTTAGGAGTTATAATATCCGCTTTTTTTACAAGCTCGGCCATCTTTTTAATCATTTCATCATTGTATGTCTTATATACCTCTCCATGGTCACCCATCACCGGATCAACTACTATCAATGGGTTGTTTTGCTTTTTCATTTTATCTATTATATCTATCATGATATTTATTTGCTTTTCCGAACCGATAAAGCCTGTGTACAGGCAGTCAAATACTGCATTGTTTTTTTCCCAATAGCTGTAATATTCCTCCATATTATCAGTAAAATCAAAGAAATAAAAATACTTGTACTCAGAATGATTGCTGAGAAGTGCTGTTGGCAAAGGGCACACCTGGCAGCCCAGCGCTGACATAATCGGCATAATAACTGTCATGGAGCATCTGCCTATTCCAGAAATATCATGTATTGCCGCAACCTTAGGAATTTTTTTCATATTATCTTTCCTTTCTAAAATGCTTACTATAATTATAATCTTTCCTGACATTCACAAAAGGTACAGATTACTATGATTAGAGATGTACAGATTAATGTTTACAGTAAAAGGTGATTCATGTAGAATCACCTTTTATGAAGTAAAGATTATTTAATAATTCTTTACAATGGGGGGCTATATAGTTTTGCAATATACTATTCGACATAAAATTCAAAAAGTTTAGGAAAAAAATATATTTTTTTTCAATAATTGTAAATTTTTTTTGAAAAAAATTTGAAATAACTATTGACAAATTTCTGCATATAGTATAACATGCAATTTAATATATTGCTAAGAAGAGATTTAGTAAATATGCATGGTCTTCAGAGAGAAAGCTAATGGTGAAAGGTTTTCGTCCCGCTGTATATTGAACCCGCCTCAGAGCATTTGGGGGTAGCAACCCAAACGGGTGACGCCGTTATTTGAAACGAGATGCTGATTATAATCAGTAATTAGAGTGGTACCGCGGATATTCCGCCTCTTTGTTGAGGCGGTTTTTTATTTTATAATGGTACCGGATTTAACTATAACTTAATATTATGCAATGAAGAGTAATAGTAAACAATTATGGACTACAGAGAGAAAACAGAAGGTGAAAGTTTTCGTCCCGCTGATTATTGAACCCGCCTCGGAGCATTCGGGAGTGACAACCTGGACGGACTGCACCGTTATTTGAAATGAGATGCTGTATTTTTAATACAGCAATTAGAGTGGTACCGCGGATAACCCGCCTCTTTGTGAGGCGGGTTTTGATTTATGCGACCGGAGGGAGCAAATTTTATGACGATGTATGCGAATATTTATAGGAGGATATTATGAAAAAAGAAATTGGAATTATAGGAATCGGAAATGTGGGCTCAATGATGCTCCGCAAATTTACAGAACTTAATTTGTTTGAGGAAAAAAACATTTATGTTGCAAACCGCTCAAAAGAAAAATTGGAGAGCTTACAAAAAAAATACACTTCGCTGAACATATGTGACAGCAATATTGAATTGGCAAAGTGCTGCAAAAATATTTTATTGTGTGTAGAGCCTCTTAATCTTCCAAGGGTTTTGTCGGAAATTCAACCATATATAAATGAGGACACTTATTTGATGGTATCAACTTCAATGGTTGCTCACAAGGATATTTACAGATTTTATGAAGGAAGCACAACAATATTCATGCCTACACTGATATCCATGGTTGACGGCGGAGTAACGCTGACATCTCACAACTGCCATGTGGATGAAGAGCAAAAAGCTTTTTTTGAAAGCATTATGAACAGCTTCAGTGAGGTTAAAAATCTCTGTGAGGATGATATTAATTTAGCTCAGAATATGACCGCCAGCTTCCCCGGCTTCTTTGCGGAAATAATGCTGGAATTTGTCAACGCAGCTTCAAAGCGCAGCAAAAATGTATCAGGCGAAGAGCTGGAACACATGCTCCTTGTATCCCTGCTTGGTGCATCAAGACTGCTGTTGGAAAAAAACATGAGCTTTGAAGAAACCATCAGCCGTGTTTCAACCAAGGGGGGCATAACCTACGAAGGTGTGAAGGTGTTCAAGGAAAAGCTTCCTGAAGTATATGATGCTTCTCTGGATGCTTCCATGGGAAGATATGATGAAATCACGAGAACAGCGTCAGAAATCATCGGTCAGATGACAGATATCCAATAATAAACCTTATGCAACATATATTATGTCGGCAATAATTAACATTAACGATTTGATAAAATTAATGACTTATTTTGTGTCATCCCGGAATGAAAAGCATATAATAGTAGGAGCGTCAGATTTCTGCGCAAAAATTGTGAATATTTATCCAATCTAAAATATTTAAAACGTCACGAAGGGTCACTTTTCGAACGTGTGGAACCATGAGATTGAATTTTCAAATATGACGTTAAAGTTTTTTGTTGAAATTCCGGGATTTTTAATTTTCATCTCATTTTGTATATTTTATACTTTTATTGTATGAATATTCTCCGCGCTTCATCTTGTATTCTTATCATTTATCCAGAGATACTCTTTGCAAAATTTACAAGATTACCTGCTGTTAATCTATATATTCTGATATTTGGCTACTCCTTACGTCGCACAAAATTGGCGCTCGTTGCAATTGACCTACCACCAAATTTTTTAGAACTCAATTCCTATCCTTGCCTGAATTCCGCCGTTATAGTAATGCTTTATCTCCTTCATTTCCGTAACAAGATCGGCAATGTTTATTATTTCCTCGAGAGCATATCTTCCTGTTATTACAACCTCCGTATTTTCGTCCCTGCCATTGATTGCGGCAATTGCTTCTTCAACAGAAAACAGCTTGAAATACAACGCAATATTCAGCTCATCCATAACCACAATATCATATTTGCCGGATTTCAGCACATCTGTCATCCTTGCCAGCCCTTTTCTTGCGGCATCAATGTCCTCCCGGCCGGGAGCCTCATATATAAAGCATCTGCGCCCGAATTGTTCTATCTCGAAATTATCCATGAATTCCGTACATTTTAGCTCACTGTATTCCATTCCCTTTATGAACTGACCGAAGAAGACTCTTTTTCCGGCGCATACAGCCCGCAATGAGAGCCCTAAAGCAGCGGTAGTCTTACCTTTTCCGTTTCCGGTGTAAACATGTATGTATCCTTTTTCCATAATAACCTCCTTTGTTTTTAAATCAACCATTGCGCATCTGAAATGTAACTTTATTTTAGCATAATTCCCGTGATAACTCAATATGGCATATCTGCACAGACCATACAGTTACCATTCACAGCCCATCCATAACCCTAAGAAAAACAAGAAAAATATAATAAGCTTTAGAATTATTCGTGTTCGAAACCATGAGCGGATATTTTTCTTGTTTTTCGCTTTCACTTTGACTGTGAATATCCTTTCCACTATATATGGTAGATATTTTAGTTGACAAGCACTATATGTCGTAGTATTATGTATTTGTTATCAAATATTATTGGTATATGATGAAGGGGAAGCAGGTGTGAATCCTGCACAGGGCCGCTGCGGTATTGAATTGAAAATTCTAAGTCCGATTGCCTTAATCATATTATACTATACACATTGAATTCCCGGATCTGGAAAGAAATGTCGAATGTTTACGCAATCGCACTTTTCAGGGAATGTGCGATTTTTCATTTTATGCGTGACATACATGGAGGTAAATATGCAGTTAAGAGGTTACACGAAGCTTACGCTCCAGGACTATCCCGGCAGTGTGGCGGCAATGTGTTTTACAGGAGGATGTCAGCTGAGGTGCCTGTATTGTCATAACACGGAGCTTGTTCTTTCAAATGAACAAGGGCAAGCGGCGAAAAAAACAACGGATGCATTTCTTTATTATCTCGAGCAAAGAAGTTCTCAGCTGGGCGGTGTCGTAATCAGCGGAGGCGAGCCCTTACTGCAGCATGATATACAGGACTTTCTGTATAAAATCAAAAGGCTTGGACTGACAGTAAAATTAGATACGAACGGATTGCTGCCTGACAAATTGAAAGAATTGATCAGTCATGGATTGGTGGATTATGCAGCCTTAGATTACAAGAACTGCATGGAGCATTTTGCGGAAACGGTGGGATTAAATAATCCCGGAGAACAAACTATTATAGAGGACTGCTTAAACAGCTGGAGAGATAGCTTGAATTGCCTGAGAAAAAGCAAAATTTCTTATGAGCTGAGAACAACTGTTGTCAGGGAATTGCATCCGATGTATGCACTTGTGCGGATGGCAAAAGCAATCTGCAAGGAAGCACCCCCTCGGGAGCGTTGGTTTCTCCAGACATTTTTGAGAAGCAAAAATCTGATGTGTGATT
The DNA here is from genome assembly GCA_023453025.1 of Bacillota bacterium. Classification (GTDB taxonomy): domain Bacteria; phylum Bacillota; class Clostridia; order Tissierellales; family Sedimentibacteraceae; genus Sedimentibacter. The sequence continues at coordinate 32,840 of JAEXUD010000029.1, forward strand.
ATACTAATAAGGATATAACCCTTTCAGCCTATTCAGTTAAGGAAATGGAAGAAATTAAGCAGGAGCTTTTAAAAACAGTTCCATATATCCAGCTTAGAGGATAGAAAATAATTTAATTTACGGAGGTAATAATGAAATATCAGGTCGAAAAAAGAGACGGACGGTTGGTTCCCTTTGAGATAGGTAAAATCCGCCGCGCCATACAGCAGGCCTTCGAGGCACACTCAGTCAATTATGACAATACGGTGCTGGACCTGCTGGCACTGAGGACAACGGCAGAATTTGAAGCTGGGGTCAGACACGGCATTATCACGGTGGAGCAAATTCAGGACGCTGTTGAGATTGTGCTTATTCAGGCGGGATATGCAAAGGTGGCAAGAGCCTATATTCTGTATCGTAAGCAACATGAGAAGGCAAGAAATGCCCTGAACACATTGCTGGATTACCGCAAGGTTGTGGATGATTATGTTAAGAACGAGGATTGGCGCGTAAAGGAAAACTCTACTGTTACGTATTCCGTAGGAGGGTTAATATTGTCCAACAGCGGGGCTATAACCGCCAATTACTGGCTTTCTGAAATATATGACGAAGAGGTGGAAAACGCCCATAGGAATGGTGATATGCATATACATGATTTGTCGATGCTCACAGGCTATTGCGCAGGATGGTCTCTTCATCAGCTGATTATTGAGGGACTTGGCGGTATACGCGGAAAAACAACCTCCGCACCGGCAAAGCATCTTGCTACTTTATGTAATCAAATGGTTAACTTTTTAGGTATTATGCAAAATGAATGGGCGGGTGCCCAGGCATTCAGTTCCTTTGATACATACCTGGCACCCTTCGTAAGAATGGATGGTTTAACTCAGGAGCAAGTGCAAAAGTGCATTGAATCATTTATATTTGGGGTTAACACACCCAGCCGCTGGGGAACACAGTCTCCTTTTACAAATATCACGCTGGATTGGACTGTTCCCGGGGATTTGGCAGACAAACCCGCTATTGTGGGCGGTAAAATGATGGACTTTACATATGGGGAGTGCCAAAAGGAAATGGACATGGTCAATAAGGCATTTCTCACCATCATGCTTGAGGGTGATTATGAAGGGCGAGGATTTCAGTATCCTATTCCCACTTACTCCATTACAAAAAACTTTGATTGGTCTGATACAGAAAACAACAGATTGCTATTTGAAATGACTGCCAAGTATGGAACTCCGTACTTTTCAAATTATGTCAACAGTTCCATGGAGCCTTCTGATGTTCGCAGCATGTGCTGCCGTCTGCGACTGGATTTACGGGAGCTTAGAAAAAAAGGAGGGGGATTTTTCGGGAGCGGAGAAAGCACCGGTTCAGTAGGCGTGGTAACCATAAATTTACCCCGTATTGCTTATTTGTCATCAACACCTGATGAATTCTATCATCGTCTGAATTATCTGATGGATATTGCAGCCAGATCTCTTAAAACAAAACGTGATGTGATTACAAAATCGCTGGATGCCGGTTTGTACCCTTATACAAAACGCTATCTCGGTACATTCGAAAATCATTTTTCTACAATTGGACTTGTGGGAATGAATGAAGCGGGATTGAATGCCTCATGGCTGAAGTCGGACCTTACTGATCCATGCTCTCAGCAGTTTGCAAAGGATGTTCTGAATCACATGCGGGAACGCCTGTCCGACTATCAGGTGCAGTACGGAGATTTATACAATCTGGAAGCAACTCCTGCCGAATCCACATCGTACCGTCTTGCAAAACATGATATCAGACAGTATCCGGACATTATAACGGCGGGAAAAAAAGAAGAGGCGCCTTATTACACAAACAGCAGTCACCTGCCTGTAGGATATACCGAGGACATTTTTCAGGCATTGGATATTCAGGATGAATTGCAGACCTTGTATACAAGCGGAACAGTATTTCATGTATTTATCGGCGAAAAGATGCCTGACTGGAGATCTACGGCAGCACTGGTAAAAACAATTGCAGGCTCTTACAAGCTGCCCTACTATACCATAAGCCCTACATATTCTGTATGCAGGGAGCACGGTTATCTTCCAGGAGAGCAGGAAATCTGCCCGATTTGCAATAAGAGCACCGAGGTATACAGCCGCATCACGGGCTATTATCGTCCGGTAAGCAACTGGAACGACGGAAAAGCACAGGAATATAAAGAACGAAAAGAATACGCAGTTACACTTAAATAATAAATAAAGAGGTGTTGTCAATGAGCAAAAGAAAAAATTATATCGGTTGGGATGATTATTTCATGGGATTGGCGATTCTTTCTTCTCTGAGAAGCAAGGATCCGTCCTCCCAGGTGGGAGCATGTATAGTGGACAGTAAAACCAATCGAATTTTAAGTGTGGGGTATAACGGTTTTCCGAAGCATTGCTCGGATGACGAATATCCCTGGGTAAAAGAAGGCGAGGCATTGGATACGAAGTACCCCTACGTGGTGCATGCCGAACTGAATGCAATCCTGAATAATCGAGGAGCATTGCTGGAAGGCAGCACGCTCTATACCACCTTGTTTCCATGCAATGAATGTGCAAAGGCTATAATCCAGTCGGGAATTAAGGAAATTGTTTATCTCAGTGATAAGCATCATGAAAGCCCCGAAGTCAAGGCATCCAAAAAGATGCTGACAAGTGCGGGAATTTCTTTTAATAAATTCACTGCAGATGTAGACAGCATTGAATTGAAATTCAGGGATAAATAAAAATACTAAAAAGCTGTCGCTTATAGAAATTTCACTTCTATTGCGGCAGCTTTATTTGAATATCCTTCTTAATTCATTTTTTTTCATAAATCACCATTAAATCAAGGTGCATAAAATAAATGGTTTACATTGCCTGATAATTAATGTATAATGGCTCTTGTTAATTGAATATTGACACTTTATGGTGCTGCCGATTATGCGGCAGTTATAAGGGAAGCCGGTGAGATGCCGGTGCGGTCCCGCCACTGTAACAGGGAGTCCAGTTATTTTAATGCCACTGCTTTTTTATTAAGCGGGAAGGTAATAACAGGATGGTGATCTGAAGCCAGGAGACCTGCCATGAAGAACGATACCGTTATACTTACGAGGATAAGGAGGTGCTGAAATTGTCTGATGACATTTTGATGCCCTTTTTCTCGTGAAAAAGGTTATTTTACTTTTTGAGGAGGCACATGATGTTTTAAAACAGAATCAGGAATTCTGAATTGATGAAAAAAATTGTAACACCCGGAAAGACATCTATACCGGTAAAAAACGTAAAGAGGTGTACAAACTAAATGAAAAAAGGATACATTTATATTATGCTGTCTGCATTGCTTTTCAGCACAATGGAAATATCACTGAAGCTTGTATCGGGTCAATTCAATCCGATACAGATGATTTTTTTAAGATTTTTAATTGGTTCGCTGGTTCTGGCACCTTTAGCTGTTCGGAACCTGATAAAAAGAGAGATTACTCTTAATAAGAATGATTTTGTATTTTTCTCATTGACAGGCTTTATTTGCGTTGTGATAAGCATGTCGTTTTATCAATTGGCTATTTTGTACTGCAGGGCTTCAACCGTAGCTGTACTGTTCAGCTGCAACCCTTTATTTGTAATACCGTTAGCTTATTTTATCCTAAAGGAAAAAATATACAAGCATACCGTAGTAACGATTATATTGAGTACGGTGGGAATTATGTTTATAATGAACCCCATGAATATGTCCGATAATGCGGCAGGAATTTCTTTTTCCCTGTTTGCGGCTGTTACATTTGCATTGTACAGCGTAATCGGAAAATCAAAAAGCTTAAGATATGGAGGTGTTGTGCTTAATTGCTTCACTTTTCTTACCGGCAGCATAGAAATGCTTGCACTTATAGCTTTATCAAAGATAGGATTTATATCGGCATGGCTTACTGATTCCGGATTCAAGATATTTGCCGATATCCCTGTTATACAGGGTATATCTCTGAGCAGCCTGCCGGCGTTGATATATATAGGAATATTTGTGACGGGGTTAGGTTATGTGTTTTACTTTTTAGCAATGGAAGAGGTATCGACATCTGCGGCATCAATGGTATTTTTCATAAAGCCGGCGCTTGCGCCCGTACTTTCACTTATTATTTTGCGTGAACCTGTATCCCTTAATATTGTAATCGGAATTGCGCTTATTACTATAGGCTCGTCTGTAACATTTATATCAAATTCATTAAGGACTAAGCTCTCTGTCAGTTAGCCCGGCAGAGAGCCGGAAAATGCGGATGAATTAAAATTAAAAACTCCTTAAAAGCAGTTGTAACAACTAATCTATTGAAGAATACAATGAAAGCAATACTATACAGGAGTGGTGTTCACAAACGCTGCATATATATTCAAAATGAGTGTGCGCTTTTTTGGGGTTTTTCTTCACGAACTACATCTTCGTCTCATAGCAATTTAAATTTCCGTTGAAATAACCACATTTCTCAAATGTAAATATATACGCATCAAATGTATACAAATGCAACACCGCACTAACCAAAACAGAAAGATTGATTAATATATGGCAATATAACCGGTTTTTTCAATTAACTCTTGTCCTTGTGAGGATAAAATCCAGTCTAAGAGAAGCTTGGTATTTCCCTTTGGCTCACCATTGGTTACAGCATAAAAATCACCTATAAAGGGATAGGCGCCATTACGAATGTTTTCTTCACTTGGAAATATTCCATTAATGCTTAAAACCTTAACATCTGGGTTCGCATACATGGTCGTTGCATAATATCTGTACGAATATCCTATTCCTGGCTGAACATCATGCCATTTAATGGATAGCTGTTTCATTAAGCTGTTGGTTTTTATTATATCCTCATCCGGTAATGGCTGCGGAACCTGAACAGGAAGTTCTCCCATAATTCCTTGCAGGCCTGTCTGACTTCCGGAACCTTCCGGTCTTTGAAAAGCAATTATTTTTCCGCCGTTTTTCCAGCCCAATGTTTTCCACTTAGCTGTTTTGCCTGAATATATATTTCTAATTTGCTGATAGGATAAATCGTTTATTGGATTTTCGTCTCCAACCAAGAAAACAAAAGCCTCTCTGCCTATTGGTGTAAATTTTAAATCTACTCCTGCTTGTTTTGCAGATTCGATTTGTTTTTGTGATGCTGCGGCTACAAAAATAATATCTCGTTCACCCTTTATAAGAGACCTATATGCATCGCCGGTCTTAGTGCATAAAACATTTTGGGATGAGTAGAATTTTTCATTATATGTTGCTTCTGCAAAAGCTGCATAAACAGGATAGAGTGCAGTTGCCCCATCAATGACAGGCATATTCTTGCTAAGCTGCAGTGTTGATTCGGTGTAAAGTTTCGCAGTTTTTGAATTTTTCGAAAACGGCTCATACACCGTTAAATCCGGAGCAGCTTCTTCCTCGTTAGATATTTTGGGGTGCAGCCACCAGTTTCCACGCAAAGCATTTGGAAACAATACTGTACTGAGCACCAAGAGTACTGTTATCGCAATAGATATATGTACATTTGTCTTAGTATGATTTACGAATAATATATAAGCTGAGCCTAAAATAAATATCAGAGAAAAAACCACCGGAATCATTCCCACAATATTATCTATAATAATAAAGTTTGAAAAATATTCAAGCTTCTTAAGAGTCAGTATACTAACTATACAACTTGTTGTAAAAACAACAATTTTAATAGATAAAAACAAATATCTTTTCATATTTTTTCACCTACATTAAAGGTATAAGTCCAGTAGTTATACCAATGAAAAGAACAACGATAACTCCAATTAATAAAATAGGCAGAGCTACTGCAATTACCGCTCCGATCATTGCAAAAATACCAATGTTTTTTTTCCCTTTACGAAGCAAATCTACTCCTAAAATTAATCCGGCAATCGGAGCCATCAGTAAAAGAAGCAAGGCAAACCCATTTCCGCCCACAAGCGATAATAAAATAAAAGGAAGTATTTCAAGTAATAATGCAGCAATGGATAACAATAGCGGTCTTTTATTTTTTACAGATATTTTTCTACTGATTTCATTTGTTTGATTTTCCATCTTTATCTCCTAATTATATAAATAATCCTCTTATTAAGTTTAGCACAGATAAAATAAAAAATCATCTATAACTTCAAATCCTATACATGACTAACCTGTGTTGTGTTCGGTAAATACTGATAAATACTGATACCAACTACTTTATATCTTCAATCTCTATAAGGATTAAGGTTTGAATATTTAAAAAAATACCGATACATCGAGTGTCGGTATTTAGCTTCATCATAAAATTTATATGTGTGAATCTTCCTTTTAAGGGGATTTTCGCTATTATTTATCTTCCTTTTCATATGCGATGAGCACAATATCTTTTCCTAATTCCATTTTCAATTGTTCTTCTATCTGCTTGAAATGCTCGCAATCTTTTGCTCTTAAATCTGCTATTTTATAATTTTTATTCATAATGTTTTACCTCCTGCTGCTCTTTAATATTTATAATTTTTAATTTATAAAATTCTATATTATTTTAAACAATACACATATAATTACTCTGTAAAAATAATTCATTTGTATATTTTTTTTGGAAAATCAAACAATTATAATAAAAAATTTATTTTAATTACAATTATAATAAGTCAGAATTAAAGTTTTTCCTTCATGCATTTTTTTGCTTTCATTAAAAACTCAGACGGTTTAAGCTTCTTCTCTTCTTCATTTGGAAATACTTCCATTGAATAGCTTCTGATATTTGTCTGTTTAATAATATTAATGATTTTTTTCCAATCGATATATCCATTTCCCGGAACCCAATGTCTGTCACATAAGCCGTCATTATCTGACAAATGAACTGCAATAAGCTTATTCTTCCATTTATTAAGAATTTCTCCCGAGCTTTCCCCTTTAATAAAATCATGAGAGGAATCATAGCAAAATCCTATGTTTGGTGATTCGATTTCTTTCAATATAAAATCAACATAATTAAACATGCGGGTATTTTCAATTGCTATTTTAATATTAATATTTTCAGCTTCTGCTATTATTTTCCTGAAAGAATCATATCCAAGCGAATAGTCAAAAACATAGTTGCTCCCATGTACAGCATGTAATACTGCTATGTCTGCACCGCTGTGTTTGCATTCATTCAGCCACTTTTTTATTATATTAATCTGATTATTTCTTTCTGTATTGTCTTCGCTCCAAAGATTGTTTATATTTTCGAACGGAAGATGCACATTATCTAATTTCAAATCATAATATTGCAAAATATTAATAAATTCCATCCTTTTCACTGTATATGGATATTCTTCGTCCTCCCACCACAGCATTACATAATCGAATCCTGCTTGTTTTATTAGCCTGATTCTTTCTTTCAAAGGCAATATATAGCCAAACCAATTAAAAACTCCTATTTTATAGTCATTCATCGCATTTCCTCAATAAAATCATCGTTAGTATCTCGGTTAATTATACTATATCTCAAACAAAAAAACACCTTTTCTATAATTTTCTGATTATTATTCACAGTCAATTTTTTGAACAAAATTGATATAAAATACTTTTAATGATATAATTGTGAAGGAAATATATAACAATCCGGATGGCGAAAATGAAACAAATTACAGAGCAGGCGGAACGGATTAAGTTGAATAGTTTAAAAAATACCGATACAGTACGTATCGGTATATAGCTTAAGCATCATCTAAGTCTATACATACTTCTCTAAAAATTCAGATGGTGTTAATATTTCAGGACGTTCGATTTCTATATCAGTAAAATCCTTGTCGCCTGTAATCAAAATATCAACATCCGCTGTTATTGCAGAATACAGCAAATTAAGATATTCGTATCAAGCATGACTCTCATTTTACTTTTCCCTCCGCTCAGCACGCATTTCTTTGACCATCTTTACTACATCATCAACATCTTTTAAATCAAGCTTTTCAGCTTCTCCATCAAATTCCTTTCTGATATTTTCAAAAGCAATCATGGTAGGGTTAATAAGCACATATCTGCCGTCTTCCTCTATAAAAGCAACCTTGTCTCCATCTTTTAAATTAAGATTTCTACGAATACCTATAGGTAAAGTAATTTGTCCCTTTGAAGTAATTTTAGCAAGTTCCATAGCAACACCTCCATTCATTGTTTTCCTTACCTTTATTATATAAAACTACGTTAAAAATATCAACATTTTTTAATTATATTTTTAAATTAAAGATACCTTTCTTATTTTTAACTATATTTCCTCTGTCAGGTAACTTTTGTACCCGTCTCCGAAAACCTCGTTAGCGCCGGATACTATGAAAAACGCATCTATATCTTCTTCTTTTACGATTTCCCTCACCTTCGTGTAGTTATACTTTCTGCACACGCACATAATAACCTTCTTATCACTTTTCGTATAGGCTCCCTCAGCCTTTAAATATGTGACTCCTATATCTATTTCATCAAGTATCCTTTCTGCTATCTCTTCCTGTCTGTTGCTTATTATATACAACAGCTTTGCGCTGTCTCCTCCGTAAAGCACAAGGTCCAGCATGTAGTTGCTGATAACAATGGTTATAGCAGCATAAAGGGCTATTTCCACATTTTTAAATATTACAGCTGATGCCGATACAATTATCGCATCCGTAATAATGAATATGGTGCCGCTTCGTATGTGCTTGTATCTCTGCCTCAACGCCCTGATTATTATGTCGGTTCCGCCGGTAGTGGCACCCTGCCTGAATACAACCGCCATTCCTATAGCCATAAGAGAACCGCCTGCAGCCCCGGACAATAAAAAATCATCCGTTATGACACCATATTTCAATATAATGTGTTCATTAAGAAAATTCATAAAAAATGATGAAACAACAGTAACATAAATGGTTGATAAAATAAATTTAAACCCGAATTTCCGCCATCCGAATATCAATATGGGAATATTTATTAAAAAAACAAGAGTTCCTGTTTTTAAACCTGTCAGGTTGTTTATTATTATGGCAATTCCGGTTGTACCTCCCGGTGCAAGATTGTTTGGATCCAGAAACACAGAAATCCCCATTGCATACACAAATGCCCCGAAGGTTGTAAATATAAATTTTATCAGCCTTGCTCTCATCTCAATATAATTTTTCATATGATGCCCCTCTTTTCTTTAATAGATTGCCAGTATATCACCGGGCAGGATTATTGTCAATAAGTGCCAGACGAGCTCTCAGCACACTGGAAGCCTGCCTGCAAAAATAAAGCAGCATCCTGAAAATATTTCCGGGATGCTGTTATTTACTGCAATCCTCAAGAGGATGCTTTCACGGACCAGCCCATGCTTTCCTGCTGGATTGAATAGAGTCTGTGGTATAAACCGTCTTTCTCCAAAAGTGATTGATGAGTTCCTTCCTCCGCAAGACGTCCGTTATCAAGCACAATAATTTTATCCGCCTCGGTAATCGTACGAAGCCGGTGTGCAATGACAACAACTGTTTTACCGCTGATTAATTTGGAAATAGCCTTCTGAATAAGCGCTTCATTTTCCGGATCCAGTGATGCGGTTGCCTCATCCAGCAGTACAATCGGAGCATCCTTCAGGATGGCTCTTGCGATTGATATCCTCTGGCGTTCACCGCCTGAGAGCGTAGCTCCGTTTTCGCCTAAAATCGTATTGTATCCGTCAGGCATTTTGGACACAAATTCATCGCAGCAGGCTGTCCTTGAGGCGGCAAGGATTTCTTCATCGGTGGCGTTCATATTTCCTATACGGATATTGTTGTAAATTGTATCATTGAACAGCACAACATCCTGGAACACAAATGACATGTAGCTCATCAGGTGCTCCGGGTCCAGAGTCCTGACATCAACTCCTCCGACGGTAATTCTTCCTTTGTTTACATCCCAGAACCTGGCAATCAAACGTGAGACTGTGCTCTTTCCGCTTCCTGACGGACCTACCAGGGCGGTTATGCTTCCGGATGGTATGGCAAAGCTCATATCGCGTATACTTTCTTCTCCGCCCTTGTTGTAGCTGAAGCTAACATTTTCAAACCTGATATCATAGCTTGCAAGCTCCTTCTCAGAATCTCCTTCCATTGTTTCAATTGCCATGAGGCTGCGCATACGCTTTACGGCAATCTGATGATATAAAAGCTCCGGTAAAAGCGTTAGCTCCGTTATAACAGGACCGTAAATACGCACAACAATCATAGTAAACATGAGCATGGGAATCAATTCTATCTGTCCGCCTGTCAGAAGCGTAGTGCCGGCAAGCACGGTGAGTCCTATTCCAGCCTGCAGTATAACCTGTGCTCCCGTAACAAATACACCTGTGCCCAGCTCCATTCCGATAGCCAGCCGTTTCATGGTGCGCAGTGCGTTTTCAAGAGCGTCGAATTTTTCCCCGTCCATGTTGCAGGCACGGATCACCTTGATTCCTTCAATATATTCCTGCACCTGATCTGATGCCTTCAGCTTTGATGCCGCATGCTTTTTACTCAGTTTTCCGTACACCTTCCTTCCGATAACAACAATCGCAAAAGCAAGAGGGACCGTAACATATACGGCTAAAGCCATGCGCCAGTCAAAAATGGACATCATGATGCATATGACCGTAATTGAAATACCATTGGCGATAAGCTGCGGAATGACATGGCTCAGAACATGCTCCGTGGTTGCAACATCTCCCATCAGATTAGTGGTAATTTCCGAAAGGTCCTTGGAATTAAACACGCTCATGGGAAGCTTGCGTATTTGCTCAGCCATTGATGTCCTTGCATTTTCACTTTCCATATATGATGTCACATAGGTTTTCTTGTAATCATTTTTATTGCATAAAAACACAATAATGGCAGCAGCAATACCTGCGGCAAACAGAATCCACATTTTATTCCACGAGATTTCTCCTGAATTAAGCGGTTTAATTACCTCCATAATCATCAGAATCATTACACTGAAAGGAAGTATCATGGAAAAATTGGTCAATGTGCAGGCGGCTATTGCCTTTTTCAGGTCCTTATATCCCTTGTCCGTCAGCATAAGAGCATCCTGCAGTTTCGGTTTATCAGACATTGATATTCACCTCCGCTTTCTTTGTCATATTCCAGCTGGCAGTTTCCATGTATACCTGCCACATATCAAAATATTTGCCTCTTGCTTCTAAAAGCTCATTATGTCTGCCCTGCTCGATAACCTTTCCCTCAGACACTACTATAATTTTATCTGCACTCTGCACGGTTGACAGCCTGTGCGCAATCATAATAACTGTCTTGCCTTTCATCAGGCGTTCAAAAGCTTTTTGAATCAGATGCTCGTTCTCCGGGTCAGAAAATGCAGTGGCTTCATCCAGTACGACTACGGGTGCATCCTTGACAATAGCCCTGGCTATTGCAATCCTTTGTTTCTCTCCTCCGGAAAGATGCACTCCCCTGGTCCCTATCACAGTATCATAGCCCTCAGGCAGCTTCATGATAAACTCATGGCACTGCGCCGCCTTTGCCGCATCGACTACCTGTTTATAGGAAGCGTCCGGATTTCCTATACGGATATTGTCCGCCACGCTTTGCTTGAACAAGAATACATCCTGAAAGACAAAGCTGACTTGCTGCATAAGATACGTGCTTGTCATATCCCGGACATCAACACCGCCTATGGTAATGCTGCCACCGTTAACGTCAAAAAAACGAGGAATCAAATGAGCAATGGTGCTTTTTCCCCCGCCGGACGGCCCAACAATGGCTGTTGCCTCTCCCTGGCGGGCAGTGAAGGATACACCGTTCAATGCCGAGGTTTCCTCATCCTTGTCATATGAAAAGATTACATTGTCAAATGTGATATCAAAATTTGATACGGTTCTCGGTTTTTCAGGCTGTGCAAGCTCAGGCTCCGCCAGCAGTCTGTCCATTGCCTCAACACCGTTTATAATGCGCATACTGTTTGAATTGACATACATAACCTTCATCATAACAGAAGATATGGCAGGAACAAACAGCAGGTAAAACACGAACTTAGCTGCGAAATCCCTGTAATCCCCTGTGCTCATCCCAACAATTATTCCCACAGGAACCACAAATAAATATATGTTGTTAACCAAGGTAACAAATCCCGAAAAAGAATTTTCCCAGCTCAGGGTATAGGGAATTACCATGGATGTGTATGCCTTAATGGTATCGTGCAGACGCCTGAATGAATATACTGTCTGCTTGAATGCCTTCACAACCGATATACCTCGGACATATTCCACAGACGCGTTGTTCATATCCTCAATTGCGGTCTGATACATATCCATCATTTTTTTAGAGCCCTCATTCCCGTAAAGCCTGATTTGAATATAAAACGCAACAATAATTCCTGCCAGAGCCGCAAGCCCAAGACGCCAGTCCACAGCAAGCAAAATAGCCACCATGACGACGGGAGCCACAAATGCCGCACATATATCCGGCAGCTGATGAGCGATAAATTCCTCAATCTTTTCTATGTTTTCGTCCATTACCTTTCTCAGCTTGCCGCTGCCTATCATGACATGAAAGCCAAGAGGCACCTTAGCCAGATGAGAGGCAAAATCCACCTTCAGCTTGTATAATGTGCCGAAAGCTGCCAGATGCGAGCAAGCCAATGCACTGAAATAAAGCAGAATATTAAGAACGGCTCCACCAAACGCAATCCATCCGTATCGGATTAAAAGCTCTCCGTCTAACGACGCCAATCCGGGCAGGGCAGCCAAAATCACACGGACAATCATAAATATTGCTATATAAGGAATAAAGCTTGCAATACTTGCCAGTGACGATAAAATTACAGCAGCCGCAATAAAAAGTCTTTTTGTTGATGCCAGTTCCAAAAGTCGGGGCATACCTGATTTAGATTTTTTTTCCGACGTTTTTTGTACTGTCTGTGTACTACTCATATAATCCTCCCTTTCAAAAGTTAGCATTAACTAACTCATGTGTATTTTTCAAGCCTTTAAAAGGCTGAAATTTTATTTATTTGCAGTTAGCTTAAACTAACCTAATGACAGACCAATGCCTTCAATAAGCTGTTAATGGTCTGTTTCAATCTTAAGCAGCTTATTCCAGCCTGCTCGGAAAAAATCAGTGATATGCGCAATATACTCATCTGCTTCCGTTTTTTCCATATTGTGGGCAACAGTCTCAAAAATCGCAGAAAAATAGGCATTTGATAAAATATGTACCAGGTTGTCTGACAGAGGTGTGGGATGATAACCCAAGCGACACATAACCTCAATGAATTTTTTTGTTGATTCCGCCTCGATATTAACAAGGCTTTCCACATATTCTTCATATTCCGTACCTGACGAGCTGCACAATATGAGTTTGAATTCATCAAAATAACTGTACACATAATCCAGCAGTGATTGCAGTGCATCGCTGCTGTAGCTGTGCATCACGGCAATTTGTTCCGCTTCGGAAAGCAATGAAAATTCTTCCTGTGCTTTTATAAACCTTTCTTTGAATACTGAAGCCGCAGGCTCCACCAAAGCACGAAATAACGCATATTTGTCCGGATAATAGCCGTATATAGCTCCTGTTGTAACACCTGCCGACGCGGCTATGCTGCGCAGAGAAGCATCCGCAAATCCTTTTTCAATAAATTCCCGCATTCCGGCTTTCAATATATGGTCCTGAGTTCTGGAAAGCATACTATCCTCCGATAAATATATTGCTGAAAAATCCTATAGTTATAACGCCGTTATATAACAGTGTTATATTAGCATGCAATTAAACATTTGTCAAGTAAATGAAAATAATAATTTACCATACTCTCACCACGATTTTCTGTTTTAACCTTAATTTTGCTTGTTTTACACCTTTGTTTTATAAATATGATAAATTAATTATTAAAAAATTGAAGCATAACTTATCTTTTTATTACGTCTTACAAGATTTTCATAATAATAGTAGAAAACTCCAAGTTCTCCCCTGTAGCTGTTTTTCCAGGGTTTGTTTCTTCCGCAGTAATGGATTATTGACGTATTGTGTGCAATCCATCTCATATCCTTTCTGTTGCCCATATTTTTTGGATTTACATTATAGAAATTTAAGTATCTCTCACTTAAATTATATATCATAGCGTCAAGGTGTACAGTCTTATCAGCATAAACCCCGTTTAGGACATCCTGGTCAGGCAGCAATAAAAACAGCTTTTTATTTTCTATATAATCATATACATCCCTAATGTTTTGATTCTTTCTAAGCTCAGGCAGATTAAAAAGCATAACACCGGAATTTATGTATGTGCTGTCCTCCGGCATATCAAGCCTTATCTCATTTATTTTTTTCAGACTTTTATCCACATGAGACGCAGCAGCAAAAAAATTACTACCTAAATCCATGTGGTATAAATCACTGATGCTGTTAATTACAACAATATCAGGATCAAGATACAAAATCCTGTCTAAATTATGTGGAATATATTGAGCGGCAAAAATTCGGTAATACATTTCCTTTGGATATCTTTCTGTTACAGGTGCATCATCAAACATATCGTCAGGGATCCTGATATTTATGATATTGCATACATCAGTGTCGACACAGCTGTTTATTAAATTGAAATCATCTTCCTCCAATGACGAATGTGCTACAAACACATCAAATTGTTCATTGACATTTGATCTGATCAGTGATGTCAGCATAACAGTCAGCTGTTCAATATAATTTGGATCAAGTGTAACCAGAATGTTCATAGGTGCTTCTCCTAATGTTTAATATTTTTATTTTTTTCAACAGTTTTTCATGCCCGGCCGGTCAAGAAGCTCGTCGGCATTCTCCTCAAACCCCTGGGTCTCAATAATTCTGTGTTCAATGATACTTGATATATGAACATAGTAATTATATCCATACATCATTAATTAAAGCTTAATTCGGTTTTAATGGGAATACTTTTTTTGAATATCACCTGCTTATATTATATATCAAAAATTAATAATATTGACTAAAATATACGGACATAATTATAATGATAATGATAATAATCTTATTATATAGAAGCGCAAGGCTAAGAAAGGGGTATTTATGCAAACAGCTGTTATAACCGGAGCATCCAGCGGGTTAGGTCGTGAATTTGTAAAGCAAATATGTGAAAAGGAAAAATTTGATTTAATATGGATTATAGCAAGACGTGAAAAACGTCTTAAAGAAATTGCTGATAAATATCCCGGCCTTATATACCCCATACCGCTGGATCTTACAAAGACTGAGAGTTTTTCAACACTCAGGGCAATTCTTGAAAAAGAAAAGCCGGACATACGTATACTTATAAACGCCTCCGGCTTCGGTAAAATGGGAAACTATGCGCAAATATATGAGCAGGATAACAATGATATGATAGATTTGAACTGCAAGGCTTTGGTATCCATGACACTGCTCTGCCTCCCCTATATGAAAAAAGGCTCCCGCGTATTGGAAATATGTTCTTCATCAGCTTTTCAGCCTCTGCCCTCGCTGAATGTATATGCTTCCACCAAGGCATTTGTACTCAGTTACAGCCGCGCCCTGCGCCGGGAGCTGTTGGAAAGAGGAATACATGTTACGGCTGTCTGTCCTTACTGGATAAAGGACACCGAGTTTATTCCGGTGGCAAAGGACACGGCAAACAGCGGTGCCATACTGAATTTCCCGCTGGCATCAAAATCTGAAAGCGTTGCAAGGCATGCCCTTTGGTGCTCAAGATACAATTTTCCCGTATCTACTCCCGGCATTGTCAGTTTTTTGCAAAGATCCGCCGCAAAAATCATACCCCGTGAACTCATCATATCATGCTGGCAGCTTATGCGACGATTATGACAGCTTTATCATCTGTCAGCTCGCAGGATTCTCCATGATGCCGATGAATAACGGCAGCCCGCTTTCCAAATCAACTATGCCGTAAACAAACGGCCTGTCAAATACAAGCTTCTGGATCTCCACAGGCATGGATGTAGCACTGACTTCAACGGATGTCACCGCTGCAGCCTCGGTACCCTTTTCATCCACTCTGATAAATGTTTTATGCTTCACATCAGATATGTATAAATTTTTAGTCCTGCTTTTTTGCATGAGGGAAAAATCCGCATTGGCTGGCTCAAAAGCAATTTCCATTCCCATTTTGGACAATTCGTCAACCAGACTGTCCTCATACCTGCTCTCAAACTTCGGAAGAGAAAGCTCCAGATTTTTGGTTTCCCTGCTGCCGATGATTTCTGCTATACTTAAAGGAGAAAGCTCATTTATCATTTCTCTGACAGTCTTGTTTTTTTCAGGCATCAGGGCAAAAAAAGCAAATTTGTCACCTTTGTATGGGAGTACGATTCCTTCTGCTCCTCCGGACCGCAAATAATCAGTATTTCTCCTGCGGTGCATGAAATCAGCATCAACAACTCCCTGAGAAGAATTGAATTCCTGCTTGTAGGTGCTGCCTGCATTGAAAGGCACATCCCAGTCACCCTTGAAATATATGGCATTTATAAGATACATCATGACATCTTCATTGATTTTATCAATTATTTTATCAATAGTCTTGTTAGTCGCATCACTGACCCATCTGTTTATTTCATCCGGCGCTTCTTTTTTTGTGAAATCGAGACTTTTTATATCGGCAGAGTAATAGTCCGCATTTTTCTGAAGGAATTCTTCATCTGCCTCAAAGCCTTCTCTGTACCATATAGAATTGGCGACAGTCAAATCGATATTTTCATCGCCTGCATTCAAATTATTCATCCATTTTTTAAGCTCTGCATTTAAATCATCTTCCTTGATTTTTTCTGAGTACAGTGCATTTTTCATGTGTTCCTTTGTCTGTCCGTCCGCTCCGTTCTGGGTCATAGCCATCGCAAGATAGACGGATATCGGTGATATCATTATATTTCCGGAATTTTCACTTGATTTTTTAAAAATATCCCACGAAAAATTTAAATACGCCTTCTTGAATTCTTCACTCACGGAACCTGCCATTTCGGAATCCACCTCACTTTTATATCCTTTCATCAGATCTTGGGACATTACGGTACAGCCTGTAATAGTCATCGTAAAAATAAGTATACATGAAATAATAAAGTTCTTATTCACTATAACCACCTCCATACTTATTTTGACGATTTGTTTTAAGTTATGTTCCCAGATACTATTAAAAATTATTAATATATAAATATTTTAATCAGCCCAAAATATAAAGTCGTCTCCTAAGGCTTAAAAAAATTACGCCTTATATTAATGCTGCGTAATTTTTTTAATCTATTATACGTATCGTTCAAACCGGCATTGCTCATATATTTCTTTTCCAAGAAGAGTGATTGCCTTTTGAGGGCATTGACTTATACACCTGTAGCACATGGTACATTTATTGCCGGAGATAACTTTTCCCTCACAGATTTTGATATTTTTCATCGGACACAGTCTTGAACATTGACCGCAGTTAGTGCAGGAAGCACTGATTTTGAGCTGATCTGAATAATGCTTAGTCCTGCCGTAAAACCAAAGCCGCTGCCCGAATAATCCGGCAATACGATGAACAAAACCCAATCCTTCTTTTGGATATTTACCTGCTTTGATTTCAGCTGCTATGATTTCAATCTTTCTGTCCGCCGCCAACACAATCCGCCTATTTTCTTTAAGTGACTTCTTTAGAAGTTTAACGTCACATACCGAATCCGGCATATGAATGTGCAAGCCGCCAATGATTTTAGCTCCATATTTTTTAAACAATCTTGCCGAACAACCTGCACCATCACCGCTGAATGCGCCAAGCGTTGATACACACAGAATCTGTTTTCCTTGCCAAAGGTCCGCATGATTATTAATGAAATCCCGCACCATCATCGGTATATTGGAAAATTGAACCGGATATGCAAACACTATTGTTTCATTTTCTTTTACAGCGGCAGCAACTCCATCATCTTCTACAGAAATAATCCCGGCTTGCTCATCAAGTAAATGAACAATCTTTTCAGCACAATGCTTGGTGTTGCCCGTGCCGCTAAAATAAATTCCGACCATCTGTTAAACCCCTCTTTCTGTCTATTCGTTTTCTAAAAAGCATGATAATACCTCCTTCACAAACTTCTCACGCTCATTGATCCACGGACTGTGACCGGAATGCTCAAACCATACAATTTCCTTGTCAGGCGCTTCCAGCACACGCTCATATTCCTCCACCAGCACTGTGGGTGCATTGACATCGTGCCGTCCCAAAAAGAAATAAACAGGGACATTCAGCCTGGTGTGATCTGTTCTCATATCAATGTTATAAAGCTGCTGATACACATGATTATATGTGTTGATGATACCACGGAAAAAATTAATTTTATCGAGCACTCCATATTCAGACGAACCGATATCCCGAAGAGTGTTATATCCGGGATTGTGAATCTTAGGATTATCCGACATATGAGAGCCTAGATAATTCAAATACACAGCACTTTTCCATGTTACATCCTTCCCGTAATAAGGAGGTTTACCGTTTGCCGCAAGCTGTTCTGCAAGTGCGGTATCACCTTTTGATTTTGCAATTTTCATGGCATTTTCGTAGTCCATACGCTCAGTTTCAGCAAAGTCCACCATCTGTCCCGTACCAATCAATGCATGATAGGACTCCGGATACCCGTCAATCAGGAAGATGCCCAAGGCACTGCCCCACGATTCACCCACCAGATAAATTCTTTCCTGCGAAAAGCGTTTTTTCAAGTATTCTGTCAGAGCATGACCGTCCTCAATATAAGTCCGGACAGTAATATTTTCTGTTTTATCGGCATAATAGGATTTCCCGGAACCGGGTTGGTCCCAGTTCACAACAACAAAATATCTCTCCAGTTCTGACAGCTCATGCCGTACGGCCGCCATCTGAGTACCGCCGGGGCCGCCTGCAAGAAATAGCAGGACAGGTTTGTTCTTATCCCATCCTCTCATGCTTACCCATTGCTTTCTGCCATTAAATTCAAGTTCTTCAAGCTCTGCTATACTGTTTTCAGGTGTATTTCCGTTTTCATCAATAATTCTTGGTGTAGAAGCGGTAATCTGTGTAAGAATAATCAGACCCGCGTTCAAAATCATTACCACAACAAAAAGTATTGATGTCTTCTTCAAGCGTATTAGTTGGTTTGAATTTATCTTTTTCCTAGTCAAGTTAATAACGCAATTAATAAATAAAAGTAAAGCTCCTATGAAAACAACAATCGATAAAACAGTCAAAATAAAAAATGCAGCTATCTGAATCATAATAAACCTCCATTATTTGATGCACAATAAAAATAAGCTGTATTTCATGGCTCATTGCTATTATAGCAATCAAACCTGTCATACAGCTTATAGTAACCTTAAATCTATCTTAAATCATCAAAATCGTAATCTGCAAGGCTTTACCTTAATACCTGTCCCTGAATTTAATTTTAACATGGGAGGAATCGCAAAACGGTTTGTTTTTAGATTTCCCGCAGCGGCAAAGTGTCTGTCTGTTTCTTACTTCATATACAACACCGTCAACCGATTCTACAGGAATATATCCTCTGACATATATAGGGCCGCTGACCTTCAATTCTTCGTCCTGAAGTATTTCTATTGAAGGCTCCAGCTTCGGTTCGATTTCTTCATTGTTTTTAGTGACGGCAAGCAGTCTCCCTGCAGGACATTCCATAGCGGCAATGATTGCTTCTTCTTTCAGATGCTCGTCATCAGAATTTTCTGTCAGCTCCCATGCATCTCCGTCGTTTCTGTGGCAAAACCGTGCATAAGCGCATCTGCCGTCATCCAGCAAGTTGATTTCAGCACCTTCAAACACCTCAGCACGCTCCTTAAACGTTTTTTTTGAGGCGGTTTCAGTTCCGTCAAATTTAATTTTGCTGTGAGTTCCGTCACAAAAAGGATGTTTCCCGGAGCGACCGCATCTGCAAAGCAAATAGCTCTCGGTACCTATTATTTTTTTTCCGTCCTTATATTCATATTGATTTCCGTTTAAGGCAATAATTTTTTCACATAAAGGTACATTACCTGTAACTCTGTAAGGACCGTTTTTTATAATCTTTATTTTTTGTTTATTATTCATAAACTTATCCTATCATAATTTTATCTTACATTAGTTTTAACTTAAATAATTATAACATACATTGTCAAATTAGATTATAACTAATAATCCAAAAATATAATTTCCACCCCTTTTCTTCATGAAATTTTTCACTGCATAACCTAACCTTTTATTATTCTGTCAAATATGCATATATTAATTTAATAGTATTATCCATACCGTCCTTGTGTGTTCTTTCCATTCCGTGGGAAGCATGTACACCCGGACCGATTAATCCTCCTCTTATGTCATTTCCTCCTTTTAGTGAAGCTGACACATCAGAGCTGTACATGGGATATATGTCCACAGCATATTTCAATTTATATTTTTTAGCCAGCTCAATCAATTTTCCGGTGATATCATAATCATATGGTCCTGACCCGTCTTTGGCACAAATAGATACATCTTCCTCCGTACATGATAAATCAAGTCCTATGCATCCCATGTCAATTCCCACAAGCTCATCGATATCTTCAGGAATGCTTGAACACCCATGTCCAACCTCTTCATACGACGAAATTATTATTTTTACATTATTTTTTGGTTTCGTGCCAAGCCTCTTAAACATTTCCATGAGACTTAACGCACATGCAGTTCCGGCTTTGTCATCCAGATATCTTGATTTAACATATCCTGAAGGAGTAACTGTAAATTTAGGCTCTATTGAAATAAAGTCCCCTGCGCATATTTCCAGTTTTTGCACATCTTCCTTACTTTTAACCTTTTCGTCCAGCCTTATCATCATATTTTCTTCGGTCCTGGCCTTGTCCCTTGCGTCGGTATAGACATGGACTGCAGGTGAAGTTGAAAGCATCGTTCCGGTATATATTCTTCCGCTTCGTGTATGTATCTTGCAATATTCTCCGTCTATGGTAGGAAACATATTTCCGCCAATTGTGGTAATTCTTAGTGTTCCATCAGGATTTACAGATCTCACCATCGCCCCGAGGGTATCGACATGTACAGGAATTCCTACGCAATAGCTGTTGTCAGTTCCTTCTATTTCAATTATTCTGTTTCCCTTTTTGTTTTGTGAAACCTCGTATCCAAAATTATCGGCGACGTTTTCTATATGCAGCATTACGTCTTTGCAATACCCCGTAGGGCTTGGTATATTTACTATTTCTTCAAGCAACTTAAGAGTAAAATTAATGTTCGTTTCTAAATTCATACGTCCCTCCAAATAAGTCTTCAAATAAAATTATACAACCAACCCTTTAAATAATACAATACTTAAATTAAATATATTGCATGTATAATCCCACTTTCGACATTTAGAGGAAATAAGCCGGTTCATCTTTTTACCGCTGTTCAGCACAATATTTTGAGACTATTGCTTATCCCCATCATAGCCCTTTTTTATTCTTACCACATATATGAACAAGGCAATAATAGCAAAACAGCTTCTTAATAACAATCTGATAAAATCAGGTTCAATTGTGTCATAAGGTATGTTTTTATCGATTATAACAGCTAAAATCAGCATTACTAAGAATTCCATGTCAAATTGTTTTCTTTCTTTTACCGTATAAATTATATCGCCGAAAGGATTTATATGCTTAAAAATGAATTTAAAGCCAACTATTACTCCGATTAACACTATTACGATAAGGAGTATGTAATAAATAATATTAATAAAAAAATTATCTATCGATATTCCGGGTAATTTTTCGAAGATATAATATAAAATAAAAATGTATCCTATACTGACTGTAAAGAATTTCAAATATATTGTAATTGTATTTACATTATTTTTAAATTTATACATATTTGAACCTTTCTTTTTACTAATTATTAATTCTCCAATAATTCTTATCATTTTAATAACTTTATATAAACTGATATCAATACTATCTTATTATTTAAATATAGATACAAACACCTGCTGTCCCTTTGTCGCTATTTAACTGCATTTGAGACTACATAATATCCTAACATATAAATTAAAAACAAATATATCAATATGGATCGGCTATAATAAACTGGACAGAAATTTTAAGGTCATGTAGAATAAAAATATAAAAAATAAGGAGCATGACCATGCCAGAATCAAACAGAAAACAACGCCGTACTTTTACAGCTGAATTTAAA
>JAEXUD010000034.1 GCA_023453025.1 Bacillota bacterium
CAGACTGCGTAAAATCAATTTTATTATTAAATTTTTATGCAATATAGCTCAAAACGTACTTATTTATAGGTGTTTTATAAAATTATTCGTATATAAATTAATGAAATTAATGTTTTTGCGCAGTCTGCCGTCCCCTTGTCAACCAACTACAAAAAATTCAGGTTGAAAAACCTGAATTTTTTGTAGTTAAATTACCGCTATGGCTTCGATTTCTACGTTAGCATCCTTTGGAAGTCTTGCTACTTCAATGCATGCTCTTGCAGGTTTAGTATCACCAAATACTTCGGCATACATTTCATTGATTAAACCGAACTGATTCATGTCTTTAATAAACACGGTGCACTTTACAACATCTTTTAAGGAAGCTCCTGCTTGTTCCAATATTGCTTTAACATTCATCAATGATATTTTGGTTTCTTCCTTTATGTCTCCACCCTTATAAAGTTCTCCTGTAGCAGGATTAATTGGCAGCTGACCTGAAACATAAATAGTATTTCCAGCTTTTATTCCTTGTGAATAAGGTCCAACCGCAGCTGGTGCGTTACTTGTTTGTATTACTGTATTTAACATAATACCCTCCTATTTCCAATTTTTTATCCCATATTGTTCAACATCTATTGAATTGTTATCATACCACAGTGATTCCAAATCATAAATCTCTCTTTCATCTCTGTGAAAAATATGAACAATAATGTTATCAGTTTCTAGTAATATCCACCTTCCTGTGTTAAAGCCTTCTTGATAATAAAAATCTATTCCTTCTTCAGAGCCTTTTTTTAATACCTCATCGGCAATAGCAACGGTTTGTTTTTCATTGTTTCCGCTGCAAATTATAAAGTGGTCTGTTATAGAACTATTTTTTGATACATCCAATACTGTAAAATTATAAGCCTTTTTGTCATCGCAGGCTTTAAGTATGGCCTCTATATTTTTACGGTCTCTATTCATCTTTTCTCCTTTAAAAAATTTAACGTTTTTAATGATTCACTGTCAAGATCTAAGCGTCTCATCTTAACGTATTCAATAGTGCTTTCTAATGATTTGACTATTGCTTCATCAATATTTTCATATGCAATTCTTCTAAGTTCATCAACATGGTCATAATTTCTTCTATGCTCAATTTTGTCTGCTATAAATACTATTTTATCCAGCATGGTCATATTTTCTCTGCCGGTTGTATGGTACATTATGGCATTAAGCACTTCTATATCTTGAACGTTAAAAATTTCTTCAGCAAGCTCAGCGCTTAATTTAGAATGCGTTAAATTATCCATACCTTTTGTCATTTTCTTACCGCAGTCATGAAGTAATCCTGCAATTTTCGCCTTGTTAACATCCACGCCATAATGAAAGGCCAGTTTCTCAGCTTCCTCCATTGTACTCATGCTGTGAAAATATACGCCTGGGTTGATTTCCATCAGTCTTAACTTTAATTCATCTATATTCATTGATTCACCTGTACAAATTATTTTTAAGTATGTATTGTTCAACAGCTTCAGGCAGCAAATATTTTGCAGATATTCCTTTTTTATATCTTTCTCTTATATCAGTTGAAGAAATCTGAAGCATAGGAACCTGTAACAGCTCTATGTCTGCGTTTAAGCCGCTCTTGACTTCATGGATTTTCATTTCTAAATATTTTTTTCTTAATCCGGGTCTCGATACAGCAATGAATTTGCAAAGCTTTAACAGTTCCTTTGGCTCATGCCATTTAGGTAAATCTATAACTGCATCTGTTCCGGTTATAAAATAAAATTCCGTGTCCGGATATATTCGATGGAATTCCTGCAGAGTATTTAATGTATAGCTTTTTTCAGAGTTCTTAATTTCAAAATCTGATACTATAAATTTATCATTAGTCATTGTAGCCAGATTTGTCATAAAAAATCTATCCCAGGAGTTGGCGCTGATTCCTGTTTTGTGCGGAGGATTACCGGCAGGTACAAATATTATCTTATCTAAGCTGTAAATATTTAATACTTCATTGGCAACCACCAAATGTCCCAAGTGTATAGGATCAAAGGTACCTCCCATAATTCCAACTCTTTTAATTGTCATTTTATGCTCCTGTTTTTTACTGTTGCATAAACAATTGAGATTATACCAATTATAGTATATGTTGTCAAATTTTCTGTATATGCAACATTTATTAATAGTTTGCCTAATGAAACTCCCAATATTCCTGCAAAGATATAAGGAAAAAGTTTTTTAACTTTGCTGTTTTTAATTATATTTATTCTTTCAATCAAACTATCTCTGCCTTGGTAATAACCGTTCATAAAGCCGGTATATGATATAATAAGTATAATTAATGCTAATAAAATAATCGGAGCTAACGACAATATATAATCATTGTCCAAGCATAGCATTAAAGACATGGAAATAAATAATGGAGTTAATACAACCTGTGTGTATGAATCTCCAAGTCCTGCTGCAATACCCATCATACCTTTTTTTATAAATAAAATGCTGTTTTCATTATTATTTTGCAAAAGATTTTCTTCCAGGGAAATAATATATCCATGAATAGGAGTTCCCATGTTCGGTTCTGTATTGAAATGTTCGCTATGCTTGTGTATAGCCTCAGCGATATCCTCAGGTCTGTTATAAAGTCTTTTAAATATATTTTTCATGCTGTGTGCAAATGCCATTCCCTGGAGTCTTTCATAACTGTAGCAGGAATGAGAAAAGTTCATCCAGATAAACCATGAATATATTAAATCTTTTTTTAATATTGCTGATTCATTATTTATTTCTCTGTGTTCAGCTAAAAACAAATTTTTATTTGACATCTTTATAATGATTATTGCTGCAACAATAAGAACGATATATGCTTTAGGATTAAAAATAATTGTTATAATCATTGCAAAAACAAAAATTAAAATACTTACTTTATTGTTTAATTTATATATAATATTGCAAACAGAATAAAACACAAGAAAAAGTCCTGCCAATAAAAATACATCTTTTGTATTCAATATAAAGCTATCCAGTAGAAATATAGCAAATATTGCTGCAAGGATTACAGCAGTACTCATTATATACAAAAGAAGCTGCGGAAGAAATCCATCATAAAAACTTATATCGGTATGTTTCCCTTTTTTACCTTCCTCATAATTTTTTTCATATTGCTTAACAAAAATAGAATTTATTTGCATTCTGTATTTCCAAATTAAAATTCCCAAGAAACCAAAGGGATACGCTGCTGCAGCTGCTTCAATAGGAGACAGCTTAAATATAATTGCTAAAATTGCTGCTATCATTGCTGTTAAACATTGGTCTCCTTTAAGCGAGCCACCCGTAGATACGAAATCAATATATATGATATTTACAACAGCTCCTGCTGTCATACCAAGGAATGGGTCTTTAAGTATCACTCCTGATAAACAGCCTGCAATTATCGGTCTGTATATTGTATAATATCCTACGCCTAAGGAAAGAGCTGTACTGCTTGCCCAAAAATATAGTATGCTTAATAAAAAATAATCTATCAAATTCATTTTATTTTTCCAATGTTTGTTTTTTGTCGTTAGGAAGCATTCTTATCTCAACTTCTGTTTGTTGATTTATTTGTTTTAGTAAGCTAAGCTCATATTCACTTAAATACACGGAATTAAAATATTTTTTTCTTCCGGGAATACTGCCAAGATTTCCAACGTTAACCTTGTTTAGTTGTATATTTTGATCCAGCATTTTCTTTATATATTCCACATTTTTAAGTAATATCAAGATTCGTTGGCCATCATCATTCTGATTTAAATAATCTAAAGCATCGCTCAATTTAAATATATTAATTTTAACATTCTCCGGGGCAGCATTTTTTATTAATAAATTCATAAAATCATCATTAGCATATTCATCATCAATTATAATTACTTCATTAGCTTTAAGATATGGTATCCAGGAAACCACAACCTGACCATGCATAAGTCTGTCATCTATCCTGGTAAGTACAATATTTTTCATTAAACCTCCATTAGTCTGCTAAAAATTTCTCATTAACAAATACAATGCTTTTCTTTCCATTTTTAATGATTTTTTCAGCTATTTCTTCCAAACTGTATGTATCTCTGTTTACAGCTATATCTATAAACAAAGGAAAATTTATACCTGTAATATGATAAAAGTTGTTATTTTTCATTGTTCTTGATACTGCATTAAATGGGCTTCCTCCATACATATCGGTAAATACAATTAAATCGTCTTTAGAAAGTTTTTCTATTGCTTCCTCAACTTTGCTTAGCAAAAGTTCAAAGCTGTCACCATGGTTAAATGATATAGTTTCTACATCATCTATATGCCCTATAATTAGTTCCGAGCTTTTTAATAATTCCTTTCCAAAATTGCCGTGTGTAACAAGTAAAATATTTATCATAAAATCATCTCCTTTGTTGTAATTGCCATTTTAGATTATTATATCATACTTTTCTTGATGATTATAGTTAAATTTCTTCAACTGTCCAACCACTTT
Organism: Bacillota bacterium; assembly: GCA_023453025.1. Lineage (GTDB taxonomy): Bacteria > Bacillota > Clostridia > Tissierellales > Sedimentibacteraceae > Sedimentibacter. The sequence continues at coordinate 4,472 of JAEXUD010000034.1, forward strand.
TCGACAAGCAGCTTAAGTTTTTAAATCCCATTGACTTAACCAAGTCACGCATCTCGTTTAATTTATAATTAATTGTTTCTGCTGTGTGGGCATCTGAGTTTATTATAACAGGTATATTCTTTTCCTTAATCATTTTTAAAATAAATGATGATGGATATTGTTCTTTAGTGTATCCTCTTGCCATTCCTCCGGTATTTATTTCTATAATCGATTTAGTATTCTTAATAATATCCAAGCATTTTTCCACAGATGAGATATACCACTCTTCGCTTTCATCAAACAATATATTATTCTTATTATTCTTTTTTATTAAATCCAGGTGTCCAATAATTGGAGGTTGAAATTTTTCTGCCATATCTGCAATCGATTTATAGTAAGCTTCAACAGCAAGTTTTATATTGCCATTAAAGCTCTCATTAATACCTCTAAAAAGTTCCTCTATAGTATAATCCACAGTCCACATTGTTCCGTTATCGAACGAGCCCAGGTAATGAACAGAGCCTATGTAATAATCCAATTTTTTAATTAAAGATATTTCCAATTCATTAAATCCTGTTCCTGGTAGATAATCAAGTTCCATACCTAAAAAAACATCGATTTTATTTTTATATTTTCCCTTCAGAAACAATACCTCTTCTATATACTTTTCTAAATTACAAACGTTAATATTCCAGTCTGTTCCATAAGTAACAGGACCATGTGTTGATATCCCAATTGTATAAAAGTTTTTATTAATTGCTGACAAAATCATTTCCTCTGTATTGCATTTGCCGTCACAATAATTTGTATGAGTATGTAAATTTGTTAAATGCATCTTTAATCTCCATATTTATTCAGTAAATATATTGTAATAGATGTTAACAAATTAGTAAAGAAAGAATTATCAAATTAATTCACCGATTGTCAGTTTGGTACGTATATTAATAATAGAAATTTCTTTATAATAAAAATATTGGAGGATTATATGAGTTATTCAAATTATAGAAATATGCCCAACTATGATTCAATGCCATTTAATTGTAATCAACCTTATATGCAAGGCATGATGTCATATGGAAATCCTGCCTTGTATATGTCAGGAACTATGCCTAACATGCCAAATATGCCTAGCATGCCAAATATGCCTAACATGCCAAATATGCCTAGCATGCCGAATATGCCAAGTATGCCAAGTATGCCTGGTATGCCAATGAATGGAGAAATGCCATTTATACCTGATACCGAAATGCCTGACGGTGATATGCCTGCATTGCCAAACATGCCAGGCAATGGAATTATGCCGTTCATGCCGGATGATAATATTTATCCTGGAATGCCAGGACTGCCTCAAATACCTGGTTTCCCTGGTTTCCCTGGATTCCCCGGGTTCCCCGGATTACCTAGTACACCTGGTATGCCAACTACACCTGGTTCTCCGGCCATGCCAACTACACCTGGTATGCCTGCAGCACCTCAAACTCCAAGCACCTCTGCTCCAATGACTCCGGGCACTACTGCTCCTACAACACCAGGAACTCAAATGCCAGCAACATCTCCAGGCACAACGCCTCAAAATGGGATGCCTACTATGCCCGGAATGCCACAAAACGGTATGCCTCAAATGAATTGTGAGCAACTTCGAGAAATGATGAGGCGAATGAATTGTGATATGAATATGAACAATAACAGTTCAAACAACAATACAAACGTTTCAAATAACAATAGAAATAACAGAACAATTAGATAAATCACAAAATTTTATATGGAGCTGTTACATTAGTGATTATTAACCTGTCATTCTGAGAGTATAAGCCCGAAGAATCTCATATTTTCAGCAGTACGAGATTGCGCAGTCTCATTCACCAATGTATTTGCTCCCGTTGGTCACATACATTGGGAATGAGTTGCGAACGACCTACCGCTATTTTTTAGAAAAAGAACTCCAAAAAATGGGGTTAGTGCATCTTTCGCTATCGCTCAGGATGACATTGGTATGCTTAATGCAACAGCCCCATATTTTTTACCTCGTTACCACCTATGAGTCGAATTATATCAAAATTTATATATTTCCAAAAAAATTAAGAAATATTTTCTTAATGTTCCAATTATTTAATAAAGTGTACATACAGTTTTTTTAGCCCTCTTGCATATAATGTATAACTCTGGAGGTGGTTTTTTGATAGAAAATGTATTGCAGCTGTTGTTTCCATTGTCTATTTTTATTTTTGGCTATATTACTAACGGCACTTCATTTCCACAACCTTTATGCAAAGATGAAGAAGCAGAGCTTATAAAAAAATCAAAAGAAGGTGATAAGGAAGCAAGAAACATTCTTATAGAAAGAAATCTTAGATTGGTAGCTCATGTAATAAAAAAATATAAGACCGTGGGAATTGATCAAGAAGACTTGATTTCAATTGGAACAATAGGTTTAATAAAAGCTGTGTCCACATTTGATAACAGCAAAGGTATACGGCTTGCAACCTATGCCGCCAAGTGCATAGACAATGAAGTACTGATGACAATAAGAAGTGACAAAAAACTAAAAAAGGAAATTTCTCTTCAGGGACCATTGGGAACTGATAAAGAAGGCAATAATATATATCTGATTGACATTATCAAGTACGAAGGAGAAGAAATTGTAGGAAGGCTCGATAAAGAAGAAAAAATAAAAGCTCTGGATGAAATTCTTGACAGAACTTTGCAAAAAAGAGAAAAGGTCATAATTGAAATGCGCTATGGCATCAGAAATAACGAGCATAAGACACAAAGAGAAATAGCCAAGCTTTTAGGTATTTCGCGTTCCTATGTATCCAGAATAGAAAAAAAAGCTTTAAAGAAACTTTATGATGCTCTTGTATCAAATGTTGGAAATTAATACATATATAAAACCAGGGACTTTACTGCACAGTCCCTGGTTTCCTAATCTTCTATTTTCTTTCTTAAGATATAATATGGTTCCACATTTTCTTTAATATCCATTTTAACAATCATTTGAGCATGAGGAGCTGATTCAATCTTATTTCCCCTTTCATCATGAATATTTCTAGCCACGACCTCAAAGTGTTTTTTATTTGGACCAAAGCATTCTAATATATCCCCTTCACAAAATTTATTTCTTTGCTCAATAATTGCTGATTTTGTTTTCTTGTCATAGGACCTTACTATACCTACAACATCGTAAGTCCTTATATAGCTGCTTGATGTGTAAAGCTGCCCATCCTTGTAAGGGTTCCCAAAGAAAAATCCATATGAAAAATCTCTGTGAGAAGATTTTTCAAGCTCTTCCTTCCAATACTGCGTATTTCTTTCACTTTCCGGTTTTTCCAACTCATCTAGTGCATTTCTATATGAACGCACTGCAATTGCAGTATAGTATTCGCTTTTATTTCTTCCTTCAATTTTTAAAGCTTTTATTCCTAAATCTTTAAATTTCTGAAGATGCTCTATCATGCACATATCCTTCGAATTCATAATGAAGGTTCCTTCATCATTTTCCTCTATTGGATAATATTCACCCGGTCTTTTTTCTTCAACCAGGTTGTATTTCCATCTGCAGGCTTGTGCACAGTCCCCTTTGTTAGAAAATCTTCCTGTCATAAAACTGGAGAGCAAGCATCTGCCTGAATAAGATATACACATAGCTCCGTGTACAAAGGTTTCGAACTCTAAATCCTTTGGCGTGTTTTTGACTATTTCTTCAATTTCTGCAAATGAAAGTTCTCGTGCAAGAACAATACGATTCACCCCTTGTTTATGCCAAAAATTTGCTGTGTGGTAGTTGGTTGTGTTGGCCTGTGTTGACAAATGAATTCTCATATCGGGAATAGTTTGTTTTATTATGTTAATAACACCAGGGTCAGCTGCTATGATTGCATCCGCCCCTATTTTATGAAGATATTTCAAATATTCCTCTATTCCCTTTAAATCTTCGTTGTGGGGTACTATATTTACTGTTATATTCGATTTTTTCCCATACTTATGGCAATATTCAATTCCTTGCTCTAAATCCTTTTTTGTAAAATTTTTGCCGCCTGCTCTCATGCCCATTGATTTTCCTGCAAAATAGACTTCATCTGCACCATATTCAACTGCCATAGTCAATTTATCCAGACTACCTGCAGGCGCTAACAATTTTGGTAACATAACTTCTCCTTTTATTTAATTAGTGTAACAGCTAATCCGTCGCCCAGTGGCAGAACAGATGTTATATATCTATCATCATTTGAAATATATTCCAAGTAATTTCTGAGATTTCTCACAAGTGTTTTCTTTCTTCTTACCACAAGCTCATCAGATGCAATCATGCCTTGATAAAGTACATTATCAGATAGGATGATTCCTCCTGATTTCATTTTTTTTGAGCATTTATCAAAAAATACTTTATAGTAGCTTTTTGCTGCATCAATAAATGCAATATCGTATGTTCCTTCTATTTGGTCAAGAATTTCAGAAGCATCACCAAAATGAACTTTTATGTTATTTTCTAAATTATAGCTTTTAATGTTATTTAGTGCTTCTTGATAGAATTTTTCGCTTCTTTCCATTGTAACAACCTTTCCCCGATTGTTCATTGAAAAGCTCATAAATATAGAAGAATACCCGACATTTGTTCCCACTTCTATGATGTTTTTTGCATTTAATTGGTTTATAACAAGCTTTATAAACTGTCCGACTTCCTTATGGATAATCGGTAAACCTCTTTCCTCACATTGTTTTCTGAATTCATCAAGTTTTTCATTTTCTTCAGATATAAGACTATTTATATAATTATCAATGTATTCTCTGTTTATATTATCCATTATTCATCTCAATTCAAATATTCATTTGCAGCATCTATATGCTCGTCATAGGTTTTTGAAAAATAGTGTGAGCCGTCACCCTTTGCAACAAAATATAAATAATCCACATCGGCAGGCTCAAGAACTCCCATTATTGATAATTTCCCCGGTGAATTAATTGGTGACGGAGGCAATCCATCCACAACATATGTGTTGTAAGGTGAATCAATTGCTATATCCTCAAGGCTGAGTCTTTCCTTCCACTCTCCTTGAGCATAATTTACAGTTGCACAGGATTGAAGCTTCATATTTATGTCAAGACGGTTTAGAAATACAGCTGCCACCTCGTCTCTTTCCTCATCCAGCAAAGCTTCTTTTTCCACTATGCTTGAGAGATTTATTATTTCTTGGAAGCTTAATTTCGAATTTTCCATTCTTGGCTTTATTTCATTTATATAAAATTCATCAAATTGTTTAAGTAGTATTTTTATTATATCTTCTTCTGATGAATTAATATAAACGTTGTATGTATCAGGCATCAAATATCCTTGTAAGCTTTCTATTTGAGAATTATCCTTTATGAACTCAAACTCATTTTTAAACAATTGAGCATCATTCATTGCTTCAAGTAATACGTCATATCTCAAATTAAGCTGTTCTGATATAGACAATGCAGCATCTTCTACAGTTAAACCTTCGATTATCGTTATATTAACAGTATTTCCTGATGCTCCTCCCTTTATTAAAGTCTGTAGCAAATCGTCAACATCCATGTTTTTAGACAATACAAAGCTTCCTGCTTTAAGCTTAGAATCACTTTCTGTTTTTTCAGCATAATATTTAAAAACTAAAATATTTTTAATCAATTTATTATCAAGCAATATACTAGCAATATCGTCTGTTGTACTTCCTGAAGGTATTTCTACTACGAATTTTGTATCATCGCTTTTGTCCACTGCCTCTAAATTTTCATTAATGTAATTATTTGCAAAAACATACACAGCAAAAACTACAGCTATCATAACAAGGACAGTAATAAGTTTTTTCATAAAATCCTCCGATTGTTTATAAAAATCCTTTAAATTATACAACTTTTTCATAATAATTACAATATAAAAAATTCCTTTATGAATGTATACAATTGTCTTACGTTTCACGGATGGTTTTTCCGTGAAATGTTAGAAATTGTTGTATAGATGTTAATCTTGTCTTTTGTTTCATGAGTCTTTTTTCATGAAACACAAAGAAATTTTTACATCTATGAATAATATCTCAAGTAGAAGCCATAATAATAATGCTTATTACTTTCGAGAGAGGGTTGGTTCTATTGGACTTGAAGAAAGGTAAAATTGAACATGAGTAACACTCCAAAGAATAAGATTACTGATGATTTAAGTGAAGTTAAGAAAAGAGACGGAAAATTACGATTTACTGAATTGAATGAAAGACTCGTACCGGATTTAAATATTCTTTCCAAAAAAGAGAATGAAAAGATGGTTGAGAAAAAAATTGTAAATAATAAACCATCTCAATTCGGACCTATATTAGGCGTGAACTTTCACATGATGAAAAAATAATTTGAAGTAATAAGCACATAAGCAGCCGGTGAATAATCACCGGTTGCTTTACTTTTTTGGAATAATAGTTGAGGACAGTCAAAAGACCGTCCCCAGTTTGCATTAATCCTCAGGTTTTACTTCAACAATTATCGGTAATATCATTGGATTTCTCTTTATCTTTTCATAAATAAAGCTGCTTAAAGAATCCTTTATCATCATCTTAATATTGTTCCACTCTCTAATATTTGAATCGTCACATTTTGCAAGTGCTTTTCTTACAACTGCCTTGGATTCTTCAATCAGGTCAATATTTTCTCTTACATAAATGAATCCTCTGGATACAATTTCCGGACCTGAAAGTATCTTTCCGGTTCCTTTTTCAGTAGCCAGCACAACGATTATTAAACCATTTTCCGCTAATAGCTTTCTGTCTCTTAGAACAATGTTTCCGACATCTCCTACACCAAGTCCGTCAACAAGTATATTCCCAGATGTTACAGAACCATTCAACGCAATGGACTTTGTTGTAAGTTCAATTACATCTCCGTTTTTACCTATAATTGTATTTTTCTCCGGTACACCTAATTCTTGAGCAAGTTTTGCATGCTGCATCAAATGTCTGTATTCTCCATGTACAGGTATGAAAAACTTTGGCTTTAATAAAGTGAGCATAAGCTTTAATTCTTCTTTTCTTGCATGACCAGAAACATGAACCTGTGTCATTGCGTCATAAAGCACTGTTGCTCCTTTTTCATAAAGCATATTGATTACTCGGGATACTGTTTTTTCATTCCCGGGTATAGGCGTTGCAGAAATAATCACCAAGTCGCCTGCTTTGATTTGTATCTTCTTATGATCGTTATTAGCCATGCGCGTAAGAGCAGACATCGGCTCTCCCTGACTTCCTGTTGTCATTATAACGACTTCATTATCTTTCAAGCTCTTTAATTCGTTAACATGAATTACAGCACCTTCGGGGTAATGCAGATATCCCAGCTCATGAGCAACCTTAACCGCATTTACCATACTTTTTCCTGATACTGCAACCTTTCTGTCATTTGCAACAGCTGCATTTATAACCTGCTGCAATCTGTGGATATTTGAAGCAAATGATGCTACTATAATCCTGGATTCACAGTTTTTGAATATTTCCATAAACTTGTGTCCGATTGTTTTCTCCGATTCAGTAAAGCCTTGTCTTTCTACGTTCGTACTGTCAGACATAGCCAGCAATACACCTTTTCTGCCAAGCTCCGCAAATTTTCCTAAGTCAATTACCTCATCGTTAATTGGTGTATAATCAATTTTAAAGTCACCGGTATGAACAACCATACCAATCGGAGTGTCTATTGCAAAGCTCACCGCGTCAGGTATTGAATGATTGTTCCTGATAAATGTTACTTTAAAACAGCCTAAATTAATTGTTGAGCCAGCCTTAACAACATTGAGTTCAACGTCATCAATTTTATGCTCTAACAATTTATTTTCAACAAGACCTAATGTAAGCCTTGTTCCATAAATAGGCACCTTAATTTTTTTCAGAACGTAAGGAAGTGAGCCTATATGATCCTCATGACCATGAGTAAGACATATTCCTTTTATTTTATCTTGATTTTTAATTAAATACGTTATATCAGGTATTACTATATCAATACCCAGCATTTCATCTTCCGGAAAAGACATCCCGCAGTCAACTATTATTATGTTTGTGCCATACTCAATAACTGTCAAGTTCTTTCCTATTTCCCCCAAGCCTCCCAGAGGTATTATCTTAAGCTTATGTTTCTTTTCTGTTGCCATCTTCATTCTCCTTATTTCTGCACTCGCTGCAGATTCCGGTGAATTTGACTACGTGATTTAATATTTCAAAATTGTATTGTTTTTCAATGATTTCTTCCAATGAGTTCATTAAATCTTCTTTGACCTCAATAATTTTGCCGCATTTTTTGCATAATAAATGATGATGCTGATGAACTTCCGTGTTATTTGGTGATAATATTTCATATCTTGAACAGCCGTCATCAAAGTTATGTTTATAAACAAGCCCAATTTCTTCAAATAATTGAAGAGTTCTGTAAATGGTAGCTATCCCCATACCAGGGGTCTTATCCTTAATAAGCTCATAGATTTCCTCAGTACTTAAATGTTCATCCTTGTGTTCGGTAAGAATATCAAAAATTATACTTCTTTGAGTTGTAGTTTTATATCCGTTATCACCAAGTGCCTTGATTAAGTAATCTGATTCATTCATATCTTCACCCCTAGATAGAAATTTGATTTAAATTAAATCATCCGCTATTCCTTCATAAACTTCCATTACTTCCTTAATTTCTTCTTCGTCCTCAACCTTGACTAATATTCCGTTGCCGTCTTCAGATTCTTCTACATAGTATATCATACCTTCGTCAGAGTTAATTTCGTGAAGTACCGCATATAAAGTGTCGTCAATATGAAAGGTTGCTTCTACAACGAGTTTTTCGGTTTTTCCGTCTTCATTAATCAATTCAATAATGTTTTCTCCCATATTATGCTATTACGCTCCTTATATTTTTTTACGCTGCATATAACCTGATAAAATATGAACTGCGGCTAATTTGTCTATGACTTCTTTTCTTTTTTTCCTTTTAACATCGGCATCTATTAGCATTCTTTCTGATATTGATGTGGTAAATCTTTCATCTTCAAACTCAATTGGCAAATCAATATGACCTTTTAGTTTATCAATAAAGCTTAAAACCTTATCACCTTGAATTCCTATAGTTCCGTCAAGCATTTTGGGAAGACCTGAAACTATTTTAGTGACTTTATATTCATCGATTATTTTTTTAAGCTCATTGATATCATTCTTTATATTCGTTCTTTTGATTGTAGTCACTCCCTGTGCAGTAATCATCAATAAATCACTGACAGCAACTCCAATTGTTTTATCTCCCACATCAAGACCCATCAATCTTTCCATAGATACCTCACACAATTTTGATATAAAAATCCGTACATTCACCTGCACAATAGCTGCATAAAACGCATTTATTCATATCCACGACACATTTGCCGTCAATAATTGAGAGTGCGTTTTGTCTGCATTTTCTTGCGCATTTTCCACAACCAATGCACCACTCCTCGATTACGAGGGTGCGTTTTTGATTTCTAATTTTATTTTTTATATTAATATTTAACTCATTGCTTTCTAAATAACAGATATTTGCATCAATTTCTTCTTTTGTGCTCATACCTACTGCTATGGAATCAATATCACTGATATTCATTGCAAAATCAAATGCTTCTTTTGCCTGGTTTATCAGATGACCTCCTCCATAAATTTTCATTGCCATAATAAACTTATTATATTCCTTTGCTTTTTTAACAGCTTTTATCATATCATCAATGGTACCATCCTGTATCCCAATACCCTTCATATTAAAAAGCGGAAATATAAATTCAATTTCATTAAATTCAATGCTGTCTCTCACTGCCTGGATTCTATGAGTAGATATCCCAAAATGTTTTATAATTCCTTGTTCCTTATACTTCATAAATCGCAAAACAGCTTCATAATGTCCTAAAAAATTATTTCCATTTTCCTGCTCGTGCAGCATGAAAACATCCAGATAGTCTGTGTTTAATTCCCTCAAAGCTTTGGTGACACTATATTCTGCAGTCTTTTTATCATATGCATAGCTTTTGGTAGCTAATGTTAGTTTATCCCTGTCTTTGTCTTTTATGAATTCTTTTAATATATTATAGTTGTCATAAAGCTCTGCTGTATCAAAAAAATTTATTCCCTTATCATATGCGTAATTCAGTAAGCTTACCTTTTTCTCAACATTGTCGGAGTTTTGTAAATTACTTAATGACAATGTTCCGTAGCACAGTCTCGATACATTTTGTTTTTCAAATAAATTTGTAAATATCATTTTTTAGTCTTCTTTATATTATTATAATACAAATAGAGCAGTATATATTCATATACTGCTTCCAGTTTTTTAAAGGTCTATTACATCTAAATAAACATTTAATATTTCTTCTAACAGTTCGTCTCTTTCAATTTTCCTTATTAAACTTCTTGCATTGTTGTGATTTGTAATATAAGTCGGATCCCCTGACAATATATACCCTATGAGCTGGTTATTAGGATTGTATCCTTTTTCTTTCAGTGACTCATAAACCTGAGATAAAATTTCCCTAGCTTCATTTAATGATTCTAATTTGTAATCAAACTTTGCAGTGTTATTTACATTACTATCCATATAAACCACCTCTATACATCTTAAATACATTTTACTACAACATTTAATAAAAATCAACTATTTATTGAGTTGCTGCTTTACAGCTTCTATTGCCTCATCAATCTTTTCGGGATTTTTTCCTCCTGCTTGAGCAAAATCAGGTCTTCCGCCTCCACCTCCGCCGGCAGTTTTTGCAGCTTCCTTAACCATATTACCTGCATTGATTCCTTTTTGAACCAGGTCCTTTGTTACGGCAGCTACAAAAAGAACTTTATCACCTAAATCAGATGCCAGTATAACTGCACAGCTTTCATTCTTGTCTTTTATTCTGTCGGCAATATCTCTTAAGGAATTAGCTTCCTTATCCTTTAATTTCAAGGCAAACAGCTTAATGCCATTTATGTCTTCATACTGTTCTAATATCTGGTCTAAATTTTTCTTAAGAAGCTCATTGCTTAATTTTTGAATTTCCTTTTCTTTTTCTTTTACTTCTTTTTTTAGTATATTTACCTTACCAAGAAGTTCATCCTTAGATGCTTTCATAACTGATGACAGTTCGTCTGTGATAGCTGCAAGCTCCTTTAAATAATTTAACGCTGCCCTTCCTGTTATAGCTTCAATTCTTCTGACTCCAGATGCAATACTGCTTTCAGAAATTATTTTAAACATACCTATTTTAGAGGATTCATCAATATGCGTTCCTCCGCAAAGTTCCTTGCTGAAGTCTCCGACACTGACAACTCTAACCATCTCATCATATTTTTCATCGAAAAGTGCTGTTGCGCCTTCCTTTTTAGCTTCCTCAATATTCAATACATCCGTATTAACCGTATAGTCCGCAAGAATTGCTTCATTAACCTTTCTTTCAATTTCCTTTAGCGTTTCCTGATCAACGGCTTCAAAATGTGTGTAGTCAAATCTCAGTCTATCTTGAGAAACGTAGGAACCTGCCTGATTAACATGATCTCCCAGCAATTCCTTTAATACTTTGTGCAAAATATGAGTACATGTATGATTTTTTGCAGTATTTTTTCTTTGATCAGCATTAACCTGTGCGTTTACCTTGTCACCAGCTGAAATGCTGCCACTTTCAACCGTTACTTCATGCAAATGAATGCTTTTGTTGAATTTCTTTGTATCAGTTACTGCTGCCTCGGCATCATTTGATATGATTTTTCCGGTATCTCCTGTTTGACCGCCGCTTTCCGCATAGAAAGGAGTCTGGTCAAGAATGATAATTCCCGACTGACCTTCAGAAATAGTATTTACCTGTTCTCCTTCAACAATAATTGCTGCCACCTCAGCAGAATCACTAAGTGTAGTATACCCGGTAAATATCGTCTTTGGCAAATCTATGTTAAGACCTTCATCCTTCCAGCCTGATGCCCCTGTCTTTGCTCTTGCTTCCCTTGCCATCTGTCTGTGTTCTTCCATAATGTCAATAAAGGCTTTTTTATCAAAGTTTATTTCATTTTCAGCCAATATTTCTTCTGTAAGCTCTGAGGGGAATCCATAAGTATCATATAATCTGAATGCAACTACTGAATCCAGTGTGTTTTGCTTTGATTTTTTTAATATATCTATTTCTTTCATTAAAAGCTCAAGGCCTTGGTCTATTGTTATTTTAAACTTTTCTTCCTCTAACTGAATAACCTTTATTATGTAGCTTTCCTTTTCTCCAAGCTCAGGATAAGCTTCTTTCCATTCATCAATAACCACCTTCACAGTCTTAGTTAAAAATGCATTATGTATTCCTAAAGATTTTCCCTGTCTTATAGCTCTTCTGATTAATCTTCTTAAAACATATCCTCTGCCTTCATTTGAAGGAATCACACCATCACCAATCATAAAGGTTGCTGCTCTTGAATGATCACATATGATTTTCATCGCTATGTCTTTTTTCTTATCAACTCCATAAGCTGTATTTGATATTTCAGACACCTTTTTTACTATAGAAAGCAATGGCTCCACATCAAATACTGTTGGTTTATCCTGCAAGACACATGCTACTCTTTCCAATCCCATACCTGTATCTATGTTTGGATTTGGCAGTGGATGATAAACCCCTTGCTCATCCTTGTCGAATTGTGTAAATACAAGGTTCCAGATTTCTATAAACCTGCTGCAGTCGCAGCCCGGCTTACAATCAGGTGAACCACAGCCTCTGTCGCTTCCTGTATCATAATATATTTCTGAACATGGACCGCTGGGACCCACTTCCAACTCCCAGAAATTATCGTCTTTTCCAAGTCTGATGATTCTCTCCTTTGGAACTCCTACTACGGTATGCCATATATTTTCAGCTTCATCATCATCCAGGTAGACAGTTACCCAAAGTCTATCCTTGTCTATTTTAAGCACATCGGTTAAAAGTTCCCACGCCCACTGAATTGCTTCCTTTTTAAAATAGTCTCCAAATGAGAAATTTCCAAGCATTTCAAAAAATGTAAGATGTCTTGCTGTTAAACCGACATTGTCAATGTCGCCGGTTCGTACACATTTTTGTACAGTCGCCATTCTCTTGCACGGAGGAGTTTCAGCACCTGTAAAATATTTTTTTAGCGGAGCCATTCCTGCTCCTATTAACAAAAGGCTCTTATCATTTTTAGGAATCAGTGAAAAGCTGTTTTCTGTCAAATGCCCCTTGCTTCTAAAAAAATTCAAATATTCCTTTCTTATGTTATTTATCGAAAATCTATCTATGTTATCCATAATTCCTCCAATTTTTATTGTACGTTCATTACATCTATTATGAAATTATAATGTATTCTTTCCCAAATTGTCAACTATATTTCACAATTAACTGCACTGAAAGGTGAATCTTTTTAAATATTATTAGTTTCATAAGAGATACCTAGAAACAGGTTATCCATATCTCAGGCTCATTTATACACAACTTTTTATTATAGTATTTTTCTTAATAAAAAATAAGGACTAACAAAAAGCCCTTAATTTTTCGATTGAATATAAACCCTATTAGTTTCTTAACCCGATATGCAGCATGCCTTCAAAACATGCTTAGCTAACACTGCAGTAGTAATTGAACCCACTCCAGCAGGAACAGGAGTAATAAATCCTGCCTTATCTTTAACCTTGTCAGTATCCACATCACCGCACAAGCTTCCGTCAGCATCAACGTTAATTCCTACATCTATTACAACTGCGCCTTCCTTTACATAGTCTGATGTAATCATTTTTGCCCTGCCTATTGCCGCTATTAAAATATCTGCTTCTGCCGCAACCTTCAAAAGTTCAGAAGTCTTTGAATGACAAATTGTAACAGTGGCATCCTCGCCTAACAGAAGCAGTGCCATCGGCTTACCTACTACTAAGGACCTCCCTATAACAACTGCCCTTTTACCTTTTAATTCAATGTTGTTGTATCTTAACATTTCCATAGCTGCAGTAGGTGTGCAGGGTGCAAACCCGGTTTTGTCCCCTTCTGCAACCTTAGCTACGTTTGCCGGATTGAAGCAGTCCACATCCTTTTCAGGACTGATAATATGTTTTATTTTATTTTCATCTATTTGCTTTGGCAATGGTCTGAATAACAATATTCCGTGAACTGACTTGTCATTATTCACAGCTTTTAAGCTTTCAATAAATTCTTCCTGACTGATATCAAGCGGCAATGCTGTTACTTCACATTCTATGCCGCAGCTCTGCATTCTTTTTATGGCTGACTTCTCATAAGCAAGGTCGTCTTGCCTTTCTCCGACCCTGACAATCATTAGCTTCGGATGTATATT
>JAEXUD010000059.1 GCA_023453025.1 Bacillota bacterium
CGAAACTTTCAGTTTCCTCTCAGCCTATTAATAAGCTCCCGATATTTGATTAATCACATTATAAAACAAATCTGTTTTAAATGCAATATATTTAATCAAAAATGCTTGAGCTAAAAGTAATTTTTACCACCAAGCAGGGAATTCGGTAAATACCCGTTTATCACCGATTTTCTCATAAACAAAAGTAAATTTTTCTCATCTCCTATAAGAAAGTGGTAATAATCATCATCAAAATTCAGATTTATGCCTTCCGTTCCGACATAACACATATATTTTCCCTTTAGATTAATTAAACTTCCATCCGGCCTTAAAATATGCCAGCTGCCGTCTTTAACACTTTGTACTACCTTATCCTGCCCAAGTCCTTCATAGTAATAGTAATCCGGCTCAACTTTTTGTAAGTCGTAGTTAAAATCAACTCCATAGGCAAAGCTTCCTGTTGAAGACAAAATAATTACAATTGTTATTGCTAATAATATAAGTTTACTATGCTTTAACATTAATCCATCCCCTTTTTATGTTTTTATATTATTCAAACTTATTGATAAATAACATTCTCATATTTATCCAATGCTTCAAGCTCTGCCACACCACTTATATTATTAAATCTATAGATTATATAACCGTTTTTTATTACAGGTATGATAATGGCAGAACCATCCCATATACCAATTTAATTCTTTCTATTCTTTCATTATACACCACACCATAGCTAATTATATAATATTCTGTATTATATAAATTACCAATCAAACTTTTATTGCCGTCAGGTTCATGAATTATTATAGAAAAGGTAACAGGAATATGAGTCTCTTATTTACCCCTTCGTGGATTTCAAGGTCTGTACAGGAAATTTTATGACTTAATTACAAGATTGTTTAATTCATTTTTTAAACTTTTTATTAATATGTTTTCTTGACTTTCTAATTTAATAAGTTTATTTGTAACATCTTCCACCTGATTTTTAACAGATAAAACGCTTTTGTATGAATCTTTTATTTTTGACTGCATGAACCAATCTGTTATGATTCCATCAAAAAATATATCGGCAAACCTGGCAAAGCCATCAGTTTCTATATGAATATCAGAATTTATCTTTACATCAGCAAGCTCGGTTTTAAATTTGCGAAGCAGTGTCTGTGCTCTTTCAACCTCATGTTTTGTATCATCAAGCCTCGAATGTTTGGCTAAATCTGCAATCAAGCCTCCTCCGAGCAAATCCCAGGTTCCCCATCCTTCTGCACTGCTTAGGCTGTCAAGTGCTTTATTAAGGCTATCTGCCGCATTATTGCCGGCAATAACAGCTTCTCTTAACTCCTTGATTTTATTTTGAGAATCATTTATTTCTTGCGTAATATTTAAAATCTTTTTTGCCGTGCTCTCATCTGAATTCATAAGCATATCCTTTTTTTGAGCATACAGAAAATTATATTGATTCTTGCAGTCTTTATATTCAGTACGCTCTTTTGACAGCTTATCAATTTCATATTCTATATTTTCCAAATCCATCACTGCCTGATCATATTTTAATTTTGCAGCTAAAGCCTCCCGTTGCTCTTCCTCCAGCCGTTCATCTAATTTACCGACAGCGGAATAAAAAATTGATGCAATACTCTTTTTATTTAGTTTATCAACATCTGAATTTTCTTTTTCTAATATGTTTTTTAAATTTATCATCTTGTTTTTTAGATTTTCTTGTTCAGTGCGAAGTTCATTTAACATCAAATCAATCTTTTTAATTCTGTAGATTCCTTTTAGTGCTTCTTCCAGTTTGTTATTGATTTCTGTATGCATTTGATTCCTCCCATAATAATTTTAATACACCACTTTAATAGACGGTTTTTTAATTAATTTTGTTCCTGAAAAATTACTTCTATGCTTGTTTATAGGCATAAAAACAGACAGTAAATGGGTTTAACAGATTCTGTTAGGTTTCTATATAACCCATTTAGCTGTCCATAATGTCGCTCTTTTTTGTAAAGATATTATTAATCTTTTAAAATATAATACTTTTGTTAACCGTTTACTATATCTCCGCCGTTGATATGGATTGTTTGACCTGTTATATATGAAGAGCTGTCACTTGCTAAATAAACATATGCTTCAGCCAGCTCTACAGGCTGCCCAGGTCTTTTTAGCGGTGTCGTCTTTCCAAAGGTGCCTACCTTTAATTTGTCAAATGTTGACGGAATCAGAGGTGTCCAGATTGGACCGGGTGCCACCTGGTTTACTCTTATTTTTTTATCAGCCAGATTTTGGGAAAGAGATCTGGTAAATGCCGTTACCGCACCTTTAGCTGCTGAATAATCTATTAAATCCTTGTTTCCCTTAAATGCTGTTACCGAACTTGTATTGATTATGCAGCTGCCTTCTTTCAGATATGGCATAGCTGCTCTGGCCAAATAGAACATAGGATATATATTTGTTCTGAAGGTATCATCTAATTGTTCATCTGTAATATATTCAATATCGGTTTGCGGGTGTTGAATTGCCGCATTGTTTACTAAAATATCCAACCCGCCGAATTGTTTAATCGTCCTTTCCACAGCTTCCTTACAAAAATTAGAATCTTTTAAATTACCCTTAATAAGCAGCGCTGTCCCGCCGTAGCTTTCAATTGCTTCGTTAGTTTCGTTGGCATCATCATCAGCTATATTATAAATAATAACCACCTTGCAGCCTTCCTTGGCATAAGCAACTGACACTGCTCTTCCTATTCCGCTGTCTCCTCCTGTTATGATAGCTATTTTGCCGGTTAATCTGTTATATCCTTTGCAATTAGTATCATCATATATGGGCTGAGGATACATTTCACTTTCTTTTCCGGGCTCCGGCTGTGTCTGACCTTGAATATCCTGCGGTGTATACATCAAATTTGGATTCATCTTAATTTACATTCCTTTCACATTTAATTTCTTTTGAATTTATTATTTCCAAAAGCCTTTATTCAATGCAAAAAGGATTAATCCTATTACTTAATTATAAAATCATCGGACTGACTTTAATTGTCTTAAGAGCTTGCAATCATATTAAATGTCGCCTTGTCACCACGGACGTACATTTTCCAACCATCCCTGTTTCTTCCAATAGTTGTGTAATGTTATAAGTGCTGCCCTTGTGTTCGACTCCATAAACAACGGCTATTTTCATGATGGCTGATATCGTCCTTTGGCTTGCAAGGAAAAATCTTCTTAGATTTTATTTTTTATAAGACATCCCTCTCTCTTACTGCTTCATTATATCATATTATAATAAACAGACAAATAATTATATTTTCCGAAAAATTTATAACATGCATTTCAAGACACCTCCGCTTATATGTTGTAATCATAATAATTTGATATATCGTTCCTAAAAGTTTATTGCAAAATTTGACATAGTAAAATATAATTAAAATAACGTTCTTTTAAAAATGTAATTGGAGGTAAAATACATGTTTGACAATAAAATAATAGTAGGTCTTTCAACAATTTATAAAAAGGAAAGCAGAATACTTGAAACCTTATGTTCTTCCGGAACCACCGGAACACTGAATCATTTGCTTACAACTCCGCAGATTATGGAAATTATAATCGAAGCATCCTATAATATGCTTGACCCGTTATTGCCGAACGGCTACATTACAGTTGGTAAATATATAGAGCTTTCACATGAGCACCCTACACTGACTTTAACCGGCGGAATTATTTCTGCAATTTTAACTGTAACAAAAATAGACGGAAACAAAATTTTTCTGGACTTTACGTGCTATGATGAAATCGGTTTAATTTGCAAGGGTGTATATGAAAGAGCAATTGTCAATAAGGATAGTTTAATGGAAGCAGCCTACAAACGAGCTCAAACCATAATATAAATAAATTAAACGAGGTGAATTACATTGATTAATATAAATCCATTTGCTAAAATTGCTATTGTTATTGTCATTGCAATCATATTTGTAATTTCTGTCAGAAAGGAATTGAAATAACAGAAGGTACCATTATTTCAGGAGGATATAAAAAATGAAGGAATCTGTTTCTTTTGCTTTTACTGTTTATTTATTGGGATTTGCGGTTTCTATATTTATTGCCGCACTGATTAAATTTATATTGTTTGTTATTAGAAAATACTCAAAAAGAACACAAAACTAAATTATAAGGACGTAAAAAGTTATGATAGAATTATTGAATATTTTTCAAGGAATTGGTACTCTTTTTGCTCAAGAACCCAATATTGCAATAGCCAGAATCGCACTTATTTTATTAGGAATCTTAATGGTATATTTAGGGAAAAGGGAAATTCTTGAACCTTTAATTATGATCCCCATGGGCTTTGGCATGGCAGCTGTAAACTCGGGTGTTCTTTTCTTAAGCTCTACGCAAATAGGAACTATCTTCATGGACCCGTTGGTAACTAATACGGAAGAGCTGATGAGCATAATACAAATAGACTGGCTGCAGCCTATTTTTACGTTTGCTTTCAGTAACGGATTGATAGCATGCTTAGTTTTTATGGGTATAGGTGTAATATCTGACGTTGGAAGTGTTCTGAAGTTCCCATTTACAGGAATGCTGATTGCAATGTTTGCCGAGCTTGGAACTGTGGCAACATTCCCGATTGCACACGCCATGGGTCTTTCTTACGGTGAAGCTGCAGCTGTATCTCTTATAGGAGGTGCTGATGGTCCAATGGTCTTGTTTGCATCACTGACCCTTGCAAAGGATTTATTCGTTCCCATAACAATTGTGGCATATCTTTACCTGAGCCTGACCTATGGAGGATATCCGTTTCTTGTAAGGCTTTTAATTCCAAAGGATATACGAAGCATAGTAATAAAAACCACTAAAAAAAGCAACAGTATAACCTCCGGTGAAAAGCTTTCATTTGACATTATAGCGTGCATCGTGCTTTGTCTTTTGTTTCCGTCTGCCGCACCGCTGTTCTTAAGCTTCTTCCTCGGAAATGCCATACGTGAATCCGGAATGACAAGATATGCAAGACTGTTAGAAGATGTTTTTCTTTACTCCGCAACCTTCTTTTTAGGTCTGATGTTAGGTGTGCTTTGTGAAGCAAGCACAATCCTGAATCCCAAAATATTGCCGCTGCTGGTTTTGGGAATTGTAGCATTGCTTTTATCCGGTATCGGCGGTATTATAGGCGGATATGTGATTTACTTTATTAACGGTAAGAACTTCAATCCTGTTATAGGTATTGCCGGTGTTTCATGCGTTCCAACCACTGCTAAGGTTGCTCAAAAAGAAGTGAGCAGAGTGACACGCTACAGCTTTATCCTGGAATACGCCATGAGCGCAAGCATCTGCGGTGTAATTACTTCTGCCATTTTGACAGGTATATACATAACCTTTGTACCTTTACTGTAAAAATTTTGAGGACCTTTTGTTGGACTAAAATCCAGCTTAAGGTCCTTCCTCTCAATGCTTTCTCATACCACCTCGATAGTTTTTCTGATGTTGCTTACTATTTTTGCGAAATATACTGTAATAATAATCAAATACAGCCCTGCGACAGTGATAAAAAGCTTATTTGAAATATTTAATGCAATGGCTTCCAGCACCAGCCCAATTATATTAAGCACAACATACTTTCTTTGAGTTTTTTCTAAATTGTCTGCTTCAGTAAGCTGTTCTCTTTCTCTGTATAAATTGATGGTACCTGAAATTATATTAAATGCCATAATTAAAATTATCGAGCTGACCAAAATAGATAATCCCTTATCTATAATTTGTTTAATCGGATGCAAGTCCAAGCCCGCGCCTATTAAGTTATTTGAGAAACCATAACTTAAAATAGCCATAAATAATGAATAACACATTAAAAGATTCGCAAGTGAATTAGCAATTTTAAAATCCTTTGTCTCAAATTCCTCATATAGTATATATACTCCTGAGCCAAGAATGAAATATCCTATAAAATCCGGTAAAATATTTACAGATCCCAGGTTAATATCAAATATTGCAATTAAAAATCCCCAAAATATTTTTTTATAGCCTTGCTCCATTATTTAACTCCTATTTCCTTAAAATATTGTATAATGTCTTTTTCTCTGAGAAATACATGTGCAGGCTGATAGTTCAGATTCAGTATGCGCATACTTTCTTGATTTCCCTCCGAATCTGTTAATGCTATTCTCTTTTGAATTTCATAAGCATTATATTTTCTCATGTCTTGCGTCGCAAACTTGAATTGGCTGTCAAGAGTCAACGAGTCATCAGATGTTATATGAACAGGATAATTAAGCTGACGAATATCCTTACCGTTTAGTGAAAGGTTAAATATATCTTTTATTTCTTCATCTAAATTTGAAGTAATGCTGTTTATAGTTAAATTATCATTGGCAATAAATACTGTGGTTGACGAATTATCATCAGATGAGCTGACATATGTTGATGTTAAAGATTCTGTTTGCTTTCTATTCTTGTGAAGCACAATTTTGCCTATATTTACTTCCTGTACATCTCCATTATCGTATTTTATAACTGCTTTCTCCAATACAGCACGTTCTTCATTATTATCCTTCTCATATGAATTTATGGGTTGAAACTCCAGAGATATTATATTGTAATTATAGTGTGTGAATTTTTCAGTCCTATAATATCTGTTATTAAATTGATAGTTTATATTACCTATATGAACATATGCAAAATCATTTGGCATCTGCGGAAATTTTATTTCGTTTATTTTTCTGTTATCAATTGAATTGGTAATAACGTGAATATCAATATTTGTATTGTAGTTAATTTCTATATCATAATAATGCTTTAAAAACACAGCCTCATCTATGTAAAACTGCATATATACAAACAGGCTGATGAGAAAGCATATTGCAACAGTTATTAAGCCATATTTTAAAATTGCAGCATTACGTATTTTTTGCATTTCTCCTCCTTATGATGCCGAAATACCCCCCTCGTTTCACCGGGTTTGATTAGAATATATGCTTTCTATTGCAGCTACTTAAGCTTTTTTTTCTTAATTTTACTTGCAATTGAAGCAATCACTATTAATATAAAAATCCCTGTTATTCCGATGACAATAGGAGCAAAGTAACCGAAACTGCTGTTTATTCGTCCTTCAATCCTATCCGGCAATGTTATTCTTTCCTTTGAATAAAGTGTAAATGACAAATCATTTTCCGGCAGGCTTTCTAAAGCGGCCGTGTAAATGTTATTTTCCTCTTTATTTAATTCAATGCTGCTGTCGACAATGTAAGGCGCTTCCGGTGGAGTAATTATTTTAATTGTCAAGTTATTGAATTTATTCCAGTTTTCTGCAGGATTTAAAATATAATCAAATAAGTACAGAGGACTTGAAGTCTTTCTTTTGTCTATTGTTCCGTTTGTTTTATAGCTTACATTAACCTCCTTATCCGAAGCGGGAAGAAATTCTACAGTATAAACTAAGGTTATTATTCTTTCATTATAGCTTTCAGCAAAAATGTCATGTTCTGAACAAAATCCCAGATTATTTACAAAATATTTATCCAGCGCACCAGCATAAAGATTGTACAGTTGAATATCTGAAATGTGTTTAAAATTAGCGAGATAATAGCTTTTTACATAATCGAGCAAGTAAGTTTTAACATCAACTTCTTTTTCAAGTATTTCATAAGTAAATAAATTTGTTTCTTCCTTTAAGGAACCAATAGTATATCCGCTGATATTAAAATCAATATCTTCTCCTAAAACATAAATCTCCGCAGCCTGAGGTTCAAAGCAGCCGGAAGCCATCCTTACTTTTCCGTCACTCCGGCTAAAGCTATTAAAGTTTTTTATGAGAATATTTGTTTTTTCCTGGTCATAACTAAAATCAACAGTAAAATCTATTCCTTCATCCGTACTTGGTTTTATTTTTATATAATAAAGTTTGCCAATTTCATCAGCGGCAAAATTATTAGCTTGATAAATATCGTGGGATATTGTATTAACGATTTCATCAAAATCAAAATTATTCTCCTTAGTGTCTTCAAGACTATTGTCATAATTCCCAACAGCCTTGCCTATATAAGCCTCATAGGGCAGCTCTTTGCCGTCAGCAGTTATTTTTATGTCATCATAGTTAATATTATCCAGCCTTTCTACAAAAGGGAATGCCATTTGAACTGATTGGGGCTCATTAGCAGGGTTAGCCATTTCATATTCTGCAGTTACTATAGCCTTAACAGAAAATAAATCCATGGTTTCATCAGAAAAATCAAACACAAGGTTTTCGCTTCTTACTTCAATGGGTGAGTTTTTATCAACTGTCATTATATCAGATGATGGATAGCCCTGCCAATATACAGGTCCTGAATTGGCAAAAACAATGGTATATGTGGAAATAATCAAAATAATAATGCTTTTTATTAATTTTTTCACTATATCCTCCTTAGGTTATCAACCCGAAATATAATTTCTCATAACATTTTGATGGTACAGAATACACATCCCTATATCTCATCTGCCGGCTATAAGCTTAAAAAATATAAACAGCACTGCAATCATTATTACTATCGGTAAAAGATGGAACTTAATAAAATACATTAAATAGTCCCTGGATGTATATTTCTTTCTGTTTTTATCTAAATAGTCACCTATTAATGACAGACATGCTTCCGTTCGTGATTTGTTTACATTCTCAAATACTACCTTGTTGTTTGCAAGAGTTATATCTGATTTGCCGTCTGTGTATTTAGATTTATAATCTTCAATAATTTGTTTTATCTCACTCGTATTTTCCACGATTAATTTTTTGTCTATTCTTTTGAAAAAGTAAATTCTGTTTCTTTGAAAAATTATATATCCGCCTAATATTGCAATTGCCAATATAACATTAATGAACATAGTATAGGATATACTCTGCTCATTATTATACCTAAAAAAACCGAACAGATATAAGCTCACCATCATGATTAATATCAGTAAAATATTATGCTTTTCAAATATAAAATTTTTGACTTTAAATTCTAGTATCAAAGAAATAATGTAGTAAAATCCGCCTATTATTGTAACTTCTATTATTAACTCTCTCATATTTCATACCTTTCTATGATTCAACATTTTGTTACCTGTTTTGAAATCCATCTCAAACCTCTGATTTGTTTCCAAAAATGGTGAATACATCATTAATGCATGATTTTCAGTTATATATTCTTCATCAATGAATTCATCTGTTGTGGTATATCGTCTGCGATACAGCTCATTGTGTCTGCTAAAACCTCCCCAGTACTCGCTCATAAAAGTATGTTTTTTTTCGACTACTTCGTATTTGTAAATTGGTTTATTATTTGATAACCAGCTGCCTTCAAGATAACTTTGTCCGACATTAACCCTTAACTGAAATTTTTCGTTTGTATCATTCCTAATCATTAAATCCCTATATGGATAAACACATGTGGCTCCGCTTCCAAAGGGCTGAGTACGTCTTGAATCAGGGAAAACATCAAAGGAATGACGATAGCGTTCTATGACTGTCAGAGGGGTATGCATAGTCATCCAATAGATTAGATTAGAAAGCTGACATAATCCTCCGCCTACACCCATAGTGTAGGCACCGCAATATAGTACCATTCCCGGAACATAACCTTTTTTAGCTGACGGTCTGCCAATAAGCTTCCAATAGCTGAAGGTTTCACCGGGCTCGATTACTATACCATCAATCTTTTTTACAGCTATTTTCAGGTTAATAATTTTATTATACTGATATTGCATATCAACTCCATTTAATTCTCTTAACAAAGGAGTAAAATGAGAAAAATATTCATATTTTAATGATTGTGGAACCTTACAGTGAGCAAATTTAAATTTCCCGGAATTCCATAGCAAATAACGAGACAATGTGTAATATGCCTTCCCTGCAATTAAGCGAAATTTACTTCGGTTTATCGGCTTTAAATTTTCCAACTTCTAAATCCCCCTTATTTCATAAATCTGTGAATATAAGCCTGAAATTTCCTTGAAATTTTAAATTTGGATATTCAGCATATCTTCACATCTATCATTAATATATTTATAAGAATCATATACTCCCTGATTATAAAATTCGGAAGCCAATTCATTAATTATAAAATCCAGCATCAAATCAGAAGCCAAATCTCCGATTTCTTCATCTCTTTCATCATAAAAATATTTCTTGATTTTAGCAATCATTGATTCTCTTTGCTCTTTAGCTAATTTAAACTTATCTTTCTTTTTCATAGTATCCTCATTCCATAATTTATTCTTGATTCGTAGTGTCTTGATTTGCTTTTTCATAATCCCAGTAAAATATTATGGTTTTAAAATATGAAATTGTCTTGATTATTCTGTCAAAGCACTGCTGAGTACAATTAAAACCGGATTATCCTCATGATAAACTATAGCAATAATGTGTTCTCTTTCAGCCATAAGCTCATTCTTGTTTAGTGAGGTAGGCTGCAGGAATACATCGATGCTGCCTGTATCATCGGCAAGCTTTCCAACTAAATACTTATCCGTGTCAGGTATAATTATATCCATATTTTGTAATGTGTCGGGAATAGTTTTAATTTCCTTGATATCATCTATATGACCATGTATAGCGAAATACCCTGCAGTCTCTTTATTTGCAGTAGATTCAAAATCCAGCAGCTCTGATACCGTACATTCGTTAATTTCTGCAGAGCCGTTGTTTTTCTGATTCTCATTGATTATTCTCATATAATTTTCATATGATATATTATTCATAACCAACAATGAGCCGACTCGATTTCTGTTGTCATTGGCAGGTGAGAAGGGTCCGATTCTTACGCTTAAATGATCCTCCCCCATACGCTTTGCCCAGGACAATCGATTTTCATAATTTGATTCTGTCAGGTAATATTTTAATAATTCATTTAAACTCCTGTCCATTTCTCTTTTGTTTCCGTAGAAAATACCCACTAATTCTAAGAGCTCGGGCAGCTCAATGTTGTAGAAATCATCAAATTTTTCTGCTGTTATACTGCCGGGCAGAGCCCATGACATATTTAATATTTTTCTGTCTTCCTCAAGCATAGAACCTATACCAAAAATTATATTGTCTTCATTTGTTAATGTGATAATATTCTGTTCTTCATCAACTTCATTAATTTCCTTAATGTGCCAATTCAATTCCTGCACTGACAATACATTTTCCATATCGGTTTTGCTGACAGGAAATTCATATTGCTCAGTATTGCTGTCACATGCTGTTAAAAGTATAATTAATACAATAGATAATGCAAGAAATAATTTACGTATCATAGTTCCTCCTTAAAATTGACTTAATCATTATCCTTACCTCCACATTAACATCTAAAAATATTAATTTACAATCAACCTGCAATGGTTTAAATACTATTCTTTTTCTTCATTATATAATGAATTATTATAATATTTAACAATACCTATCAGATATGCGGTAAGTAAACTGCTTTTTACAATTATCCTGATAAAAGCAGATTTAATATCATCCAGATGTAGAAATTCATCAGCCATATACAAAAATAGCAGATGCCCTATCACCGTTAGTGAGCTGCTTCTTTTATCATGATTATTTGTCAACTCAACACCTGAAAACCTAAAAATTAATGTGAGTATTTTTCCATAAATATATAATAACGGAACTGACAATATCAGACATATAATGTAAATAAATATAATACTTATGCCAAGGTTTTCATAAAAATTATACTCATCAATTAAATATGATAAATATAAAGACAAGGATATGAACAAAAAACTTAATATTGTCAAAGACACATAATTTATTTTATTTTGATTATTAAATTTGTTCATATTTCA
Organism: Bacillota bacterium; assembly: GCA_023453025.1. GTDB lineage: Bacteria > Bacillota > Clostridia > Tissierellales > Sedimentibacteraceae > Sedimentibacter. The sequence continues at coordinate 11,757 of JAEXUD010000059.1, forward strand.
ATTCTCCCACCGTTTTATATTTTGAATTCCATAGCTACTCATTGGATTAAGTCATAGTAAAATTCATCAAGGCTGCCTTCTTGCTGATCCATGACAACCGAATTATATATGCCTGATAAATTTCCGGCGTCAATTATCTTATAGATTTTGTTGTTTATTTTAATATATTTACTGTTGTAGATGCAAATATAAATATGATTTTTTTCATCGTTATTATCGCATAAAACAAGTTGGTATGTTTCTTTTAGTTTTGGTGAATATGACTTAGGAGCGATAAATTGTTTTTGCACCTTCATGTTTGTCAACAAAGCAACAATTTCTTTTATTGATTCTTGACCGGTTACTTTTAATTCCTTTGTAGAATGTACAGAAAAATAAATATAAGTATCTATTTTGTCAGGTAAGTTTTTACTGGTATATGGATTGATTAATTTATCAACCTTTATTTGTCGATAATAAATCGGAATGACCATAAGGAACATAAAAACTGCAAATAATATAATTTTCTTATTCATCAAATCCTCCTGTAGAACTTTTATATCACATAACTGTAGATAACCTAATACAGCAGCTAAATCCATAAATAATCATCATGAAAATTAAAGATATAATATTAGACGCTTTAAAATTACAATTTGTTCCATTTGTCAGCATAAAAAATAAATCCCACCCTTATAGGACGGGATTTATTTTTATACAGAAAATATAAATTTTTTAAAAGATTCAACAGATGAAAAATAATAATCTGAGCTTTTTTTCATATAGCTTTTTATTTCCGGAATTATATGGGACCACCCTGCTGCCGCAAAATCAACATTACAGCTTCTTGCCATATCTAATCCGGGCTTTAAATCATCCAATACTATTATCTCACTGTTATCTAATCTTAATTTTCTCATGATTTCCTGTACAGGATAGGGGTTTGGTTTTCTTTGATATTCTTCTAAATCCCATCCGAATATTAAATCAGGTGTAAAATCACAATTTAACATATAGTCTCTCTCAATTTGTTTGCTTTCAGAATGAGAAACAACACAAATAATACCTCCTGATTTTTTATAATTTGTTAATAATCCGGAAAAACCTTCATAAAAGTCAGGTGATTTTGAATTTGTATAATTGCACCATATTTTATATTGTATTTCTTGCTCAGCTTCGGTAAATTTTAAGATATCCTTACATAATTCTGAAAATCCAGGGTTGAAGCAATATGAAACAAACTCTTCAAGACTGAATATCTTCATTTCAGGTCTTAGTGTTTTTAAAGCTTCAACAAAGGAAGGATAATGTATTTCCGGTGTGCTTTTGACCACTGTATCATCATGGTCCAAAATTAAACAACGGTATTTCAATTCAATGCCTCCATCATCCGGTATTACCATACCGCTACTTGCCCATCTGTTCTGGGTTCTGCTGCGCCGCAGAGAGTTCCTTCATCAGTTCTTATAATCATCTGTCCTCTTCCGAATTCATTAAGATTTGATTGTATTTTTACCTCATGTCCTCTTCTTGTTAAATCTTCTGCTATATACATTGGGACTGACGGTTCTATTTCTATGTTATTGTCCTTAACCCACTGCCATCTGGGAGCATCTAACGCTTCCTGAGGATTCATGTGAAAATCAATCATATTCATTACTACCTGCACATGTCCCTGAGGCTGCATAAATCCGCCCATAACTCCAAAAGGACCTACTGCTTTTTTATCCTTCATCAAAAATCCCGGTATTATTGTGTGATATGTTTTTTTATGAGGCATAAGACAGTTGTCATGATTTGGATCCATGTTAAAATTATATCCTCTGTTCTGAAGTGATATTCCCGTTTCAGGTATTACAATTCCTGAGCCAAAGCCCATATAATTGCTTTGTATGTAAGAAACCATGTTTCCTTCACCGTCTGCAGTACATAGATAGACTGTACCTCCGCTGAACGGATCTCCTGCTTTTGGAAGCAGTGCTTTTTCAGTAATTAATTCTCTTCTGTCTGCAGCATATTTTTCAGATAGCAATTTGTTTACTTCTGCTCTCATCTGTGTCATATCGGTAATATATGTGCGGCCGTCGGCAAATGCCAACTTCATAGCCTCAATTTGTTTGTGGTATGTCTCAACCGTATCCTTATGCGTAAAATCAAATCCTTTTAATATATTGAGAGCCATTAAGGCAACCAATCCTTGTCCGTTAGGCGGTATTTCACAGACATCATAGCCTTTATAATTCACGCTGATCGGTTCAACCCATTCAGGCTTGTAATCCATTAAATCCTCTTTAGACAAATATCCATTGTATTTTTTAAAAAAGTCATCTGTCTTATCGGCAATATGTCCCTTATAATAGGATTCGCCGTTGGTCCTGCCGATTGATTCAAGAGTATTTGCATGGTGAGGCAGCTTCCATACCTCCCCGAATTTTGGTGTTCTGCCATTCTCAGTAAAGGTATCGAACCAATATTTAAACTCATCTCCCTGTTCTTCTTTATAAATTTTATATGCTTCATCCCAAGCCTGTTTAACATTGACAGAGACTGTAAATCCGTTTCTTGCATAATTGATTGCAGGCTTTAATACTTCTTCTAATGAAAGCTTGCCAAATTTTTTGGATAATTCCACCCACGCCGCCGGAGCTCCAGGTACCATAACAGGGATAACTCCATATTTAGGGATTTTATTGATGCCTCTTTCCTTTAGCTTCTCCATAGAAATACTGTATGGCGAATATCCGCTGGCATTTAATCCATGGAGTTTGTCATTAATCCAAACCAATGCAAATGCATCGCTGCCCAGACCGTTTGATGTAGGCTCGACAACAGTCAGGCAGGCAGCTGAGGCTACAGCCGCATCTACTGCATTTCCGCCTGCTTTTAGTATTTCCAGTCCCGCCTGTGCTGCAAGAGGCTGTGATGTGGCAACCATCCCTCTGTGACCGTAAACTACGCTTCTTCTTGAGTGATATTTATATTCCTGAGGATTAAAATTCATCATTTGCTATACTCCTGTAATTTTATTTTTCCGCAATTACCATGGACGAACATTTTCCAGCCAACCCTGTTTTTCCCAGTAATCAACATCTGCCTTGTTGAAGCCGCCCCTTTTTTGTGCTATTCTCATAGCATTAAAAATTGCTTTGGTCTTTATTCCCGGACTTACCTTTTTTGATGATTTAATTATTTTATGGGTTATTTTGTCTACATCCTTTTGGATTGCTTCTTTTTTCTTATGTCCTACCCCTTCCCAGTTTATGGCTGCCACTGCCTTTTTGTATCTGAATATTTTTGCTACGCCCCAAAACTCAAGGCTGTCCGTTATGTCCCTGACAGTGGATTTCATGCCGGCGCCTGCTGCTGTGGAAACAACAAGAGCCATTTTCCCAAACATTGATTTGTTAGGTCTGTGAACCATCCATTGATAGCCGAAATGATCCAGCAGAGTTTTCATCTGACCTGTTGTATGATAAACATATACAGGACTTGAAAAAATCAATAAATCTGCTCTTTCCAAGGCTTTTGCAATGATGCTGACTTTTTCATGGTGAGGGCAGAACTCTTCTCCTTTCATGAAGCAAAGACTGCACCCACAACAAAAATATGGCATGTCCTTCGGAAGAAAAAATTCATTTATTTCGTCTGCTTCGTTTTGCAAGCTTTTCAAGAACAGCTGAACAATGTTAAATGTACTTCCTCTGTGTTCAGTGCCGTAAATCACTGTAATATTCATGATTATCTCCTATATTTTAAAAGTCAGAAGTCAACGTGGATGTTATTGCTCTATGAGTTTCCCATCTTTATATTTATATAATGAGAATTTTGAAGTCTCCCCGTTTTCATAAGTCCCTGCCTCCATAAACCATTCTCCATCTGCCGTGTATAAACGTGCATAGCTGCTTTCAGCTGCTTCTGCTATGTCAACTCTTTCAAAGTGATTATTATTCCACCTGTATACATCTACGAAAGGTGGCAAGCTACCTGTAGAAATAGCTGCTAATTCTTCTTTGCCGTCCATATCTAAATCAACAATTTCAGGAGAACCCATAGTCAGTAAGCTTTCCCAGTTTTTATTTATTTCATTGTAAGCAATTATTTTCATTTCTATATAGGTTGCGCCCATGCCTCCGACAATTTCAATTTCTTTTATACCATCAAAGGTTCTGTCCGCTAATTTGATATTCACATTGTCAATCCCGTAATAACCTACAACTCCAATCTCGTAAAGTTTATTTTTATGCTCTATGAATCCATATATTGTTCCTTCATCTGATTTTAAATCAGGGCTGTTGCTATTATTATCTATATATAAATGCACAGTTGATTCAATTTGATTTGGCAAGTCACCAAAATAAATGCTTTTTCCTTTAATCCATTGTTCTTCAGGAAAACCTTCTTTTAAAGTTAGTTTAGGCACTGGGGTGAAAGTTAAATCAATAGTCTTTTTGACAGCACTTTCATGTTCATTGCTTTCACCATCATTTTCTGTAATTTCATTATTTTTCTCTACTAAATCTTCACTGCTGTTTTCATTGTTAGTGCATCCGGCAATCACTATAGTTAATATTAATAATAAAATTAATTTTATTTTCACTTTCAACCCTTTCCTATATAACTTTTTTGAGTTTAATCAATTACGAAGACATCTCTGCGTGCAAGTTCAAGCTGCCACTGTTAACTGTTCCACTGTACCGCTATTCTATACCTTTAGTTCAACATTTACTCCGAGTAGAGCTTTGTCTTGCTCAAGAATTGGCTTTATTGTTTCATCATAAAATTCTTCTACCTGCTGTGGTGCCCTTCCAACATAATTTACAGGATTTATTGTTTCTTCGATTGCATCTTTGGACATATTGATTATTTTGCTTTTTGACATTCTTTCTATCAGATCATTTTGCTTTCCGAGCTTTTTAACCTGCTCCGCAGCCTGCATTGATAATACTCTTATTTCTTCATGCAGCTCCTGTCTGTTTCCGCCTCTTTTTACTGCTTCCATAATGATATTTTCTGTAGCCATAAACGGGAGTTCTTCATTTATGTGTTTTTCTATTACTTTATCATTAACAACCAATCCTGAAAATACATTGATGGCTATACCAAGAATTGCATCTGCTGCTAAAAATCCCTGAGGTATGCTTAGCCTTTTTATAGCCGAATCATCCAATGTTCTTTCCAGCCACTGCGTAGCAGCTGTATTAGCCATATTTGCTTCATTTGACATTATGAATTTGGAAAGAGATGCAATTCTTTCACTTCTCATGGGATTTCTCTTATATGCCATAGCAGAAGACCCAATTTGATTTTTTTCAAATGGTTCTTCAATTTCCTTCTGGCTTTGAAGTATCCTTATATCATTTGTTGCTTTATGAAGACTCTGCGCTATACCGCTCAATGCCGACAGCACATAAAAGTCAACCTTGCGCGTATATGTCTGACCTGTTAATTTAAAAGAATCATGGAATCCCATTTTTTCAACTACCAGTTGCTCTAATTTCTTCACCTTTTCGCTGTCATTGTTAAACAAGCTCATGAAGCTTGCCTGTGTTCCCGTTGTACCCTTTACTCCTCTAAGTTTAACCAAATTGATTACATGATTGATTTCTTCATAATCCAATACCAGGTCCTGCAGCCAGAGAGCCGCTCTTTTACCTACCGTAGTAAGCTGTGCAGGTTGATAATGTGTATATCCCAGTGCAGGCATATCCTTGTATTTTATGCAGAAATCCGAAAGCACACTGATTACATTAACAAGCTTTTTTTTAAGCAGTAATAATGCTTCCTTCATTAATATAGAGTCTGTATTATCAACCACATACATACTGGTTGCTCCCAGATGGATAATAGGCATTGCTTTTGGACATATATCTCCAAACGTATGTACATGAGCCATGACATCATGCCTGAACTCTTTTTCCTTTTGCGCGGCTAAATCATAATTAATGTTATAGATGTTTTCTTTCATTTCATTAATTTGTTCTTCGGTTATATTGAGGCCCAATTCTTTTTCTGCTTCAGCTAATGCAACCCACAGCTTTCTCCAGGTTGAAAACTTGCTTTCATCAGAAAATATGTAGCTCATTTCTTTGCTTGCATATCTGGTTATTAACGGATTTTCATATGTATCTCTCGACATTTATACCCTTCCTTTATAGTTATAATTAAATATTTAATTCATTGCTATTATTTTATCTCTAAATTAAAAAGAAGTAAACAATATATTTGTTTACTTCCATTAATTTCTCTTTTAATTATTTTGCATATTCTGTTGCTCTTATTTCTCTTATTACATTTACTTTTATCTGTCCAGGGTATTCCATTTCTTCTTCTATCTTCTTTACAATGTCCTTTGCAATAAGAATTATGCTTGAATCGCTGGTAACATCAGGTTTAACGATAATGCGTACTTCTCTTCCTGCCTGAATAGCAAAAGATTTTTCTACCCCTTCAAATGAATTTGAAATCTCTTCTAACTTTTCTAATCTCTTAATATAAGTTTCAAGTGTTTCTCTTCTTGCTCCTGGTCTTGCTGCTGATATGGCATCTGCTGCCTGTACTAAGACTGCCTCAACAGTCTGAGGTTCTATATCTCCATGATGTGCTGCTATAGCATGAATTACGGCTTTGCTTTCTTTATACTTCCTGGCTAAATCTTCACCTATAGTAACATGAGGACCTTCAACTTCGTGATCCACTGCTTTTCCTATATCATGCAATAGTCCGGCACGCTTAGCTAATTTAACATCTGCACCCAATTCGGCTGCCATGATGCCTGCCAGATATGAAACTTCCATGGAATGCTTTAATACATTTTGTCCGTAGCTTGTTCTAAACTTAAGTCTTCCTAATAATCGTACTATTTCCGGGTGAAGCCCGTGAACGCCAGTATCAAGGGTCGCTTGTTCACCTTCGTCTTTAATTTGCTGTTCAACTTCTTTTTTAGCCTTTTCAACCATTTCTTCAATTCTTGCAGGATGGATTCTTCCATCTGCAATTAATTTTTCAAGGGCTAATCTTGCTACTTCTCTTCTAATAGGATCAAATCCAGAAATAACTACTGCTTCTGGTGTATCATCTATTATAATATCTATACCCGTCATTTGTTCAAGGGCTCTGATGTTTCTGCCCTCTCTGCCTATTATTCTGCCTTTCATTTCGTCATTAGGCAAATCTACAACAGATACAGTTGTTTCCGCTACATGGTCTGCAGAGCATTTTTGAATTGCATATGTAATAATTTCACGTGCTTTTCTTTCTGCAGTTTCTTTTGCTTCCCTCTCAATTTCTTTTACGGCAAATGAAGCTTCTTGCTCTGCTTCTCTTTTTATGTTATCAATCAACATATTCTTTGCATCTTCTGTTGAAAGTCCGGAAATTCTTTCAAGCTCTTCAACTTGCTTTTCATGAATTGCTTCTAGTTTATTTTGCTTGGTTTCAATATCTTTAAGCTTTTTCTGGAGCATTTCTTCTTTTTTTTCAACCTGAATACTCTTGGAGTCAAGCATTTCTTCTTTTTTAATCAGTCTTTTTTCATTTCTTTGTAATTCGTTTCTTCTTTCCTTGTTTTCTCTTTCATATTCATTTCTCATTTTGTGAGCTTCATCTTTTGCTTCAACAAGAACCTCTTTTTTTCTTGTCTCGGCATCTTTAGTAGCATCATCAATTATCCTTTTAGCTTCTTGTTCAGCACTACCTATTTTGCTTTCAGATATATTTTTACGAACTATAATTCCTACTATTATACCTATAATTGCGCAGATAATACCTACTATGATTTCATTTAACAATTCAGCACCTCCCGTATTAAATTTTCAAGCTGCGAAATATATACATTTATTACATTGCTGTATGAATATAAAAAATGTTTATTTTCTGATATATATTTGAAATATTAAAATTTATTTCTAAATACTTGAATATACTATATTTTATAATTTTTTATGCTTTATGTCAAGACATAATGTATAAAATTGCAGTGCTTCGACCAAGTTGGATATATTTTCGGCTTTATATTGTTAACATAATATTAATTTTGTAAGCTATATGATGTAAATTCAAAGTAAAAAAAGAATGACATATAATCATTCTTCAATTTACTTCTATCTAATTATAGAAAAGCCTCTTCTCCACTATCCAAAATACCTGGCGGTTATTCGTCTGAATCTCCGGATTTTTCAGTATCATCAGTTTTTAATTGCGCAGCTCCGAGTTCAAACTTTTCTCTTACTTTATTTTCAATTTCGTACATTAAATCGGGATTTGACAGTAAATATTCCTTTGAATTTTCTCTTCCTTGTCCGATTCTGGTGCTTTCATAGGAATACCATGCACCTGCTTTATTTACAACACCTGCTTCCACAGCCATATCAAGAATGCAGCCTTCCTTGGAAATTCCCTTGCCGTAAATAATATCAAATTCTGCCTGCTTGAAAGGAGGAGCAACTTTATTTTTGACTACCTTCACTCTTGTTCTGTTGCCATATACATCATCGCCCTTTTTCAAGGATTCGATTCTTCTTACATCAAGTCTCATGGAAGCATAAAATTTAAGTGCTCTGCCGCCTGTGGTAGTCTCAGGATTACCAAACATAACACCTACTTTTTCACGCAGCTGGTTGATAAAAATAGCAACTGTATTGGACTTGTTAATGGCACCGGCTAACTTACGCAGCGCCTGTGACATAAGTCTTGCCTGCAAGCCAACATGTGAATCTCCCATTTCACCGTCTATTTCTGCCTTAGGAACCAAAGCAGCAACAGAGTCTATTATTATTACATCAACCGCACCGCTCCTGACAAGTGCCTCAGCTATTTCCAGGCCTTGCTCTCCTGTATCGGGCTGAGAAATAATCAAATCCTCAATAGATACTCCAAGCTTTTTAGCATAACCTGGATCAAGAGCATGCTCAGCATCTATAAAGGCAGCAATTCCTCCTTGTTTTTGTGCTTCTGCTACTATATGTAATGCAACTGTTGTCTTACCTGATGACTCAGGTCCAAATATTTCGATAATTCTTCCTTTAGGAACTCCGCCAATTCCTGTTGCAATATCAAGAGGCAGTGCGCCTGTCGGTATAGCTTCTATATTAAGCTTTGCATTTTCTCCAAGCTTCATAATAGAGCCTTTGCCAAATTGCTTTTCTATTTGAGCAATCGCCAGCTCAAGGGCTTTATCTTTTTCCATTTGTACTCCTTTGCGAACATTTGTTCTCTTTTGATCATTATACAAAATATTAAACTCTTTGTCAATAAAGAAATTCAGAAGTAATCTATTTAATTACTTCTAAATTCTCATACACATATGTTGCTCCTGATGTAACAGTCAATAAAACAACAATTGCTGCAAGAGGTGTAATCCACAAAGCTGTGAAAGCGGCATAGCCGGTATAATTCAACAAAACAACAACAATTAAAATCATTTGAAATACAGTTTTAATTTTACCCCAAGGATTCGCCGCAATTGTGACGCCTTTTGAAGCAGCCAGTGTTCTGAAACCAGACACCAAAAATTCTCTTGAGATAATTAAAACAACAACCCATGAGCTTAAATAACCGATTTCCACAAAAGCAATAAATGCAGAAGCTGTCAGAAGCTTATCTGCAAGAGGGTCCATAAATTTTCCAAAATCCGTGATTAAATTGTCTCTTCGTGCAATATAGCCGTCAATCGCATCGGTTGCGGCTGCTGCCACAAATATCAGCAGTGGAAGAAATCTGAATATTCCCTTGCTGATAAAAAGGAATATCAAAAATAAAGGAATAGCCAATACTCTTATTACAGTAAGCTTATTTGGTAAATTCATGTTCTTAAACCAATTCATCAATAATAACATCTCCCATCAAATCATATTCTAAGGCATCATTTATTTTAACTTTATAAATACTGCCTAATTCTAATTCTTCATCAGATGTCACATATACACAACCGTCTATATCTATTGAATCCATATAGGTTCTTCCAACCCATATGTTTTCAACATCTTTTTCTTCAATTAATACATCGTAGGTTCTGTCTATTTTAGACAGGTTGTTTTCGTATGAAATTCCCAGCTGCAGCTCCATAAGCTCATCATGTCTCTGCTCCTTAACTTCTTCATCTATCTGATCCGGCAGTCTGTATGCAGGTGTATCCTCTTCTCTTGAATATTTGAATATCCCAACACGGTCAAGCTTGTATTCATGTAAAAATTTCATTAATTCTTCATGCTCTTCCGGAGTTTCACCGGGGAAGCCGGTTATTAACGAGGTTCTTATAACTGCGCCTTCCACCTCAGTCCTGATTTTATTTATCAGCTCCGCAATCTGCTTCCTGTTTGTGTTGCGGTGCATTCTTTTCAATATTCTGTCATTGATGTGCTGAAGAGGTATATCAAAATATTTTAACAGCTTCTTATTGTTCTTGAATTCATTTATCAGCTCATCATAAATATCCTCCGGATACAGATAATGTATACGAATCCATTCTATACCTTCAATTTCAGATACTTTTTCAATAACCTCGTGAAGCTTCCTTTCACCGTAAAGATCCAGACCATACTTGCTTGTATCCTGTGCTATTATGATAATCTCCTTTGCCCCTTGCTTTGCCAGGTCTTTGGCTTCCTCAACTATTTTTTCTATTTTTCTGCTTTTATAGGGACCTCTTAAGCTTGGGATAACACAGTAGGTGCAATTGTTACTGCAGCCTTCTGCAATTTTTAAATATGCATACCAGCTTTCGGTCAAAGTATTTCTTGGTAAGTTTTCCTCATCTAACAGCTGAGTTTTTGTATCAACAATCAAGCTTTTACTGTTTTCATACTTTTCAATGTATTCATCTATTTTTTCAAAACCACCGGTGCCTATTATTATACTGACTTCCGGAATTTCTTTTGCCAATTCCTCTCCAAATCTTTGTGCAAGGCATCCTGTAACAATTATCTTTGCATTTTTATTGGCTTCATTTTTTATTTCTGCCGCAGACAAAATGGCATCAACCGATTCCTGCTGAGCCTCGCTTATGAATGAGCATGTGTTAATTATGATATAATCAGCCTTGTCAGCGTAAATGGTTTTTGTAAAGCCCTTTTTTTCCAAAATTCCTATCATATGCTCTGAATCAACAAGATTTTTAGAACAGCCAAGGGAATGCATGTATATTTTTTTCATTAAGTATTAGTTCCTTTCATTTCTTCTAGTTCTTCTTTGGTGACGAGTACCTTGCGAGGCTTGCTTCCTTCATGACCGCTTACTATACCTCTTTCCTCAAGCTGGTCAATTATCCTTGCAGCCCTTGCATATCCTACCTTGAATTTTCTCTGAATATAGGATGCTGATGCCTGACCGTCATTGACAACCATTTCTATGGCTTGCTCTAAAAATTCGTCAACATCTTCATCCTGGCTTGGTGCTTTTTCTATTTCGTTAATTATTTCATTTTGTTTTCCGAATTTAATTTCAATTTGCTGAGCTTTAATATTATCAACAACCTTTTTTATTTCATCATCCGAAATAAATGTTCCCTGAATACGTATAGGCTTAGGAAGTCCCATAGGATGATACAGCATATCACCCTTGCCCAGAAGCTTTTCAGCTCCTCCTGTATCAAGTATTGTACGCGAATCAATGTGTGATGAAACAGCAAATGCGATTCTCGAAGGAATATTTGCTTTAATGACCCCTGTAATAACGTCTACCGAGGGTCTTTGTGTAGCTATCACCAAATGCATTCCGCAGGCTCTGGCAAGCTGAGCTATACGGGTTATGTATTCTTCCACCTCTGATGAAGCAACTGTCATCAAATCGGCAAGCTCATCAATTACGATTACTATCTGAGGCATTTTTTCACTGCCCTCTTTAACCATTTTTTCATTGTAGGATGCTATATCTCTTACACTGTTTTGAGCAAATATCTTATAACGGTTTGTCATTTCTGATACAGACCAGTTCAAAGCGTTGGCAGCCTTGCGCGGGTCTGTTACCACAGGTATCAGAAGGTGTGGCAGCCCATTGTAAACACTTAATTCAACCACCTTTGGGTCAACCAATATAAGCTTAACCTCATCTGGTTTCGCCTTGAACAATATACTCATAATAAGAGAATTGATGCACACACTCTTTCCTGAGCCTGTTGCACCTGCAATCAAAAGGTGCGGCATTTTATCAATTGCGGCAACAATATTCTTCCCTGCTATATCCTTTCCAAGTGCAAAGGGGATATTTGTGCTGATTGATTTATACTCTTTAGACTCGATTAAACTTCTTAGATACACACTGGTCTTATTTCTGTTCGGAACCTCTATGCCTATAGCAGATTTGCCGGGTATGGGAGCTTCCATACGTATATCTGAAGTAGCCAGTGCCATCGCTATATCATTTGAAAGGCCGGTTATTCGGCTTACTTTTATTCCCGGAGCCGGTTGTATTTCATATCTTGTGATAGTCGGACCTTTGTTTATCTGAAGAATATTGCACGGGATATTAAAATTGCTCAATGTTTCAATAAGCTTTTCTCCGTCCTTCTTCAAGTCATCCTTGTCTCCCCTGACATGCTGCGGAATAGTATCCAGCAGTGTTATTGAAGGCAGCTTGTAGTTGTCGTTTTTAACGCCTGCAATATTTATAATGTCGTCTGTAATTTCTTTTGGTTCAAATTTGTCCTTCGGCTTCTCTTTTTTCTCTTTAACCTCATCAGCCTCATGCTTGATTTGAGCAGATGTTTGATTTACAGATGCTGATGCATCTGCTTTTTTTATATCATCTCTTTTAATATCATCAATTTTCATCTGAGTAATTTCAGATTTTTTGTTGTTGTCAAGAGGGTTCAAGTAATCATATATTTTTATATTTTCATCAGAATCTGAGATTTCTGCCTTTTTCGCAGTTGGTTTTTCTTTTATTTTCTTTTTTTCGTCAGGCACTGCCTCAGTAAAAATAAAACTGTAAATTGCTTTTAAAAATCTTTTGAAATAATCTGTTATAATTTTGCATATACCTATAACACTCTGATTTGTAAGCAATATAAAATTTGAAAATATCAAAGCTCCAAGAACTATGTAAGTTCCGTTTTTGCCGACAAGCTTCATAAATAAATACGTGAGAATGTTTCCAATCACACCGCCGCCTTGTTTTAAAATACCTGCATCTGACGATGCTTTTAGTAAAGCTTTAAAATTTATGCTCTCGTTTATAATTTCTACTTTTAATAATGCGGCATAAATAATAAAGCATAGAAAAAATCCAATAACTGCAGCAACCTGATTGTTATCAGTAAATATTATTATATTCAAGAGCCTCATAACGCCAATTATTAAGATAAAATATGGCAGCACATCTGCACCTTTTCCAAATGATGAATGTGTAAACAGATTTATTGTTCTGCCTATTATTCCTGTTTGACTCTCTTTTGTCGTAACCACTATTAAAAAAACCGCAAATGCAACTATGAAAATTCCGGTTATTTCTTTTTTTAACAAATCACTATTTGAATTTTTGGCTTTTGCCGAGCTTGTACTCTTTTTTCTTGAAGTAACTTTTTTTGTATTGCTTTCGCTTTGTACCTTTGCCATTTGATACAATGTCCCCCTGTTTTTTCTAAATGTTATTATATCATAAAATATTATTTAATCGCAATGATTTTCTTTATCATTCATGTTTTCAATCAAATCTCTCAATTCTTTCATAGCTGAGGAAAATCCGCCTATTTCATCAATTAATCCTATCTGACACACTTCGTCAGAATTTAAAACTGTACCCACATCATTTGCTATTTCATCTGTATCATACATATATTTCAAGAAGGCCTCTCTGTCAACCTTTGAATTAGCAACAATGAAATTTGTAATGCGCTCTTGCATTTTTTGAAAATATCTGAATGTCTGAGGCACTCCTATTACAAAGCCGTTTGTTCTTATAGGATGTATGGTCATGGTTCCTGTGGGAGCAATGAATGAATAATTGGCAGATACTGCAAGAGCTGTTCCGATTGAATGTCCCCCGCCCAGGACCAATGAAACTGTAGGCTTGGAAATGCTTGCAATAAGCTCTGAAATTGCCAAACCGGCTTCAACATCTCCGCCAACAGTGTTTATCAACAGGAGTATTCCTTTTATTTGCGGATCCATTTCAGCACCAATAATCATCGGGATAACATGTTCATATTTTGTTGTCTTGCTTTGAGGAGGCAATGATGTATGCCCTTCAATTTCTCCTATTATACTGATAAAGCATATATCCTTTACCGGACTGATATCTGTTACGCTTCCCATTTGCTTTACATTTTCATAGGGCTGATCTGAATCTTCTTCTTTATCATTGTTTTTATTTCCGCTGAATAAAAATGGGTTGGCAGGTTCATCAGTATTATTTCCGCTGCTGTTAATTCTTAATTGATTATTATTTTGATTATTACCATTGTTATTATTTTGTATGTCATTATTGTTCTGTTGGTTTTGATTGTTTTGATTGTTTTGATTGTTTTGATTGTTTTGATAATTTCTGTTCCCATCCATATTGTTGAAAGACTGCTTTTGTATATTATTTATCTGATTGTTATTTTCCATTTAAGCCTCCACATAAAAATAATCAGGTTATTCCTGATTATTCTTTGGAGTTTTGTATTTTTTATGCATATATGCACCAGCTAAATTTTTATAAAAAATAGCTGTAGCTCAATCATTTTCAATTATTATCATATCGCTGCCTATTTTTTTTATATTTTTCCATAAAATTTCTTTTTTCTTAGGTTCCTTAAAAATGTTAAAGTGTGAATTAGTTCCGGAAATAAAGCTTATAATTTCTCCGGTTTTCTCTTCTATAACCAAATCACAATCACCGAATATCCCTAAATTCTCGCCCGTGTCAATATTGATTATTTCTTTACTGTACAATTCACTTAATTTCATAATATCCCCCCTTTTCAATTATTTTACACCCCTGTATGACCGAAGCCTCCTGCACCTCTTTCAGTGTCTCCTAACACTTCCACTAATTCAAAATCTGCTTGTTCGTGCTTGATAAACACCATCTGAGCAATTCTGTCACCATTATTAATGGTAAATTCCATGTCACCCAGATTAATCAGTATTACCTTGATTTCTCCACGATAGTCTGAATCAATTGTACCAATACCATTTACCAGACTTATGCCATGCTTTATGGCCAAACCGCTTCTGGCTCTTACTTGGGCTTCATAGCCTTCAGGTATTTCAACAAATACGCCTGTTGGCACCAAAGCTCTTTCCAGCGGTTTCAGAACTATCGGATTTTCCACAAATGCCTGTAAATCTACTCCTGCCGAACCCTTTGTTTCATAAGCAGGCAAATTAAAAGGATTATTCTTTACTATTTTAACCTTCATATTCTTCTCCCAGTACTTTATTTATAATTTCTTCTATATTATTATATTTTTTTAAATTGCCGGTAAAAGTAATGCTTAATTTGTTTATGTCAAATAAATCATTTGCAACCTTTAAGACATCTTCAAGCTTTACATTGTTGATGTTTTCTATCACTTCCTCCGGATATTGGATTTCGTTAAATAGCAGCTCTCTTCTTCCGATTGCCGACATACGGCTTGATGTGCTTTCCAGTCCCAAAATGTAATTTCCCTTAATTTGCTGTTTCGCTCTGTTAAATTCCCTTTCAGTTATATCTCCCTTTTTCATGTTAACCATTTCTTTTAATATGGTTCTTAATGCATCCTCTGCCTGGTCATAGCTCATGCCTGAATAAATGCTGAAAATTCCTGTATTAGAGTAATTAGAAACAAATGAATAAATAGAATAAACCAGTCCCTTCTTTTCTCTTACCTCCTGGAAAATTCTAGAACTCATAGTTCCGCCAAATATATTGTTAAGCACCAACAGAGGATAGTAATTTTCATCATGTCTTCCGATTGTTTTATTTCCTATACACATATGCAGCTGCTCTAAATCTTTGTTTATACCCACGACCCTGCGTGTGTATTGACCTTCCTTGTCTACATGCCCGGCATTGGCGTTTTGCCAATGTTTGAATTTCTCACTGATAAGCTTGATAAAAAGCTCTTCATCAAAGCTTCCTGCGATGGAAATTACCGTATTATATGGAGAATATTTGTCTCTCATGTAATTAAGAACCTTTTCTGTAGTAAAGGTTTTTAAATTTTCTTCAGTACCCAGTATATTGAATGCCATAGGGCTATTGTTAAAAACTATTTCTGTCAGCTTGTCATGAACGACATCCTCCGGTGAATCCTCGTACATTTTTATTTCTTCTATTACAACAGAAATTTCCTTGTCAATTTCTTCCTGTTGAAAAAGTGAGTTGAAAAACATATCGGAAAGTATATCCACCGCTTCATCAATATTTTCATCCAGAACCTTTACGTAAAAGCAAGTGCATTCCTTGCTTGTAAAGGCATTGAGCTGACCACCCAAATTGTCCATATCCTCTGCGATTTCGTTTGCCTTCCTGTTTGTTGTGCCCTTGAAAAGCATGTGTTCGATAAAATGTGATAATCCGTTTGTTTCTTCAGTTTCATTATTGGAGCCGACATTGACCCAAATTCCCAATGAAGCAGATTTTACATAGTCTATTTTTTCCATTACAATTCTTATGCCATTATCTAAAGTGTATTTCTTTATCATTTTTCCTCCATATGCAATACAATTAAGCTTAGACCGCAATTTTTCACCAGAACATCCTAAGCCCCATGGTGCTGCATCTTCCTGTTATAAGCAGTATAATAATAATTGCAACAAGAATTATTATTATGAGTTTTCTTATAAAAGCTAAGTTATTGCAAAAAAATTTCATAAAAATCCCCCTTATATTTATATGTATTAATAACAGGGGCTATTTATGATATATAAATAATACAATTATATTATCAAATTTTTATAGAAAACACAATATAATATTAATATTTCTCCACTCCTCTCTGATAATATTAAGAATCATTTCTCCATAATAATGATCTGAATATTGCACCATCTTCTATAGTTTTTGTAGCAAAACCTACATTACTGCATACTATGGGTTGTACATCAAAGTAAAGGAAGCTTCTTATGTAAAAATAAAATTATGCCAGCAGCAACAGATAGATACAGGGAACATATTATATTTATGCAAAAATGTTTTACGTAACTTGCGATATTTTCTGCTTTATCTTTTCAAAATCTTGAAAATTTTATTTTAGACAAAGGTTTTTCATTGAAATATACAGGTTTATGTTAGACGGCCTACACTAAAAAATTTTCGATTATTATGCACTTTCAAAGTATTAATATTCACTTGTAAATATGTAAGCCACTTATAATTGTACGCAGCTTTTTAGGGTGTCTCGTATCGTGTCACGGGGACGGCAGACTGCGTAAAATCAATTTTATTATTAAATTTTTATGCAATATAGCTCAAAACGTACTTATTTATAGGCGTTTTATAAAATTATTCGTATATAAATTAATGAAATTAATGTTTTTGCGCAGTCTGACGGGGTTGTTGTCATAATTTCATCTTATATTTTGCTGATTCTACGCCGATTGATGTCAACTACCCCGTCCATTTGTCAGCTCTGTCTCTTAATTATGTACAGCAGCAAGAAATAGATAGAGAACATATTTATGCAAAAATATTTTACGTAGTCTGCGACATTTTCTGCTTTAACTTTTTAAAACATTGAAAAACTTATTTTAGGCGAAGGTTTTTCATTGAAATATACAGGTTTCTGTTAAAAGACCTACGCCAAAAAAATTTCGATTATTATGCACTTTTAAAGTATTAATATTCACTCATAAATGTGTAAGCCACTTATAATTGTAGGCAGCTTTTTAAATTTTAATTTGTCAGTTCATCGTAGGTGTACGAAAGAAGTTCAGTGTTCTTAAATGAATATTTTGATTAGAGGTAACTAATGTTACCTACTAATCAAAATATCATCCAATAGAGTTCGTGAAACCAGGCAAGTTTTATTAGAAGACAGGTGAAACGTCCCTGCGTCTTCTAATATAAACTCGACTTCACATCCTAAATCTCTTGCTTCTTTAATAAAACTATCGTTACTATCAGAAGGATATACATCCTCTAAATTCTAGAATCCGCATTCTTCATTCACTATACATAGTTTTATTCTATTGTGGTCTGCTTGACCTTCTATAATTGATAAGTAATTACATACTCTTTCTTTTGAAGAACAATCAATACACTTATTTAATTCTACACAAGGTGGGTTATACCCAGCACGCTTTGCATTTAAAGGACATGCTATATTTTTAACCCTTTTTATACCTTCTTCAACTGTATCTACAACTTTATTAACCCCCACTACAATTATTACTTTATTAGGTCCAAAAGTAATTGCTGCAACTCTATTTCCACTATGATCAACATTTATAATTCGACCGTCAACAGTTATTGCATTAGAACCAGAAATATACCAATCACTTAGTAATGCTTTTCTTTTTATAGTGTTAGATTCATATTTATTAATAGTCAGTTCTTTATCATATACAATATTACCTCTCTGAATCAGCAAATTAGTTATATTCATTTTTTGAAGAGTTAAAGAATGACCAATTCCAACTTTACAATCCAATGGTATTATATTTAATATGTATAATTTAACATCTTCTAAAGCATCAAAATATTTAACTTCAATATTTCTATTTTTAAAATTTTCTTTTAATTTTGCCAGCTTCTCAATATTCATCTAATAACACCCGCTAATTCAATACCAAAAACTCTTAACAGCATCTGATGGAAACATAGCAATCCAACAAGCATGCATTCCTGATTCTCACTAAATTAACCAACTCACCATTAAGTATATCATGCAATCGTTAGCAACGCAAATGTAATCATCAGTGTAAAAGTTTCATTAATCAATAAAAAAATAACAAAATCTCGGTCTTTACCTTGATATTGTTATCTTATGTCCAGCAACAAGCTCTGATTTGTATAACAAGTCAGTTCGTATTTATGTTATTTATTTTCTGTTTCCTTCAATGCTTCTTTTCTTGAAAGCTTGATTTTACCTTGTTGATCAATTTCAATAACTTTGACGAGAATTTCATCTCCGACTTTTAACACATCTTCAACCTTTGCCACTCTTTTATCAGAAATTTGAGAAATGTGAAGAAGTCCGTCCTTATTGTCGGTCAACTCAACAAATGCTCCAAATGTCGCAAGTCTTACAACCTTGCCAAGCATAATTTCTCCGACTTCAATTTCTTTAACGATATTCTCGATTATTTTCTTTGCCTTGTATGCAGCTTCTACATTTTCGGCAGCTATCAATACTGAGCCGTCATCCTCAATATCAATTTTTACTCCTGTTTCTTCGATAATCTTGTTTATAACCTTTCCGCCTGCTCCTATAACGTCTCTTATTTTGTCAGGATTAATTGTCATGCTGATTATCTTTGGAGCATACTTGCTTACTTCTTCTCTTGGTTTGTCTATGCAGGCTGTCATTTTGTCAAGAATAAATAATCTACCCACGAGTGCTTTTTCCAGTGCAGTAGTTAAGATACCCTTGTCAATTCCATGAACCTTCATATCCATTTGGATTGCAGTAATACCTTCTTTTGTACCGGCTACCTTGAAGTCCATGTCTCCGAGGAAATCCTCCATGCCCTGAATATCAGTAAGAACAACCACGTCATTTCCTTCTTTTATCAAGCCCATTGCAACTCCGGCTACAGGAGCTTTTATAGGCACTCCGGCATCCATTAATGACAATGTGCTTCCGCATACAGACGCCTGAGATGTTGAACCGTTAGAGCTCAATACTTCAGAAACAAGTCTGATTGTATACGGGAATACTTCAACCGGAGGTATTACAGGCTCCAGTGCTCTTTCTGCCAGTGCTCCGTGTCCGATTTCTCTTCTTCCCGGTCCTCTTGACGGTCTTGTTTCTCCCACAGAATATGAAGGGAAGTTGTAGTGGTGCATATATCTTTTAGAGGTTTCTTCAGAAATACCGTCTAATGTTTGCTCGTCACTTGAAACTCCCAGGGTCGCAACTGTCATAACCTGTGTCTGACCTCTGGTAAATATTGCTGAGCCGTGGGTTCTTGGAAGCATCCCGACTTCGCATGTGATTTTTCTTATTTCGTCTATTGTTCTGTTGTCCGGTCTGATGCCTCTTACCAATATGTTTTCTCTAACTTTTTCTTTAACTATTTTATAGAGTGCATCTTCTATATCTGATTCATTTTCCGGATATTTTTCCAGGAAAATTTCTTTTGCTTCAGCTTTAAAGTTGTCGATTCTGCTTTGTCTTTCAAGTTTATCTTCAACTATAATAGCATCATTTATTATAGGGGCTGCATATTCTCTGATTTCCTGTTCAATTGTTTCATCACAAACAAATTTAACATAATCAGTTTTTTCTTTTCCTACTTCTGCCTTTATTTGATCGATGAAATCGCAAATCTTTTTAATTTCTTCATGAGCAAACATTATTGCTTCAAGCATTTTAGCTTCAGGAATTTCATTTGCTCCGGCTTCAACCATCATGATAGCATCTTTTGTACCGGCAACCGTTAAGTTTAACTGAGTTGTTTCCCGTTCCTTGCTGTTTGGATTAACTATAAATTCATCATTTATAAGTCCTAGATTCACGGCACCTGTAGGTCCGTCAAACGGTACGTCTGATATAGACAATGCAATTGATGAACCAATCATACCAGGTATTTCAGGAGAACAATCCTGATCCACCGATAAAACTGTTACTGTCACAGATACATCGTTTCTGTATCCTTTTGGAAACAACGGTCTTAAAGGTCTGTCAATTAACCTTGATGTAAGTATTGCCTTCTCTCCCGGTCTTCCTTCTCTTTTAATGAATCCGCCCGGAATCTTTCCTACAGAGTAAAGCTTCTCCTCAAAATCTACACTCAGCGGGAAAAAATCTATACCTTGTCTTGGCTCTTTCGAAGCGGCTACATTTGCCATAATAACTGTATCTCCATATTGGACAAGACAAGAACCATTTGTAAGCTCTGCTATTTTACCGGTTGTAACCTTTAATTCTCTTCCGGCGAGCATGTATTTAAAAACTCTTTCTTCCATTAGTACCTCCTTTTAATTTTATAGGTTTACACCACCAATTTTTCTGCATAAATAATAGAGCGGGATTTTCCCCGCTCCTTAATTATCTTCTCAATCCCAATCTTGCAAGAATGCTTCTATATCTTTCGATGTCGTTATCTTTTAAGTAGTTAAGAAATCCTCTTCTTTGTCCAACCATTTGTAAAAGA
Organism: Bacillota bacterium; assembly: GCA_023453025.1. Lineage (GTDB taxonomy): Bacteria > Bacillota > Clostridia > Tissierellales > Sedimentibacteraceae > Sedimentibacter. Next base: position 32,957 of record JAEXUD010000059.1, read on the forward strand.
CCTCTTCTTGAGTGGTGGTCTTTTTTGTTGTCCTTCAAGTGTTCAGTTAAGTTGTTGATTCTGAAAGTCAACAATGCTATTTGAACCTCAGGAGATCCTGTATCCTTCTCATTGATTCTGTACTGCTCAATAATTTGTGTTTTTTGTTCCTTTGTCATAATTAATAATCCTCCATTATTTTTTATTTCACCATAATCCAAGCAATACGTTGAGGATTCGTAAAACTTAGGCTATGGAAATACACTAAATTGTACCATAACGATTTATCTTTGTAAATAAAAATTTTATTTAATTTTACAAAATTTTCAAACAGTCAAGCGGTTACTGCTCTATCCACAAACACAATATTTTCATTATGCTCTAATTTATCTTCAAAGGTCAGAACAGAACCATGCTTGTTTGATATTATAGTCAATAGCATCTCTTTATTGCCTGCCATAACCTTGTATCTGCCTTCAGCAGGTATAATAACACTGCTTTTAGTATCTACAAAAGCAGAATTTTTATTAAAATCTATATTGATTTCATTGCCGAATATAGTATAGTTATTCAGCAGTAAGGCATTGGCCTCACGAATTTTACCTTCGTTTAACAAATTTCGAACCAAGGTCGAACTGACAACAATTCCATTATATTTTACGGGGGGTATTTCCTCCACCTTGTAATCATATTTATCCTGAAACTCTCTTAATGTATTTACATTACCGCATGCCTTGTGCCCGAATGTAAAATTATATCCAACAACAACATTTTTTGCATTATATTTATCTATAAGAATTTCATGTATGAACTGCTCTGGTGAATATCTTGAAATAACTTCATCAAGTTCAATTTCCACTACGTCCGTAACACTATAGGATTTTAATAATTCAAGCTTAATATTTCTTGAATTTATGTATTTTATATTGAAATTGGATTTTTTCAAGTCTTTTCTTACAAATTTAAAAGTAATTATTATGCTGTCTTGATTTGTTTCATGGCTTAAGTCCATCATTCGTCTTATCAATGTGTCATGACCGATATGAATGCCATCAAAATTACCAATAGCAACACATGATCCGTTTTTATTCTTCATTAGTACCACCTAGTTACATTAGCAATTTTTCTATTTTAACTGAATTTTCATTTACCTTTTTTCCAATTCCTATCAGCGTATCTTTACAATAGATGTAAAACTCATCGCTATTTAATAAGGATTTGTAATATACTTCATTGCCTGCAGTTATTCTATCATAATATTCGTCTTCAACGATTATTTTATCTAAAGGATATATTTCATCTATGGTTATAAGACATTCATTTACGCGATTGTTATCAAATAAGAATTTCAATTCATTTAAGGTTACAGAATCATCAATATGTAAACCTTTTGCTTCTGTTCTTATTAATACACCCATATGTCCGAATGTACCAAGCTTCTCTCCTATATCATTGCAAAGAGTTCTCATATAGGTTCCTTTAGAACATTTGATTTTCATCAACACTTTATTGTCTTCATACTTGATCAGCTTTATTTCTTTTATGTCAATAAGCTTGCCCGGTTTTTCCACTGCGATATTTTGTCTTGCATATTCATATAGCTTTTTGCCGTTAAATTTGACTGCCGAATACATTGGAGGAATCTGCGTCTGTATACCCTTGAACTCTCTTAATACATTAATTATATCTTCTCTACTGATATTTATTTCAGAAACCTCATTGATTATAGTTCCATAGCTGTCTTGGGTATCTGTACTTTGTCCTAAAATCAATTCACAGATATATTCCTTATCTCCGTTCATAAGATAATCGCTGAGCTTTGTTCCCTTGCCTACACACACAACCATTACTCCGGCAACATTTGGATCCAGAGTTCCTGCATGACCGACTTTTTTCATATTTAAAATTTTTCTGACACTGCTCACGACATCATGTGATGTCATACCGGTTGGTTTTAAAATGTTTAATATCCCGTTCATTATTCTCCAAAGAATTCCTTAAATATTTCTATTAATAATTTCTTGGCATTATCCACTGTATCATTGATTTCAAATCCTGCAGCCCTTGCGTGACCGCCGCCTCCAAATTTAACCGAAACATTGGATACATCTATATCATTTTTTGCCCTAAGGCTGACCTTTGTGTTGTTTTTTTCATATTCCTTAAGAACACAGGAAACCTCGACCTCTTTGATTCCTCTTATAAATTCAACAACACCATCGATATCTCCCATATCAACATTATTTTTTTCAAGATTTTCTTTAGTTATAGAAGCTATTCCAAATTTACTGTCATAATGAAGTTCAATTCCTCCTATACACTCTATAAATGCCTTTACAACATTGGATGGCTTGGAATTGTAAACTATATTGTCTATAGCTGCAACATCAACTCCCAAATCTATAAGTTCTGCTGTCTTTCTGTGAGTCTTGCTTGTTGTATTTGAATAACTGAATTTACCCGTATCAGTCAATATTGCTATATAAATGAAAGTTGCAATTTCTTTTGTAAGTCTTTGCTCAGATGCTTTTAGAACATCATACAACAGCTCTCCGGTTGAGCTCATCTCAGCATCAATAATATTTATATCTGCATAGCCTTGATTGGTCTTGTGATGATCAATGCATACTGATTTTTCAGCATTTTCAAAAACTTCCTTAAATCTGCCAAGTCTGTCTGCATCACTGCAATCTAATATAAATAACAAATCAAATTTATTATTACATTCCTTTGTAATTATTTCTTCATCAACAAACGCCTTATAATTAAAAGGTATATCTCCGTCAATACATACTGTCAAATCCTTATTAAGAGGTTTAAGAATCTCGTATAGGGCCATTACAGACCCTATACAATCTCCGTCAGGGGATTTATGTCCTGCGATGCAGATACTTTTAGAATTATTTATTAGATTAAATACTTCTTTTATATCATTCATCATCAGATTCATCGTCAACCTTCCTGCTTTCTTCATCTTTTATAACCTTGTTAATAAGGCTTGACATGTATATTCCTTTTTCAATAGATTCATCTTTTTCAAACAACAGTTCAGGAGTTATACGCATTTTAATTCTGCTGCCTACTTCTTTTCTGATAAAGCCCTTGGCACTTTTTAAAGCTTCCAGTGTCTGATCTATGTCTCCATAAACAGAAATATAAACCTTAGCATATTTTAAATCCTCAGTAACATTCACATCCGTCACACTTACCAAATCGGATAATCGAGGGTCTTTAACTTCATTTCTGATTACTTCAGATATAACTCTTTTCATTTCACCTGACAATCTGTTATTTCTTCTATTTGCCATGTTATACCTCTTTTCTTATGCTATCTTTTTATTTCTTCCATTATATAGGCTTCCATTGAGTCGCCTTCTTTGATATCATTGTATTTCTCAATGCCGATTCCGCCTTCATATCCGGTGTTAAGCTCAGATACGTCATCCTTGAATCTTTTTAAAGATGCAATATCTCCTTCATGAATAACAATATCGTTTCTTAATAATCTTATTTTAGATTTTCTTGTTATTTTACCGCTTGTTACATATACTCCGGCAACTATTCCAACGTTAGGAACCTTAAATGTCTGTCTGACTTCAGCTCTTCCTTGAACAACTTCCTTATATATAGGTGCAAGCATTCCTTTTACAGCCTGCTGTATGTCTTCTATTGCTTTGTAAATTATATTGTAGGTTCTTATATCAACATTTTCTTTTTTAGCAAGTTCCATTGCTGCTATAGATGGTCTGACATTAAAGCCGATTACCAATGCATTGGATGCAGATGCCAGCATAACGTCATTTTCATTTATACCGCCCACACCGCCATGAATCGGATTAACCTTAACATCATCCATGCTCTGCTTTAATAATGATTGCTTTACTGCTTCTATGGAACCGCTTACGTCAGCCTTGATAATGATATTCAAGTCCTTAACTTCACCTTTTTGAATTCTGTCAAACAAATCATCTAATGAAACCTTTGATGTTGCATTCATTGTTTCAAGATGTCTCTTGTCTTTTCTTTTTTCGGCAATATTTTTGGCATCTTTCTCATTTTCCAGTACAACCAGTGTGTCTCCTGCAACAGGAGTTTCATTTAAGCCGAGAATCTCAACAGGTACGGAAGGTCCTGCCTGATTGATTTTTTTGCCCTTTGAGTTAAACATTGCTCTGACCTTGCCAAAAGCACTGCCTACCAAGACTATATCACCCTTGCTCAATGTTCCTTTTTCAATTAAGACAGTAGCAACCGGTCCTCTGCCTTTATCAAGCTTTGCTTCAATTATGGTTCCTTTTGCAGCTCTGTTCGGATTTGCTTTAAATTCCTGAACCTCGGCAACCAGCAGAATCATTTCAAGCAAATCTTCAATTCCCATATGCTTCTTTGCGGAAACAGGTACAAATATTGTATCTCCGCCCCAGTCCTCGGAAATTATTCCCTGTTCTGACAACTCCTGCTTAACCCTGTCCATATTAGCTGTTGGTTTATCTATTTTATTTACAGCAACTATTATGGGAACTCCCGCAGCTTTAGAATGGTTAATCGCTTCTATTGTCTGAGGCATAACACCATCATCTGCTGCAACAACAATAATTGCTATATCTGTTACCTTTGCTCCTCTTGCCCTCATAGCTGTAAAGGCTTCATGTCCGGGTGTATCAAGGAAGGTTATTTTCTTTCCGTTAATTTCAACCTGTGAAGCACCTATGTGCTGTGTGATTCCTCCTGCTTCATGCTCTGTAACTGCTGTGTTTCTGATAGCGTCGAGAAGTGAAGTCTTACCGTGGTCAACATGGCCCATTACAGTTACGATAGGAGACCTGGGCAGTAAATCTTTTTCATCATCGGCATCTTCATGTGACAATGAATCTTCAATATTTTGAAGTTCATCAACAACTTCAATTTTTGTCACCTTTGCTCCTAATTCTTCGCCAATCAGCTGGGCTGTGTCAAAGTCAATTTCCTGATTCATATTAGCCATAATTCCAAGTAATATTAATTTAGAAATTACGACATTAACAGGCACTCCTAATTTATCAGCAAACTGTCTTACTACTATAGCATCTTCCATTTCGATATTTTTAATCTTATGTTGCTCTTTTTTTTCTGGTTCAGCAGGCTTTTGCTGTTGAAATTGCTGATATGGCTTGTTTTTTTGTTTATTTTGATTGTTTTTGTTAAAGTTTCTATTTTTATTATTATTATTGTTATTGTTAGTACCTTTATTGCCTTCTTCTGACCTGGGCTTCTGTTGTATAGGTTGTTTTTTTACCGGTGCAATCAAATTCTTATCAACCTTTTTTAATTTTGCCTGTTTTAAGTCAATGCGTTCATCAACTAACGGTTCGTCATCTATAACAACCGGCTTTGCACCCTTGGCTGGTTTGGTCTTTTTATTGTTATTAATTATATTTAATGCTTTTTTTAATCTTATCACTTCTAAATCAGAAATAGAACTCATGTGATTTTTTATAGTAATACCTAATTCCTGTTCTGCCAGTGTCACCAGGTCCTTACTATTCATCTTCAACTCTTTTGCTAGTTCGTATATTCTCATAAAGCCACCTCCGGATTATATATTATTTAGTAAATATGATGCAATGTTCGAATCGTTAACTGCCAAAACACTCACCACCTTTTTCCCGAGACTTTTTCCCAGGATTTCTTTTTCTCCATATTCAACATATTTTATATTGTATTTATCGCATATAAATTGTATGTTTTTCTTTGTTTTATCTGAAGCATCGGCTGCAATTAAAACCAATTTGCTTTTATTATCCTTGATATCCAAGCAGGCCGCATCGTACCCTATGGATATATTACCACCCTTTCTGGCAATTCCCAACATCGAATAAATTTTATTCATTTTTTGAAATCTCCGCCTTTATTGCTTCATACACCTCTTCAGGTATTTCAGCTTCAAGTGCTTTTGACAGCCTTTTTGACTTTATTGCTTTTTCAAAACACTCAGCTTTTTTACAAATATATGTACCTCTGCCGTTTAGTTTTCCGGTAGAATCAAAGTGTATTTCATTCTCTTTGTTTTTAACTATTCTGCACAAATCTTTTTTTGGAAAACCTTCCATGCATCCGATACATTTTCTCATAGGAATTTTACGGGTTTTCATAGTACCTCCTTAGAGCTTCTTTCCTTTTCCTGAGTTTCACTTATTATATCTATTTTCCAGCCTGTAAGCTTTGCGGCAAGTCTTACGTTTTGCCCTTCCTTGCCTATGGCAAGTGAAAGCTGATTGTCAGGCACAACCGCAACTGCACTTTTTTCTTTTTCATTCGCGGTAACCTTAACTATTTTTGCGGGTCCAAGGCTGTTTGCTATGAATTTTTCCGGGTCCTTATCATAAATTATAATATCAATTTTTTCCTGACATATTTCATCTATTATATTTTTAACACGAGTTCCCTTGTTTCCCACACATGAACCAATCGGCTCAACATTTGGGTCATTTGAAGAAACAGCAATCTTGGTTCTTGAGCCTGCTTCTCTTGATATAGAATATATTTCTATTGTACCGTCATGAATCTCAGGAACTTCCAACTCAAACAATCTTTTCACCAGGTTGGGGTGGCTTCTTGAAAGCATAATACTTGCACCCTTTCCTGAATTTTTTACTTCTACTATGACAGTCTTTACTCTGTCTCCTGGGTTGTATGTTTCTCCGGGTATTTGTTCATTAGCGGTGATTATTCCTTCAATTTTTCCTAAATCAACATAGATATTTCCCTTGCTTTCTCTTTGAACCACACCTGTAAGTATATCTGATTCTCTTCCATAAAACTCGCTGAATATTGATTCTCTTTCAGCTTCACGTATTTTTTGAAGTATTACCTGTCTGGCAGTTTGCGCCGCAATACGTCCGAAATCCTTTTTAGGCTTTATTTCAATTTTTACTATATCGCCGACTTCATATCTAGCATCTATGGCTCTGGCGTCATCAAGGGTTATTTCCTGGTTTGGATTTTCTATTTGTTCAGCTACCACTTTATCCTGAAACAATTTGTATTCGCCGTTTTCTTCATCAATATCTATACTGAAGTTTGTTGCCTTGCTGAAGTTTTTCTTATAACCCGTTTCCAGTGCAGCTCTGATTGCCTCCAACACAACGTCTTTGCGAATTCCTTTTTCTTTTTCGAGCTCGCTCAACGCACTTAATATTTCCTTGTTCATCATACCCTCCGTTAAAAGTCCTCTAACATTTTATTTATTTTAGAAATATCTTTAATATTTATGTTTACAACTCCCTCGTTGCTGTCAATATCAACACTGCTTTCGCTTTTTTTCAACAAAATTCCGCTTATGGATTTTTTCCCGTCAATTGGTTTGAAAAATTTAGCTTCTACTTTCTTCCCTATATTTTTTTGATAATCAGCTTCAGTTTTAAAGGGTCTTTCAATTCCCGGAGAAGACACTTCTAAAAAGTACTGTTCTTTTATCAAGTCCGCTTCATCAAGTTTTTTGTTAAGTGCCCTGCTTACATCCGCTGTATCATCAACCGTGATTCCCTCGGGTTTATCAACATAGACTCTTAGATATTTAAACGGGCCTTCTTTTACATATTCAATATCAATCATTTCAATATCAGTATCTTTAATAATATTTTCAACCATCTTCTGAACAGATTCTTCTATAGATTTTTTATTCATATGTACTCCTTTACCTTACTTTTAACATACAATCAGAAAGAGTGGGCTACCCCACTCTTTCTGTCAAAATTTCTATCTTTGTTATATTATAACACATTTTTTATTATTAATCAAATAAAAATTTTAATTTTTTAAACATTATCTGATAGTCTTATAGTGCCTGATAGTTATTTTAAATATTTCATTTTATCCTGTATGAAATTCGTGCTGCAAGCCGTCCCACAACACGCATAGGGATAATCCGTGTCAATAATGATATAAAATGCCCAAATTTGCGGTAAAATATGTTGAACAAAATATATGATTTCTTCTGTGCCTCATGCATGGGCATACGACGAAATATACTGTGAAAGGAATAAAATTCCCTGTACATCCAAAGGTATCCCTCATATAACTCCTCTGCTGTCATTCTCTTAGGCTTAAACACCACATGAGATGTATTGTATTTTGAGAGCTCATAGTCGCTTATACGCCCTTCTTCCTTCATTCGTCGATACAGCTCTGTACCTGGATACGGAGTGAGAATATGAGAAGTCAGCGTCTCAACTTTATTTTTTACCAACCAATTTAGAGTTCGAAGGAAAACATCCGGCTCATCACCATCCAGTCCAAATACCATGCTTGCATTTATCATGATACCCCGTTTATGAATTTCTGTAATAAGTCTTTCATATTTTTCAAAGCGGTTATCCTTGTTTACGCCTTGCAATGATAAGTTATTGATGGATTCAAATCCTATAAAAAGACTTTGACAGCCTGTTTCCGCCATCAAATCCAGTAAATCAGGATAGTCGGCAATCCTTGTGGTTACTGCAGCACTCCACTTCAAATTCATTCCCAGCATCCTGCCAAGCAATTCATGGGTGTATGACGGCACTCCGATAAAATTATCGTCAATAAAAAGCACATGCCGGGTCTCAAGTGATTCAATATCCTTTAGTACATCTTTTATGGGGCGCTGAACATAAACCCTGTTTTTACAGCTGTTGTAACAGAAGTCACATCTGTTTGGGCAGCCGCGGCTTGTGGTGATGACGTTTGTATATAGATATCTGCTTTTATCAATCCTGCTGTATGCCGGAGAAACAATCTCATCTCCCCTGAAACCCTCCATATCATGGTATACCCGCTGAAGCATACCGCTCACAGCATCCTCTATTATGCGTGTCCACACGCGCTCGGCAGCTCCGATGCAGACAGCATCAAAATACCTCATACACTCATCAGGACTGCTGGTTACGTGTATGCCTCCCGCCACAACAGGAACTCCCATGCGGCGAAACCTTTCCGCAATTTGCACAGCCCGTGTCATTACATCCAAGGTTATTGTAATTCCTACCATGCCGGCACCACAGTTGTAATCTATTTTCTCAATATTTTCATTAAACAGTATCACTTCATGTTCATCAGGCGTAAGGCTTATCAAAGTAAGCAACGCCAGTGACGGAGCCATATGGGTCTTTAGGTCGGTATCCATCGGCCGTTTATTCATTTTAGGCTGTAAAAGAATGATTTTCATATATCTAACTCCATCTGCATATAAAGACATACACCAAATCCGCAAGCACTACCGTTGCCCAATGTATAGCAATGAAAAGTGTAAATTTTTCAACAATACCGTTGGAATCGCTTAATACCATAAGGTAGAATCCGGCAATGGCAATCAGGGTAAGTACTGCAGCTGCTGCAAGGCACTGTATAAGGCTGACAACATGGTATTCATCATACGGACGACGACGAAAAAGAAGCATAAGGACAACCAGGACAGTTATGGCAATTAACGCATATGCGATGTAGACATGCTGCCCCGAAGCTAGAAAATTGGTCCACTTAGTCCAAAACGGATGACCTCCTGTTGACTGATTGTAATATAACAGTCTTTCAAACTCAACATGTCCGGAAGTTACAATAAAGATAAGGCCGTAAAAAGCCGTAAACATGCTTATGCATACTGCATTGACTCCTGGATTCTTCAAAATATTCTTCATTTTCTATCCCCCTCCTCAAACAGAAACAACCCTTCAATAGATACTCCAAAAAATTGTGACAAATCATACGCAAGCCAAATTGAAGGGTCAAACTTACCTGTTTCTATTGCATTGATCGCCTGGCGTGAAACTCCCACTTTCTCTCCCAGCTCTTTTTGTGTAAGCCCTAGCTCTTCCCGAAGACACTTTACTTTGTTTTTCATAGTACTTCCTCCTGACATCATGTCAAGTAAACCTTACATATAGAATAGCAAAATTTTTATATTATGTCAAGTGTACCTTACATTATTTCTTAAACACAAAAATGCAACCCATTGAAATTTTAATTTTTTAAACATTAAAAATTGAAATTTGATTGGTTCTGTCTAAATTTTTCAGGCTTCCGTGTTTTTCCAGGACATCAATCACTGTCCTGCTGACTCTTGCTCTGTTGATAATATCCTCTATAGATATGAACTCCCCTTGTTCTCGTTCCTTCTTGATGCTTGAAGCGGCATTTGCACCCACACCTTGCAGTGCCATAAGCGGTGGAATTATCCCTTCTTCAGATAATATAAACCTTCTGTCATCTGATTTATATAAATCAACCCTGGTAAATTTAAAACCGCGCTTGTACATTTCATACGCTGCTTCAAGAACAGTCGAGAGATTTTTCTCCTTAGCGGTTTTATCATTCCCTTTTTCTTCAAGCATTTTAATGTGATTCAAAATGCTGTTTTCGCCTTTTGTTACAATTTCGGCATCAAAGTCTTCAACCTTCGAAGTAAAATATGCAGCATAGAAGGCTTCGGGAAAATGAACCTTAAAATATGCAATTTTTACTGACATGGTAACATATGCGGCAGCATGTGCCTTTGGAAACATATATTTAATTTTATTGCAGGAATCAATGTACCACTGAGGAACACCATGCTCTTTCATACAGGCTTCGTCCTCTTTTCTTAATCCCTTGCCTTTTCTAACCCGCTCCATAATATCAAAGGATGTTTTCTTTGGTACTCCCATTTTAATAAGGTAGGTCATAATATCATCCCGTGTTGAAATAACACTGCTTATATCTGCGTATCCCTTGCTTATAACCTCCTGAGCATTTCCAAGCCATACATCTGTACCGTGAGACAGACCGCTTATGCGAATCAAATCAGCAAACGATTTTGGTTTTGTATCCATAATCATCTGACGCACAAACGGAGTTCCAAACTCCGGAATTGCAAGAGTGCCGGTTGTACAGTCTATCTCATTCAATGAAATGCCGAGAACCTCAGGGCTGGTAAATATCTTCATTGTAGCTTCATCGTCAGTCGGCACATCCTCACTGTTGATGCCGGTTAAATCCTCCAGCATCCTTATAATGCTGGGTGTATCATGTCCGAGCAAATCAAGCTTTAAAATACGTCCGGATATTGAGTGGTAATCAAAGTGAGTGGTTATTGTTCCCGACTTCTCATTATTGGCAGGGTACTGAACAGGAGAAAAATCATGTATATCCTTATCCTCCGGCACAATCATTATACCGCCCGGGTGTTGACCGGATGTTCTTTTAACTCCAAGGCAGCCTTGAATAAGACGGTCTATTTCTGCTTTTCTTTTAGAAATTCCTCTTTCTTCAAAATAATTTTTTACAAAGCCGTATGCGGTTTTATCTGCAATTGTTCCGATTGTACCTGCTCTGAACACATGACCCTTACCAAAAAGCTCCTCCGTGTATTTCATACATATTGCCTGCTCCTCGCCGGCAAAATTCAAATCAATGTCGGGCTCTTTGTCTCCTTCAAAGCCAAGAAAAACCTCAAAGGGTATGTCGTGACCGTCCTTGTTTAAATGAGTACCGCATTTCGGACAATTTTTATCAGGCAAATCATATCCGGAGTCACAGCATCCGTCTTCTATGAATTCAGAATATTTGCAGTTTGGACACACATAATGAGGCAAAAGCGGATTAACCTCTGTTATGCCTGCCATCGCAGCGGCAAAAGACGACCCTACTGAACCTCTGGACCCTACCATGTAACCGTCTTCGTTTGATTTTTTGACAAGCTTCTGAGCAATTATATACATCACTGAATATCCGTTGCCGATAATTGAATTTAATTCCATGTCAAGTCTTTTTTCAACAATTTCCGGCAAATGATCGCCGTATATTTCATTTGCCCTTGAATAGCAAATATTTCGCAGCTCATCATCTGACCCTTCTATTATCGGAGGAAAGGTTCCATTTGGTATAGGTAGAATCGACTCGATTGAATCAGCAATTAAATTTGTATTTGTAACAACCACCTCATAGGCTTTGTCTTTTCCCAGATATGAAAAATCCTCCAGCATTTCGTCTGTTGTTTTAAAATACAAAGGTGCTTGCTCCTCCGCATCCTCATAACCCTGACCGGACATAAGAATTCTTCTGTATATTTCATCTTCCTTTTCCAGAAAGTGAACATCTCCTGTGGCAACCACTGTTTTTCCCAGTTTGTCTCCAAGCTTAATAATTTTTCTGTTAATGTCCTTTAAATCTTCCACATCTCTCACTCTTCCGTTGTTAACAAGAAACATGTTATTATCAATGGGCTGGATTTCCAGGAAATCATAATAAGCTGCAATTCCCTCCAGCTTCTCATCTGAGGTGCCGTTTAAAACAGCTCTGTACAGCTCTCCTGCTTCACATGCGGAGCCTATGACAAGACCTTCCCTGAATTTAGATATGCTCGATTTGAGCAGTCTGGGTTTTTTGTAAAAATTCTTTATGTGAGATTCTGAAACAAGCTTGTATAAGTTTTTAAGACCAGTATAATTTTTAACCAAAATGTTAATATGGTATGAAGATTGTTTTATGAAATCAATGTCTTTCTTTAATGCATCATTTAAGCTTCCGACATCAGGTATTCCCCTGTCACTCAGCATATTTAAAAAGCTGATGAACATCTGCCCCGTTGCATTGGCATCATCAACTGCCCTGTGATGATTTTCAAGTTTAATTCCAAGCTTTTTAGTAAGAGTATTAAGCTTGTGATTTTTAACATCCTTCATCAATGCCCTTGACAATTCTAAAGTATCAAGCACTGACGGATTATAATTTTCTTTTAAATGCGCTGTTGCTTTTTCCTTTATAAAACTTGTGTCAAAGCTTGCATTGTGCGCAACCAATACTGCATCTCCTGCAAATTTTATGAATTCAGGCAGAATATTTTCAATATCTGGCTGACCCTGGAGCATGTCATCAGTAATAGATGTAAGTTCAATAATTTTATTCGGCAGCTTTCTTTTTACACTTACAAAGCTTGAAAAGCTGTCTATGACCTGTCTCTTTGCTATTTTAACAGCTCCTATTTCGATTATGTCGTCAAATTTTGGATTTAAGCCCGTTGTTTCAATATCAAAAACAACATATTCGCTGTCAAGATTAGCCCCTTCACATTTATATGCTATATTTACTTCATCATTTACAAGGTAACCTTCCATACCGTATATAACCTTGAAGGTTTCGTCGGCACAATCCATTGCTTCAGGGTAGCCCTGAACAACTCCGTGGTCTGTAATTGCAATTGCCTTATGCCCCCATTGCTTTGCTTTTTTTGCATATTCTTTAAAACTATTTATTCCGTCCATTGAACTCATACCTGTATGTAGGTGAAGCTCAACTCTTTTTTCCCCTGATGTATCCATTCTGGATATTTCTTCTTCTATAAGCTGCATACCCTGTATTTTTATGATAAGCTGCTTTTCAAAATCATCATATTGGACATTGCCCACAATTTGTATATAATTTTCCTTTTCAAAGCCTCCATCATTAAAATCCTTCTGACAGAAGTATTTGCAGCTTATGGAATCGGTCAGGTCGGTAACAGCAACAGACAGCAATGTAGAACCTGTTCTGAGTTCTTTTTTATCAAAGCTTATTATTTTTCCCTTTATGTTTACGGTTCCTGAGTCAGCGTCAATATCATAGATTTTTGTGAGAGGCATATCAAAATTAACGTTTGCCCTTGTTTTGCTTAGTATATTTATATTCCTATGATTATCTGAATTCGTATTTTGGGTGGAAGCAGAGGCTTTTTCTGCCGTATAATCTGTATCAACCTGTTCTTCATGGTAAATAATCCTGACATTGTATGAGCATTTGTAACCATCAATGATATTATCCAGCCGTCTTTTCATATCTGTGCTCTTTAATTTATCAATTAAAACTTTATTGCTGATCTTTACTAAAAAAGTGTTATTTTTAAATTCAATTTTTATGGTGTCAACTGTTCGTGCAAGCATACCGGAGTTTTTTTTGATAAAATACAGAAAGTTATTTATGATTTTTTCTGTTATAAAATCCTGTCTGCTTAAATATGTATCGCTTAAATTGTAGTCTATATTTAATACAACCTCTATAGAATTATTATAGTACTCTTTTATTTTATTCATGGCATAATCTATATCGCCAAAATCAATTATGTGGTCGCTTAGGGCATGAATTATGACGGTATTGTGTGTTTTTAATACTTCAATTTTCTCGAGGCTTATATTTCCAATACTCTCGCATTCATCCAAATTCAATATATTATTAAAAAACATAAGATCCTCCTTCTATTCCCTTTTATTTGATTATACCATCGTCAAATTTTAAATTCAACAGATATGACAATTTCAATATAGCATATTGATATCTTTATTGACGTTTCGTTTGCTTACGATTAGTAAAAATTTCAAAAAAATTTCTGTAATCGCTTTACTGATTGCGAAATTTATGTTAAAATATTAAATAAGTGTAATTTATTTAAATACTAATTTTTTTCTTGCAATTAATCATAATAATCATATCCCAATTCAAACCTAAAACATATGCCTGTTAATAATTTGTCACAATTAATTATTACAAAAGATATTTATGATTTAACTAATCATGCAGAGTTATATTAACATACTCTTTATTAACTCAACTTTTTTTTGGATACTATAATTTGAATTGAGAATGATAGAAAATTTAAAAAGATTGGAGTGAATTTATGGATTGGAAAATGCAACTAAAAAACAATATTACAACAGCTGATGAGGTGAATAAAGCTTTAAACTGGAACATGTCCGAGGAAGAAAAGGAAAAGTTCAAAAAAATAATTGACAGATACCCCATGTCAATACCAGACTATTACTTATCATTAATAAATAAAGATGACCCGGATGACCCTATAAGAAAGCTCTGTGTACCTTCAATATTAGAAACAGACATGAGCGGCAGCCTGGATACCAGCGGTGAAGCAAGCAATACAGTAGTTAACGGTCTCCAGCACAAATATAAACAAACAGGAATGTATTTATCTACCAACAGATGTGCAATGTACTGCAGGCATTGCTTCAGAAAACGCCTTGTAGGAGTTAATGACGACGAAATCAACAAAGATTTTGATGATGTTGTAAATTATATAAAAGAACATACAGAAATGACCAATGTCCTGATATCCGGCGGCGATTCTTTCATGAACAGCAATGTTAAAATTGAAAAGATACTGAGCGAATTATCAAAAATAGATCATTTAAGCTTTATCAGATTTGGAACAAGAACACCTGTTGTACTTCCGCAAAGAATTTCTGACGACCGGGAGCTTCTTGATATTCTTGAGCATTACAACAAAATAAAGCAAATATATATTGTGACTCATTTTAATCATCCTAATGAAATCACAAGTGAATCAACCAGGGCTGTAGAAGCTTTGAGGAACATCGGCATTGTAGTAAGAAATCAGACTGTTTTACTGAGAGGAATAAATGACAATTCTGATACTCTTGCTGCTTTAATGAGAGGACTTACAGAAATAGGAGTAATTCCATACTATATATTTCAATGCCGACCGGTTTCAGGGGTTAAAACCCAATTCCAGGTTCCTTTCATACAAGCCGTTAAATTGATGGATGACACTAAAAGTAAATTAAATGGTATAAGCAAAAGCTTTAAATATGCAATGAGTCATCCGACAGGTAAAATCGAAATAGTGGGCAGCCTTGGAAGTAATGAAATAATTTTCAAATATCATCAAGCTAAATATGATAAACACCAGGGCAAAATAATGAACATAAAAGTAACTGATGACCAGGCATGGCTGCCTGATAAAATATAAGCCCAAAGCGAAATTCCTAAAAGAATTTCGCTTTTTATAAGTTTATTATCACATCTGTATAAAATGCTTATATAATGTAAGAACTTTATAATATCAAATGTCGGAATCCCTTGAATATACAATTAAAAACATTCAATAATAAGACTAGGTGGTGATAGTATTAAAACACTTTATGAGTTAAATATCATTTCTATAAGCTTCAGAATTTTTTTGGCGATGCTGTGCGGAGGATTAATAGGTCTTGAAAGAAGCAGAAAAAACAGACCTGCAGGCTTCAGGACATATATGATAGTGTGCTTAAGCTCCGCATTGATAATGATGACGAATCAATTTATTTATGATAATTTTAGCGGCAGTGATCCGGCCAGACTGGGAGCTCAGGTAATAAGCGGAATTGGTTTTCTCGGTGCAGGTACCATAATTGTAACCAGCAGAAGTCAGGTGAAGGGACTAACCTCTGCAGCAGGGCTATGGGCTTCTGCATGCTTTGGATTGGCTATTGGTATAGGCTTTTATTATGGTGCATTAATAGTTGCAATCGCTGTTTTTTTTATAATAACTATTCTTAAAAAGCTTGATAATTGGCTTACATCAACTAATAAAAGCATAACTGTGTACACATCTTTTTCAACCTTAGAAAGCTTTGATAAATTCATTTTGTATTGCTATAGCAACCATTACAAGGTGCATGATATAGAAATTACAAAGGACGCAAATTTAATGCAGGTTACAGTAATTGCCATTATACAAATAGAGGCTCCTCAAAGAACAAATCATGTTGAAATTTTACAAAAATTCAGTTCCTTTGAAGGACTGATTCATATCGAGGAACTATAAAAAGGCTAAGCCTTTTTATAGTTATCATTAAAATTTTTCTATTTCCTCCAATAATGTCTGTACAATTTCTTCCTCTTTAACCTTTCTTATTATCTCACCTTTTTTAAACAGCAGGGCTTCGCCTATACCCCCTGCAATTCCTATATCTGCCTGTCTGGCTTCACCGGGGCCGTTAACAGCACAGCCCATAATCGCAACAGTAATAGGCTTGTTTACATTTTTTAATCCGTCTTGTATTTTTTTAGTAAGGTCAATCAATTGTATTTTTGTCCTGCCGCAGGTAGGACATGTTATATAATTAATGCCGAAATCTCTGAGATTTAAGCTTTTTAAAATTTCTCTCGCAACCTTGACCTCTTCGGTTGGTTTATCTGTAAGTGAAATTCTTAACGTATCTCCTATACCATCTGCCAGCAAGCTGCCGACTCCTATGGCAGAACGTATGCTTCCCTCAAAAAGAGTGCCGGCATGTGTTATACCTAAATGAAGAGGATAATCAACCTTTTGAGCCATAGATCTGTATGCATTTATTGTCATTTTAATGTCTGTTCCTTTCATTGAAATGACTATGTTATTATAATCTAAATCCTCTAAAATTCTAACATGCTCTAATGCTGATTCCACCATTCCTTCTGATGTAATTATGTTATTATATTTTCTTAATATATCCTTATGTATGCTTCCTGCATTTACACCGATTCTGATTGGGATATTTCTAGGTTTAGCCATTTCAACTATTTTTTGGACCCTGTCAATACTGCCTATATTGCCCGGATTGATTCTTAATTTATCTATGCCGTTTTCAATAGACTTTAATGCCAATCTATAGTCAAAATGAATGTCTGCAACCAACGGAATATGTATTTGCTTTTTTATATCTCTTATTGCTTCTGCATCTGAAGCATCTGCAACTGCAACTCTCACTATTTCACAGCCTGCATCTTCCAGCTCAAGAATTTGTCTTACAGTCGAATTTACATCCTTTGTAAACGTGTTTGTCATAGATTGAACCGGAATTTTTGCATTTCCGCCAATTTGAACATTTCCTGCCATTACACTTCTTGATTGTCTTCTGATTATTCGATCCATGTTACCTCCAAAAAGAAAAAATTATTAAATAACAATACAATTATTAAGGATTTGTGCATTACACAAATCCTACATTAATTTTATTTCAATTTTAATTTATTATATTCTGAATAATCTTAAAATATCTTTATAGGTAATAAATATCATAAAACCGATGAGTACTATAAACCCGACAAAATGTATGTACCCCTCTTTTTCTACAGGTATTGATTTTCCTCTGATAGCTTCAACGATTAAAAATACAAGTTTGCTTCCGTCAAGTGCAGGTATTGGCAAAAGATTCATAAAGCCAAGATTAATGCTGATGAACGCCGCCAAGTTTAACAATGACAATATTCCGCTTTCAGCTGCTTCACCAACCATAGAAATTACCATAACCGGTCCGCCAAGTGCATCACTTCCAAGCTTTCCTGTCACCAGCTGGCTTATTGTCTTGAACATAAGCTCAATATAGTAGACTGTCTTGTAAGCTGAAGAAGAAATTGCAGTAATAAAAGATTTCTCAAGCTGAGTGTTGAATTTAACTGTTATCTGAGTCTGAGGCACTATGCTGAAATCAAGCATCTTACCATTTCTTTCAACGGTAATTTTAACCGGATTTCCTTCTGGTGTATTTTCAACCTGTGAAGTTAGTTCTCCCCATGTGTTAACTGAAATATCATTAACCTTTAATACCTTGTCACCATCTTTTATGCCGGCTTCGTAAGCCGGAGAGGTTACATCTGTAGGAGAAATAACAGTTGTTGGTTCATCATCTATAATTGTGGTTGAAACCCCCACAATTTTTCTGTAATTGTTGTTAATTTTTGCCTGTTTTATCTGACCGTCTCTTTCATATTCAATAACATAATATGTATTGTCAGGATTTGTTATTTCATAAAATATATCTTCCCAGATATATGCTTTTTCATCGTTTATGGAAATAATCTTGTCACCTGTTCTTAAGCCTGCCCTGTATTCATTTGATTCTTCGTCAATACTGTCTATATGGTTGCCATAAACTCCATATGAAAAAGCAATAATAATGAATAAGGCAAGTGCTAAAACATAGTTCATTAAGGGTCCGGCTACAATTACTCTAAATCTTTGCCATACTGTCTTAGTGCTAAAGCTAGTTGAAGTTCTTACGTCCTCCTCTTCACCCTCCATTTGAACAAAACCGCCGATAGGAACTGCCCTGATTGAATAAATTGTTCCGTTTTTTTCTTTTTTCAGCAGTGTTGGTCCCATGCCTATTGCAAACTCATATACTTTTATACCAACACTTTTGGCTGCTCTATAATGTCCAAATTCATGAACGAGCACTATTACCGAAAATACAAATAAAGATGCAATTATTGTCAACAATATATAACCTCCATCTTATAGAAAATGCTGAGTAAAGTAATAAACAACCGGTGCTACAAAAAGCACACTGTCAAATCTGTCCAATATTCCTCCGTGTCCAGGCAGTATATTGCCAAAATCCTTTATTCCATTTTCTCTTTTAATTTTTGAAGCAACTAAATCACCTGCCATTGAAAAAACAGATGCACTCACACTAAATATTATAATGTAAATATATTTATTTATTCTTAAATAATCAAAATAAATAAGAGATATAATGGTACATCCTATTATTCCGCCGATGGCACCTTCAATTGTTTTATTGGGACTAACCTCAGGATATAATTTATGCCTTCCAAATATTTTTCCTGAAAAATAAGCAAAGGTGTCTGAGCCGAAAGCTACTATATATACAAGCCATACATATGGTGATTCATTTATAAGCATCATATGATACATAAAAAAAACAACATAGATACCTATAAAAACAATTTCAGAAACCTTCTTAACATCGACTTTTTTATTAAATATGAATATTAGAAAATTCAGTGATATATAAAGAAATAAGAAAAAATCGAAAAAATGCTGATATTCTGTGACCTTTTCAATAAATAAAGCAATTGCAAACACATAATTAACAATAGCTCCGTAATCAAAACCGTCATTAAACAGTACCTTTGAAAGCTCATAAATTGCAATGCAGGTTATGCCAAAATAAACAAAATCATACAGGGTTCCACCCGTATATGTTATAAAAGCAATAAAAACTCCTCCTGCAACTCCAGTAATAACTCTTTGTCTCATAACAACACCGCCCTAGTTACCGTATCTCCTTTTTCTATTTTGAAAACATTCAACAGCCTTCAATAATTCTGTTTTTTTGAAGTCCGGCCACATTACATCTGTGAAATAAAATTCTGTATAAGCAAGTTGGTATAAAAGGAAATTGCTTAATCGAATTTCACCGCTTGTTCTTATCAGCAAATCCGGATCAGGCATATCATAAGTAAATAAATAACTCTTGAAGCTTTCCTCATTTATTTCATTTATATTAATTTTGTTATTTTCATAATCGTTTACTACCTTTTTAACTGCATTAACTATTTCGCTTCTTGAGCCATAGCTTAATGCTATGTTTAAATGCAGTTTTTTATTGTTTTTTGTCAGTTCAATTGAGCGTTTCACTTCTTTTTTAGTCTTTTCCGGCAAATCTTCAATGTTACCCATTAAGGTTATTTTAACATTATTTTTGTGAAGGTAGTCCAGCTCTTTTACAACAAATTCAACCAACAGGTTCATTAAATAATCTACTTCTTTTTTGTCTCTCCTCCAATTCTCTGTTGAAAAAGCATAAATAGACAAATATTTAATACCTAAATCCACCGAGTTTCTCACAAGGTCTGTTACTCTCAATGCACCCTCTTTATGACCCTGGCTTGCAGGGAGATTATTATTTTGAGCCCATCTTCTGTTTCCATCCATAATAACAGCAAGATGTTCAGGAATAATACCCGAACGTACCTTTTCTTCTAAATCCATATTTACCTCTCTTTTTGCACAGTCTCGTTCACCAAATTATTTGCTCGCTGTCGCTTTCATAATTTGGGAACTCGTTGCGGTTGACCTACCGCCATTTTTTCTCCCTGACGGTCTAAAAAATGGGGTTAGGGCATACACAGTCTTCGTTCACCAAATTATTTGCTCGCTGCCGCTCTCATAATTTTGCATACAAAAAACGAAACTCAGGCTTATGATTTCATCACAAGCCTTCTTTACAGACTAATAATATGAAACATACAATGTAACATAATTATCACAGCTTTGTTTTTTTATTACATATGGTTTGTCTAAGTTATTAAACTTCTTGTTAGTTCCTGTTACTTTTATTATATTAATAATCTTATTATTTTCTTCTATTATTTTCAAAGCATCCTTCAATGGATAACCAATTAAATCATCCATATTAAACCTCTAAAATTTCTTTTTCCTTGTCCTTGTAGATGTCATCTGTAATTTTTATGTATTTATCAGTGAACTTCTGCATTTCTTCTTCGGCTTTCTTATGATCATCTTTAGTTATTTCGCTTGATTTTTCTAATTTCTTAAATTCCTCATTAGCATCTCTTCTGATGTTTCTGATGGCAACTTTAGCATTTTCAACTTCTTTTTTAACCTGCTTAATTAAATCTTTTCTTCTTTCTTCTGTAAGCGGCGGGATAACAAGCCTGATTATCTTACCGTCATTAGATGGGTTAATGCCTAAATCAGAAACCATTATTGCTTTTTCAATTTCCTTTACTAAGCTTGCATCCCAAGGCTGAATTGTGATTGCTCTAGGTTCTGGTACAGATATATTTGCCACTTGATTTAACGGAGTCATAGTACCGTAATAACTTACTTGGATTTTATCAACTAATTTTGGATTTGCTTTGCCGGCTCTGATTGATGCAAGATCTTCTTTTAAAAAATTAATTGATTTTTTCATAGTTTCTTCTGATTTTGTTATTATTTCTTTATACATCTTATACCTCCTTTATTATTGTTCCTATGTCCTCACCCATAACTATTTTTTCAATATTTTCCGGGTACTCAATTCCAAAGACTAAAATAGGAATTTTATTATCCATACATAATGATGTTGCTGTTGAGTCCATTATTTTAAGACCTCTGTTAAGAACATCTATGTATTTTAATTCATCAAACTTAATCGAGTCGGGATTTTTATTTGGATCATCGCTATAAACACCATCAACACCATTTTTTGCAAGGAGTATTATATCAGCATTTATTTCAGCAGCTCGAAGTGCTGCTGTTGTATCAGTAGAAAAATATGGATTTCCTGAACCCCCTGAAAAAATTACAACCCTTCCCTTTTCCAAATGTCTGACAGCTTTTCTTCTTATATATGGTTCCGCTATTTGTCTCATTTCAATTGCAGTCTGCAATCTGGTTTCCACACCTATTTTTTCAAGTGCGTCTTGTAAAGCTAAACCATTGATTATCGTTCCAAGCATTCCCATGTAATCTGATGTTGTTCTGTCCATTTCCTTAGCGCTGGCGCCTCTCCAGAAATTACCTCCTCCGACAACAACTGCCACCTCAACACCCATTTCATTAACATTTTTTATTACATTAGAAATTTTCGTTACTATTTCTTCGTTAATTCCGTGACCATAGTTGCCTGATAGTGCTTCACCGCTTATTTTTAAAATAATTCTTTTATACTTGCAGTCCATGTTTTCCTCCTGAAGACATTGATTTATTTAATGGAGAACTTATAGTTCTCCATTATTCTTTTATAATTTACCTCAGGATTATTTACCCATTTGCTTTGCAACTTCTTCAGCAAAGTTCTCAGATTTCTTTTCAATGCCTTCGCCCACTTCAAATCTTTGGAATGCAGAAACCCTTATAGCCTTGCTTAGGTTTTTAGCTGTATTTTCAATATATTTCTTAACGGTAATATCCCCATCCTTAACATAAGCTTGTTCTAACAAGCAAACTTCTTTAAGTTCTTTCTGGAGTCTTCCTTCAACCATCTTTTCAACTATATTTTGCGGTTTACCCTCATTTAATGCTTGAGCCACCAATATTTCTCTCTCATGAGCAATATAATCGGCATCAACATCATCAGTAGATATGTATTTAGGGTTCATTGCAGCTACCTGCATTGCCAGGTCTTTTCCCAATACTTCAAGCGCATCTTTATCTCCTTCAGATTCAAGAGCTACTATAACAGAAATTTTACCTCCGGCATGAATGTAAGAAACAACTCTTCCATCATTAACCTTCTCAATCTTAAATCTTCTTATAGACATATTTTCGCCTATTTTTGCTATTTTGTCAGTCAATGTTTCCTGTAGTGATTTACCGTCTTCAAGCTTATCAGCTTTCAATGCTTCAACATCTGCCGGCTCATTTTCTAAAGCTGTTTTTGCAACAACCTCAACGAAGCCTCTGAATTCATCATTTTTAGCAACAAAATCTGTTTCAGAGTTAACCTCTACAACAACACCTTTTTTGCCGCAATCTGAAACTAAGGCATAGGTTAAACCTTCAGCAGCAATTCTGTCTGCTTTTTTAGAAGCCTTTGAAAGCCCTTTTTCTCTTAAATAATCAATTGCCTTTTCTATATCTCCGTTTGTTTCTTGTAAAGCTTTTTTGCAGTCCATCATTCCTGCATTTGACTTTTCTCTCAGTTCTTTTACCAATGAAGCTGTAATTTCCATTTATTTACCTCCAAAATTTAAAAAAGCAAGGCGTAAGGAAAAAATTCCCAACCCCTTACTTTGTTTATTATTTTTATTCTTCTACAAAATTTTCTTCTACTTTTTCCAATTCTTCTTCAGATACATTATCCTCAGGCTCTTCTTCCGTCATCTGAACGCCTTGCTTGCCTTCAAGAACAGCATCTGCAACTGTAGCTGTCAATAATTTTACAGCTCTTATAGCGTCATCGTTACCAGGAATAACGAAATCAACTTCATCAGGATCACAGTTTGTATCAACAATTGCTACAACCGGAATACCTAATTTTTTAGCTTCTTCAACAGCTATTTTTTCTTTTCTTGGGTCAACTACAAACAATGCTCCGGGAAGTTTATCCATATTCTTGATTCCGCCTAAGAATTTTTCAAGTCTTTCGGCTTCATTTTTTAACTTAATAACTTCCTTCTTAGTTAAAAGAGCGTATGTCCCGTCTTCCTCCATTGCCTTTAATGCGTTTAATTTGTCGATTCTTTTTCTGATTGTTGAATAGTTTGTGAGCATTCCGCCAAGCCACCTTTGACTTACGAAATGCATTCCGCATCTTGCTGCTTCTGTCTTTGTTGATTCTTGAGCTTGTTTTTTAGTTCCTACGAACAATACTTCTTCTCCGCCGGAAACAACTTCTTTAATAAAGTTATAAGCTTCATCTACTTTATCACTTGTTTTTTGCAAGTCAATAATATAGATACCATTTCTTTCTGTAAAAATGTACTCTGCCATCTTAGGGTTCCATCTTCTGGTCTGGTGACCAAAATGCACCCCTGCTTCAAGCAATTTTTTCATGCTTATTATAGCCATATTTATTTCCTCCTTTTGTTTTTACCTCCAGAATTTTTCATCTCATGCAAAAGACCTTTCGGCACAACTCTTGCATGATCTAAATCTGTGCGTAATTATGTTTAGTATAACATAGCAATTTTTATTTGGCAATATATAAATATTATTTTTTTGCATATTTGCCGTGTCTTTTTAATGCTTTCATAATTATATGCAATTTTTATTAATACAAACCGGTTTATTGTCCTTGATTACCATCATTTCTCCACATTTAGGACACTTTTCATTGGTTGGCTCCAACCACGAAATATATTTACAGTCCGGATAATTTGTACATCCGAAAAATCTTCTTCCGGCTTTTGTAAACTTTATTGCTATTTTGCCATTGCAAAGAGGACAATTTACATCTATTGTTTTTATGATTGGCTTTGTATTTTTACATTCCGGGTAATTAGAGCATGCTAAAAATTCTCCATATCTGCCCTTCCTCTTAAGCATTTTAGAGCCACAGTTTTCACAGATTTCATTTGTTTCCTCTGCTGCATCTTTTTCCTTTAGTGGTTTTGTGTTTTTGCATTCGGGATAATTTGGGCATGCCAGGAATTTACCGTATCTTCCCTTTTTTATTACCATAAATTCGCCGCAATTATCACACCTAACGTCACTTACTTCATCCTTTATTTCAATCTCTTCCATTTCCTTTTCAGCAACGTCCAGTTCTTTTTTGAAATCTTTAAAAAATTCTGATATAACTTCATGCCACTCTTTTTTTCCTGATGCTATTTCATCAAGATTGTTTTCCATTTCAGCAGTAAATTTTTCATTAACAATATTGGAAAAATATTTTTCCATCATTTCAGTTACTAAAAATCCCATATCTGTGGGCAGTAAATTTCCCTTCTCTTTCACAACATATTCCCTGCTGGTTATTGTTGTTATGGTAGGAGCGTAAGTGCTGGGTCTTCCAATTCCTTTTTCTTCCAAATCCTTGATAAGGCTTGCTTCAGTATAACGTGCAGGCGGTTGGGTAAAATGCTGCTCGGGATCAATTCTGGCAATATCCAGTTGTTCATCAGGCTCTATCTCCGGAAGCATCTTACTTCCTGAATCATCATTGTATTTATAAACTGATTTGTAACCATCAAAAACAAGAACCTTACCGTTTGCTTCAAATATGTTATCATTGTTATTTAAAATAACCTTGGTTACATCGTACTGGGCATCAACCATTTGAGATGCAACAAATCTTTTCCAGATTAAGCTGTAAAGCTTGTATTGGTCTGATGTCAGGCTATCCTTAATCTGTTCCGGATTTTTTAGTACAGATGTAGGTCTTATAGCCTCATGAGCATCCTGTACCTTATTTTCACTTTTTTTTGATTTATTATAAACTCTTGCCTGATAATAATTATCTCCGAAATTTTCTGTTATATATTCCTTGGCACTCTTAATCGCTTCATCTGATAATCTGTATGAATCGGTTCTTATATAGGTAACAAGACCTATGCTTCCTTCACCCTTTATGTTTACGCCTTCATAAAGCTGCTGAGCAACCATCATTGTTTTTTTTGCAGTAAAATTAATTCTTCTGTTTGCTTCCTGCTGAAGGCTTGAAGTTGTGAAAGGCGCACTTGGCTTTGAATAACTCTTTGTTTTATCTACTTTATATACATTTATTCTTTCTTTATCAAGGCTGTTAATTATTTCTTTAATTTCATCTTCAGTCTTTATTTTTTTCTTGCTTATTTTATGATTTTTTAAAGAACCCACATACTTAGCTGTTATTTTCTTTTTATGTTTTTTAGCTTCCAATTCAAGAGTCCAGTATTCTTCAGGTTTGAAATCCATTATTTCTCTTTCTCTGTCAATTATAAGCTTTAACGCAACAGATTGAACTCTACCTGCACTAAGACCTTTCTCAATTTTTTTCCATAACAGAGGGCTTATATTGTAGCCTACAAGTCTGTCAAGTACACGTCTGGCCTGTTGAGCATCAACTAAATCCAAATTTATTTTTCTTGGGTTTTTGCTTGCATTTTTTATTGCATCCTTGGTAATTTCGTTAAACTCTATTCTTATATTTTTACTTTCATCTAAATTCAATATTTTAGACAAGTGCCATGAAATTGCTTCCCCTTCCCTGTCAGGGTCGGTTGCAAGATAAATATTATCAGCTTTTTTAGCTTCCTTTTTTAATTCTTTGATAACATCCCCCTTGCCTCTGATTGTTATATAATTAGGTTCAAAATTGTTTTCAACGTCAATTCCGAGCTTGCTCTTTGGTAAGTCTCTGACATGACCTACAGAAGCCTTGACCGTATAGTTTTTTCCTAAAAACTTACCTATGGTCTTAGCTTTTGCAGGTGATTCAACTATCAACAAATTATTCATTAACTTCCTCCAATACCGTGTTACATTAAATTTATGCATTTTCCAATGGTGTTTCCATAATACCATATAATACATTTTTTTATTTGTCAATAGCCAATGCATTTAAGAAGATCAACCTTTAATACAGTAAAACTTTTTATTACAAAATTTAGGAATCAACATATAATGAATTAGGTTAAAACATACTTGAAAGGAAATAATACAATGAAAACCTCATGTAAGCCATACCGTGTTAAAAATAATATAAAAAATTTTAATATAAATAAAGAAACTTCGACTGATATAGATACCGGATTTATAAAAGTAACTGTACATAACGCAGTTACTAAAGAACCCATAGAAGGTGCAAAGGTAGATGTTTTTGAATTAAGAGTATCAGGATTATACCATGAAACAGGGTCCGGAGATATTATAGAAACTCAGACATCCGATTCTGATGGTATAGTTCCTATCATTGAACTTCAAGCAAATTTTGAACCGGAAGAAATAAAATTAGCTGCGCATGAACACATTTTTTATCAATTGATAATTTCAGCTGAAGGATATTGTATCGTATATGTTACCAATATTATAATATACCCAAATGTTACAAATGAATATATGATTAAGTTGTCACCGAGAAGCTTGGAACGTCCTTTATATGAGTTTATTATGACGCCGGTTATACCATAGGTTTTTTAAATCCTTTGGATACCGGAGTATTTTTTTTGTTTATTATATAAAATATGTGGCAATAATATAATAAACAAAAAAGGATGGTTATGAGATGGATGATTATTTTGACAATTATGATATAATAGAAAAGAATCTTAAGTACTTAACTGAAAACCATAAAGAAATTTATGAAGCATATGAGAAGTACGGAAAGCTTGTTCACGAAAAAGGCGGTCCGTTGGAAGAAAAAACAAGATGGCTTATAAAGGTTTCTCTCTCAACCCAATGCCAAAATGAATACTCCTTAAGAACACATATATTAAAAGCACTTAACAGCGGTTGCAGCAAGGAGGAAATTGAGCATGCGATTTTACTGGTTGCACCCACCTGTGGTTTTCCCAAAATGATGAAAGGACTTCTTATATTCAGGCAGGTTATAGATAAACATATTAAATAGATGTATCCTGTTGAGAAAAAGGATAAAAATACTGCTGAGCAGCAGTATTTTTTGTATATATTTATATTATTCCTCCTGGAAGCATTATTCCGCTGAATCTTTGTTCCCTATATATCCGGACCAGCTCATCCCATGTATCCCTATCAACTATACCTGTAGGTTCAAGCCCTGCCATTGTCTGAAATGCTATTACGGCCCTTTCAGTTTTGTCATCAAAAATTCCATTTTCCGTTATGGGTGGAATAGTTGGTATAACCAAGGCAATGTATGACAATAATTCTTGAATTATAAAAACACCCGGTCGTTCAATTCCATCACCCTTCATGTAATCAATGCCTTGATATCTGAGTAATGGCAAATAAACTTTATCCGGAGGCAAGGTATTAAATATACCTCTTACTGTATTAAACAATGTGTCCCATGTTACAGTATCCACTATTCCTGTAACCGGTAATCTCATTACTTTTTGAAACTCAGCAACAGCTAACCTGGTTTGTTCATCAAATATACCTGTGTAGGCAACAGGTGGTATGCTATTGTAATAAAGTGATAATATATCTAAGAAATATTGTAAAATTTCAACTCTAGGTCGTATATCACCCTCCAGCATTGTTTCTCTGCTTATGTCATATATTTCCTCATATATTGATTCAGGTACTGTTAGCTCGGATAATTTAGATACCGCAACATATATTTGTCTTATTTTATAAAACGTTACATTATCTATAATTCCTGTGACAGGCAAATTAAAAACACTTTGAAAAACTCTTACAGCGGCTTCTGTAGACGGACCATAATAACCATCCGCAGGATATATTATAGGAATAGCCGGGAAATTCTCAGCAATTCTATTTAAACCCAGTTGCTGCCTCAATATAACATAGCTGGACTCTCCCGGCTCAAGGGGTTCTCCGGGGTATGTTAAGCCCATTCCGCTTACCGGCACATTCTCTATTAGTTCTATATTATCCCCATAATAATATCTTAGGATTTCAATTGGAGAATAGCCTGCATTAGCCAAATCCACAGAACCCCATTGGTACAATCCGTTACACTTAGAAACACTGCCATCACAAAATGTAGTATAAAGAGGCAGTACCTGACCCTCTCTTACAACATACTGATTAAAAATTTCATCTGTAATATTACTTATAACATCAAATATACCTCTATTTTGTACATATGCCTGATCATATTGTGTAGAATTTGTTATGTCAAATTTATAACTTCTTGATCTATACCATTCTAATACTACCCTATTTAATGCCACAGATACAATTGCATGTATGTTTGCCCGCAAAGCACTCTCAGGCCATGTTGGGTAAAGCTCCGAGGAAGCAACATTTTTTATATAATCAATAAATGGTACAGTTACATTTTCAGCCTCTTCATCCGGAGGCCCTAAGTGTACAGTAATAAATTCAGGTACAGTTGCAAAGTACACCGCCGGCCCTCCAGGTATGATAATTTGTTCCTGAGTAGTTTGATTATTATTCACAGTTTCTGTTAAAGACATATTGCACCTCATAACAATATTATTCTTAATAAATATATTTGAATTTATTTTAATATATGTAATTAATATTATTTTGAGATTATTTAAATTAATATCATTTAATTTATGCGAAATAAAAATCAGCAATAATATTATAAAAATATATATTTATTTAGCAAATTATGGTATAATATTAAAAATTCCTGGAGGTTTTGCTATGCTGTCGAAAATTAAAACCTGTGTTCTTTACGGTCTTGAAGGGTACGTAGTTGATGTAGAAACAGATTTGTCAGGAGGACTTCCAAATTTCAACATAGTAGGCCTTCCCGACATATCAATCAGAGAATCAAAGGAACGTGTTCGCTCAGCATTGAAAAACAGCGATTTTGTATTTCCTGTCAGCCGCATAACAGTTAATCTCGCTCCGGCAAATTTAAAAAAAGAAGGCAGTCAAATAGACCTTCCTATCGCTATGGGCATATTATATGCAAACAAAATAATAAAGAAAAAAATTGATGAAAAAACATGTATTATCGGAGAGTTATCATTAGATGGAAATATCACTAAAGTTGACGGTGCTCTGCCCATGGTCATTTCAATGCGAAATAATCATTTTGAACGAGCCGTAATACTCTATGACAACAGAGAAGAATGCGGAGCAATTGAGGGAATAAATATAATTCCTGTTAAAAGCCTTGAGGAGCTGGTTTGTTATTTTAATGAACATAAAGAAATTAAACCATATAAGGTAATTTATGAAAGTTCCGATGATACAGAAAATTTTTCGGAAGATTTTTCTGAAATAAAAGGACAACCGGCTATGAAAAGAGCCGTAGAAATTGCAGCAGCAGGAATGCACAATATACTGATGCTGGGCTCCCCCGGCTCTGGTAAGACAATGATTGCCCGAAGAATTCCGACGATACTTCCTGATTTGACGTTTGAAGAGTCTCTGGAGGTAACAAAAATATACAGCATATCAGGTCTTTTAAATAATAATGGATTAATAAAAAAACGTCCCTTCCGCTCTCCTCATCACACATCGTCACGTGTTGCAATGGCAGGCGGAGGACCTAAGCCAAGACCGGGTGAAGTCTCATTGTCTCATTATGGTGTCTTGTTTCTTGATGAAATTCCTGAGTTTCCTAAAAGTGTAATCGAAGTGCTTAGACAACCCATGGAGGATGGTAATATTTCCATTTCCAGAGCAAACGGATCATTTACCTTCCCGGCTAAATTTATGATGGTTGCATCAATGAACCCATGTCCCTGCGGTTACCTTGGAGATCCTGTTCATGAATGCTCTTGTACTCAAGTCCAGATAGATAAATATCTTGGCAAAATATCCGGACCTTTGTTAAACAGAATTGACATTCAAATTGAAGTATCTCCTGTAAAATATGAAGATTTAAAAAAAGTAAATCCTGAAGAATCATCTATAGAAATAAGAAAACGAATTATTAAAGCTCGAAGCATACAGAAAATCAGATATGAAAAACTAAATATCATAACTAATTCTGAATTGGGAAGTAAACATATATCAAAATATTGTAAAATTAACAAAGAATCGGAACAACTATTAAAGAATGCTTTTGAAAGACTGGGACTAAGCGCAAGAGCATACAACAAAATTTTGAAGGTTGCAAGGACTATCGCAGATTTAGACGAATCTGAAAATATAGAAACAAAGCACATCGCTGAAGCAATACAGTATAGAAGCTTTGACCGCAAATACTGGAGGTAGTATGGAAAAATCAGAAAAATTAAATGTCAATCAAAAAACATTAGCATGGCTTAATTCTGTCAATGGTATGTCTAATAAAAAAATCGACATACTTTTAAAATACTTTAACTATAGTACAAGCAATCTTTGGGATAACTTTGAGGATGAGAAATATAACCTTACTATTCTTAAGCCGGAAATTGTCAGCCTTTTAAGCAAATTAAAAAACAACTTTGAAGAAAAACTATTGAAAAAGCTTAATGATAACAATACATTTCTGGTAACAATTTATGATGACAATTACCCTGAAAAATTAAAGCATATTGAGGGTGCTCCATATATTTTATATTACAAAGGAAGTCTGAATAATATTGATAATTTGTCGATTGCAGTTGTAGGCTCCCGTAAGGCTACCGCCTATGGCAAGTGGGCTGCCGAAAAGCTGACAAAGGAATTATCAGGACTGGGAGTCAACATAATAAGCGGACTAGCCGTTGGAATTGATTCCATCGCACATAAGGCAGCATTACAGTCAGATTCAAAAACCATCGGTGTCATAGGATGTGGTATAGATATAGTATATCCAAAGTCTAATGAACGACTTTACAGAGAAATAATAGAAAAAAGAGGTGCAATTATTTCAGAATATTTCTTTGGCATGAAGCCTCTTCCCTATAATTTTCATGACCGCAACAGAATAATCAGTGGCTTATCAGATGGTGTATTAGTAATTGAAGCTCAGGAAAAAAGCGGTACTCTGATTACTGCCGGACACGCTGCAAATCAAGGAAGAGAAATTTTTGCTGTACCGGGCAACATTGACAGTTTGTACAGTAAAGGCACAAATTCATTAATAAGGGATGGTGCAAAAATAACAACCTCAATAAATGATATAGTGGAAGAAATTTTAGAATTAAAAGAAATTGTTAAACTAAAGCAAAATTTAGTTGATTACAGCACCTTATCAGACGATGAAATAAAAATAATAAGCACCCTAAAATCCGGAAGCAAGACAATATATGAACTAAATGAATTAACAAATATGGACATTGGAACAATATTAAGTTTATTGACATTTTTAGAAATGAAAGGCGCTGTGTTGCAGATTAACGGAAATAAATATATATCCATACAATAATGACCTTTGGTATTATTCAGCAGATTATATAAGCTCCTTAAAAGTTTCAATATATAAATTGCTTATAATTTCTATATCTTTTCTTTTATCTTTATAGAAATCATCATAAACACCTATAGTATAAAAACCTGCTTCCCTGGCAGTTATAAGTGCAAAATCAGCGTCATCATAAACAGCAATTTCAGATGGCGATGCATTCAATTTATTTGCTGCTAAATAAAAAATATCAGGTTTGGTTTTTCCTGCTCCTACTTCATCACAACTCAATACAAATGAAAAACAATCTATTATTTCATTTCGTCTTAATGCGGCAATTGCAAGACGCAGCGGACTTGCTGTTGCAATGCACGTTTTTACGTCATCATCCTTTAGCTTATGCAAATACTCCATGACATATGGTTTTAATTTTAATTCATATTTATATTTATCTTCTATAAAATTATTTATCTCCGATATTATTTTATCTGAACTTATTTTTAAACTAAAAGCTTTTCGAAAATATTCTGCTGCTTCCTGCATTGACATGGGTGCAAGTATTTCATTTAAATTATCGGAAGGGCAAATACCTTTGCTCATAAGATAATCTTGTCCTAAGTTCTGCCACGCATACATGGAATCTAATAAAGTACCATCTAAATCAAATATGCAATAATTAAAATTCTTCAATTTTATCTCCCTTTATTCTACATCTTGTTAAAATTATATAACATCTCAGTATGATTTTCAAAATAATTCTTACGAATTTTAAAAATTTAACTTTTTTTAATTTCTTTTTAAAATTAATAATCCTTATAATGATTTATTTTACATATTATCAAACAATTTAGCATTATATTATTATTTTAAAATGTAACAATAAAAAAGAAATAAAAAATTGTATTTTTTGTTTCAAATAATCCAAGAGAGGTGTTTTATACGAAAAATAAAATAGCTTTATTAGTTGTAACAGCACTTTTAGCTACTAATATTTCAGCTTTTGCTGTGTCAGGTACAACACCACCGGTAAATCCATCGTACGAGCAAATGGTAGTACAGCTGGTGAATGCAGAACGTCAAAAATACGGCATGCCTGCCCTTTATTATGACAGCAGCATCTCTGATGTAGCCAGAACTAAATCTCAGGACATGGCGGTAAACCGTTATTTTTCACACTACTCGCCCACATACGGGATGGCAAGTGATATGCTTTTAAGCTTTGGTATAACATGGTCTGCATGGGGTGAAAATATTGCATCCGGGCAGGATACGCCTCAGGAAGTAGTAACCGCATGGATGAATTCTCCTACCCACAGGAACAATATCCTTTCTCCTAACTTTGCATTCCTTGGGGTAGGATATTACGTTGATTCGTCAGGAACACCTTATTGGACACAAATGTTCACAAACGACTTTAAATAATTTTAATCTCTAATTGAACATTCAACAGTCGACTAAATGTAAGTAACATAAAAAGCTGCGTTATAACCGCAGTTTTTTATTACTTAATATTGTACTGCATATGGCATTTTTAATTGTCACATTAAAAATTATATCTAAATGTTTATCTTTTAATTAAATGTTTAAAATAAAATAATGATGGTATAAAATTAATATAAAAATATAGGAGGAAAAAATGTATAAAGAAGAATTGTCAATAATCTCTCAAGCAGTGCTAAATGAAATAGAAGGCTATGAGTTTTACAGGCTTGCAGCTAACCAGTCAACTTCAGCCGGAACAAAGGAAGCCTTTCTGGAATTGGCAAATGAAGAATTAAAGCATGCAGACTATCTGAAAAAATTATGGAGCAAGCTTTCGGGAGGCGATGAAATAACAATTGAAGAAATCCTTGAAAGCGGTGTAGAAATTCCATCGCCTGAAATTTATCGTTGGGACAAAACAGATAAAAATAATGCTTCTGTCGCTATGTCAATTTTTGGCATTGGAATCCAAATGGAAAAAAGCTCTATTGAATTTTATGAAGACGCCAAATCTAAATTGAAATCGGCAACCAGCAAAGCTTTATTTGATTTATTAATCAGCTGGGAAAAGGTTCATTTAAAACAGTTTACTGAACAATACAGCTTATTAAAAGAAGACTGGTGGGCAGAACAAGGATTTGCTCCGTTTTAATAAATTGGAACGAGCTATCGTTCCTTTTTTTCTGATACTTTGTATCTGACGTAAATTTTTCTTGATTATCCAACCTTGAGATAGTATTTTATTCCGTCTAGATCTATTCTTAATAAAGAAAATGCTGCCTTCTAAAGACAGCATTTAATGAAAAATTATTTTAAATTTTCTATCACATTCTTTACATATTCTGTATCTGTATTTGTTTCCTCAGCAAGGAATACAATATCAGCATCTGTCGGTTCAACCTTGTAATTAGCTAATGCATTTTTAATCAATGACTTTCTTAAACTATC
>JAEXUD010000036.1 GCA_023453025.1 Bacillota bacterium
GGCTGGATCATCGTGGCCAGGCCGCGCATCTCGCCGGGCATGTTGATCCCGGCCTCGACCACCGCGTAACGGGTGACGCCGGGCTCGAGGCGCGCGAGCGTGAGCGGCACGCCGAGGAAGTTGTTGAGGTTGCCCTCGGTGGCGAGGACGGCAGGCGGCTCGCCGAGGAGACGGGCGAGCAGGTTCTTCGTGGACGTCTTGCCCGCACTGCCGGTGATGCCGATGGTCGTCGCATCGGAACCGCGCCGGTGCAGCCGGGCGATCTCCTGCAACGCGGCGAGCGGATCGGCGACGACGAGCTGCGGTAGCGCCACCTCGTCGCGGGCGCGGGCGACCAGCGCCGCGGCCGCACCCGCGGCGGCTGCCGCGGGAAGGAAGTCGTGCCCGTCGCGTTTGTCTGTGCGGAGCGCCACGAAGACCTGCCCCGACTGCAAGGTGCGCGAGTCGGGATTGAAGCCGCGGACAGGTCCGACCGGCGACGCGGTCCAGAGGCCGGCGGTCCAGGCGGCAAGTCGATCTGGCGGGAACAAGGGCACGGTAGAACGGGCGAAAGCGCGAGCCGCCGGTCGGTTTGGCGTACTCGCGCTGGGCGGTCTGGGCGGAGGGCTCTCGGGTTAGGGTTTGAGTTGCTTGACGGCGATGAGCTCGCGAACGACCTGGCGGTCGTCGAACGGGATCACGGTGTCGGCGAATTCCTGGAAGGTCTCGTGCCCCTTGCCCGCGATGAGCAGCGAGTCGCGGGGGCGGGCCTGGTCGAGGGCGAGCGAGATGGCGCGGCGGCGGTCCTCGACAAAGGCGATCTTCGCCTCGTCGGTCACGCCGGCGCGCATGTCGGTAAAGATCTGCGACAGGGCCTCGGAGCGGGGGTTGTCGGCGGGCGCCCAGGCGAAGTCGGCGACCTCCTGCACGGCGCGGGTCATGAGCGGGCGCTTGGCCCGGTCGCGGTTGCCGCCGCAGCCGAAGACGACGAGCAGGCGGCCCGGGGTGATCGTGCGGAGCATGCCCAGGGTGTTGCGGAGGGCGGCGTCGGTGTGGGCGTAGTCGACCAGGACATTGAAGGCCTGCCCGGCCTCGATGCGCTCCATGCGGCCGGCGGGGCCGCGGAAGGGGGCGAGCGAGGCGGCGGCCTCGGCGAGATCGCGACCGAGGGCGAGCAGCGAGGCGAAGGCGGCGAGCAGGTTGCTCACGTTGTAGCGGCCGATGAGCGGACTCTGCACGGCGAGCGAGCCGCCGGGATGGACGAGGCGGAAGGCGGTGCCCTTGAAGCCGAGTTCGATAGCCTCGGCGCGCACCTGCGCCTCGGGATGCTCGCCGAAGGTGACCACCTGCATGCCGGCGGGGGCCGTCTCCAGCAAGCGGCGACCATAGGGGTCGTCGACGTTGATCACGGCGGACTTCGGCGTGGCGCCGACCCGGCCGTCGAACAGGCGCGCCTTGACGGCGAAGTAGTTCTCGAGGGTCTTGTGGTAGTCGAGGTGGTCGCGGGTGAGGTTGGTGAAGACGGCGACGGAAAACGCCATGCCCTGGACGCGCTGCTGATCGATGCCGTGGGAGCTGACCTCCATCACCGCCTCGGCGCAGCCGGCGGTACGCATCTGGGCGAGCATGCCATAGATGTCGAGCGACTCGGGCGTGGTCTTGTACGAGGGCACCGTGCGCTGGCCGAGGTCGTAACTGACCGTGCCGAGCATGCCCACCCGCCGTGCGCCACGTTCGGAGAGGAAATGCTTGAGCAGGTGGGTGACGGTGGTCTTGCCGTTGGTGCCGGTCACGGCGACGACACTCATGTCGGCGTCGGGCGCGCGGAAATAGCGGCGGGCGACGAGCGCGAGGGAGGCGCGGGCGTCGGCCACCTGGAGGAAGGTGACTTTCGGATGCGGGATCGCCGGGAGCGTGGTGGCGACGACGGCGACAGCG
Source organism: Bacillota bacterium (assembly GCA_023453025.1). Taxonomy (GTDB): domain Bacteria; phylum Bacillota; class Clostridia; order Tissierellales; family Sedimentibacteraceae; genus Sedimentibacter. The sequence continues at coordinate 1,918 of JAEXUD010000036.1, forward strand.
CCGCGCTGAATGGCCTCGTCGATGTACTTGGCGCCATCGGACCGCAGGCCGGGGAGCGCGTAGAAGAGGTTGCCCGGGGCCACGCGGCGGCTGTCCATGACGATGCCCGAGATCGGGCGATCAAGGGGGCCGCGGGCGGCGAGCGTCTCACCGGAGAGGAAGAGTTCGGAGAGTTTCACGGCGGATTTGAACAGACGAGCCGAAGGACCTGCGCCACCACCGGCGGCGCCGCGGGAACGGTGCAGCCGGAAGGCCTGCACGAGTTCATGGTTATGGGAAAGATAGCCGATCATCGGACGTTGGCAGTCAGGGCGATCGCAGCGCGCGGCGCGGGGGCGCCAGCCGGCCGGATGCCCAGGTAAGGGATGAGTTGCTCGCCGATGCGCTTGAACGACGGCGCGGCGACCGTGCCGCCGTAGGCGAGCCCGCCCGTGGGCAGGTGGCCGTCGTTGACGACGACCGTGATCTGGACCTGCGGGCGATTGGCGGGGAAAAAACCGACGAACGAGCCGATGTGGTGAGAGGTCGAGTACCGGCCGTCGATAATCTTCTGGGTGGTGCCGGTCTTGCCGGCAACCTGGTAGCCTTCGATCGCCGCCGCCTTGCCCGTGCCCTCGGCGCTCGCGGCCTCGACGAGCAGCCGCGCCATGATTTCGGCGGTCTCGCGGGAGACGACGCGGCGGCGCGGCATCGGCTCGTAGGGCACGACGGTGCGGCCGGTGTTGTCGCGGATCTCGCGCACGAGCCACGGGCGGGAGAGCACGCCGCCACTGGCGATCACCCCCATTGCGCAGTGCACCTGCAGCGGCGTGGCGGAGACGGAGTGGCCCATCGGCATGCGTGTGATGGTGAGCCCGTCCCACTTCGCGACCGGAT
>JAEXUD010000006.1 GCA_023453025.1 Bacillota bacterium
TTCTTTCTTTTTTAGTTCATGGGGCTAAAATTACCTATTTCCCGACTGCCCCCTTAATGTTAATTTTTCGTAATTTTTGTACTGACTTTGTCAGCAGCCTGAACCTGCCAATATGGCAGGTTTTTCAATGCGTTACTTTATTGTTTTAATATCAAAAGGGTGGTCTACGGCGCTTTTGGCAGATTTTTTTGCTAAGATCGCAATTTTTTTCGAGTTTTCGTCTGAGGCAGGAATGAAATTGACATCTTCAAGTAAATCATTATCGATTTTTTCTTCCCTAATAATAGATTCAAACATTGTTAATCCTGCTATATATCTTCCCATGCCTGTATTCAGGTGATAGCCGTCGCTGGTCAGTTCGTTTCCCACGGCATTTAAAATTTTGTTGGTTCTTGCATTTTGAATCGCAGTACCACATGGAATGATCAGATTAATTCCTGATTCATCAGATGCGTATTTATAGGAGTTCACAATTGCACTGAACATGGTTTTTTGATTGTGATGGTATAAATAGAAATCATTATTCGTGCTTTTGCTCGAATATGCCCAGGTCATATTTAATGCAAATTTTACTTCCGAATTTAATGCCAATTCTTTTGTATATTTGTATAATTTATTTAAATAAGGCTGGTAAGTTGAATATATTCCCGAATTTCCCGATGACTGCTGAAATGTGATATAATCCCATTCTTCGTCGAGTATAATGTCTTTCATAGTCTGTCTTTTTAATTCCGTCATATCATTATATTCCCATTTATAATAGGTGTAGGCTTTTTCATTATTTAACGCATTCGTCCAGTGCCTTTCTAAAGAGCATCCGCTGCTGTACAAATTACCGACTATTACATTTATGCCTGCTGATTTTGCAATGTCAGATAAATAGTAAGCCGTATCCTGCGAAAAAGAATTCCCGATGGACAATATTTTTATTGTTCTTGAGGCAGGGTCTGTTACTGTAATTTTGCTGATTTCGGTTTTTTTGCCGTTTATATTGGCAGTAATTATTGCTTGACCTGTATTTTTTGCAGTTATTGTGTTGGAGCTGATTGATGCAACAGTATTATCGCTTGAAGATATACCTGTTTTTTTATTTGATTTCAGCTGGACATAGGAATTGATATATAAATTGATGTTTTGAAGTCCTTTGTTTTCCAGCCGGTCCAACACTAAAGTTGTATTTGATTTTATTTTAGCTGTATTGACTGTCGTGCTTCTTTTTAGCAATATTTCTGAATTTTCATTATCCACATCAGATATTAATCGATTAATTGCTGAATCCTCAATTATGACTGAGCCTTCACCTGAGCCCAGTATCAGCAAATCACCGGTAACGGTAACATTTTTTAATTTAAGCTCACCTTTTCCTGTAGTAACATACAGGTTTTTAATTGTTTTATTTTCTATTGATGTACTGTCTTCGTCAATTGTTAAATCATCCGACTGTTTGTTTAATGCCCTGTTTAGTATTTCAACTGTTCTGGTTACCCACTCCTGTATCAAATTTTCTGTATTAAATTCAGAATTGCCATTTGCTGAACCAAAAGTATATGTAGGAATTAATGCCGATATCGTTATTAGTATTAATAATAACAATATAAATCTTTTTGCCATTTTACTCATCTCCCATTGCTATTATATTTCAAAATAAGACCTTTTTCAACATTTGGATTTCTAATTTTATATGACGTTTATTTTATGGATTTTGTTTCAAAATTATTTTAACTTGTGTATAAGGTTTTTATAGGATATAATTAATAAAATTTATTAAGCTGATAATTTGGTTAATGACTGTGAAAGGAGCAAGATATGAGTATCATATTTGAATCGGATATTAAAGAAAACGTATTGATGAGGACCGCTGAAAAGATGATGACTGCAGCCAGAACTGCACCAAAGGCCAAGGGAATAGATAATCTTGTTATTGCACTGGCTGAAGGTGAAACAATCAAGGAGCTGTCAGATAAACTTAAAGAACTTGTACAGGAAGGAAATGGACCTGACTATTTTGTCAGAGATGCAGAAAATATTCTAAATTCTTCTGCCATTGTATTAATTGGTACAAAAATTAAACCAATCGGAATAAAATACTGCGGTTTTTGCGGATTTAAAAACTGTGAAGAAAAGCTTAAGCATCCGGATGTTCCATGTGCAATAAATACGGGTGATTTAGGTATTGCGGTAGGTTCGGCAGCAAGTGTTGCCATGGATGAAAGAGTTGACAACAGGATTATGCATTCTGTGGGAATAGCGGCAGTTGATTTAGACTTATTAAGAGATGGAATAAAAATTGCATATGGAATACCATTATACATAGGTCCTAAAAATGTGTTTTTTGACCGAAAGTAAATATTTCATACAAAGGAGACTAAATGAAATTTATAGAAAATAATTCAATTGACCCTCATTATAATCTTGCTTTTGAAGAATATATTTTTAAAAATTTAAAATCAAATGAAGAATTTGTTTTGCTGTGGAGAAACGGACCATCTATTATTGTAGGGAAAAATCAAAATACAGTTGAAGAAATTAACATGGAATATGTAAAAGAAAATAATATAAATGTTGTAAGGAGGGTAACCGGCGGAGGCGCAGTTTATCATGATTTGGGCAATTTGAATTTTTCTTTTATAGTAAATTCAGGAAGTAACGATAAAATTGATTTTAAAACTTATAATATCCCAATAATAAAAGCATTAGAAAAAATAGGTGTCAATTGCGAGCTATCAGGCAGAAACGATATTGTTATAGACGGCAAGAAATTTTCGGGTATTGCCCAAAGCATCATTAAAGGAAGAGTGCTTAATCATGGGACACTTTTATTTGATTCGAAGCTGGAAACATTATCAAATGCGTTAAATGTTAAGCGCGATAAAATTGAATCTAAGGGAGTAAAATCCGTATCCAGCAGAGTTACCAATATTAAGTCGTATGTAAAAAATGATATAGACGTACTTGAATTTAAACAAATTCTTTTAAAAAACATATTTGAATATTTTGAACAGCCAATTGAAACATATGAATTGACAAATGAAGACAGAGACAATATTCAAAAAATGGTTGATGAACGATATGGAACATGGGAATGGAATTACGGCAGATCTCCTAAGTTTAATTATAAAGGCTACAACAGGTTTGCAGGGGGCTGCGTTGAAACCAGATTGCAGGTGGAAGACGGTCTCATAGAAAATTGCAAAATATATGGTGACTTTTTTGGTAAATGTGAAGTCAAGGAGCTAGAAGATATGCTCCAAGGTGCTAAATATGATTATGATGCAGTTAACGATGTATTAAGTGATGTATCTATTGATGAGTATCTTGGTCGAGTAGCTAAAGAAGAGTTTCTTAAGTGCCTGTTCAGTAATTAATAATTTTTAAATGCTCAAGCTTTTGCATGCGTTAAATAATTGCGCACTGTAAAATATTTGAGCATTTTTATTGTGTAAAAAATAAACAATCCATAGTTTTCTATCTTTTTTAATCCATTTACGAACAATTAAAAAATAAGTAAATAAAAATTAATTGGCATAAGATTTGCAAGCATATTTAAGGAGTAAAAAATGTATTTCATACAATTCAAAGTATTGAATATAAAATTGATAAACATAAGCAGAATCATAAGATTTTAGGGGGCGAATGAATTAATCTATGGAACAAAAAAATAATGAAATTGAAAATCAAAAAAATTTTTATGAACTATTGGTTGAAGCTTCTTCAGATGGGATGCTTTCAATAAATATGGATGGTATAATTACATTTATTAATCCTGCTGGAATGAAGATACTTAATATTGATAAAAGCGTTATTGGAAAACATATTACAGAGGGTGTTGATTTTGAACCTACAATTTTGCATGTATTGAAAACAAAAAAAGGATATGTGGACAGGGAATTCAGGCTTGAAAGCAAAAGTGGCACTGTACACTTTGTAAAAACAGCTATTCCGTTAATAGACAATAACAAAGAGATGATAGGTGTGCTTGACATCTTCAGAAATATCCAGGATGTTAAATTAATGGTGAACCGAATGACCGGAGCGCAGGCAAAATATACAATTGCTAATATTGTAGGCGGTTCACCTCAAATTCAGGAAATCAGAAAAATGATCAAGCTTGCCGGGTCAAATGACAGTTCTGTTTTAGTACAGGGTGAGAACGGAACTGGCAAGGACATTATTGCACAGGCTGTTCATAATTGCAGTGATCGTAGTCAAGGGCCGTATGTTGCGGTAAACTGTCTTTCATTACCAAGAAATTTAATTGAAAGTGAATTATTCGGATACGAAGAAGGTTCATTTACAAAAAATATGGGCGGACGTCCCGGAAAAATTGAAATGGCCCATGGCGGTACTTTATTTTTAAATAACATTTCATTCATTCCTCTTGATCTTCAAAATAAGCTTACAAGGGTGATTCAGCAAAAAAGTGTTGTCAGGAGCGGAGGCTTTAAAGAAATACCTGTAGATATAAGAATTATCTCATCATCACATATGAATATTATAGAAATGGTTGAAGAAAAGAACTTCAGTGAGGAGTTATACAAATTTATAGGTAATTTCACAATTCATACCTCTCCTCTAAGAGACAGACAGGAAGATATTGATATAATTTCTAATCAAACAATGAATCAATATAATCTTATGAACGGCACAAATAAAAGAATTTCAAATGAAGCCAGGGAACTTTTGCACAAATGGGATTGGCCTGATAATGTTCGAGAACTGGAAAATTCGATAGAGTTTGCATATTGCTTTGCAGAAGGAGATGAAATTTTACCAGAACATCTGCAAATAAAATTAACTAAAGAAAGACCTGTAATTCAAGAAAAACGGTTATTAACACTTAAAGAATCAGAAGCTGAAGCGGTTAAAGCCGCATTAGAACATACAAATGGAAATGTAACAAGAGCGGCAAAAATTTTGGAAATTGGACGCAATACATTGTATGGAAAAATAAAAGAGTATAATCTTATTTAAATTGTTCATAATTAAAACAATTGCTAATTTAATAAATAAATAGTTTTAAAAAATTTGGCATAATTATTGCTACTATTTTATTACAATGATAAATATTAGAAAGGTGGTATATATTTTTGGAAAAGAAAAAATATTCAAAAGAAATGCTTCTTGACTTATATCAAACCATGGTTAGAATAAGAACGTTTGAAACTAAGTTAACAGAATATTTTACAAAAGGAATGCTATATGGAAATATTCATACATCAATTGGACAGGAAGCGGTAGCAGCTGGAGCTAATAAAGCCTTGGAGTTAACTGATTTAATAACTACTACTCATAGAGGTCATGGCCAAATTATAGCAAAAGGTGCAAATACTAAAATTATGATGGCTGAGCTTTTTGGAAGAGAAACAGGTTATTGCAGGGGCAAAGGCGGTTCAATGCATGTTACAGATGTTTCATTAGGGATATTAGGAGCAAATGGTATTGTAGGAGCAGGAATTCCAATTGCAGCAGGCTCAGCACTTGCCTCAAAGATTAAAGGTACAAATGAGGTGACAATGGCTATATTTGGAGATGCCGCATCTAACCAAGGTGTTTTTCATGAGGCAGTAAATATGGCAGCGGCTTGGAAATTACCTTGTGTATTTCTTTGTGAAAATAATAATTATGGAGTATCCGTAAACATTCATACTGTTACTAATACAGATACAATTGCAGAACGTGCAAAGGGATATGATATTCCGGGAGTTACAGTTTATGGAAATGACCCATTGGCAGTTTATGAAGCGGTTAAACAGGCGGTTGAATATGCAAGAGAAGGTAACGGGCCATCAATTGTTGAATGCATGACATGGCGTATGAGAGGACATTATGAAGGAGACCCTGCTGCATATCGTTCAAAAGAAGTAACTGAAGAATGGGCTAATAATAAAGATGCTATAATAAATTTCAAAGCATTTCTGTTAAAGGAAGGCATCGATGAAAAAGAAATTGCATCAATAGAAGATGCAATGGAAAAAGAAATAGATGAAGCAGTACAATTTGCACTGGATTCTCCATTACCAGATCCAAGTGAAGTTACTACTGAAGTATATTCCAGTGATAATGAGAGGTGCGTTACAAGATGAAAAAAATAACTATCAGCAAAGCAATTAGTGAAGGCTTGCATGAAGAAATGCAAAGAGATGAAAATGTTATAATGCTCGGTGAAGATGTTGGGAAAATGGGTAACGTTTTTGCTATTACGCAAGGCTTCCAAGAAGAATTTGGTGCTCACAGAGTAATAGATACACCAATAAGCGAGTCGGGATTTCTAGGTATGTCAGTAGGTGCGGCAATGAGGGGATTACGCCCTGTTGCTGAGTTAATGTATATAGATTTTATAGGTGTTTCAATGGATCCAATTTTGAACCAGGCAGCAAAAATGAGATATATGACCGGAGGACAGGTTAATGTACCAATGGTTTTACGTGCTCCCCAAGGCTCAGGAAGAAGGAATGCAGGACAGCATTCGCAAAATTTAGAAACATTCTTTACACATATACCGGGATTAAAGGTTGTTTGCCCTTCAACGGCAAAAGATGCTAAGGGACTTATAAAATCAGCAATTCGAGATGACGATCCTGTTATATTCTTGGAGCATAGGCTTTTATATGCTAAAAAAGAAGAAATACCAGAAGAAGAATATATTATTCCGTTAGGAAAAGCAGATATAAAACGAGAAGGCAAGGACATTACAATAATAACATGGTCACGACAGGTATACTTTGCTTTGGACGCGGCAGAAGAGCTGGCTAAGGAAGGCATTGATGCGGAGGTTCTGGATCTTCGTTCACTGGTTCCGTTAGATTGGGAAGCAATAAAAGAATCAGTCTGCAAGACACACAATGTTGTAATAGTTCATGAAGGTGTTAAAAGAAGCGGCTTTGGCGGCGAGCTTTCGGCACAAATAACTGAAGACCTGTTTGATGAGCTTGACTCGCCTGTAGGACGTGTAGCAGCATTGAATGTTGTGCCGCCGTTTGCTCCTACATTGGAGGATGCATTCTTCCCACATCCGGAGGATATTGTAAAAGCAGTTAAGAAAACATTAAATAAATAGGGAGGATTAAAATGGCAACAGAAATAATTATGCCGCAGCTTGGCTTAACCATGGAAGAAGGAACAATAAGCAAGTGGATAAAGCAAGAAGGCGATAAAGTAAATATAGGTGACGTCTTAGTTGAAATAACAACAGATAAGCTTTCAAGTGAAATTGAAAGCGAAGTTGAAGGCGTCCTATTAAAAATTGTAGCACAAGAAGGCGAAGATATTCCTGTCAAGGGGTTAATTGCTGTAATAGGTAATGAAGGCGAAAAGATAGACTCCCCTGCAGTTCCAAAAGAAGCGGAAGAAACAAAAACAGAAGAAGCCAAACCGAAGATTGAAGCACCGAAAGCTCAAAGCGTTACAGAAACAGGGCGCATTAAAGCATCGCCTTTAGCAAAGAAAACAGCGGCCGATTTAGGAGTTGAGCTGGTAGGAGTTGCAGGCTCCGGTACAGGCGGACGTATTATACAAAAAGATGTGTTTGAAGCAGCAGAAAACAAAAAACCACAACCTGCAGAACAAGCAGCTTTACCTGCACCTGCTGTACAAACCGCAAGTGCGGATATTATAAAACCACTGTCCAACATGCGTAAAGTAATCGGAAAGAGAATGCAGCAAAGTAAACAAACAGCACCTCACGTTACGATTACAACTGAAATAAATGTTGATAAAACAGTTGCATTAAGAAATAAGCTGAATGCTAAAAATACTGATGTAAGATTCAGCTATAATGATATATTGGTAAAAATGGCTGCGACTGCACTCAGGAGCTATCCAGTTTTAAATTCATCTATTACAGAAGACAGTTTTATTATTCATGACAGAATTAATATAGGTGTTGCTGTTGCGTTGGATGAAGGGTTGATTGTTCCAGTTGTAAGAGATGCGGACAGAAAAGGATTAAAAGCCATTACTGCTGAAACTAAGGGTCTTATTTCAAAGGCAAGAGCTAATACATTGTCACCGGATGAAATGTCAGGAGCAACATTTACAATAAGCAATTTAGGAAGTTATGATATTGATGGATTTACTCCTGTAATAAACCTCCCTGAAGCAGCTATATTAGGTGTCGGCAGAATAGTAAGAAAACCAATAGTAAATGAAAATGATGAAATTGTACCTGCTTCTATGATGGTATTAAGCTTATCTTTTGATCATAGAGTAGTAGATGGCGCTACCGCATCTGAATTCTTGAAAAAATTAAAGGGATATTTAGAAGATCCTGACAATATGTACATTTAAAAAAATACCGCTGCCTCAAGCTTAACACAGTAGGGGTAGCGGTTTAATAATCAGAAGGAGTATTTATGGATAATAAAGTTAAAGTAACCGTAATAGGCGGCGGTCCGGGCGGATATGTGGCTGCAATAAGAGCTGCACAGCTGGGCGGTGATGTAACACTAGTTGAAAAAGAAAATTTAGGCGGAACATGTTTAAACGTAGGATGTATTCCGACAAAATCACTTTTACATTCAGCAGAGCTGTATGAGGAAGCGATGGGAGGAGCTGAATACGGAATAATAGCAAGTGATGTAAAGGTTGATTTTAAAAAGGTTCAGGAAAGAAAGAAAGCAGTGACAAAGCAGCTGGTTACCGGAGTAAAAGGACTTTTGGCCGCAAATAAGGTTAAGGTTGTAACTGGAGAAGCATCATTTGTAGGCAAGGATACAATAGAGGTTAAAACAGAAAAGGGAACAGAAAAAATTAAGTCTGATAAATTCATAATTGCCACAGGTTCTGTTCCGGCAAAGCCTCCGATTCCAGGTATAGATTCAAAACAATGCATTGACTCAACCGGTGCTCTAGAGCTTCAGGAAGTGCCAAAATCAATGGTAATTGTAGGAGGAGGGGTTATAGGAATTGAGATTGCAACATTGTACAGTGCATTTGGCTGTAAAATAGCTGTAATAGAAATGCTGGATGAAATATTACCTATGATGGATGGCGAGCTTACAAAAATGATTCGTGCCAAGCTTGCAAAGAAGGGTGTAGAAATATACACAAACGCAAAGGTCATGTCATTTAAGGATGCCGGCTCAAATGTTGAAGTATCTGTTCAGATGAGTGATGGCTCAACAAAGATATTTGCAGGAGAAAAAGCCCTGATATCTATTGGCAGAAGAACTAATACACAGGCGTTAGGATTAGAAAAGATTGGCATTGTCAATGACAGAGGCAGAATAACGGTTAATGATAAAATGGAAACTAATGTTACCGGAATTTATGCCGTTGGTGATTGTATAGGGCAAATAATGCTTGCTCACATTGCATCTGCCCAGGGAGAAGTTGCTGCAGAAAATGCATTAGGGCACAGCAGCATTTTTGACAGCAAGACAAACCCCTCATGTGTCTATACAAAACCCGAATTTGCATCAGTAGGATTGACTGAAGAAGCTGCAAAGGCACAAAAGATTGACTATATGGTCGGCAAATTTCCTCTTGCTGCAAACGGCAGGGCTATGATTATGGGTGAAGACGGTATGATTAAAATCATAGCAGGCAAAAAATATAAAGAAGTTTTAGGTGCTCATATACTTGGACCCAGAGCGACTGACTTAATCGGGGAACTAGCATTGGCGATTGGCATGGAAGCTACAACAGATGAGGTTATAGCAACAATACATGCGCATCCAACTGTTGCAGAGGGAATTAAGGAAGCTGTATTGGCAGTTGAAAAAAGGGCTATTCATATACCTAATAAATAAGATAACAATACGATAGCTGAACAATTGTGAACCATAGGTGAACTACAGTCCAGCTATTGCTGTATAATTAACGGAGGATATAATGAAAAAAATAGGTTTTATCGGTATGGGTATTATGGGTTTACCTATGGCAATTAACTTGGTAAAAAAAGGAAATCTAAGTGTGACAGGCTTTGATATATTAGAAAACAAAAGAAAAATTTTTGATGAAAACGGTGGTATATCAACAGATAATACAGAAACAATTATAAACTACTGTGATATTATTTTTCTTTGCCTCCCTACAAATGATCTGGTGAAGTCAAATATTCAGCAAATATTGCAAACAGGAAGAAAAAGGATAATTATTATAGATTTAAGCTCAACATCCCCGAACATAATCAGAGAAATGCACCCTATATGTGAAGATGCAGGCATAAGCTTAATTGACTCACCTGTAAGCGGAGGCGAAGCAGGAGCAATTAACGGCACACTGGCTATAATGTGCGGGGGAGACAAAGAAGTATTTGACGAAGTTGAGTCATTACTGCATTATATTGGCAAATCTGTTACATATATGGGCAGTACAGGATGCGGAGCAGTAGCAAAGCTTGCAAATAATATGATAGTTGGCTGTAATATCGGGGCAGTAGGAGAGGCCTTGGCATTTGCAGTAAAGGCAGGTCTTGATCCAACCACACTTTACAATGCAATTAAGGACGGTTTCGCAGGCAGTGCTGTACTTGATTCCAAAGCACCCAAAATTATAAGCAGGAACTTCGAAGCTAGCGCCAGAATTGCTGTGCATCAAAAAGATTTAAATAATGCGGTCAAGCTGGCTGAAGAATTAAGTATTGAAATACCCATGTCCAAAATGATACTTGACTTTATGAATGAAATGGAAGAAGACGGCAAAGCGAATGAAGACCATTGTGCAATTGCTCAGATTTATGAAAAAAGAATGGGTGTAGAGATAAAATAGTAGGTTAATGATATAATTGTACTCGGTTTGTCAAGCAATAAACTCCTAAATAATTATACAGGTATTTGATAAAAAATTATCATTAATTGACTTCTATACATTAACCGTGTATAATATTTAAACAATAAAAACGTTTTACTATAAGGGGTGAAATAATGGTAGTTATACAGCCAAAAAAATATGCTGATTATGTTGTAAACGGTTGGACAAGGTGTGAAAGCTCAAAAACTGATATTAACAGTAATATGTGCTTTTTTAATATATCAGCATTTGACCTTAATACTTTATTGTCAGAAAATAAGGATTTAATATATCATTCGGAAAATGTAATTAACAGTATCAGTGAATATATGGATTTTTTTATATCGGTTTTCCTTGTTAACAAGGATGGATATATTTTAAAGGAAAATAAAATCTCTAATTCTTCAGCGAATTCAACAGTAAATTTAACGGTTGGAGGAAGGATAACAGAAAGATTTAACGGAAATACTGCTTTGAGTACTTCAATTATAGAAAACAAGCCCATTTGTTTGGTTGGTGAAGAACACTACTGCAAAGTTTACTATGACTATTCTACACTTAGTGCTCCGATATTTTATAATGGAGAAATAATCGGTTTATTAGCAGCTATAGGGTTAAAATCTGATATCGATAGTCATTCTTTGGGCATGATTGCGGCAGCTGCAAAGGCTATCGAAATAGAGTATGAAGCTGATAAAATAAATAAACAGATTATAGCTAAAAATAAAAGTGAAAGTGCTATAGTTGAAACATTAACTGACGGTGTTTTAACAGTTGATAAAGACGGATTTGTAACATTTATGAACCAGGTTGGAGCAGAAATATTGTGTGTTAATCTGGAAAACTCCATTGGAAAGCATATTTCAGATGTAGTTGATTTTAAACCGGTTATCCTTGATGTACTTAAAACCGGAAAAGGTTATATGGACAAGGAATTTTTATTGACAAAGAAAACAGGAGAGAAAATTCATTTTATCAAGACTGCTGTCCCACTCAAGGATGAAAATGGAAATATAGTAACGGTTGTTGATACGTTCAGGAAAATCAAACGAGTCAATAAACTGTTTAATGAGTTAAATGGAGCTTATGCAAATTTTTGCTTTGATGACATTATCGGTTCAAGCTCCAAAATCCAGGACTGTATCATTAAAGCGAAAGCTGCAGCCGGCAGCACGTCAAATGTTTTGATTACCGGTGAAAGCGGGACAGGCAAAGAACTTATAGCACAATCAATTCACAGCTATAGTGATAGAAAAAATCAGCCGTTTGTTTCAATAAACTGTGGAGCAATACCTCGAGAGCTATTGGAATCCGAGCTTTTTGGATATGAGCCGGGGTCTTTTACAGGAGCATCTACCAAAGGCAGAATGGGAAAATTCGAGCTGGCAGACGGCGGAACAATATTTCTTGACGAAATAGGTGAAATGCCAATAGATATGCAGGTGAAGCTGCTGAGGGTTATTCAGGAAAAAAAATTAACCAGAATTGGCGGTCATCATGTTTTCGATTTAGACGTCAGAATTATAGCAGCTACAAATAAAGATTTGTATGAACAATGTAAAAAAGGAGTATTCAGAGAAGACTTATATTATAGAATTAATGTACTTCATGTTAAACTGACACCACTTAGAGAAAGAAAAGAAGATATAAATGCTCTTATTCAGCATTTTATAAATAAATTGAATGTTAAGCTGAACAAGGAAATAATAGATATATCAGCACCTGCAATGAAAAAAATGATTAGCTACAACTGGCCCGGTAATGTCAGAGAGCTGGAAAATACCATTGAAAGGGCAGTAAATTTATGTAGTGGAAATGTTATTAACGAAGAAGACATATTTATCGAGAAATTAAAAGAAGAATCATCTTCATTCAACGAAAATCTCAAAAGTAAAAATGCTGATATCATATCTGAAACAGACATAGAACCTCTTGAGGCAACGGAAAAAAAGGCAATTGAAAGAGCGCTTGCAATATCTGGAGGCAATATAACCTCAACTGCTAATTTATTAAAGGTCACACGAAATACAATTTATAATAAAATGAAAAAATACAATTTGGCAGAATAGATTTAATAGAATAGTAAATAATTATAGCAATGCTAAAAAAATAAGCATTGCTAAAATTTTGAGCATTTTACTGCTCAAAATATTAACAGTCTAAAAATTAACAGTATATTTATTGTCTATTTGCTATTGATAATAAATAAACTATATTCAAACAGAAAGGTTTTCATAAACTGATATTAGAATTGGCATGTCAATTGCATGTATAGTAACATGTAAAATAATTTTATTCTAGGAGGAATATTAATAATGAAAAAGGTTTTATCCTTAATACTTGTGGCAGTAATGATTTTAAGTATAGGTCTAACAGGGTGCGCACCAAAAGAAGAACAACCGGCGCCGGGTGGAGATCAAGGTGGACAGTCTCAAGAAAAAGTAACTTTAAAATTTAGTACAACAACAGCAGATACTTCAACTTGGACACTTGGAGCTAAAAAGTTCGGTGAATTAATTTCTGAAAAAACAAACGGAAGAATTGAAGTGAAAGTATATCCAAATGACCAATTGTCAGGAGGAAATCAAAGCAAGGGTATTGAAATGCTTATGTCAGGTTCTACAGACATCACATTCCACTCTAACATAATTTATTCAGTAATGGATGAAAGATTTGGAGTTATAAGCTTACCGTTCTTAATTAATGACACTGAAACAGCTGATAATGTTTTAAGCGGAGAAGGCGGAGAAGCAATAAACAAAATTTTACTGGAAAAAAATATTGTCGGACTTGGCTTTGGTGAAAATGGATTCAGACAATTGACAAACAATGTTAAACCGGTTGAGTCGCCTGCTGATATGTCAGGATTAAAACTAAGAATTCCTGGAATTAAAATGTTCATATCTCTTTATAAAGCCTTAGGCGCTGACCCTATAACCATGAATTTTGGTGAGGTATTTACATCATTACAGCAAGGAACAATTGACGGACAGGAAAACCCGACAGACGTTATTTCATCTTCAAAAATCAATGAAGTACAAAAATACATGACAGTATGGGATTATTCATATGATGCAATTATCTTCGGTATGAACAAGGACAAATTTGAAAGCTTCAGTGCAGAAGATCAAGAACTTATAAGAGAAGCAGCCAAAGAGGCTTGCGAGTACCAAAGACAGATAAACAGAGAAGCAGCGGCTACACAAACTCAAGAGTTTATCGATGGTGGTATGGAAGTTAATGTGTTGACTAGCGAACAAAAAGCAGCGTTTAAAGAAGCTGTTCAGCCTGTATATACTGAATATGAACCAATTATGGGCAAAGAATTAATCGATGCCTTCAGATAATAATATTAAAAAAATTTTTCTAAGTCCTGTTAACAGGACTTAGAAAAATTTTATATAAAGTAACGGAGGTAGAGATTTGAAAAAAATTATAGACAATTTTGAAAATTATTTCATGTCGGTCGGTTTGGCTGTCATGACGTTTATAACAGTAATAAATGTAATTTCAAGAAAGTTTTTAGGATTATCAATGTCCTTCCTGGAAGAAATAACAACTGCAATGTTTCTTCTTATTACATTACTCGGGGCTGCGGCGGCAGCAAAAAGGGGAGGGCACTTAGGTTTAAGCGTATTGACAGATTTACTTCCTAAAAAACTTCAAAAAGTTGTAGTATTGATAACATGGCTGGCAGCTGTTGTATTTTCAGTACTCTTATTAAAATATGGAATTGATATGGTTCAAAGCGAACTCAGAATGGGTATTACCACACCATCTTTAGGATGGCCTGAAGCTGTATTTGGTTCCTTTGTTCCAATTGGTGCAGTTTTTATATTATTAAGATTTACACAATGGGCATTTAATTCTATAAAACCATCCAAGGAGGTAAAATAACATGAGTATAGCTGCAATATTATTTATCACCTTTGCCGGGTTGTTGTTGTTAAATGTTCCGATATCATTAAGCTTGGGGGTATCTTCATTAATAGCTATGGTGGCTGCAGAGCTGCCTATGGATATGTATCCGATGCAGATTTATGCGAATATTTCTAAATTTACTCTTCTTGCAATACCATTTTTTATGCTTGCCGGAAATACAATGGAAAGAGCAGGTATTTCTGAAAAATTAATTAATTTGGCCAATGCATTTGTTGGACATAAACGCGGCGGTCTCGCAATAGTAGGTGTTATTACTTCATGCTTCTTTGCAGCAATTTCAGGCTCAGGTCCTGCAACTGTTGCATCATTAGGTGTTATTATTATTCCTGCAATGATTAATGCAGGCTACAACAGAGGAATGTCTTCCGCATTGATGGCTACAGCCGGAGGTATAGGAGTTATTATTCCGCCAAGTATTCCCTTCGTTATTTATGGAGCAATTGCCGGTGTATCAATAGGAAAAATATTTATTGCAGGTATTGTTCCGGGATTATTAATGGGTGCCGGATTAATTATAGCCAGCTTGTTAATGGTTAAAAAGATGGACATAAAGCCTCAGCCTAAAGCTTCGGCCAAGGCAAAATGGGTGGCATTAAAGGAAGCTTTCTGGGGATTGATGATGCCGGTTATTATACTTGGAGGTATTTACGGAGGTTACTTCACACCGACAGAAGCAGCAGCAGTTGCTGCAGTGTACGGTATTTTAGTAGGTATATTTGTTTATAAAAAATTAAAATTGAATGATTTGCATTCTTTAATGGTGGAGTCAGCAATTGGTTCAGCAATTGTAATGTTTATAGTTGCTGCGGCAGGATTATTTGCATGGTTCTGCACAACAACAGGTATTTCTGATATGGCTAGTGAAGCATTATTGTCAGTATCAGGAAACAAGTATGTATTTCTATTGTTAGTAAATATTATATTACTTATTGCAGGTTGCTTTCTGGATGCTCCGTCAGCACTTTATATATTCACACCGATTATGCTTCCGGTTGCAACACAATTAGGATATGATCCGGTTGCTTTAGGGGTTGTTATGACTGTTAACCTTGCCATAGGTATGATAACACCACCGGTAGGTGTTAACCTATACGTGGCATGCGGGGTTTCAAAAATAACCTTGGGACAAATATCAAAATCAGTTATTCCATATTTAGTAGCTTCATTGATAGTCCTGATACTCTTAACATATATTCCGGATATAATTTTATTCCTTCCGAATTTAATGGGAATGTAGTTAATTTAGATAAAAAAATTTTATATTAGAAAATAAGGGATTGTTAATCCTATAAACTTATACATTAAAAATATGAGTATTTAGTGAGGTGGATTAATACCCATCTCATTTTGTCTTAATTGACCAAAGGAGAAAATAATGTATTTAAAAGAACACTTTAAAGAATCAGGCGTAAAAAGAGTTGTTACAGGAAGAATTCCAAGAGGAGTGGATTTAATAACAGGTATTAAGGAAATTTGTAAGGAGTATGATATTAAGCATGGGTATGTTCCAATGTGCATAGGAAGTCTGATTACAGCCAGAATTATTTATGCAATACCAGATGAAAATGCTCCTATAGATTTTGTATACTGTAGCCCTGTAGATATACAAGGACCCTTAGAGCTGCTTTATGTGCAGGGACTTATAGGATTAGAGGATACAGGAGAGCAATCACTTCATCTGCACATATTGGTGAGCGACAAGGACATGAGGGTGCTTGGAGGACACGTTATAGAAGGTGGAAATATTGTGGCTGCAACAGCTGAAATAGTAATTCATGAGCTCGATGAGGCAGAATTTATCAGGCAATACGATGAGCAAACAGGTTTCAGGTTATTTAAAATCAAACAGTGATAGATTGGAAACAATATAAAAAGGAGTAAACAATGAAAGCAGTAGTTAAAGAAAATGTTGGTATTGGTGCCGTTTTAAAAGATGTAGATATGCCTGTCTTGTCTGAAGGCGAAGTTCTTATCAAGGTAAAGGCTGCTGCAATATGCGGTACGGACCAGCATATTTATGTATGGAATAATTGGGCTCAAAATAATAATATTAATCTTCCTACAATACTGGGACATGAATGCAGTGCTGAAGTTGTTGAAATAGGTTCAGGAGTTAAAAATTTAAAGATTGGTGACTATGTTGCATGTGATACTCATATTCCGTGCGGAGAATGTTTTCAGTGCAGGAACGGAGAACAGCATATATGTCAAAATTTAAAACTTTTTGGTGTTCATACAAACGGATGCTTTGCGGAATATGCTAAAATACCTGCGGTATGTGCAGTAAAGATACCAGAATCAATTAATCCTAATGTAGGAGCAGTTTTAGAACCGTTAGGAACATCAGTAAGAGCAAACGTCGAAATACAGTCATCAGGGAAAAATATAGCAGTAATCGGCTGTGGACCCATAGGCTTAATGGCAGTAAGTGCGGCAAAAGCTTTTGGAGCTGCAAATATTTATGCCGTTGATATCAATGATTACAGATTAGATATTGCTAAAGAGCTTGGAGCAACTGCAGCAATAAATTCAAGCCAGGTTAATTCAGCAGAAAAAATGCTGGAGCTGACAGATGGTGTCGGAGTAGATGCCTTTATTGACGCATCAGGCAATACATTTGCAATATCAGATGGCTTTAAAGGCCTTAGAAAAGGCGGAAAGGCTGCACTGATAGGATTGCCGTCTAGGCCGTTGGAAATTGATTTGGGTTCGCAGGTTGTATTTAAAGAAGCAACCATAATCGGTATTCACGGCAGAAGAATGTTTGAAACATGGACTGTAATGTCTAATCTTCTGGATAAGGGCCTGCTAAACATTGATCCGGTAATAACTCATGTGTTAAAGCTGGAGGAATTTGATAAAGGCTTTGATATTGCACAGCAAGGTATCGGAGGAAAGGTAATACTGGTGCCATAGCGCTGCAATTCTGTATATGACTGTCGGGAAAGTATACGCACCGTCACTTTCCTGACAGTTTACAAAATTATAAAAAATGAATTTTTACTATTATAACAATCGTTTACATTGGCATATATTTTGCAATATATTATTCATAGTATAAATTATATATAAAAAACCAATAATACAAAGGAAAACGATGCTAAATTATGTAATACTATTCATACTTGCAAAAGGAGGAAAATAAATGTCAGGATATAGTAAAGAATTACTAAAAACATTCTACTACAAAATGATGAAAATCAGAAGATTTGAAGAAACAGTTGAGAGGTATTTCCTGGATGGAGAAATTCCGGGATTTGTCCATCTCTACATTGGTGAGGAAGCTATTGCCTCAGGAGTTTGTGCCAGCCTTACAGATAACGATTACATAGCCAGTACACACAGAGGGCACGGGCATACTATTGCCAAGGGCGCTGATCTTAACAGAGTTATGGCTGAGATTTTTGGTAAGAAGACCGGTTTTTGCAAAGGTAAAGGCGGCTCTATGCACATTGCGGACTTTTCAGTCGGTATGCTTGGAGCAAACGGTGTAGTTGGCGGTGGTTTTAATCTTGCTACCGGTGCTGCATTGGCAATAAAAAAGCAAAAAAGAAATGATGTGTCAGTTGCTTTTTTTGGTGACGGATCCTCAAACAGAGGCACATTTCACGAAGCATTAAATTTGGCATCTGCATGGAAGCTTCCTGCGATTTTTGTTTGTGAAAACAACCAATGGGCTTCTACAACCCCTTACAGAACAACAACCTCTGTAGAGGATATAGCAGTAAGAGCGCAGGGGTATAGTATGCCCAGCAAGATAGTTGACGGAAATGATATTTTTGCAGTATATGAAGGCTTCAAAGAAGCATTGGAATATGTCAAGGCAGGAAACGGACCATACTTCATAGAAGCAAAGACTTACAGAATCAAGGGTCACTTCGTAGGGGATCCTGAGATGTACAGAACAAAGGAAGAAGTGCAGGAGATATTTAGTAATAATAATCCAATAACAAGATTTGAAGTTAAGGTTTTAGAAGAAAATATGATGACTCAAGCTGAATTAGATGAAATTAAAGCTGCGGTAGAAAAGGAAGTAGAGGAAGCTTTAAACTTTGCTATGGCTAGCGAATATCCAGATCCATCAGAAATTTTTGATGATTTATATGTTTAGGAGGGAATTATGAGACAAATTACATTTTCACAGGCTACATTGGAAGCAATGGCTGAAGAAATGAGAAGAGATGAAAATATATTTGTAATGGGTGAAGATATAGCCAGACAAGGCGGTATATTCGGACAATTCAAGGGACTGCCTGCTGAGTTTGGTGACAGGGTAATGGATACTCCTATTTCAGAAACTGCAATAGTAGGTGCTGCGGTAGGTGCTGCTCTGGCAGGGTCAAGACCGGTGGCAGATATGCATTATGCAGATTTTCTCGGTGTTGCAATGGATGAAGTTTTTAACCAAATGGCTAAAATCCGATATATGTTTGGCGGACAGACTACTGTTCCCATGGTGGTGAGAGCACCCGACGGACTTTCTTCATGTGCTGCGGCTCAACACTCTCAAAGTGTAGAAGCATGGTTTATGAATATTCCCGGACTTATAATCTTAAGTCCTTCCAATCCTGCTGATGCAAAAGGATTGTTAAAGGCTGCAATAAGAGATGACAATCCGGTTATATATTTTGAAAATAAAATTTTGTATAGAGAAAAAGGTGAGGTTCCTGAAGGAGAATATATTGTACCTATAGGAAAGGCAAAGGTAGCAAGGGAAGGTAAGGATATAACAATCATATCATATTCCATAGCTATGAAAAAGGCGTATGAGGTAGCAGAATTATTGTCCAAGGATGGGATAGACGCAGAGGTTATAGACCTGAGAACTCTGGTTCCTTATGACAAAGAGGCAATACTTAAGTCAGTTAAAAAAACTCATAGACTGGCAATAATACATGAAGCTGTAAAACAGGGAGGAGTAGGCTCTGAAATATCAGCCTTTGTTGCAGAGGAAGCTGTTGAATATCTGGATGCACCAATTAAAAGATTTGGAGCACCATTTACACCCGTACCATTCTCACCGCCTTTAGAAAATGCTTACAGGCTAAGTTCTGAAAAGATAGCCGAAGAACTTAAGAAAATAATTAAATAAAGCAAAAAAGGAGGGTAAGATGGCCAGAGAAATTTTGATGCCCAAGCTGGGGCTTACTATGGTTGAAGGAACCATAGTAAAGTGGTTTGTAAATGAAGGGGACTCCGTAAAAATCGGAGATAGATTATTTGAGGTTGAAACAGATAAGCTTACTAATGACATAGAAGCAGATACAGAAGGAATAGTAAGAAAATTATTGATTGAGGAAGGTCAGTCAGCTCCGGTAAAGGCACTTATAGGAATAATTGCTGAAAAGGATGAAGACATCTCTTCATTGCTGGGAGCTTCATCTTCAGATAATGAAGCTGAAGCTGTTATAGAAGCAGTAGCAGAAACAGCTAATGATGTTGTTCAGTTAAAAAGAGATTCAAGTTATATTTTAGCGACTCCTTATGCTAAGAAGCAGGCATCGGAACGAGGAATTGATATAAAGAATGTAACGGCAACAGGATATGACGGAGTAGTAGTTGCAAAGGATGTTCAGAATTTTAAGGTTGAAGAAACAAAAATCAGAGTAACTCCCGTTGCTAAGAAGATGGCTGATGAATATGGAATTGATTTGACAGAAATAAATAAGGACTCCAGAATTAATAAAGAAGATGTATTAGCTCTATATAACAGCAAGGCAGCAGCAAACTCTTCAATGTCTACGGACGAAGAAAAAGCATCAGGAATGAGGAAAATCATAGCTCAAAGGATGAAGGCAAGCTGGGCAGGCACACCCATGGTTACATTCAATATGGAAGCTGACATGACCGAGCTGATCAATGTCAGGGAAAAATTAAAACCGGTGTTTGCCATAGAAGGACTTAAGCTGTCATACAATCATCTGATAATGAAAATATTGTCAAGATTGCTGATAAAGTTCAGATATCTGAATGCAAGCTTTGAAAACGATACAATTATTTACCATAATAATGTGAACCTTGGGATAGCTGTGGATGTGGAAAAAGGGTTAATGGTACCAAATGTTAAAGGCATTGAAAATAAATCTCTTAGGGAAATATCTCGGGAAACTGAGCAATTGATTGAAGATGCAAAAACTAACAGATTAAATCCTGATAATCTTGCAGGAGGAACCTTTACAATAACAAACATAGGTATGTTCGGAATGGATTCCTTCACTCCCATAATAAATAAGCCAGAGGTAGCAATATTGGGCATAAATAGAATTGTGGATAAACCTGTTGCCATAAACAAGCAAGTAGTAGTACGACCTATGATGAATTTAAGCCTGACTACTGACCATAGCTTGGTAGATGGTGCTCTTTCAGCTAAATTCTTAAGTGAAATCAAGGAAATGATAGAGAACCCATACTTGTTGATTGATTAACGTATTATTACCATGGTACAAGAAATAATAATATTTTATTGTTCAATTGTAAAATTGCGAGAATCAAGTTAACTATTTAAGCTAATAATAACAATTGTAATTATTTACACATAAAATTTATTTTATACAGGAGACTAATATGAGACTACAAAATAAAATCGCCATAATCACAGGTTCAGCAGCCGGATTAGGCGCAGCAGTAGCAGAAAAGTTTGCAGAAAATGGTGCAAACATCGCATTGTGGGACATGAATGAACAAGGCCTACAGGAAATGGAAGAAAAATTATCCCAGTATGGTATAAAAGCCAAAGCATACAAAACAAATGTTACAGACTATGATGAAGTTCAGGAAAGAGGACAGCAGGTCATCAAAGATTTTGGGAGAGTTGATATATTGATAAATTGTGCCGGCGGCGGAAAAGATATTACCCTCGGCTTTAGAGAGCTGGACAAGGATTCATGGAAAAGACAGATTGATCTGAACTTAAACAGTGCATTTTATTGCACAAAGGCAGTTATAGAAAATATGGTTGAAAATAAATATGGTAAGATAGTTAATTTTTCTTCAGTAGCCGGATTAAGAGGCGGCGGGTTACTTGGAAAGGGAGCTTACTCAACAGCTAAAGCAGGGGTAGTTGGGTTGACAAAAGCAGTTGCAAAGGAGTTTGCAAAATATAATATCTATGCGAACGCTATAGCACCTGCATTGCATGTTACACCTCTGATAAAAGCTAATTTAAGTAATGAACAAATTGAAGAGCTCAAGCATAGTTTTCTTTTGGATACGTCAGGAGATCCAAGCAAGTTAGCGGAATTGGTAGTATTTCTGGCTTCGGATGATGCACAATTTATTACGGCCGCACTATACACAGTTGATGGAGGATTTTCATTCCATTAAAATAAATCCTTTTAAATATCAAACTTTAAATCTAAAAAAATGGAGGAAGGAATTTATGAAAAAATTTAAATTATTATGTTTGTGTTTGGCATTAGTTATGGTAGTTGTAGCTTCAGTTGGATGCTCAAACAATGAAAATGCTCCTGCAAAGGATGAAGTAACAGTTTTCAAATTGGCAAACGGCAGTGCAATCGGAGATGAAAGGGATCAATCTTTACAGGAATTTGCAAAATTAGTTGATGAAAAATCAAATGGTACAATGAAGGTTGAAGTTTATTCAGG
Source organism: Bacillota bacterium (assembly GCA_023453025.1). Lineage (GTDB taxonomy): Bacteria > Bacillota > Clostridia > Tissierellales > Sedimentibacteraceae > Sedimentibacter. The sequence goes on from JAEXUD010000006.1 coordinate 22,279, forward strand.
CGGTTCATTAGGAACATGGAGAGATACAATAGAAGGACTTGAGCCTGGTATAGTACAGATAGTATGTGAAAGTATAGGTACCTTAGAGGCATACAGCCCAACTGCAGGTATTGATGCATATCCTTATTTGTACGATAGCTATGATCAATATAAGAATATCATGCTTAACGGTGAAATCGGAGAAAAACTGCTGACAACTGTCGGCGAAGAAGGCGGATTTGTGTTGATGGGACCTTCAAACAGAGGAGCAAGGGTTGTTACATCAAACAAAAAAATTGAAAGTGTTGATGATTTGGCAGGAGTAAAAATAAGAGCACCTGGAATTCAAATGTACATCAAGACATGGGAATACTTAGGAGCTTCACCGGTGCCTATGGATGCTTCAGAAATATACACCGGATTACAGCAGGGAACAGTTGACGCTCAGGAAAATCCTGTTATGTACAGCTATGGAAATGCTTTCTATGATGTTTGCGACTACTTGGTTATAACAAATCACGTATTCAGTACTGATGTGTTCATTTTTAATGATGACTTTTTCAATAATCTTCCGGAGGAGCAGCAGCAAGTTTTCAGAGAAGCTGCTAAAGAAGCAGGAGATTTCAGAACAAAGTTAGTTGAAGAGAAAGAAGCTGACACAATTAAATTAATGGAAGAAAAGGGAATGACGGTAACATATCCGGATGTAGCAGGCTTCCAGGCAAAGCTTACAGATTTTGCTAAAGAGTTTCCTAATCTGAAAGATCTAGTTGATGAAATACATGCGGTAGAGTAAGATATGTCAAAATAGCATAAATAGCTTATTTATAGTCCTTTGTACGTTTAAGGAGCTATGAATAAGCTATATTTAGTAAAATCAAGCAGTAAGGAGGTAAGTAATTCATGTATAAGCATACTTGAATTATTCAAAAATATGAAATTAGCGATGGATAAGCTCGAAAAAATTATCTTGGTAATATTGGCAGTGCTATTTTCTGTTATGGTTATTGCATTGTTTTATCAAATTATAATGAGATTTATATTTCAGAATGCAAATTCGTGGTCAGAGGAAATGACAAGGTACTCCTTTATTTGGATGACTATGCTTGGTTCAGCGGTAGCGACACGAAGAAGCAGGAATATGGACGTGGATTTTTTAGTTAAAAAAATGCCCAAATTATTAAGAAATTTAAATTCTGTAGTAACAAAAGGACTAATTATTGCTTTTATAGTTGTACTGATTATATATGGAATAAGCCTCGTTGGCATAACTCATAAGCAATTATCTGCCGGTTTAAGAGTTCCGATGTCATATATATATGCTTCGGTTCCTACAGGCGGCATATTAATGCTTTTATTCATTATAGAAAATATAATCCGTGATATTAAGGGCAGCAAGGAAAAGGAGGGTTAATATGGCAGGAATATTGATAATTTTAATATTGGTTTTTGCCGCAATTGGGATTCCCATAGCATTTTCATTAGGTATATCCTCATTGATTACAATATTGCATGAAGGATATCCTTTGATGGTAATTCCCCAGAAGCTCTTTGGAGGTATGGACTCCTTCCCTCTTTTAGCGATACCGTTTTTCATGCTGTCAGGTGACCTCATGAACGGAGGCGGTTTAAACAAAAGAATAATAAGAGTCGCAAATGCATTTTTAGGAGATTTGCCGGGCAGTCTGGCAATTATTACAATAGTGGCATCAGCGTTTTTTGCCGCAATATCCGGTTCGGCAGTGGCAACGGTTGCAGCTATAGGAGGCATAACTATACCTGCTATGATTAAGCAGGGCTATCCTGATCATTATGCGGCAGGTGTTTCTTCTTCGGCTTCAATAGTTGGACCTATTATACCGCCAAGCATCACACTGATAGTTTATGGCTCTTCATTGCAGCTGTCAATCAGCGAGTTGTTCATGGCATCAGCAGTACCGGGAATCTTAATGAGCTTATTATTTATTGCAATAGCAATTATCCAGGCAAAAAAATACAACTTTCCAAAGGAAGGAAAAACTGACTGGAAAGAAAAGAAAGAAGCCCTGTTAGATGGTTTCTGGGCTTTGATGATGCCTGTAATTATACTAGGAGGAATTTTTTCAGGATTTTTTACACCAACCGAAGCGGCTGTCGTTTCTGTAGTATATGCGTTAATTATTGGTTTGTTTGTATATAAGGGTTTTACTGTCAAGGACTTACCCAGACTTCTGTCAGAGGCAGCTGTATCGACTGCGACTATTATGCTGATTCTGGCAACTTCGAAAATACTGGCATGGGTTATTACAGTAATAAACTTACCTACGATGGTTGCTGAAGCGATATTAGGCTTTACTGACAGCTCAGTTTTAATATTTATGTTAATTAACATAATTTTGTTAATTGTGGGATGTTTGATGGAAGCCAATGCAGCGATAATAATACTCATTCCTATATTGGTACCTATTGTCACAAAATTAGGGATGTCACCAATTACATTTGGCGTTTTAATGACAGTAAACTTATGCTTGGGATTATTGACTCCGCCTGTCGGAGTTTGCCTGCTGCTGGGATCGCAGATTGCAGAATCAAAATTTGAGAAAGCTGTGGTTTCAATGCTCCCGTTTTTTGCGGCAGGTTTAATAGTATTGCTTTTAACCACATATGTACCGGCGCTGACACTATGGCTGCCGAGCCTATTGTAAATTGAATTTTATAATAAAACCACAGTATTGTTTATAATCTGTGGTTTTATTATATCCATTTTTAATATCAGCACGGGTAATCCATATATATAAATCTATAGTTGTTAGAGAATACGGGATATGATATAATTTATAGAATCAAAATATCGCCGTTATATGATTCAATGGAGGAAAAAATGGATTTATTAAATAGATTAAATGAAAAGCAAAGAGAAGCAGCTTCCCATGACAAAGGGCCAATATTGGTTATAGCAGGGGCAGGTACCGGCAAGACCAGAGTTCTTACACATAGAATAGCATACCTTATTGAAACAGGAAAAGCAATGCCTTGGGAGATTCTTGCAATAACATTTACCAATAAAGCCGCCAATGAAATGAAAGAGAGAATATCTCAGCTTATAGATTATGATATTGACAGGATGTGGATAGGAACCTTCCACTCTGTCTGTGTAAGGATATTAAGAAGAAATATAGACAGAATAGGATATGACACAAATTTTGTTATTTATGATACAAATGACCAAAAGGCAATAGTGAGAGACTGTATAAAGGAACTTGATTTAGATTCAAAAAAATATAACGTCAACTCAATCAGAGCAGTTATAAGCAATGAAAAAAACAACAGAAAAAGTCCGGATAAATATATTTCCGAGCACTATACCGATTATATCAAGCGAAACATTGGTGAGGTGTATGCTCTTTATGAAAAAAAGTTAAAAACAAACAATGCATTGGATTTTGACGACCTGCTTATAAAAACACTTAAGCTTTTAGAAACAGAAGAAGATATACGGACATCATATCAGGAGAGATTTAAATACATACTGGTTGATGAATATCAGGATACCAATCTCGTTCAGTATAATTTAGTAAAAATTCTGGGGAAGAAACCTGAAGGAGAAAACAATGTATTTGTTGTGGGAGACGAGGATCAGTCCATATATGGGTGGAGAGGCGCAGATATAAAAAACATCCTTAACTTTGAGCAGGATTTTGAAGGAGCTAAGGTAGTTAAGCTCGAAAAAAACTACCGTTCAACAAATATTATTTTGAATGCTGCTAATGGTGTTATTAAAAATAATTTCCAGCGCAAGGATAAAAAGCTTTATACCGATACTGACTGCGGAAGCCTCATTCGAATTATGGAAACAGACAATGAAAAGGATGAAGCTTTTACAGTTGCTGCATTAATGAGAAAAGAGAGAAGAGAAAACAACCTTGACTATTCAGATATGGCTGTGCTGTACAGAACAAATGCTCAGTCCAGAGCACTTGAAGAAGGATTAATAAGAGAAGGCATACCATACAAGATAGTAGGAGGATTAAAATTCTACGAAAGAAAAGAAATCAAAGATTTATTGGCATATCTCATGCTTGTATACAATCAAAAGGACAGCATAAGCTTCGACAGGATTGTAAATGTACCAAAAAGGAAAATAGGACAGAAATCAATAGATTTGATAACCGAGCTTGCAGACCGTGACGGAATTTCAAAATTTGAAGCATGCTTTGACATAGAAAAGTTAAATTTACCTGCAGCAGCCTCAAAAAGTATAGAAAGCTTTGTGTCAATGATGGAAATATTCATGATAAAAAAGGATGTTATGCCTATTTATGAATTTATCCAGGAGGTTTATGAAACTACCGGATACAAAGCATTGCTGCATGCAGAAGACACAGAAGACGGGAAAAGCAGAATAGATAACGTAGAGGAATTTATATCAGCTGCAAAGGACTTTGAAGAAAGATATGAGGAAAATACTCTGGAGGATTTCTTAGCGCATGTATCCTTGCTGGCAGATGTAGATAAGACTGATGAGACTAAAAAAGATACAGTAACATTGATGACTGTTCACAGTGCAAAGGGTCTGGAATTTGATACTGTCTTTATTTCAGGTTTAGAAGAAGGGATGTTCCCTATTATTAATCAGGATGATTCAGATGAAGATTTAGAAGAAGAAAGAAGACTTTTTTATGTGGCGATAACCAGGGCAAAAAGAATGCTTTACATCACTTATGCCAATGACAGATTACGCTTCGGGAACCACGAAATGAGGCTGAAATCAAGGTTCCTGAAGGAAATACCAAGTGAATGCATAGAAGAGACCAATCCAATGTCTTTTGCCGCCAAAAAGCTGGACATGCTTGAGAAAAATGAAAATACCTCAAATAAAAGACCAAGCTTTGTCAAGAACAACTTTTTCAGAGGCGGATTTGATTTTGAAGAAAAGGAAAACAAGCCAAAACTAAAATCAGACAGTATTATGCCGGGCGATAAGGTTATGCATAAGGCATGGGGTATCGGAACCGTTGTGCAGATCAAGGATGACGGAGACAGCAAGACAATAGTCATTGCCTTTGAAAACAAAGGACTCAAAAACCTCAACCTAGAATATGCACCAATAGAAAAGATTTAATCGTAAGGAAATATATTACAAATGAAAAAGACTTCTCCGGTACTCGGGTGAAGTCTTTTTTGAACCGAAATAATCTCAATGCAGCAGTTTTTTATTTATTCATTTATAACCATTACAGGGCACGGTGCGGCAGAAATGACTTTTTGAGTTACAGATCCTATAAAAACTCTTTCAAGGGTTGAAAAACCGCGTCTTCCCATCACTATCAAGTCAAAATTCTCATTTGCAGCAAGTTTTAGAATTTCTTCGCATGCCTTACCGGTTAATACCTTTTTATTTATTAGTAAATCTCCATAATCCAGATTTCTTACAATTATATCAAGCATTCTGGTTTCTTCGTGAATAAGTTTTTTCATCATTTCTTTTCTGTTTGCATTAAATGCATTTTCGACACTCATACCAAAATATGAATATTTGTCCTCTGAAGGAAGGTCTACAACAGTTACAAAAGTAAGCTCGGAATTAAGAAGCTTTGCTACGGACACGGCCTTTTCAGCAGCTTTTTGGGATGCCTTTGAACCGTCTATGGGTACTAATATTTTTTTCATGTTCTCCTCCGAAAATATTATTTTATAAACTTCATTCTTATAATATAATTATACCTTAATTTATTTCATATAAACAATTTTGTTTGCACAAAATAAATATAATTAAAATATGCCTGTATTATTGAATTAATTGCCGAATATGCAGGAATAAAGCTTATTTAAAAGCTATTGTGAGGCAAAAATCTATGTGGTATAATTTATCTTGAATATGCACCAACAGAAAAGATTTAATTGAAAGGAATATATTATGGATGATAAGCTTTTTTTAATGAAAGAAAAAATTAAGCTTTTAAATGATGCTAACAAAGCATACTATCAGGAAAACAAAGAGATAATGTCAAATTTTGAATACGATAAGCTTTATGATGAATTGGTAGAGCTTGAAAAAGATACAAACGTAACATTGTCAAACAGCCCGACAATTAATGTAGGCTATGAGCTTTTATCAAACCTGCCCAAGGAACAGCATGAAAAGCCTATGCTTTCATTAGACAAAACAAAGAGTGTTTCTTCATTAAAGGACTGGCTGGATACCAATGAAGGGATTCTATCATGGAAGCTGGACGGTCTCACTATAGTAATGACATATCTGGACGGAAGGCTTGTCAAGGCAGTTACAAGGGGTAACGGTGAAGTTGGAGAGGTTATCACAAACAATGCAAGGGTGTTTAGAAACATACCGGTAAATATAAATTACAAAGGAAGCTTGATTTTAAGAGGAGAAGCGGTTATAAGCTATTCCGACTTTGAAAAAATCAACAGCGAAATAAAAGATATTGATGCCAAGTATAAAAACCCCAGAAACCTCTGCAGCGGTTCTGTAAGACAGCTTAACAACAAAATCACCGCTGAAAGAAATGTTCAATTTTATGCATTTTCTGTTGTCAGGGCAGATGGTATAGATTTTAAGAATTCAAGGGCAGAACAGCTGGAATGGCTTATTAGCCAGGGCTTTTCTGCTGTAGCATACAAAAAAGTAAACTCGTCAAATTTAGAAGAAGCAGTGGAGTGGTTTTCAGCAGGTGCGGCAAATAATAACTTACCGTCTGATGGCTTGGTTTTAACATATGACAATATTTCTTACGGAGAATCTCTGGGCTCAACAGCAAAATTTCCGAGAGATGCCATAGCATTTAAATGGCGTGATGAAATTAAGGAAACAAAGCTGTTAGAAATCGAATGGAGCGCTTCAAGAACAGGTTTGATTAATCCTATAGCCTTATTTGAACCGGTAGAGCTTGAGGGTACAACTGTGAGCCGTGCTTCGGTTCATAATTTAAGCATTCTTGAAAATCTGGAGCTGGGAATAGGTGATACGATAAGCGTCTATAAAGCAAATATGATAATTCCACAGATTTCTGACAATCTGACCAGAAGCTCAAATATTGAAATACCACACAGCTGCCCTGTCTGCGGAGGAGAAACCAAAATAAAAAATGAAAACGACATAAAAACCTTATACTGCATAAATGATGACTGCCTCGCAAAGCAGATCAAATCCTTTACGCACTTTGTCAGCAGAGATGCAATTAATATAGAAGGCTTGTCGGAAGCTACCATAGAAAAGCTTATTGCCAAGGGTCTTGTAAAGGAGCTTGCGGATATATTCCATATAGAAAGCTTTAAAAGTGAAATTACTGAAATGGAAGGCTTTGGAGAAAAATCATTTAATAATCTGGTCAATTCCGTAAACAAAGCAAGAAAAACAACTGCATCCAGATTATTATACAGTCTTGGAATACCAAATATCGGCCTTTCTAATGCAAAGCTTATTTGCAGGAGATTTAATGATGACTGGATTAAAATTGAAAGGGCAGGCTTTGAAGAACTGATTAATATTTCAGGGATAGGCGAAATAATGGCAAAAAACTACGTAAACTTCTTTAACGATGAAAATAAGAGAACAATTGTGGATGATATTCTTAAGGAAATCGAACTGGAAAAAGCAGAAGTCACAACAAATGAACAGATATTTGAAAATATTAATTTTGTAATTACCGGCTCGGTTGAGCAGTTTAAAAACAGAGATGAATTAAAGGAAGAAATAGAAAAAAGAGGCGGAAAGACAACAGGCTCCGTAACTTCAAAAACAAATTATTTAATAAACAATGACAATACCTCCAATTCATCAAAAAATAAAAAAGCAAAAGAGTTAGGAATCAGGATAATAACAGAAAATGAGTTTGTCAGCTGGATAAATGAAGGTACCCTTCCGGAATAATCATTTGCTTTACGCTTTGTCCCAAATATGATACAATTGTTGTATAATAATGAAGGAGACAAAAATGGCAATAAGAGTATTATTGTATTTTGGATTATTAGCTGTAGGCTGGATTTTAAGCAACAAGGGATTCATACATGACAGGCTGATGGGAAGAATCTCATCAATTCAGTCATTGCTGCTGTTTGCACTGATATTTGTTATGGGCATAAGGGTCGGTATGGATGATCAGGTCGTTACATCCATAGGACAAATAGGAATTATTGCTGCAGTATTTGCAACAGTAACAGCAGGCTTAAGCATTTTATTCGTTTTTGCTGCAAGAAAAAGATTTTTTAAAGAAAGTAAAATAACAGGTGGCGAAAATGACTAAAAAAATATTAATAGTATTGGCTGCCGGCATATTATCAGGATTATTTTTTATGCCTGAATCAGTGTATGATAAAACCGGATTTTTGATGGACGTGGGCTTGTGCCTTCTGTTATTTTTTGTAGGAATAGATTTAGGAAGCAACAAAGAAATATTTAAAAATTTAAGGACAGTTGGGTTTAAAATCCTTATTGTACCGGCTGCTGTTATATCAGGCAGCTTAATTGGCGGAATCATATGCAGTGCATTGTTTAATTTAGATATTTTCGGCTCGTTGGCAGTTGCCGCAGGTATGTCCTGGTATACATTGTCTGCAATTGTGATAACACCGATTTCGTCTGAGCTGGCGGCTATAGCATTTTTATCAAATGTATTCAGAGAGGTACTGGCATTTGTTTTTATACCGCTGATAGCCAGACGCATAGGATACTTGGAGACAATAGCTGCAGGAGCAGCCATAAGCATGGATACAGGATTGCCTCTCATAACAAAAAATACAAATCAAGAAGTTGCGTTGATATCATTTATAAGCGGGGTTATTATATCATTATCAGTAACCATACTGGTTCCGATATTTGTCGGATTGATGTAACTGGGAAGCTGACTTAAAACGCAATTAGGAAGGAGATTTAAATGACAAAAGTATATTTAACCAGACACGGGGAAACTGAATGGAACAGGCAGGGGAGATTTCAAGGAAGCAAAAACTCTGAATTGACAGATAAGGGGATATTGGCTGCAGAGCTTTTGGCATCACGTATAGAGGAGATAAATCTGGACTGTATAGTTTCAAGCCCGCTTAAAAGGGCTTATAACACTGCTGAGATTGTAAGAGGAAATAAAAATATAGATATCATTAAGCATAATGGTTTTAAAGAAATCAACCTTGGTGATTTTGAAGGAATGCGCTGGGATGAAATACATGAAAAGCATGGCGAGGTTATCGGCAGAATTACAGAAGACCCATTCAATAATCGTTATCCAAACGGTGAAAATTTAATGGAATTTTACAGCAGAGTTGAAGCTGCCCTGAAAGAAGTAATAGAAAAATGCAGGAATAAAAGCATTTTAATTGTAGCACACGGAGGAACTATCAAGTGTATTGAATCTTATATAAGGAAATTCAAAATCGATAAGGACTGGATGGGGAATGTTGTTCAAAACTGCAGTCTTTCATGCTTTGAAATCAATAAAACCAATGAAATAAAGGAAGTTTTCTATAACGATATCGAACATTTAAAGGGAAGCGTTGCTTACAACTGATGTCACAATAGGTCATAATTCCCCGGGAAATGGAAAAATTAATGACAATTCATCGAATCCGGGATGTAAAATAACGTATTTAATCAATCTGCTTTTAATAGTATGTCAGATTGATTTTTTTTAATTAAACCTGCATAATAATAAAAGGTTGAAAACGATACCTTGTAATACTTTATAAGTCAAAATAAATATAATAAAGTTTTATCTAAATAAATCTAATTTAATTAAAAAAATTTGTTGAAAAATTAATAAAATAATGTTAGACTAATTTTCATAATGATTGTCATTGAATATTATTGAATGAATTAATGAAATGGAGGAACTATGATAAAATTTAAAAGAGTCCTGGTAGCAAATCGCGGCGAAATTGCTATCAGAGTTTTCAGAGCTTGTGAAGAGCTGGGAATAAGAAGTGTTGCGATTTATTCGGAAGAAGATAAAAATTCGCTTTTCAGAACTAAGGCTGATGAAGCATATCAGGTAGGGAAAAATAAAAAGCCTGTTGATGCTTATTTAGGAATAGATGAAATAATAAGTCTTGCTAAATCAAAAGGAGTAGATGCAATTCATCCCGGTTATGGATTCTTATCCGAGAATGTTGAATTTGCAAGAAAATGCGAAGAAGAAGGCATTGTATTTATAGGTCCAGACCATGTTATGATGAGTAAGCTCGGAGATAAAATAAGATCTAAAATTGTTGCAAATTCTGTTGGTGTACCTACAATACCCGGTATTGAAGAAGCTGTAAAATCAGAGAGTGATGCTAAAAAATTTGCTGATTTTTGCGGGTATCCGGTTATTCTGAAGGCTTCTGCAGGCGGAGGCGGAAGAGGCATGCGTATTGCATGGCGGGAAGAAGACTTATTAAGAGAATTCAGAAGTGCTCAATCAGAAGCAAGAAAGGCATTTGGAATTGATGATATATTTATAGAAAAATATTTGGAAAAACCGAAGCATATTGAAGTACAGGTTCTTGGCGACAATTTTGGAAACATTGTGCATTTATTTGAAAGAGACTGTTCTATACAAAGAAGGCACCAAAAAGTGGTTGAGTTCACTCCGGCACTGAGTATCACTGAAGAACAAAGAGATGCCATATGTCAAGATGCGCTGAAGGTGGCAAGAGCTGTTAATTACAGAAATGCAGGTACATTAGAATTTTTAGTTGATAAAAGCGGTAAGCACTATTTTATTGAAATGAATCCAAGAATTCAGGTTGAACATACGGTAACAGAAATGGTAACCGGTGTTGACATTGTACAGGCTCAAATTTTAATTGCACAAAACTACAAGCTTGATTCAGATGAAATAAATATAAAATCACAAAATGATATTAAACAAAATGGTTTTGCAATTCAATGCAGGGTAACAACAGAAGATCCTGCAAACAACTTTGCACCTGATACCGGTAAAATAGATGTTTACAGAACAGGCTCGGGCTTTGGAATAAGACTTGACGGAGGCAACGGATTTACAGGCTCTGTTATAAGCCCGTACTACGACAGCCTTTTAGTAAAGGTGATTTCACACGGAAGAACCTTTAATGATGCCATAAACAAAAATACAAGAGCATTGAAGGAATTAACAGTACATGGTGTTAAAACCAACATAGGCTTTTTATTAAATGTGTTAAACCATGAAACATTTAAAAAAGGTCAATGTGATACAGGGTTTATAGCTGACAACCCGTCTCTTTTGAATGTAAGAGGCGGCGAAGATAAAGAATTAAGGGTATTGAATTATATTGCAAATATAGTTGTAAATGAAACTAAAGGGGTTAAACCTCAGTTTGATGTTCCGAGAGTTCCTGAACTGACAGGAAGAGAGACTAAGAATGGACTTAAGCAGCTTCTAGATGAAAAAGGACCGAAGGAAGTTTCTGATTATGTATTGAATCAAAAAAGACTTCTCTTAACAGACACAACAATGCGTGATGCTCATCAGTCGCTTATGGCAACTCGTGTAAGAACGGTAGATATGGAAAAAATAGCACCTGCAATGTCAAAGCTTGCAAGCGGATTATTTTCGGTTGAAATGTGGGGTGGTGCCACATTTGACGTTGCTTACAGATTTTTAAAGGAAGACCCTTGGGAGAGACTGAGGACACTAAGGGAAAAGATGCCTAATATTTTGTTCCAGATGCTCCTTAGAGGCGCTAATGCAGTGGGATATAAAAATTATCCGGACAATGTAATAAGAGAATTTGTAAAGGCATCAGCCAAAGAGGGAATTGACGTATACCGAATTTTCGACTCGCTTAACTGGCTGGAAGGAATGGAAATTGCAATTGATGAGGTATTGAATCAAAATAAGATGGTAGAAGCAAGTATTTGCTACACCGGTGACATACTTGATGAAACCAGAGATAAATATACTTTGAAGTATTATGTTGATTTAGCTAAAAAGCTCGAAAAAAGAGGAGCGCACATATTGGCTATAAAGGATATGTCGGCACTGCTGAAGCCAATGGCTGCCGATAAACTCATAAGGGCTCTTAAGAATGAACTGACAATACCTGTACATCTGCATACTCATGACACAAGCGGAAATGGTGTTGTAACTGTTTATTCAGCTGCCAATGCAGGCGTAGATATTGTTGATACCGCATTTAACTCAATGGCAGGGTTGACAAGCCAACCTCCGTTAAACTCAGTAATTGCAGCACTTAATAACACAGAAAGAGATACAATGCTGAATTTAGATGATATGCAGAAAATTTCTGATTACTGGGAAGCAGTAAGACCTGTTTACAACAAGTTTGAATCAGGCTTAAAGACCGGTACGGCAGAAATATATAAATACGAAATACCCGGAGGACAATATTCCAATCTGAAGCCTCAGGTAGAAAGCTTTGGGCTTGGTCACAGATTTGAAGAAGTAAAGGAGATGTTCAAAACAGTTAACTACATGCTGGGTGATATAGTCAAGGTTACTCCTTCATCAAAAGCAGTCGGAGACATGGCAATATTCATGGTTCAAAATGAGCTGACATCTGAAAATATCTATGAAAAAGCAAAGGATATGGACTTCCCGGATTCAATTGTTTCATATTTCGAAGGAATGATGGGTCAGCCGGAGGGAGGCTTTCCGGAAGATTTACAGCATCTTGTATTAAAGGGGAAAGAGCCAATCAAGTGCAGACCGGGTGAACTCTTGCCGCCTGAGGATTTTAATAAAATTAAAAAAATGCTTCAAGAAAAGCATAACCTTGAAGGAACTGATGAGGAAGCATTAAGCTATTCACTATATCCTAAGGTTTTTGAAGATTATTTGAAGACCATAAAAGAAGAAGGAAGTTTGAGACTTATGGGAAGCGATATATTCTTTCATGGTCTGGAAGAGGGAGAAACCTGTGAGGTGAAAATTGCCGAGGGTCAAAAGCTGAGCATAAAGCTGGTAGGAGTCAAAGCAAACGAGGACGGCACAAAAGATTTAGTATTTGAGGCTAATGGCAATAGAAGGGTTATTACTATAAAAGATAAAAATGCTGTTAATTTAAAGAGTGCATCTGTTGAAATAATTATGGCAGATCCCGGTCATCAGTATGAAATCGGAGCTAATATACCCGGCAATGTATACAAAATTATGGTTAAACAAGGAGACAAGGTAGAAGCAGGTCAGCCTATAGCAGTGCTGGAGGCTATGAAGATGGAAACCAACGTAATATCTCCTTTGGCAGGAACAGTTGCAAAGATATACGTGAAGGAAGGGCAGAGAGTAGTAGCAGGAGAATTAATAGCGGAATTAGAATAATAGAAATATGAGATTCTTACGCTGCGCTCAGGATGACAAAGCAATGTCATTCTGAAACGCAGGAGAAGAATCTCATTTTTTTATGCGTCCATATTGCTTGTTCTTGACTTCTCCTTATTTTATTTCGAAGCTTGCTAATTAATAATATATAATCTATAATAATTAAAAGAAAATACGGAGGGATTATATGAGTAAATTCAATGTAGCTTTATTGCAGACCTCAGTGTATGACAACAAAGAAAAAAACATAGAAAATGCAGTAAAAATAATTAAAAAGGTTGCCAGAGAAGGCGCTGACATTGCAGTACTTCCTGAAATGTTCTGCTGTCCCTATGATAACTCATGGTTCAGAAAACTCAGTGAAAAAGAGGGAGGTCCGGCCTATAAGGCTATGAGCAGCGCTGCAAAGGAATCAGGAATTTACATAGCCGCAGGAACCATCCCCGAATCAGAAAATGACAACGTCTATAACACTGCATACGTATTTGACAGGAATGGAGATCAAATAGCCAAGCACAGAAAAATGCATTTGTTTGATATAGACATAAAGGGCGGACAATATTTTAAAGAATCAGACACCTTCACACCCGGAAGAGATGTGACAGTATTTGATACAGAATTCTGCAAAATAGGTCTTGCAATTTGTTATGATATCAGATTTCCTGAATTAAGCAGACTGATGGCAGTTGAGGGTGCCGAGGTTATAGTTGCGCCGGGAGCATTCAATATGACTACAGGACCTGCTCATTGGGAGCTTCACTTCAGAGCCAGAGCTCTTGACAATCAGGTTTATACCATAGGTGTTGCACCTGCCAGGGATATGGAAGCATCCTATCATTCTTACGGGAACTCCATAGTTGCATCACCGTGGGGAAATGTTGTCAACAGAATGGATGAAAAGGAAGGCTATCTAATACAGGAAATTGATTTGGATTATGTTAAAAAGGTAAGAGCTGAGCTGCCGTTATTGCAGCACATAAGAAGGGATATTTACAGCCTGAACAAACTATTATAAATCAGACGGGATAAAAATATCTATTAACATATTGGAGGGATTATGTTAACTATTATAAGAAATGCTGATGTTTATACGCCTGAGCATGCAGGTAAAAATGATGTGCTGCTGCTTGGAAACAAAATAGCAGCAGTGAGTGACACTATTAATATTGAAACTGACGGGGCTGTAGAAATATATGAAATTGATGCTGAGGGTAAAAAGCTTGTTCCCGGATTTATTGACTCACATGTACATATATTGGGAGGCGGCGGAGAGGGTGGATTTTCTACCAGAACACCCGAAGCCACATTATCTAAGATTACAGCTGCAGGAGTTACCACTGTTGTAGGGTGTCTTGGGACAGATGGCGTGGCCAGAGATGTGATATCTCTTTTGGCAAAGGCGAGAGGCTTAGAAGAGGAAGGGATTACTACATACATATATACAGGCTCATACAGGTTTCCCCTTAAAACCATAACCGGTGAAATAATGAAGGATATTATGGTTGTTGATAAAATTATAGGGATAGGAGAGGTGGCTATTTCAGACCATCGTTCCTCACAGCCGACCTTTGAAGAATTTGTAAGAGCAGTTTCTGACGCAAGAGTAGGCGGAATGCTTTCCGGAAAGGCAGGCATAATAAACATACATTTAGGAGACGGACCAAGAAAGATAGACTTGCTGAGAAAAGCATTGAAAGAAACAGAAATTCCCGTAACACAGTTTTTACCGACTCATGTAAACAGAAATGCCGAGCTTTTTGAAGAGTGCATGTACTATGCCAAAGACGGGGGTTATATAGATTTCACCGGCAGCGAAGACCCTGATTTCTGGGAGGAAACAGACGGTGAAGTAAGATTCAGCAAAGGCCTTAAAAGATTGCTGGATGAAGGAGTTTGCCATGATAATTTCACTTTATCCTCTGACGGTCAGGGAAGTCTGCCCATATTTAATGAGAAAAAGGAATTTATAGGATTAGATATAGGAAGATCAACATGTTTAATAAAAGCAATAAAGGAATGTGCGTACCGTGAAAATATTCCTCTTGAAATCGCGCTAAGAGCAATTACTTGCAATCCTGCAAAAATATTAAAGCTGAAAAATAAAGGCAGGATAGATAAAGGAATGGATGCCGACTTATGTCTTCTGGATGATAATTTGGATATTGATACGGTAATCGCCAAAGGAAAGATAATGGTACAAAATAAAAATGTTTTAATTTACGGAGTATTTGAAAATAAAAATTAAGTTATTATTCACAGTTACAAAGTGAAGGCGAAAAATAAGAAAAATACCCGCCCACGGTTTCGGACACAAATAATTCTAAAGCTCATTGCGGCTAAAAATCCTACAGCTTGCAAACTCGCTGACGCTCAAACAGTGCAAGCTGCTTAACGAATTTTTAGCCTCCATTCGCTAAGAATTATAGTCGTGTCCTGCAAATGTTCGCTATATATTTTTCTTATTTTTCTTAGGTTTTATGGATAGCAACAAAATTAAACAAAATAATTATATGCTCGGTATTACTAAACTGGGCTTAATTTTATTTACATATTTGTTTAACATTTATATGTATTATGTCATAATTTAAACTAAAAAGGAGATTTTTCATGCGAATTATAATAGATGGAGATGCATGCCCTCAGAGAGTGAAAGAAATATGCGAGGCAGCGGCAAAAGAATTCGAGATTGAACTAATTATTGTCGTCGACATAGACCATTATATAGTTAGCGATTATCAGGTAGTAGTGGTTGAGCAAGGCAGGGATTCAGTTGACTACAAAATTGTACAGCTGTTTAAGGAAGGAGATATTTTAATAACTCAGGACTACGGTTTGGCCAGCCTTGTTTTGAATAAGGCATCAGCCGTAATTCATACAGCAGGATTTTTCATAAATAAAAATAATATAGATAATCTACTTCAATCCAGGTACATCAGCGGCAAAATAAGAAAGCTGGGAGGCAAGACAAAAGGTCCTGCCAAGAGAACAAAGGAACAGGATGAAAACTTCAAGAAATGTCTTTACAAGGTACTGCATGAGAAGCTTGCAAAAGGCAAACATAAATTATAAGAGAGCCTGTCCGGGCTCTTTTGTTTGCCATTGCAAAAAACAATTTGACAATGTAAAAAAGTATTGACAAACAAGAAATTTTCTGCTAAAATTTTAAAAAAGACAACGAGGCATATATGGAAACGGTAGGGAAAATACAATCTGTGGACAGAGCTTCTTTAATAATAAAACTATTAGCAAAAAAAGAGTCACCAATGAAATTGACTGAAATTGCCGATGAACTTGATATTAATAAGAGCACTTTACACGGAATAATCAATACATTAAAATTTCACGGACTTATTGATCAGGATAAAGAAACACAAAAATACAGATTAGGTATGTATCTGGTTGAGCTTGGAAATATAGTTACAAAATCTTTTGATATACGCACTATTACTTCACCGATTATTGCTGAAGTATGTGAGAAACTGAGTGAAACAGTGCATATAGGAATGCTTGATGGATATGATGTAGTGTATATAGATAAAAAAGAATCTAATCAATCCATGAGGATTTTTACAACTATTGGAGCAAGAAAACCTGCCTATTGTACAGGTGTTGGCAAAACCATACTTGCTTATCTGGATGAGGATATCTTAAACAATGGTATTCCGGAAAGTCTTGAAAAATTTACAAATAATACAATCACTGATAAAAAGCTGCTTTTGGAAGAACTTAAAAAAATCAGGGAATCCGGCATTGCTTTTGATAATGAGGAAAATATAGAAGGATTAATCTGCGTCGCAGCACCTATATTTGATGGTACAGGTAAGGCAAAATATTCAATAAGCGTATCGGGACCGACCATCAGGATGACAGAAGAAAAAATTAATGAAGCCATAAGTGTTGTTAAAGATGCTGCAAAGAAAATATCAGAAGAACTAGGTTACAAAGAGTTAAGATAAATTAATAGGGCGTATGCCCATTTATTTTAGCAAATAACAAGAACTGAGTTTGATAATGTAAAACAATAATTTTTTTTATTACATGAAGAACAAGAGATAAATAAATTATATTTATAATAATTTCTTAAAAGTAAAACGTTTATCATAGATGAAAAGGAGTACTTATGCAAGATATTAGAGATATTATTTTTAAAGAAATTTCGGAAGAAAAATTTAAGGCAATAATTTCAACTGAAAAAGGTGGTTGCCTGTCAGGTGTAGCAGAAGCTAAAAAAATTGCAGCTGAAATTGATGTAGAAATAAGTTTTTTTCGTAATGAAGGAGAATCAATTGAAGCAGGAGAACATATTTGTGAAATTATTGGTACTCCTAAACAGATAACAATAGCTGAAGAAAAGATAATAGGAAGCCTCAGTAAATATTCAGGTATTTCAACAGCAGCACGTAAAGCAGTAGAATTATCAAATGGAAAGAGCAGAATTGTTTCCGGTTCTATAAAAAAAATGCCTCCGGAAATAAAGATGGGCGTCAGAAGAGCTATAGAAAGCGGAGGTGCATCATGCAGGATAAGCACTATACCAATGGTTTATTTAGATAAGAATTACATTAAAATGCTGGGTTCTATACCAAAAGCTCTTAAATCGGTAGAAAGTCTAACCGAATTAGCTAAAGTTATACAGATTAAAGGGCAGCAGTTTTCTATTGAGGAAGAAACAATACAAGCAATTGAAAACGGCTGTAATATTCTGATGGTAGATACCGGCAACTTAAAAGATTTAGAAAAATGCATAGATACTACTGAAAGACTAGAAAAACGAAATGATGTTCAAATAGCTTTTTCCGGGGGAATTAAATTAGAACAAATACAAATGATATGCAAATATAATATTGATGCAGTATGTATTGGAAAAGATATTGTTGATGCTTTACTTTTAGACATGAAATTGGATGTACTCATTTAATGAAAGGAGTAATGTGAATGGGATTAAATTTATTGGAAAAAACGGAGTTGTGGATAAATGAAATTTATCTGAACAACACAAATTTAACATTAATTGCAGAAACAGTGGCAGATGTTTTAAAGATTGACAGAAGTAAAGTTTTAGTAGTTGATGTTAGAAATAAACATATAACTTTGGATATATTAGAAAAAGATATTCCAGCTGAAAATATAATCGGAAAAGAGAATGAAATATTAGAGGCAGTTTCTAAAATAGATGGAGTAAAATTGACTGATGATTCTAGCATACATTCAAATGGAATATTAGGGCTGATATGCTTGGAGGGTGAGAATCCTGCTGAAATAAACAATAAGGTAAAGAATATGGTCAGTGAAATGACTGAGCGTATTTCTAAACGGGCTATTATATTTCCAACTGGTTTTGAACTTAGAAAAAACCTGATAAAAGACACCAATACTCCTTATTTAAAAGAGTTATTGGAACAAAATGGTTATAAGGTTACAGTCGGTGATGTAATAGAGGATGATATAGATGATATGGTTTTTAAATTGTCAGATGCAATATCTCGTGCATATGGTTTAATAATCACAACGGGTGGAGTTGGTGCAGAGGATAAGGATAAAACCGTAGAAAGTATATTGCAGATCGATTCAGAGGCATCAACTCCTTATATAGTAAAATTTAAGCAAGGAACAGGTCGCCATGTTAAGGATGGAGTAAGAATTGCAGTTGGTACGGTTGGACCTTCAATGATAGTATCTTTTCCCGGTCCAAATGATGAAGTCAGAGTAGCATCAGAGGCATTAATCAAATCCATAAACAACAGATTTGACAAAGAAACCACAGCCCGCAGTATAGCAGAAGTATTAGCAAAAAAACTTATGCATAAAGGATATCATCATCATGATAAATAATAATTTTTTAGGAGGACTAAATATATATGAATCACTCAATTATTGCACAAAAGCTGTATGAAGCGGAAAAATCCTGCATTCAAATTGATGCGCCTACAAAAGAATATCCTGAGTTAACAGTAGAGGATGCTTATGAAATTCAATTATTAAATGTTAAGAAAAGGGTAGAAGAAGGAGAAAATGTAATTGGGATGAAGGTAGGCTTAACAAGCAAAGCCATGCAAAACCTACTTAATGTTAATGAGCCTGACTATGGACACTTAACTGATAAAATGTTGCTGCTAGAAGGGGGAATTTGCCCTTTTGACGAATTGATACAACCTAAGGTAGAGGGTGAATTAGCCTTTTGTCTAAAGAAAGGCTTAAAAGGACCAGGTGTAACAATAGCAGATGTATATAACGCAACTGATTGGGTAGTTCCTGCAATTGAAATCGTGGATAGTCGTGTTAAAGATTGGAAAATAAAGTTGTGCGATACAATTGCCGATAATGGCTCCAGTGCAAAATTTGTTTTGGGAAGCAAGATGACACCAATATCTGAAGTTGATATGAGATTAACGGGAATGACATTAGAAAAAAACGGTGAACTTGTTAATAGTGGTACCTGTGCAGAAGTTTTAGGCAACCCGGCAGCAGCTGTCGCATGGATTGCAAATAAACTTGCAGCATTTGATATGGAATTAAAGGCAGGAAGCATTGTAATGGCAGGTGCATTAACTGCGGCACAAGCCGTAGAAAGAGGCGATAGCTTTACAGTAAATTTTTATGGAATGGGTAGCTTAACAGTAAAATTTAAATAATGGCAGAATGGAGCGAAGCAATGAAAAAAGTTAAAGTCGGAATCATTGGTCCTGGTAATATAGGCACTGATTTGATGTACAAGGTAATGAAAAGTGAAAATTTAGAAATGTATATGATGGCTGGAAGACATATGTCTGAAGGATTAAAAAGAGCAGCAGGATTGGGTTTTAAAATATCTACAGAAGGTGCGGCAGGAATTGCTGCAGACCCTGAAATTCAAATTGTATTTGATGCTACGAATGCAACTGGGCATTTTCAAAATGCTCCAATTTTAAAAGAAGCAGGCAAAATTGTAATGGATATGACTCCAGCTGCAGTTGGTCCTTATGTAGTGCCTTGTGCTAATCTTGATCACTTAGCAGATGTTGATAATTTTAATATGGTTACTTGTGGCGGACAAGCTACTATCCCAATAGTATATGCAATCAATAATGCAGCAGATGTAAGTTATGCAGAAATTGTTGCAAGTCTATCTTCAAGAAGTGCAGGACCTGGTACAAGAGCTAACATAGATGAATTTACACAAACTACCAGAAAAGCGTTGGAAGTAGTAGGCGGAGCTGATAAGGCAAAAGCAATCATCATATTAAATCCTGCTGAACCACCAATCATAATGACTAATACAGTATACACAATAGTAAAAAATCCTGATGAAAAGAAAATTAAAGAAGCTGTAGATGAAATAATAAAAGAAGTTCAAAAATATGTTCCCGGATATAGGCTTAAAGTTCCACCAATAATCGATGGAGACAAAATTACAGTAATTATACAGGTTGAAGGAGCAGGAGATTTCCTTCCAAAATATTCTGGAAACTTAGATATAATTAATCAAGCAGCTGTTGCAGTTGCAAGTAAAGTTGCAACTAAAATGTTACAGGAAGAGGTGTAATATCATGGAAAATAAAAAAATTAATATTGTCGATATGACTTTAAGGGATGGCAGTCATGCTGTTAGTCACAGTTTTACAGTGGAACAAGCAATAGAAATAGCATCAGGGTTAGACAAAGTAGGGGTGCCATTTATTGAACTAAGCCACGGTGATGGGATTGCAGGTTCCTCAATAAACTATGGATTTTCTAAAGATTCAGAAATGGAAATGATAAAAGCAGCAAGCAGTGTAATTAAAAATGCAAAGTTAGCCGTATTATTAATACCGGGTATAGGCACTATAGAAGATCTAGAAGAAGCAAGAAGTAATGGAGCACAGGCGGTTCGTGTTGCGACTCATGTGACAGAAGCTGATACTGGTATACAACATATTCAATATGCAAAGAGCAAGGGTATGATGGCAGTAGGATTTCTGATGATGTCGCATATGGCTTCACCGGAAAAAATAGTTGAACAAGCTAAAATTTTTGTTGATGCCGGAGCTGATTATATAAATATTGCCGATTCAGCAGGATTTATGGTACCGAGTGATGTTCGTGAAAGAATAAGTGTACTAAAAAATGCAATAGACTTGCCGATAGGTTTCCATTCTCACAATAATTTAGGTTTATCTGTAGCTAATTCTTTAGCTGCCATAGAAGAAGGTGCAACTTATATAGATGCTACATGCCGCGGACTTGGAGCAGGAGCAGGTAATACGCAAAACGAAGTGTTGTGTGCAGTACTTAAACGTCTAGGTTATGAAACGGGTGTTGATTTATATGGTATTATGGATTTTGCGCAAAATATAGTTGAACCGCTAATGCACCGTCCACAGGTGATTGATTCATCATCATTAATATTAGGCTATGCAGGTGTTTATTCAAGTTTCTTGTTACACACTAATAGAGCTGCTGAGAAATTTAAGCTTAATCCGAGAGACATTTTAGTAGAGCTTGGAAAAAGAAAAATGGTTGGTGGACAAGAGGATATGATTGTTGATGTTGCATATGAATTATCAAAAAAATAAATAGAAAGAGGTAATCCAGATGAAAAAAGTTACTTTATTAGCAGAAGTGCAGAAGGATATTTGCACAGGCTGTAAGATTTGCCAAAAAGTTTGCCCTGTATTAGCAATTGAGATTGTGGACAGAAAAGCAGTTGTTGACACGGATGCTTGTCGTGGTTGCGCTAATTGTGAGCAAAGATGTCCAATCTATGCTGTCAAAATGGTAAAAAGAGAGAAACCATTGGAAATTGGAGTAGATGTTTCAAAATTTGACAAGGACAAGATTAGGGAACTTTGCGAAAAGGCACATTTGAACCCTGAGCAAGTATTATGCTACTGTGTAGGCGTTAGAGCGGAAGAAGTTGCGGCATCTCTGTTAAGTGGAGCAAAAACTCCTGAGGAAGTATCTTCTATGACAGGCATCAGAACCGGATGCACAATAGAGTGCATTCAACCTTTATTAAGGCTGGTAGAGGCAGCGGGTAATGAGCTTGTTCCTATTTCTAAAGGATGGCAATGGTACGGTACCACACCTACTGCATGGTCAATACCGGATGATGTTAAGGAAAAGTATAGTAGCAGAGGCTTCTATTTTAATGAAGACAGAGAATTGCTTGACAAAATTGTTCATACAGAAAATGAATAAAAATTATTACAAGTAATAGCAATGTAACTATTTAAAATTTTAAAGTGAGGTAAAAAGATGAATAAAGAAAATATGATTCATAAGCCTATTAAACCTATTACTGCAAAGGCATCACAGTATGGAATTAATCCAACATCAGTAAAAACTAGAGCAGCAGAGTTACCAAACATGGTATCAGTAAAATTACAGGAGTTATTTCCGGATTTACCAGATATTATTTATCCATCTGCAGATGGAGTAGATGGTATAGCTGAAGTTTATAAAGCGGCAGTTAACTCTTTGAGAAATGTTGATATGAGCAAAATTAAGGCGGAAGATTCAGTT
Organism: Bacillota bacterium; assembly: GCA_023453025.1. Lineage (GTDB taxonomy): Bacteria > Bacillota > Clostridia > Tissierellales > Sedimentibacteraceae > Sedimentibacter. Next base: position 44,994 of record JAEXUD010000006.1, read on the forward strand.
AATATTTTAGCTTCTCATCATGGATTTACTCTTTATGGAGGTCAGCCTTATGCAGAACTGTTAAAAGCGATAAAGGATGTGGTAGAAGAAAAGACAGGATGTAAAAACATTCGTTTGCGTGCCGGTGTAGGTATGAGATTTAGAGAAACCGAAGAATACATTAAACGCTATAATCTGGACACATACTTTAAAGGCAAGGCGATTGGTATAGCACCTGTTGATGAAGGAATTCCGATAGAAACTGAAATTGGGACTTTATATGGTTTGAAAAAGGTATATGATGCTGACTGGATCATACATGCTCATCATACGGACGTTAGAGAAGTTCATTTTCACAGACAAGTTGATAAAGCAGTTAAGCCTTTTGGTATGTCTTATGCGAGATGTGAGACGCGTAGTACATATCATCAAAACCTTGGACCCAGAGCTGCAAACTTTACTGCAAGAGCTATTTTTGACTCGGAGTTTGTTCAAAGCAAATTCGCATTTGCTTCATTCCTAAATGTTGGACCTCATGGAATTATTGATGTAGATTCTGATACAGATTTATATGCTTTAAATGACCGTGCTACTTTCTTAGGTTGCCAATATTACGGTAAGATAATGACATTGTTTGGAGAAATTGATGAATGTATAGCTGTTTTGGACTTTCCTTGTCCTGTTCCATATGTATTTTCAGCAGGAGTTATATACGCTAATTTTACTGGCGCAAATACTGATTTATATGATATGGAAACTCCCTTACCACCATACACTTGGTATACAGAAGCATTTTACAATAAAACAGACAATCCGATGTTAGAAGATATACCACCTATGAATCCTGCGATAAAAATGTGTGTTCATAATTATGCATGGCTTGGATATCCGTCTGCTTTCTTTTCAAAACATATACCTACTGTAGTTGTTGGTCAAGAGCAATCGGATTTATTTGATACAGATCCATTAAATATGGAATATATGGATTTCGCTACTGTTATTAAGACAACAGAAGGAGCTATGAACTTTGCATACAATGCAGCCGGAACAGACAAAGTTTTAATATTTGATGGAGCAATGGCAGGCATGAACATAAGTCGTTCTTTAGCAGATTTATTAATTGAAAAAGCGCCTGAAGTAAGCGAAAAAGTAGATAAAGTACTTCTTCCTAAATGGTTAAAACAAAGAGGCGTTGATATTTCAATTTTAAATAAATTGAAAAAGTAATTCAATTACCATTATTTCAAATTTCGTGAATGAAATATTGAAGGGAGACATTATTATGAGTGAAGTTACAAAAAAATCAAGTATTATTGAAAAGGGTCCTGGGTTTTCTTCAGGATTAAAGGATTTGAAGAAAAACCTTAACTCTAAAACAATTACAGCAGGATTTGTTGCAGCAGTTTTCGGTTGCACAGGACCAGCACTTGTAGTAATCAATGCAAGCGCAGCAGCAGGCTACACAACGGAACAAACGATTTCTTGGTTATTTGGTATTTACTTTTTTGGCGGACTAATCAGTTTTATAATGTCATTATATTACAAAATGCCAATTGTTGGTGCGTATTCAATTCCGGGAGCATCTATGCTTGCAACAGCATTAGTCGGATTTTCATTTAATGAAGCTGCAGGTGCATTTATTATTGCTGGAGTAATTGTCCTTGTATTAGGGCTAACAGGTTTTATTGGTAAAGCAATGAAGTTTTTACCACTTCCAATAGTAATGGGCATGATAGGAGGGGTAATGCTTAGATTTGGTACAGGAATTGTTACTTCGACCATGACTTTACCAATTATATGCGGTGCAGCATTAATAGGATTCTTTTTAATCAGAAAGATGTCAAAAAATTTCTCACCAATACTTGCTGCGTTAATCTTCGGAGTAGTAGCAATGGTAGCAACAGGTGGGTTTAATGCAGAATCATTCGATATTAAATATGTAGCACCACAATTAGTAATTCCTGATTTTAATGTAGCAACAATTTTATCTGTTTCTGTTCCGCTTGCTGCATTGGTAATTGGTGCTGAAAATGCTCAGGCTATAGGGGTATTAAGAGGACAAGGCTATAAAGCGCCTGTTAATGGAATGACTATCATAAGCGGAATCGGTGGAATTCTTTCAGGATTAGTGGGAGCTCACAATGCTAATATAGCAGGTCCAATGACGGCAATTTGCTCATCATCTGAAGCAGGTGATGATAAGTCAGGACGTTATACTGCTGCATTCGTAAACGGAATATTTTTCATGTCTTTTGGTTTACTTGCAAGTTTTGCAATGGGTTTTATAAAAGGTATTCCATTGCCTTTAGTAAACGTATTAGCGGGACTTGCTATGATCAATGTATTGATAGGTTCTTTTAAAGAAGGATTTGGCACAGGGTATTTTCGAATGGGATCATTCTTTGCACTTGTGGTTGGAGCCAGTGGCATTAGTATTTTAGGCATCGGATCAGCTTTTTGGGCTTTATTGATCGGTGTAGTTGTATCTTTGATATGTGAAAAGAATGACTTCGAAAATGAGCCTGCAAAATAGTTTTTAAAGAGTGGGTACTTCTGTACCCACTTTATGTAAGTATGTTTATGTATATTGGAGGAACAAGATGAATGATATAATTAAAAATAGGATTTCAAAATTACAAAATAGTCTGAAAAAACTAGATCTTGATGCGGCAGTAATAATGGACAGGGAAAACATAATATATTTTGCTCAAATAGAAGATATAGAGGCAGGTTCATTAATAGTACCTGCAAATGGAGAGCCATCATTTATATGCCTATGGTTAGATGCCAGACATGTCAGTGATGTATCAGGAATGAATGTTAAACCTTATTTTTTTCCCGAAGAAAATGTGAGTCAAAAAACTGCTGATCTCGTTAAGGAAATGGGTATAGATAGTCCTAGGATTGGCTTTACAAGATACTTTATATCACTTAAGGATTATCAATGCCTTAGGGATACTGTTCCCGGAATTTATTTTGGTGATATTGCAGAAGCTTGCTACAAGATACGTTCGGTAAAAGATGATGAGGAAATAGAATATATTAAAAAGGCCTCAGATTTTCTTAAAGAAGGAATGAAGGCAGCAATTAAAGCAACTAAACCTGGGCTTAAGGAAACAGAAATTTTGGCAGAAGCAGAGTATGCAATGCGCAAAGCAGGGTCTGAAGGAAGCACCTTTAGAATGCAGGTTCTTAGACATGACCGTCAACAATTAGTTCATCCATATGCAGGAGATTATGTTATTGAAAACAATGAACCGGTTGTAATTCATCTGGGAGCATCATATAAAGGATATACTGCTAAGATGTGCCGTACTGTTTTTCTTGGAAGCGTTGAAGAAGAAACTATTAATATTTATAATATTTTATCTGAAACTCAAAAAATTGTAATTAATTATATGAAACCGGATATAACAGCATCTGATGTTTATGAAAAGGCATATAGGTATGTACATGATCACGGATACGGAAAAATGTTTTTAGATACTATAGGATATGGGGTTGGAATAAGGCAATCCGAATTTTATCCTATACTTGGAAAAAGTTCACAACATGTTTTAAAAGAGAATATGGTTGTTGATATTTTATTACCTACTATTTATAAGCCAAAAATTGGCGGACCCAGAATAACAGATACTATTTTAATAACCAATAATGGCTGTGTAAATTTAACAGAATTTTAAAACAAAAAAATTCAAAAGTTAATTTTATTGAAGTATTATGATTAAGCAAAATTAGAATAAATACCAAAGGATTAAAATTTAGGCCGGAAGGAATAATTAAAGAGTAATGATATGAAAATAGCTGTTATTGATGGCAAAGGTGGCGGAATAGGATGTCAGGTAGTTGAAAGATTAAAGTCTTTTAATAGAAATAATTTTGAAATTATTGCATTGGGAACGAATTCTCAAGCAACTTCCAATATGTTAAAGGCAGGTGCCGATGATGGAGCAACAGGAGAAAATGCAATAGCTTGGATGAGTAAAAGGGTTGATGTAATAATAGGTCCATTGGCAATTATATCTGCAAATTCAATGATGGGTGAGATTAGCCCCAAAATGTCAGAAGCAATTGCAAGCAGCAATGCCAGGAAATTATTGCTTCCGATTAGTAAATGTAATATTGATATAGTAGGATTAGAAAACCTGCAATTCAAGACAATTTTTAACAATCTTACAGATATAATAAAAAAAATATTAGATGAGAAATAACCATGAAGCCTTAATAGCCATTCATGGTTATTTTTTTAGAAAAAATTTCATCAAAGGAAATGTCTAATTGGATTTTGTTAAATAGATAATATATCAAAGTTCTCTAGACTTTAGTGCAATCTTGTGATAAATTAACATTAATTAAAATTTATAAAATATATTAGAAGGTGTAACTATGTCTAAATTTGCAGAACGCATAACAAGTATGGAAAACTCGGCAGCAGTATTAAGGAAATTATTCGGGGCCATGAATGATCCTGATATAATTTCTTTTGGAGGAGGAGCGCCTGCCAGGGAAGCTTTGCCGGTTGATATCATCCGTGAAATAACAAATGATATAATGAGAACAGAAAAACGAGGCATAGAGGCTCTGCAATATGGACCGGTAGTTGGTACTTCAGATTTAAGAGAGGTTGTTGTAAATGATTTGCTGGCTCCGAAGGGAGTATACGCCAAGGCAGATAACATAGTAATAACAGGCGGAGGAATGGAAGCTATCAATATGCTGTGTCAGCTTTACATTAATCCAGGTGATATAATTTTAGTTGAATCTCCCAGCTTTGTACACTCCATAGAGGTATTTGATATGTTTCAGGCAAAATGCATACCTGTAGCTATGGATGGAAATGGTATGGATACAGAGGATTTAGAAAAAAAGATTGTAAAATACAATCCAAAGATGGTGTACGTGATACCAACCTTTCAAAATCCAACTGGTATCACTCTTTCCTTAGAAAGACGACAGAGAATTGCTGAGTTTGGAAGCAAGTATGATGTCATAATCCTGGAAGATGACCCGTATCGGGACATCAGATACAGCGGCAGTGATTTGCCTCCGATAAAGGCATTTGATCAGACAGGACATACAGTCCTGGCTAATAGTTTCTCTAAAATATTTTCAGCTGGTTCGAGACTTGGATATATTTTAGCTGACGATGAAGTATCAAATAAATTATTTGATGTTAAGACGGCTACAAACTCACATACATCGATGCTGCCTCAAATTTTATGTGCAGAGTTTTTTAAAAGAGGCTACTATGCTGCACATCATAAAATGATATGTGATTTATATCGTGAAAGAAGAGATGTTATGATGGAATGTATTGACAGATACTTCCCGGAAGGAACAAAGAGAACAACTCCGGACGGAGGTTTATTTATGTGGGTTGAACTGCCGGGCGGAATTAACACAACTGAACTGCTGACAGAAGCAGTAAATAATCCTGAGGTGAAGGTTGCATATGTGGCAGGCGAAGGCTTCTACGCAGAAGGCGGAGGAAAAGGAAGCGACTGTATGAGGATTAGCTTTGGCGGTGTTTCTCCTGAGAAAATAAGGATTGGTACGGAGCGTCTGGGTAAGTTAATAAACACAAAACTGAAGCAGATGTAATCATAATGGTTAGTTATGTAGCCTTTGAGGGCGTATCAGGAGTATCAGGCAATATAAAATGATAAAGGGGCAAGTTTATTAAACTTGCCTCTTTACTATTTTTCAATACTTTCAACTACATCTTCCACTATTTTAAGGGATGAAGATTTATTATACATCTTTTTCATATTCTTTTTCATTGCATTAAGCAGTGAAGGGCTGTTTATCAGCTCAATGGTGCTGGAAACAATTTGATAGGAATTGTTTGCTATGATTGCTGCCCCCTTTTTTTCAAAATATATGGCATTTTCTTTTTCTTGACCGGGTACCGGCTTTATTATAATGAGCGGAAGCTGGACAGCCAGTGATTCACTTAATGTGATTCCTCCTGATTTTGTTATCATGCAGCATGCAATTTTATAGAGATCATCAATATTTTCAATAAATCCAAAGACTTTTAAATTCCTAAGACCTAATGATTCCAGCTTGCGTTTTTGGAGACTATTGTTACCACATACAACTGCTACCTGTATCATCTTATTTTTGCACAGTTCAATGCATACTTTTTTAATGTCTTTAAAAACTCCAAAAGCGCCTGAATTTATAAGTACTATTTTTTTCCCTCTTTTAAAATTATATCTTCTGTACAACATGGAGATGCTTTCTGCTTCTTCGAAAGCCTCTCTGATAGGTATTCCGGATATAATTGTTTTTTCAACAGGTATATTCATTTTCTTCAGCTCTTCCTGAAGCTCTTCGGTAGCAATATAAAACTTATCAATTTCTTCACTGAGCCAAAGCTTATGAACATAAAAATCAGTTACTATATTAAAAACAGGTATATTTTTCCCGGAATTGTTTTTTATTTTTAATGAAGCCAATACAGGGAAGGTATTGATTATAACATCAGGTTTGAATTCCCTTGCTATATCATTTAATTTTTTAAAACCAAAGTTTCTGTATAATTCAATGACCTTTTTATCAGTTAGTTTTTCAGAACCATAATACAATATAGAATAAGCTTCTCCGAATTCATAGCTTTTAATATATGCCTTTTTTATTGTTTCGGTTATTCTCGGATGTGCTTCTGTAAACAGATCAACAACAAATACATTGTTGTGGCCTTTATTGATAAAGGCATTTTTTAAAGCGGTGGCAACCATCTTATGTCCGTTTCCAAAAGGTGCTGTAGTTATTAATATATTTAAATCCATAATGCCTCCATTTAAAATCGATAAAATAATGTTCTGTTTGTACTTCCTCTCAAATATTATAATATATAACTAAATTTAATAAAAGAACATTTATGTAAAATATTTATATGGAGGACTATTATGTCAGGAGAGTTTTTAGAAGCATTTGTTTTAGTCTTTGTTGCTGAAGTAGGCGATAAAACACAATTGATGCTTATGACACTATCTGCCAAGTACACTGTTATGCAAATGCTTTTAGGCATACTTCTGGGGGTCTCGGTAAATCATGGAGCCGCCGTAATAATTGGATGTTATTTGTCCAATATTATTGAAGGAAAACTTCTTCAACTTTTTGCCGGCTTTATTTTTGTAGTTTTTGGTATAATAACTATCATATATGATGAAAATAACGAAAAAGACAGAAGCTTTAAATATGGACCTGTGCTGACTACTGCATTAACATTCTTATTAGGAGAAATGGGAGATAAAACTCAGCTTACAGCTATGACGCTGGCTATGGAGGCTCATCATCCGGCTCTGGTTCTCGGGGGCTCGATAATGGGAATGCTGGCAATTGGTCTCATAGGGATAATTATTGGGACTGCATTGACTAAATTCATTCCATCTAATATAATTAAAGTAGTGTCAGGATTAATTTTTATAATATTTGGATTAATGAGGTTTATTAATATATGAATTTAAACGACATAAAAAACATAATGAAAAAAACATCGCCTAAACCAATAGATGATGACTTAAGATTTTCAGTGCTGGTACCATTGATAGAAATTAATGATGAGCTTCATCTAATATATGAGGTAAGATCAAAATCAATCACACAGCCGGGAGAAATTTCATTTCCGGGAGGGAGAATTGAAGAATATGAAAGCCCCGAATATGCTGCTGTCAGAGAAACATATGAAGAACTGGGAGTAGAGAAGTCAAATATTGAAATAATTACGGAGCTGGATTATGCTACCAGCAAAAGCGGCTCTTTTGTTTATACCTTTTTAGGATATGTAAAAAATATAGATACAAAAATGCTTGATTATAATAAGGATGAAGTGTCAGAATTATTTTTTGTGCCCTTATCATATTTTTTGGATACAGAACCGGAAGAGTATTTTATGAATTATTATCCTAAAGCCGACAGTGATTTTCCTTATCATATGGTTAACAACGGCGAGGATTATAATTGGGAAAGCATCAGATATCCTGTGTATTTTTACAAATACAAGGATTATATTATCTGGGGACTGACAGCGAAGATAACTTACAGTCTTATCAGAAAAATAAAAGAAATGCGATAACAAATACGGTAAAAATTTGGCGGTAAAAATTTCTAAAATTATTTTAAAAAAACAGTTGCAATTATCACTTGATTATAATATAATAAGTAAAAAATATACCCAACTAAATTAGTAGGAAATACAGTGAAGAAGGAAAGTAGTATATATATGAATTTTCAGAGAGAGCATCTCAAGGCTGAAAGGGTGCTTATTGGAAGTATATGCGAAGTGCCCTTTGGAGTACAGCACCGAAATTATTAAAAAGTAGGCTGCTGCGGAGCATATCCGTTATCATATAATAGCATGATGGTGCTAGCATAAAGGTGGGCAATTTATTTGTCAATAAGAGTGGAACCGCGGATACTCCGTCTCTATATAATTATTTATATTGAGGCGGATTTTTTGTATGCCCTAACCCCATTTTTCAGAGTCTTTTTTCTGAAAAATTGCGGTAGGTCAACCGCAACGAAATCCCAAATTATGTGAGCGGTAGCGAACAAATAATTTGGTGATTGAGACTGCACATTCAAAAATAAAATCTGCATGCATTAGCTATTAAAAATATTTTTTTCTAGTTTAGGGGATAAAAAAGGAAGGTAGTAATATGAAAGAATTTACAACATTAAGTCTGATAGGAAACACTCCTGTAGTACAATTGCCGGGAGAAAATATTTTTATCAAAATGGAGAAATTTAATCCCGGTGGAAGTGTCAAGGACAGGGCAGCATTGGGAATGATACTGGATGCAGAAAACAAAGGTTATCTGAAAAAAGGAAGTGTAATAGTAGAGGCTACAAGCGGAAATATGGGTATTGGTCTTGCCCTCATAGGCAGACTTAAGGGTTACAAGGTTATATTAACCATGCCTGAATCAATGAGCCAGGAAAGAAGAACAATCATTTCATCATATGGAGCAACACTCATATTGACTGAAGCTCAAAAAGGTATGTCAGGAGCAATCGAAAGAGCAAATGAAATTTTAAAAGAAGACAAAAATAATTTTATGCCGCAACAATTCAACAATCCTGCCAACCCAATGTTTCATTATGAAACCACAGGACAGGAAATAATCAAGCAGTTAAATGATTTGGATATATTTGTGGCAGGAGTGGGAACTGGCGGAACAATAACAGGCGTATCAAGACGATTAAAGGAATATAACAATAAAATAATAACTGCAGGTGCAGAGCCTGCCAATTCGCCGGTATTATCAGGCGGAAGCCCGTCATCTCACAAAATACAAGGTATTGGAGCAGGATTTATTCCAAAAAACTTTGATGGTGAATATGTAGATGAAATATTGACAGTAACAGATGAGGAAGCTATTGAGACCGCAGTCGAGGTGTCTGCAAAAACAGGGATTCTTGTAGGAATATCTACAGGAGCAAATGTTGCGGCAGCAAGAAAGCTGGCTGCTAAATACGGCAATAACAAAAAGATATTGACCATATCACCAGACGGCGGAGAAAAATATATGTCAATGGTCAAATATTATTAAATTCCGCCTGCTGAAGGGAAGGTGATATTATGATAAAATTTGTTAAATCAATAATAGATGATATAGATTCGGTATTTGACAGAGACCCTGCAGCACGAAACAGAGTTGAAGTGTTTTTATTGTATCCTCACATTAAAGCATTGATAGCCTATAAAATTTCACACAGCCTTTACCTGAAAAAGAGATTTTTTCTGGCAAGATGGGTTTCCAATATCGGCAGAAGCATGACCGGTATAGAAATTCATCCGGGTGCCACTATAGGCAAGGGGCTCTTTATAGACCATGGAATGGGCGTTGTAATAGGTGAAACTGCCGTTGTAGGAAACAACGTAACAATGTTTCATGGAGCAACATTAGGGGGAACAGGCAATGAAAAGGGTAAAAGACATCCAACTGTAGGTGACAATGTAACAATAGGAAGTTCAGCCAAAATACTTGGAAATATATATATAGGATCAGGCACAAAAGTAGGAGCAAATGCTGTTGTGCTTCATGATGCCAGTCCAAATTCAACACTTGTCGGAATACCCGCAAGAGAAATCAAAAAAAGAAGCAAAATTATAAATTTAAATGAATATGCAATATAAATTCATAACCCCATTTTTCAGGTGTTTTCCTAAAAATGGGGTTATGTAATACTTAGCTTTTTTATTGCGTTATTCGGATATTATGTTGCTGTAATCAACTGTGAGGGGTTCTCCTTCCTCGAGCAATATGTGCCCGGATTCGTATGGCCCTCCGTCAATAGTGAGATAAATATTTTGTACTCCGTAGTATGTTCCCAGCGTATTTGCAAGGCTTTTTAATATCAAGCCTTCAAATCCGGAGCCTGCACTCATTTCGGTTACAAATTCTTTTGATAAATCAATATGAACACTGTTTTCCTCTTTATTATAATAAAGCTCGTTTATTTTTGTATTAGCACTTAACATTTCATAAACAGATAAATCCTTGACCATCTGCGAAATAACATCCTTAGGCTCGTCATTTGTGTTAAAAGAAACCTGGACGTCTATAGTTTTTAAATTTACTCCGTCTATATCAGGATAAAACAGGGTTACGGTCTGGATTAACGGCACATTATCTTCTATGCTTGACAATGTTGAAGTTACCTCGTAGCCTGATCCCTTATTAATAACCTTTACCAGACCCTTATCCTTTGCATAATATTCAATTGTGGTGCCCTGTGGTGTCTCGGTTGTCACTTCAACGGCTTGAATATTTCCTTCGGGTGTAACGACTTCCTTATCTATACCGGTAATGGTTGACGTGGAGTTTTCTCCTGATGACCAGCTGTTTCCCTCTTTAAGAGGTTCTTTTAGAAGCACCTTGCCGGCAGTGTATTCATCATCAATGAAGTTTTCCCTGAAGTATGTTTCACCCCTTGAATAGAGTTCGCTCAGTTGCCCTTCGCTCAGCTCCAGAACTCTTACAAGCTCCGTCCCTCCGTTGTTGGTTCTTGTCTGAATTCGATTGTTGTTTAAATAATCTATGTATACTTCATATGATGCAAATTCATTTCCTTCACCCTCGTAGGTATATTTTGTATTTTCGGTCAGCGGATAATAATCTTGAATACTCAACGAGTCAGGAACATTATTATCAGGTTCTTCAGAAATATTACCGTCTTCGCATGAGGTAAGAATCAAAGCAGAAAGCAATGCTATAAATAGTAATTTTTTCATACATATCTCCTTATTTATATTCTATTTCAGTTATATTATACCCAGTTTCAACAGATTAATTAATATGTGTTAGGATTAATATGACACTTTATAAAAGGGCCAGTATTCAAAATGAATATTAACCCTTTTTATTTCAATAATCTTTTATATAAAATCATTTTATTTTACGCAGTGTTATTTGTTTATCCGCCAGATATTCCCAATGCCTCATGGAATCAATCATATATTCTGCAACATCCATATCATAAACGTTATTTATGATTTTAGATGATATAACTTCACCGGTTTTACCATATGCCGCGACTTTGCCGTTGTCTAACAGCAGTACTTTATCCGCTAATTTCATTGCCAGATTCAAGTCGTGCAATACGCCGATAACCGTGTGACCCTCCTGTTTTGACCAGCTCTTAAGGAAATCAATAAGCTCTGCCTGGTTTTTCAGATCCAGATGATTAGTCGGCTCATCAAGGAGTATAATACTTGGTTCCTGTGCCAATGTTCTTGCTAAATATACCCTCTGCAGCTGACCTCCGGATAAAGTGTTTATCTGTTTGTTTTTTAAGCCTAATAAATCAACTGCTTTTAAGCATTGTTCGACATACTCCTTATCCTTTGCGGTAGGTTCCTTAAAGGCTCGATTTTTCATATGGAGGTACCTTCCTAAAAGTACGGTTTCATATACTGTATAGGAGAAATAAATATTAGATATTTGACTCATAACAGCTATTTTTTTGGCTGCATCTATTCTTTTCATAGCAGAAATACTGGTGTTGTTTATTTTTATTGTACCCCTATGGGGAATAATACCCGCGATTGTTTTTATAAGTGTGGTTTTGCCGCATCCATTAGGTCCCAGGATACAAAGACTTTCACCTTCACATACATTAAAACTTATATCAGATATAACATCTGTTCCGTTATAACCTGCAGATACATTTTTTAAAGTGAGCATTTATATCCCCTTTCTTTTTGAAAAATATACATAAGCGAAAAATGGTGCGCCTACCAGGGCTGTCACAGCTCCCACAGGAAGCTCTGAAGGAGACACTGCGGTCCTTGCTGCCAAATCGCATATCACCATAAATGCGCCGCCAAAAAGCATTGACATAGGAATTACTAATTTATGAGATGAACCAAAAATTCTTCTTACAATGTGAGGAGCTATCAAATCTATAAAGCCGATGACGCCTACGAATGAAATTGCGCTGCCTGTAAGAGCTGCCGCCAGACCTAGCAGTATCCATTTTAATTTATATACATCAACACCCATTGTAAAAGCCTGTTCTTCTCCAAAGGTCATTATATCCATTTCCTTTGAGAAATAAAATATAATAAAAACTCCTGCTGTTACTATGGGAAACAGCACGAAGACACTTGACCAGCCCTTTAAGGCAAAGGAGCCCATCTGCCAGAATGTCAGCTGCTCAACGTGTTCCTTTGCCATAGAAATGACTAATGTCAATATAGCATTTACAAACAAGGAGAAAACCATACCTACCAGTATAATTGTATTATTTTCTAAATTTCTGTCCATTTTTGAAGCGAATTTTACTGCTAAAAATACAGTTAAGAGTCCAAACACTAAGCCTGCAGCAGGAAGTGTGAATATCCCCATTAAAGGAATACTAAATCCTGTTACAATTACAAAGGCTGCACCTAATGAAGCACCTGAAGAAACTCCAAGTGTAAAAGATGATGCCAGAGGATTTTTTAATACAGACTGCATAACTGTTCCGCTGACAGCAAGAGCGCCTCCAACCAAAAAAGCAAGCAATGCTCTCGGAAGTCTTAAATTCCATACAATTGAAATAAAAATATCAGGAATTTCTGCTGACAGCACTGTTGAAAAAACCTTATTTGATATTATGCTTACAATATCACCAAAAGGAACATAAATGCTTCCTAAAGCAATACCTGCAAATAAAACCAATATACAAACAAGGAAAGATAATAATAATTTTATTTTAGTTTTCATTATTATAAATTTCAGGATAAATTGCCTCTGCCATTTGCTCCAGAGCTTTCACGATATTATGGTTTGACAATGAGCTTGCATTATTGTCAATATAGTATACGTCATTATTTTTTATGGCAGTCACATTTTCCCATCCGGTACGGTTTTTAATTTCATCAACTGCATTTTCAATATAATTTACATTTGTAAGAATAATATCGGGGTCAGCAGCTACAATTATTTCATCAGATACAGAAATCCAATCCTCTTCATCAGCCAGGATGTTTTCTGCCCCTATAATTTCAATCATTTCATTTAAGAATACACCGCTTCCGAAGCTGTACAGATTAGGAGCGCCTGCTATTTCAAAGTATACAGTTTTTTTGTTTTCAATCGCCGAACCTTTTTCTTTAAATTCGGCAATTTTTGCTTTCATTCCATCAACCAGCTCCATGCCCTTATCACCTGCCTGGAGTGAATCGGCAATGAACAGTATATCTTCGTAAATTCCTTCTATGCTGTCGCTTGACGGTATGTATGCCACTGTTATTCCTAAATCCTTGATTGGCTTAAACGGATCATTCCCCTTTGCCATACTCATTCCAGTAGCATATATAATATCAGGCTCCAATGCCACAAGCTGCTCAATATCCGGGTTCATTATGTCAAAGTATGGGATGTCATCGGGGATGCCCTCAATATTTTCCGAGTATGCATCTACTGCAACAAGCTTATCACCAAAGCCCAGTTCTACTATCATTTCTGTATTGGACGGTGATATTGAAATTATTTTGTTTATTTCTGCGGGAATTGTAATTTCGTTACCGGCTCTGTCGGCAGTCGGAAGTCCTGCTTCCTGCTGCGGCTGCTGCACAGGTTCTTTATTTTGATTGCAAGCTGTCAGGGATAACATAATAATCAGCATTACCATGACTAATGTATATCTTTGTTTCATTTTTATTGTCCTCCATTTATATATCAATAGCAGGCTCCATCACCAAATTATTTGCTCCCTGCGGTCGCACAAATTGGGACTATGCTGCATAAGACCTACCGCTATTTTTCAGAAAAAAGAAAAACGTCTCGATAGTTTAATCGAAACGTAAGGTCCACAATTGCTTTGAATATGATATTCAAGTTTTTCAATTAAGCTAACGCTTTTTTACCTGAAAAGCATAGCATCTGCGGTACTTACGCAAATAATACCGGCAGGTTTTCCGACTTAGAGGTCATTGCAGATTCTTTACCTTCCCGGATGATCCAGTGGTTGGCATAGCCTTTAAAAATCGCTCACTCATTACGGCAGCAGGACTGTTTAGGACTTTAACCTAATTCCCTATTATCACTATATGTGCACCAATATTAACAATGTTTAATTGATTAAAGTATATTACAATTAATCTATGATGTCAATTAAGATATTTTGTTACCGGCGATGAGGAATAACTAACTATGAATAGTAACAATTGATGTATTGAAGAATATAATGATAACACTACTATACCGGAGGGATGTTCATGCTTAAAATATTGGTTGTACAATAGTGCCCGGAACATTGCATGTATATTCAAAATGAGGTCATGGATTTTTGAGTTTTTCTTCATAAAGTGCATCTCCATTTCATATTCGTTGAAATAATCACATTTCTAAATGTAAATATATACGTCTCAAATGTATATAAATGCAACGTCTTATTAAAGTCAGCAGTAAATTTTTATTTATTTCGCAGACATATTCAAAACTACATATACATGATTGGTGTTAATAAAACAGATATTTATAATATGCAAAAAATTCTCTGAAGAGAGAATATATATCTCTCAGTTCATAGTGTGTTGAATGTGCTGAATAGATTTGCTCAAAACCGACGTTTTGAAATATTAATTTTGTTCTTGTAATGTGATAAAATTGAGAAATTATCATTACGGATTTTAAACCCATATTGTCCATTATAGCTTTGGTGTTTTTGGCAGTCATATATGTATTATATCCTTCAGGATCTAATAGTATATCATCACTTTGAATTCCTTTTTTAATCAAGTATTCTTTCATAACAGCCGCTTCATCAAACCCTTCCTTACCTAATCCGCCACTTACTATTACATAATCAAAATAATTTTTATCATAAAGTGCTGCAGCTTTATCTAATCTGCCTTGTAACCTCTTAGAAGGAGTTCCATCCAATTCTACTTTATTTCCTAACACAACAGCTGCATCTGAAACTCCGATATTATCGTTAAATCCATCAAAAATAGTAATCAAAGTATGAATCGCGAACCAAACGAAAAATATTAAAAATACGTAAATTATCATTTTTTTCATATATCAACCATCCTGCATCTTTATTTTTGCCCGTCCAGTATTGCTTCAAGTTTGATATGATGCCAATAACCAAGTTATTATTACTTAATTTACAATAGTTTAAAACAATTATACATCATCTGCGTTATGATTTATATCATAACCTGTAAAATATCTTTATCCAAAGCCTTTTCTTTATTTGGCTTGTTTTACTGATGCCTACATTTTCCTTTAGCTGATTTTTGCGGAAACTCAAATTACTCATATGTTGAAAAAGGTACTATTTTGCGATATAATGATATAATATGGATAATATAAATTTGAATTGCGGGGACGGACCTTAAAATGATATCATTATTGGCAGGGTATATTTTAGATTTAATAATAGGAGATCCTCATAATTTTCCGCATCCCGTAAGAATGATCGGAAAATTAATTGAGGCAGTTGAAAATAAATTCAGAAAAATCATCAGGAATGAGCAGGGTGAGAGAAGATACGGAGCTGCTCTCTGGTTTATCGTAGTGGGAGTATCATTAATAATTCCATTTTTAATTTTATTTTTATTATCAAAAATCAATATGACGCTTTCTATAATTGCCGAAAGTATCATGTGCTATTATATTTTAGCAGCCAGGAGTTTAAGAGATGAAAGCATGAAGGTATACCATGCTTTAAGAAATAACAATATCAGTGAGGCGAAGAAATATCTGTCGTACATTGTAGGGCGTGATGTTGAAAATTTAAATACATCATCGATTGCCAAGGCAGCTGTTGAAACCATAGCTGAAAATACATCTGACGGTGTAATCGCACCCATGGTATTTATTATAATAGGAGGAGCACCTCTGGGATTTATGTACAAAGCAATAAATACCTTGGATTCAATGGTGGGATATAAAAATGAGAAATATTTAAACTTCGGAAGATTTTCGGCTCTCGCTGATGATGCGGCCAATTACATACCATCCAGATTATCAGCAGTATTAATGATTGCGGCAGCGTATATTTTAAAAATGGATTATAAGAATGCATATAAAATTTTTAAGAGGGACAGATACAACCACAAGAGCCCTAATTCGGCGCAAACAGAATCAGTATGCGCCGGAGCATTAAATTTAATGCTTGGAGGAAACAATTATTATAAAGGTATTTTGGTTCAAAAGCCTACAATCGGAGACGACATGAGAGAGGTTGAAACAGAGGATATAAAAAGGGCAAACAGGCTGATGTATACGACATCACTGTTGTGCCTGACAATTGGTATTATTATATTATCGTTAGTTTAGGAGAAAGAAATGAACAAAGGATTACACGGAGCTGATATATACACAGAATCAAAGCTAAAGGGCATAAGTGAAAACAACATAATTGATTTTTCATCTAATATAAACCCTTTTGGAATTCCCGACAGTGTAAAAGTCGCTGCAATAAATTCAATCAAACATTCTGACAGATATCCAGATATTAATTCAAGAGAATTGGTACATGCATTATCTGCATATGAAAATGTACCGGAGGACCGGATATTTGTATCTAACGGAGCAGCCGACGCAATATTCAGAATCAGCTCTAGCTTAAAACCCGGGAATGGTCTTGTGACAGCTCCGGCATTCAGCGAATATGAGCAATCCCTGAAGGCAGCCGGTGCAAATATAATGTATTTCAACCTGTATGAGAAAAACAATTTTAAAATAACTGAAGAAATAATAAATTGCATCAATGATGAAGTAAATATAGTATTCATATGTAATCCCAACAATCCGACAGGACAAATAACCGAAAAAGAGCTGCTGGAAAAAATAATAATCAGATGCAAGGAAGTCAATGCAGTTATCGTAATCGACGAATGCTTCATGGATTTTGTTGAACATAATGAGAAATTCAGTGTTATTAAATTGCTGGACAATTATAACAATTTAATTGTATTGAAGGCATTTACAAAGACATTTGCCATACCCGGAATCAGGCTTGGGTACTGTATGTCTTCAAACTCTGATATTATTAACAGCCTTAAGAGCTCGGGACCTCCGTGGAACGTTTCAACAATAGCGCAGGCTGCAGGTGCCGCCGCAGTCAAGGAAAGAGATTATCTGGATAAATCCGTAATATACATAAGAAATCAGAGAAATTATCTGATTGATGAATTAAACAAGCTCAATATAAAAACATATGATTCATACGCAAATTATATTTTTTTTAAAATTAAAGACATAAATTTAAAAGAAGAAATGATGAAAAGCAATATATTAATCAGAAGCTGCTCAAATTACGAAAATCTGACTGATGATTATTACAGAATTGCAGTAAAAACCGCAGAAGAAAATCAATTATTTATTGATAAATTAAAAGAAATAACAGGTAAAAGATGAAAACAATATTAATAATATTAGACGGAGCAAGCGAAGAAAAAATAAAAGAGCTGGACAATAAAACACCTTTAGAATATGCGTATACGCCCACATTAAATAAAATAATAAGACATGGCAGCCATAGTAAAAAGAAGTTTTATCCCGATGGCAGAAATCCTGACAGCTTAAACTGCATACTTACGATTTTAGGCGTTGCCGAAAAACACATACCTCAGAACAGAGCATATCTGGAAGCTGCGGCAGCCGGTATAAAGCTCGATGATTCCGATGCCGCCCTGAGATGTAACCTGATTGGTATTAAAAATGGCAGACTGCATTCTTTCAATGGGATAGGGCTGTCAAAGGAAGAGATAAATTCCGCTTCACGCAATGTAAAAACAAGTGAAGGCATGAAGTTTTTTCACATAAGCAGCTACAGAAATATTTTAACCGTCAATAAAAGCAAAATAAACTGCATGCTGAAGGATATGCCTCCCCATGAAAATGTGGGAGAGAAAATGAATGTAATGCTGGATGGTATTAACGAAATTAACATATTATCTGAATTTGTGAATGAAAATAAATTTACATCACACAATACCGAGTATATGTTTTACCCGTGGGGTATTTCTGAAAAGGTTGAATTACCGGCATTTAAGGAGCTGCATAACAAGACGTGCTCTTGTATATGCAGTGCAGAAATCGTTAAAGGAATAGCTAAGTCAATGGGCATAGACGTTCCGATTCTAAAAAACTCAACCGGGGATGTGGATACAGATTTAAAGGAAAAAGCAGAGGCTGTTTTTAATGAGCTTGAATCCCACGATGCAGTAATAGCACATATCAACGGAACAGATGAAGCTTCACACAGAAAGGACTTGTCAGAAAAAATTAATTTTATAGAAAAAATCGACAGGGAATTTTTGAAATATATTTATGAGGAAAATAAAAACAAAGCAGAAATAATAATTACGGCTGACCATCAGACAAGCTCTGTAACAGGCAGACATGAAAAGGGTCTTGTTGATTTTATAGTCAGCAACAAGAAAGGGTGTACAAATTGGCTAAGGTGATAATGGTTCAAGGAACAAACTCAAATGCAGGCAAAAGCTTAATTACCGCCGCACTTTGCAGGATATTCAGGCAGGATGGTTTCAAAACGGCTCCATTCAAGTCTCAGAACATGGCTTTAAATTCATACATAACAAAGGACGGACTGGAAATGGGCAGGGCACAGGTAATGCAGGCTGAAGCCGCCGGAATTGATCCTGATGCAAGGATGAATCCGATACTTTTGAAGCCCACAGGAGAAAAGGGCTGCCAGGTGGTATTAAACGGCAGGGTGTTCAAGGATATGACCGCAGGTGAATATTATTCATACAAGAAGGACATGATACCTCACATTATGGAAGCATACAACTCCCTGTCAAATGAGCACGATATCATAGTCATTGAAGGGGCAGGCAGTCCGGCAGAAATCAATTTAAGAGAGCACGATATAGTAAATATGGGGATGGCAGAAATGGTTGATGCTCCTGTAATCATAGTGGGAGATATTGACCGGGGAGGAGTGTTTGCGTCACTTGCAGGCACAATGCTTTTGTTTGATGAAAATGAAAAAGAAAGAGTAAAGGGCTTTGTTATAAACAAGTTCAGAGGTGATGTAAATTTACTGACACCCGGTCTGGATATGCTATGGGACATAACAAATATAAAAACATTGGGGGTTATTCCTTATTTCAAGGTTGACATTGATGATGAGGACAGCCTTTCCGAACGTTTGACAAATGACGGTAAGCAGGCTCTCATTGACATTGCGGTAATAAAACTGCCCAGACTGTCAAATTTTACGGATTTTAATATTTTTTCCATGATACAGGGAGTTTCGCTGAGGTATGTTTCTTCGGTCAGGGAATTCAAAAAGCCTGACATGGTAATCATACCCGGAACAAAGAACACCATAGAAGATTTGAAATGGATGAGAGAAGCCTGTCTGGATAAAGAAATCAAAAAACATGCTGAAAAAAACAAAGCTGTTTTTGGTGTTTGCGGAGGCTATCAGATGCTGGGTAGGGTAATCGACGACCCGGACAATGTGGAAGGCGGCGGAAGCATTGAAGGACTCGGTCTATTAAATATCAAAACAACCTTTTACAAAGAAAAAACCACCACACAGACAAAGGGTAAAATAAATAAGTTAACGGGCTTTTATGAAAAGCTTTCAGGAACAGCTATAACAGGGTATGAAATTCACATGGGTGATTCAGAAATAATTGAAGGAGCTCCCATGAATACTTTAAGCGGGAAGACTGACGGCTGCGTAAGCAATAATATTGCAGGAAGCTATGTCCATGGCATTTTTGATAACAGCGAGGCAGCAAACATCATAGTGAAAATACTAGCTGAACAAAAGAATATAGCATTAAACGACCTTGAGAATTTCAGCATTGATGCATATAAAGAAAGCCAGTATGATATTTTGGCGGATTGTGTAAGAAAATCAATTGACATGGATAAAATTTATGAAATAATCGGAATAAACAGGGCAAACTAGCCTGTGTATTAAAATTATTGTGCGTTAACGCTAAAGACAAGTATAAATACAGCTCATTGTATAAGAATAAAACTTATAAATATAAGGAGTGATTTAATTGTCAATAAAAAATACATTTATAGTTCCTCATCCTCCTTTGATTATTCCGAAAATCGGAAGAGGTCAGGAAATAAAAATTGAAAAAACAGTAAAAGCATATGACAAAGCAGCTAAAAAAATAGCAGAATTAAAGCCGGACACAATCATTGTGACTACACCCCACTCAATTATGTATTCCGATTATATTCATATATCACCGGGAAAAGGTGCAAAAGGCGATTTTGGTGAATTTGGCGCTCAGGATGTGAAATTCGAGGCAGAATACGATACAGAATTTGTCAGCAAGCTCACGGAGCTCAGCGAGAAAAAGGAAATACCTGCAGGTACCTTGGGAGAAAGAAAGAAATCCCTGGACCATGGAACAATGGTACCCTTATATTTTGTCAATAAATATTATACTGGCTATAAATTGGTGCGTATTTCAATATCCGGACTGTCCTTTATCGAGCATTATAATTTTGGTGAATGTATTGCCGAAGCTGCAAAGGAATTAGGAAGAAATGCTGTCTTTATTGCCAGCGGTGACCTGTCGCACATGCTGAAGGATGAAGGTCCGTATGGCTATACAGAAGAAGGGCCTATTTTTGACAAGGAAGTCACTGAAGCAATGGATAAAGGCGACTTCATGAAATTCCTCTCATTCAAGGAAGAATTTTGTGAAGCGGCAGCAGAATGCGGCTTGCGTTCTTTTATAATAATGGCCGGAGCATTGGACGGTAAGGAAATTGATTCAGAATTACTGTCTTATGAAGGACCGTACGGAGTCGGTTATGGGGTTGCCTGCTTTGAAGCAACAGGTGATAATAAAACCAGATGCTTCAGTAAAATATATGATGAAGCAGAAAAAGAACGATTGAAAAATATAATGAAAAATGAAGATGAATATGTCAGTCTGGCAAGAAGGACACTTGAAAATTATTTACTGCATAATGAGCTCATAGAAAGACCTTATGACCTGCCGGAGGAAATGACCGAAAACAAAGCCGGTGTGTTTGTTTCCCTGAAAATGGATGGGCAGCTGAGAGGATGTATCGGCACCATATTGCCCACAACTGACAGTATAGCTGATGAGATAATACAAAATGCAATCAGTGCAGGGCTGGAGGATCCTCGTTTCAGACCTGTAGCCAAGAAGGAATTAAGTAAAATTCAATATTCTGTGGATGTATTAAGGGAAGCTGAGCCAATCAAATCCATTAAGGAGCTGGATGCGGAGAAATATGGTGTTATAGTCAGAAGAGGAAGAAAAAGCGGGCTTTTGCTTCCGAACCTTGAAGGAGTCGACACTCCGGAGGAGCAAGTGAGCATAGCCTTAAAAAAGGCAGGGATAAATCCCGATGAAAGCTATGAAATGGAAAGATTTGAGGTGGTAAGGCACAAATGAATAAAACAGAATGCGGCATATGCCATCATCACTGCAATTTGTCAGAGAATCAAGTTGGCTTATGCAGGGCAAGAATCAACATAAACGGTAAAATAGCAGCCGCAAATTATGGGAGAATAACTGCAATAGCACTTGATTCTATTGAAAAGAAGCCTCTCAGACATTTTTACCCAGGCAGTAAAATATTGTCGGTCGGGAGCTTTGGCTGCAATTTAAATTGCAGTTTTTGCCAGAATAATGAAATATCAATGGCAGATATGAATGATTTAAATACTCAATACGTAACACCTGAAAAATTGGTGAAATTAGCGCTTGATTTAAAACCGGAGGGGAATATAGGCATAGCCTACACATACAATGAACCGCTCATAGGCTATGAATTTGTTATGGATTGTGCCAAATTGACCAGAGAAAATGATTTGAAAAATGTAGTTGTTACAAACGGAAGCTTTTGTAAGGAGCCTATGGAAGAGCTGCTGCCGTTTATAGATGCGTTAAATATTGATTTGAAAGGTTTTACAAACAAATTTTATGAAGACATAGGCGGAGATTTAGAAACAGTTAAAAATTTTATTAAATTAGCAAATTCATATAGTCACATAGAAATTACAACCCTCATAATACCTGAAAAAAATGACAGCGTAAAAGAAATATCTGAACTGTCTGAATTCATTGCTTCAATAGACAAGGGCATACCGCTTCATATTTCAAGGTTCTTCCCCTGCTATAAAATGACGGACAGAGAAGCCACAAAAGTTGATACAGTTTATAAATTAGCAGATACAGCCCGAAAACAGCTTAACCATGTATATGAAGGGAATTGTTAGTATTCCAGTGCATCGGTGCTTTCAACAACCTTCATGCCTTCGGAAACAGCTGTTTCGTACAGGGCTTTATTTTTTTTATTTATTTCACCATAGCTTCTCAAACAATTTATTACTGCATCGCAGTTTTTCATCCGGCGCAGAGCTCTTTGAAATAAATCTTCACCGATAGGTTCAAAGCTTTTTTCAACAAATACTTCGCCGGACAAATCACATGCCAGCTGATAATCGATGTCGTTTTCGTGCAGTATGCCTGTAACAAAGGGTATTCTCTTTTTTTGCAGCGCACGGTATTCCGCAATCCCTGTTCCGCCCCCTGCTATCACAAAGATTCTTGGCTCTCCCTTTGGCCTCTCCATCTCAAAGCTTCCGAACAATGGATTATAGCTGCCGTTAGACAATTCATAGAGCTCACTTATAAGATCCTTTTGAAATATTTCTCCGGGAGTTCCAGAGTGAGTGATGTATTCACCCTTTACACACATCACAAAATCCGATACCTTCTGAGCCATATCAAGCTCGTGAAGTGACATGATGACTGTTATACTGCGTTCTTCTGCCAAGGTTCTCAAAATGTTAAGCAGCTCAAGCTCGTAGTGTATGTCTAAAAAAGATGTTGGCTCGTCCAATACTATTATCTCAGGCTCCTGGCAAATTGCTCTTGCAAGCAGTATTCTCTGACGCTGTCCGTCGCTGATCTCGTTAAAATCTCTGTCTCGCAGCTCCCATGCATTCACAAGATCCATTGCCTTGCGCACCTGGAGATTATCCTGCTCCGAGAGTATGCCAAGCATTCCGGTATATGGGTACCGTCCCGTTTCAACTACATCCTTGCAAGTCATAAGCTCGGTTTTCAGTTTCTCGGTTAATACGACAGATATCTGATAGGACATATCCTTGCTGCTCATTGTATCTATTGATTTATTACCGATATAGACTGTTCCGCAGATGGTTTTCAGATGCTTTGTTATACTTTTTAAAATTGTGGATTTGCCTGAGCCGTTTGGACCGATCAGGGTCAGTACCTGTCCCTTTTTTAATCGTATTTCAATGTCTCTTATCAGAGGCTTGCCGTTATAGCCTACAGTCAGCTGCTTTGTGCTGAAAAAGTATTCCATATTCATCATTGCACCCTCTTTCTTAACATAATGTAAATCACGATAGGAACTCCAAATACTGAGCTCACTGAACTTACGCTCAGCTCAACGGGAGCGAACAAGGTCCTTGCTATCAGGTCGCAGCCAAGGCAGAAAACAGAACCGCCCAGAAAGCATAATGGTGTGACAATAAGCGGTTTTGATGTTTTCAAAAATGATTTTATAAGATGAGGTACCGCTATACCCACAAACGATATAGGTCCTGCAAAAGCAGTGACGCAGGCACACAAAAAACTGGAGAGCAATATGAGCATGATGCGGAACAATTTGATGTTCACGCCCATATTTTGCGCGTAGCTTTCCCCAAGCTGGTAAGCACCTATGGATTTGGACATGAGAAATACAATTAACGAGGCAGTCATTACCACCGCAGCCATTACACGTATGTCTCTCCATGAAGTGCCCGAGAAGCTGCCCATAGACCAGTTGTGAAGATTTACAATGTTTGTGTCATTGGCAAATGTAATCATAATGTCTGTGACCGCAGAGCATATGTAACCTATCATAACGCCGCAGACAATAAGCATTGATGCCCTTTGAACCCTTCTTGATATCAACAGAACAAATCCCATGGAAAGCATGGCGCCTGCAAAGGCTGCAGTTATAAGGACACCTGAACTGACTGCATGGTACCTGCTGAGAACTGTGATCATCACTATGGCAACCATCATTTTTGAGCCTGATGAAATTCCCAGCACATATGGTCCTGCAATAGGGTTGTTAAAAAACGTCTGAAGCAGAAATCCGGATAGAGCCAATGCGCCGCCCAGTATGATGCCTGCTGCTGTTCTCGGAAGACGGACCTTCCAGATTATGCTGTAATCAGTCACATTTCCGCCGCGATTAAACAATATTTTGATAATATCCTTCACCGAAACTTCCACGCTGCCTAACTTAATATTCAATAATATAAATACCACAAAGAGAACAATTAATGCAGTCAGTGTGATAAAATACCTTAAGTATCTTGCACTTTTATTTTCTGTTTCCATTTATTTTTCTCCGCTCGGTTTAATGCAGCTTGTACATAAAATTCAATTCTGTCAGATTTTTGCCGTCATCTGTAAGCATCTGGCGGATGTCCGAAATCATCAGACCAAACTGAGTCGTTTCCTGAAACAGGTTTTTGCTTGTACACCAGACATTACCGTTTTGAACCGCCTTGAAATCTTCCAGCAAGGTGTTTTTGTTTATCAATTCTTCAACGGAGGAGAGCTCGCCGTCTATAGTGCTGTTGTATATGATAAAATCCGCATCTTTTGCCGTCGAATAAAATTTCTCCATTTCAAGAGTAACCGTGCTGGTGGCGCTTTCCGGATCACCAAGGTCCTCAAATATATAATTGCCTCCGGCAAGCTTAATCATTCTCGTTACGTAGTCGCCTGATTTTCTGGCTACAGCGTTGCCGGAAGAGCTTATATAGAAAAATGCCACTGTTTTACCGGTGTTTTCCTGATTGGAGGCTTCGTCCAGATATTTTGCCTGCTCATCAAAAATCTGTTTTGCGGCAGATTCTTTTCCTGTGAGCACTCCGTAAAGCTTTATCCACTCGGTGCGTCCGAGAGGGTGAGGTTCATAGCTAGACTGGTCTGTAAGCACAGGGATGCCCAGCTCTTCCAATTTCTCCTTAACCTCCGGAGTGTGGTTTATCATTGTGGATTCAACGGCAAGACTGCAGTCATCTGATAAAATGAGCTCATAGTCCGGTGCATTATATTTTCCTGCATAGATAATATCACCGGACTCCATTGCCGCTCTTGCGTTTTCGATGTACCAGTCCTCGGATTTTGTTCCGGACAGACTGATACTGTCCAGTGAATTCAGGGCATCAAACAGACACATGGACGAAGTGGCCACGAGATAGATGTTATCAACAGGCTGCTTCAGGACCTTGATATCTGTATCTATGCCCTCCGGTGTTTCAGAGTTTTTCGGAACAACCAGATATCTGCTGCCGTCTGATATGGTTATCAGGGAATAACCGCCGTCGTAATAATCTATGCTGAAATTTTCAGCATACTCAAGCTCTAAACTGCTTTTCGGCTCCCAGCCGTTTCCCGGTCCGCTGTCAGCTGTACTTCTGCTTTCGGCACATCCGACCATGAGCAGAAAAATCATCATACTTATTGCCGTAAACATGCATCGCTTTTTTATCATAACAAATCCTTTTTATTTATTTTGAGGTAAGAGTAGCCGAATCAAAACGAAGAGTGTAGTCTATTTCATGGGGTGTGCTCATGGCTGTTGTCTGAGCGGTTACATCAATATCCTTGTCCATTGAAACCGGAATTTCAAATGTGGAATTTCCGGTGGTATTGGTGGGATAATAGTAAGTACCGTCTACCAGCATATATTCGTAATTAGGACTGCTCCAGACGACAGCAGCGGTTATTGTGCCGCCTTCTACTGAAAGCTCTGCCGGAGACTCCACATTTGCCCTGCCTGAACCTCCTGAAAGAGTTACCTCTGATGTGTATTTGCCGTCAGAGACAGTCTTTTCAGCCATAGCATCTTCGGGTATCATTGAGGACTGAAATACTAAAACTCTGTCATACCACGCCTGTTTTCTGATGCTCCATGCGGCACAGTCGATGTCCTGGTTGAGTGCCGATACCGGCACTTCATGGGTGTACTTGCCTTCTTCGTCCTCAACATAATATATGCATTTATCATCTGTATCGGCAAGAGCCTGTTCGCCTGTACCCATGTACAATTTTTCATAGCCTTTTCCGTTGAGAGTGATGACGGCTGACATTTCTCCGTCTGCTACAGTAAGCTGTGCATCAATTATACGAAACATGGAGGAGCTGGAGGAAACTTCAATCTGGTACGTACCGTCTTTAATCTGTGTTCCATAGATGGGTTCGGGTTCTTCATCCGCATTCAAATCTTCCGGGCTTTCGGCAGGCTTATTTTCCTCATCGGCAGCCTGTACAGGCTCTTTCTCTGCAGGAGAAGAAGATATTTCGGTGCCGCAGCCTGTAAGCATTGCTAGTGTCAATAAAGCTGCCAGTATAAAAGTTAATATTTTTTTCATTTTAAAGTTCTCCTGAAATCAAATTTTAGCTTACACATTATTAATATCGCACATAATATTTGACCGACCGTACAAACGGCCGGTCAAGTGCCTTTTTTATTGAGCTATCGTTTCACCTAAATGCTTAACAATCATATTCTGAACGCCTGTATACTCGCCCATGCCCTTCAGCACGGCTTCGACTTCAAAGCCTTCTGCCTCGAATGCGCTTTTCCAGGAATCTTCTTCATCGCCTGCCATATCATTGTTGGCGTGATCTCCGGCAACAATCATGAAAGGCAGCAGTACAACCTTGCTGGCTTCTGATTCCTTAACAAGTGCAATGATGTCATCCAGGGACGGAGTCGCTTCCACCGTACCGATGAAGTAATTATCATGACCTGCATCGGTTATGTATTGCTGAACCTTTGAATATACTGCATTCGCCTCGTGCTCTGTTCCGTGACCCATAAATACGACTGCTGTTCCTTCTGAGTCATAGGATTTTGTTTCTTCAGTTATGACTGATACAATTTCTTCAAAATCCGCATCCGAAGCAAGCAGATTTTTACCGATTTTAAAGCTTTCAAATTTATCCTTATAGTCTGATACCTCGTTTACAATATCATCATACTCAAAGCCGTTCATAACATGTGTAGGCTGGATTACAACCTCTTTTACACCATCAGCTACCAGGCGGTCCATGGCTTCTGTCACGTTGTCAATTTGAAGACCGTCGCGGTCTTTGAGCTTGTCAATGATTATCTGACTTGTGAACGCACGTCGTACTTCATAGTCAGGATAAGCAGTTTGAAGCGCCTTTTCAACGCCTCCGATGGATAAATCACGGTTGTTGTTATAGCTTGTACCAAAACTTACCGCCAGTATGACTTTTGCCGGTGAATCATCAGATGGATTTTCTGCCGGAGGGTTTTCGCCTGCCGCATTTGTTGAATTTGAACATCCTGTTACCGCTGTCAGTAATAACGACAGTGCCAGCATAAGCGTAAATAGTTTTTTGATTTGTTTTTTCATTATTGATGCTCCTTTTTATTATTTTTTATAATATTTTGTTTATGTAATCACCTGCGGAATTACATCAAAATCCGGAGGCGTTGGTAAAATTGAAAATCACAGTCTCGTTCACCAATGTATTCGCTCCCTAACGGTCGCATACATTGGGAAGCGCAGTTTCGTTCACATATTTGCTTATTCGCTGTTGCTCATGCAAATCTGGAGCTCATTGCGTTTGAATTACCTACAATTTCTTTCTCCCTAACGGTCAAAGAAATTGGGTAAATCATAATCGTTGCGGTTGCCCTAACCCCATTTTTCAGAAAAAAGACTCTGAAAAATGGGGTTAGGGCATACAAAAAACGTCTGCGATCAATCTGCAGACGTAACATATATGAGACCGAAACATGTTTTTAAACAAAAAAGACATGTTTGTATTGCATCCATAGCCATGGTAATCCGCAGGGCTGTACGCACCGCGCAATGAGCGCGACAAGGAACCGGCAAGTATTCTGGCTTATCACCCTGCGTCTGTATAGAACGCAATCTTTGGCACCTTCCCGGAATACGTTCCAGTGGTATCAGCCAAAGCATCAGTGAATTACAGCAACGGTCTTGCGTGGGATTTACACCCAACTTCCATAACCTGATTCCCATATTCAATTTGAACTCAGTATAGCACCATGAGAAACATTTTGTCAACACCCTTTGGAGAAAATCAGGAGAGCTGCATATGAGAGATGTTACTGTTTACAGTTGCTAAGTCAAGGCAAAAATAAGAAAAATACCCGCTCATGGTTTTGAACACGAATAATTCTAAAGCTCATTGCGGCTATACTTTTTTTAGATTTTATGGTAAACGTAATTGTATAAGTTCAGTGAGAACTTGAGCTTACAATTGTATCTTGAAATCATTAGCCTAATCGCATATAGTGTATTTTACTATATATAGTATTATATTGATAAATTAGGACCTTTAAAGTATAATGTTTTTATTAAATATTAGGGGTCGTATATGGTCGATAAATTTGATATAGATAACATTGTTAGCAATGTTTATGAATTAGGAATGTTAAAAGATTCAATAATTCAGCTTTTAGGAATAGAATCTCAGG
Source organism: Bacillota bacterium (assembly GCA_023453025.1). Lineage (GTDB taxonomy): Bacteria > Bacillota > Clostridia > Tissierellales > Sedimentibacteraceae > Sedimentibacter. The sequence continues at coordinate 73,985 of JAEXUD010000006.1, forward strand.
AAGGCAAAGTGCTAATCAGCAAGGACAAGATTACTTACACAAAAAAACATTGCAAAGACTATTCCTGCTATGAGGAATTTAAAATGCATACGGAGGCTGCTCCTATTGTGCTTAATTCACCCGATTATGTCGGAATTCACCCAAAGGGGGATAGCATAATTTTTGTAAAGAAGATAACAGCTAATGTTCTGGTGGCGGTCAGGCTGAGTAATACAGATATTAAATGGGTAAAAACAATTTATCCCATAACTGAGGCAAAGTTAAATAACTATATAAATTCAGGACGATTAAAAAAAGTGGGGGAAAATTGCGAAAGTTCGTAAAAGTGCAAAAAAAGTTCGTAAAAGATTGACAATGGAGATAAATGTGGTATAATAAATGCATAAACACATAAAATATTTTAAAGATTATTTGAGGGCAGAACTGGCAGCTGCCACACCTATAAGGTCTAAAAAAGAGATGTAGGGTACGCCGTCCTACCGAATAATCTTTGAACTTCAAGGACTCCAAATGGAGTCCTTATTTTTAATTGCAGATAATTTATTTATGAATTTTGTTGAATTAACCTCAGTGATTGGTAGTATATGTAAATTGAACCGTACTTTATTTTGTCTGAAATTGTATTATCTTTTATTTTTATTATGCTTATATTTTGAAACTTTCTGATGAGGATATTTTTGAAATTTTTAAATTATTGACATCATTAAAATCTTGATATATAATGAGGACAAATTAAATATTGGTATTTTGGTAACAATTGTTTTAAAAGGGAAAACAGTAAAAGCTGTTACAGCCCCCGCTACTGTGAAAGGTGATGATGCTTTATGCCACTGTGCTTGTGCATGGGAAGGAGAGCATCAGATGAACCGAAAGTCAGGAGACCTGCCAGGATATGTATTTATAGATTTTCGGGAGGAATTTCTAAAATAATCAAAAATATTTGTTATTTAATCTTCTGAAAAAAATCAGAAGATTTTTTTGTACCCTTAATCCGCTTACAAACGGAGAAGAAAAAAATGGCAGGACAGCTTTTGTATGCCCTTGCAGGTCTTTGACTCGGTCAGTGCGGAGAAATTGGTGAATACAACATAAAATTGGGGGCTGAATCCAATATTATGAGGTGGATATGGAAAGATACATGGTTAAAAACGGAAAAAAATTAAGATGCGGATTTACAACGGGCACATGTGCTGCCGCAGCCGCAACAGCTTCTGCCCTGATGATATTTACCGGGGAGACTGTGGAGAATGTTTCGGTAAGGCTGCCGAGAGGTGAAATCCTGATCATAGATATAAAAGAGCCGACCTTCAGCGTGCGTGGAGTGAGATGCTGCGTAAAAAAGGACAGCGGAGATGATCCCGATTCAACTGACGGAATTCTGATATATGCAGATGTCAATCTTGACGACTCCGGTGAAATCCACATTGACGGCGGGAAAGGCATAGGGAGGGTTACACAAAAAGGACTGGACTGTGCTGTGGGAGGACCGGCAATAAATTCAATCCCGAGAAAAATGATAACTGAGAATGTTCAAAAAATATGCGACGATTATGGCTATAACGGAGGTGTCAACATTGTAATATCTGCTCCTGAGGGAGAAAAAATCGCCAAAAAAACCTTTAACCCCCAGCTAGGTATTGTAGGAGGTATTTCAATCATAGGAACTACGGGGATTGTGGAACCCATGAGCGAAAAGGCGTTGATTGACAGCTTAAAGGTTGAAATGCAGGTAATCAAGGAAAGGGGATACAACACACTTTTGGCGTTTCCCGGCAATTACGCAGAAAACTTTATTGACAGCACACTCGGAATACGCGGTGAAAACAGCCTGAAGTTCAGCAATTACCTGGGAGAAGTGCTGGATTTTGCTCTTGAGCTTGATTACAGGGAAATACTGATTGTGGGGCACATCGGCAAAATGGTGAAGGTGGCAGGAGGTATGATGAATACCCATTCCCATACAGGAGATTTCAGGATGGAGATGTTTGCCTGCTATTCGGGGCTTTATGGAGCGGGCAGCAGTGTTATTGAAGAGATACTTTCCTGTGTTACCACGGAACAGGCGTTGGAAATTCTGATAAGAGAAAAGCTGGAAAAGAAGGTTATCGAAAAAATAAGTGAAAGAGCACTTTTCTACATAAACAAAAGAGTAGACTATAAAATAAAAACTAAATTAATTATTTATTCAAACAAGCATGGAATTTTAAATTAATTCAAGGAGGCTAAAATGGTACATTTTGTCGGAGCAGGTCCGGGAGCAACAGATTTGATCACAATGAGAGGGCACAGGCTTCTGTCAGAAGCAGATGTAATTATATATGCAGGATCCCTGGTCAATAAAGAGCTTTTAAGCTGTGCAAAAGAAGGGGCAGAAATTTACAACAGCGCTCAGATGACGTTAGAAGAAGTAATAGAGGTTATAAAAGAGGCTGAAAAAGAAAACAAGGACACAGTCAGGCTTCATACAGGAGATTCAAGTATTTACGGTGCGGTCCGGGAGCAGATGGATATTTTAAAAGAGCACAATATCTCATATGACGTGGTGCCCGGTGTCAGCTCCTTTTGCGGTGCGGCAGCATCCTTAAATGCAGAATATACATTGCCCGATGTGAGCCAGTCCGTAATAATAACCCGCATGGAGGGAAGGACTCCTGTGCCTGAAAGAGAAAGCATACGCTCATTTGCTGCACACAAAGCAACCATGGTTTTATTTTTAAGCTCCGGCTTAACGGAAGAATTGTCAAAAGAACTTATTGCTGGAGGATATGACAAGAAAACACCCGTTGCGGTGGTTTACAAGGCAACGTGGCCTGACGAGAAGATATTCAGATGCACCATTGAAAGTCTGCCTCAAACAATGAAGGAAAACAACATAAATAAAACAGCATTAATTCTGGTCGGCAATTTCCTCGGAGACGAATACGAAAGAAGTGAATTGTACAACCCTAAATTTACACATGAGTTCAGAAGAGGTATTGAATAATGTATGTGTGCATACTCGGAGGAACAACAGAAGGGCGTCTATTGGCTGAATTTTTGAACGATTTAAATATAAAAGCGGATTTGTATGTTGCAACAGATTATGGTGAACAATTTGTAAAAGAACTGAACAATATAAATATCCATCAAAAAAGACTGGATAAAGAGCATATGATTGAATTGTTTCGGCTGAAGAATTTTAACTGTGTTATTGATGCAACTCACCCTTTTGCAAAACTTGTTTCGCAAAATGCGAAGGAAGCGGCAGAATCCTGCAATTTAAAATATTACAGAATTGTAAGAGAGACCGATCAAAACGAAGACGGTATATATTTTAACAGCATCGAAGAGATTGTTTCCTATTTGAATAATACCGAAGGGAACATACTGCTGACCACCGGCAGCAAGGATTTAGATAAATTTACGGTTGTCAATAATTATAAAGAAAGAATTTTTGTAAGAATCCTGCCTATGGAAAGCTCGCTTAAAAGAGCTGTGGAGCTTGGTTTTTCCAACAAAAATATAATCTGCATGCAGGGACCCTTCGGTGAAGACCTGAATATTGCAATGATAAATGCCCTCGGTGCAAAATTTCTTGTAACAAAGGAAAGTGCGGCGTCCGGAGGCTTTGAGGAAAAAGTAAACGCATGTATTAAAACAAATGCAAAGTGTCTTGTATTGAAAAGGCCTGAAGAAGAGGGTGTCACATTGGATAATTTCAAACAAATGATAAGAGGTTACATATGAAGAAAGTTTCTATAATCGGACTTGGTATCGGAAGCTTAAGCTACATGCATGAAAAGGCGTCAGAGGCAATAGAAGCTTGTGATTGCTTGATTGGCGCAAAAAGAATGCTCAGGGATTTTCTCGATTTAAACAAACCTGTTTATGAAAGCTCAAATGCCGAAAATATTTGTGAATACATAAGGCAGAACAATTATAAAACCTACGGAATTCTTGTTTCCGGAGACTCCGGCTTTTATAGCCTGTCTAAAAAAATTACCGGATTTTTGGAAAAGGACAAGGATATTCAGCTTGAAAATATACCGGCAATCAGCTCACTGCAATATTTTGCAGCAAAATTAAACCTGCCCTGGGACAATATAAAATACGTCAGCGCACACGGAAGAAATCTGAACATCATATCCAATGTTATTTTCAACAGAAAAACATTTATCCTCACAGGCAGCGATTTCGATCCCGGAAATATATGTGAGATTCTAACAGACAAAGGGTTAGGACATTTAAAGGTCAGCGCAGGAGAAAATTTATCCTATGACAATGAGCGGATAGTTGAGGATGAAGCATCTGTCATTGCCGGTATGAAATTTGAAGGCCTTGCCGTAATGATTGTGCATAATGATGATTACATATCCATAGATGAAGGATACCGTTCAATAAAGGACGAAGAGTTTGTTACGGGAAAAGCTCCCATGACAAAAAGCGAAGTAAGAACTGTCAGTGTGGGCAAGCTCAATTTAAAAAGCAATTTTACAGTATATGATATAGGGGCCGGAACAGGCTCCGTATCGGTTGAAGCGGCATTGAAGCTGCACGACGGAGCATTGTATGCGGTGGAAAAGGACCCGGAAGCGGTAGCTTTAATAGAGAAAAACATAGAGAAATTCAAAACCCGCAACATCGAGGTTATAAGAGGTACAGCACCCGAAGCCATAGAAAATCTTCCGAGTCCTGATGCATGCTTCATAGGGGGAAGCAGCGGAAACATGGATGAAATAATAAATGCTGTTTTGAAGAAAAGTCCGAATGTCAATTTGGTTATAAATACAATTACACTTCAAAGTCTGAATGAAGCAATAAGCTGCATGGACAAATATGCATTCAACGATGTGGAGATTGTAAATATTTCGGTGGCAAAATCTAAAAAAGCCGGAAGATATGACATGATGATGGGGCAGAATCCCATTTATATAATCAGCGGAAAAGGAAGTGGCGAACAGTGAGATTGAAAGCACCGAGAGTTATGATTTCGGCAGCAGGCAGCAACAGCGGAAAAACAACGGTAACATCGGCAATTTTAAAAGCATATGCAATGAAAGAAAAAAAGGTTTCTGTCTTTAAAGCAGGACCTGATTATATTGACCCAATGTTCCATTCAAGAGTTATCAAGGTTCCGTCCAGGAATTTGGATAAATTTATGATGGGTGAGAATAATTGCAGGTACATAATGGGCAAGAACAGTGAGGGCATGGATATTTCAATTATTGAAGGAGTAATGGGATACTATGACGGCATAGGCTACAACACCTCCTGCAGCTCATATGAACTGGCATCAGCCTTAAGCTGCCCGGTTGTTCTGGTCATTAATCCAAGCAGCATGGCTGCATCCGTATGTGCAATAATAGAAGGCTTTAAAAATTTCAGGGAAAAAAGCAATATCAGAGGGGTTATATTAAATAATGTCTCACACGCAATGTTTGAATATTACAAAAAAATAATCGAATCAAATACAGGTGTCACGGTTTACGGCTACATGCCACACCTTGAAAACTGCAGGCTTGAAAGCAGGCATCTGGGACTTGTAACCGCGGAGGAAATCGGAAACCTGGAATCAATAATAGAGGAATTAGGAGAGCAGGCTTTAAAGAGCATTGATTTGGAAGGATTATATTCATTGGCAGAAAGCTCGGATTTTATTGAATATGAAGAACCAATTATAAATTACATAGGCAATACAAAAATTGCCGTTGCCTGGGATAAGGCGTTTTGCTTTTATTACCAGGATAATCTGGATGTACTTGCACAAATGGGTGCCGAAATTGTTAAATTCAGCCCTCTGAAAGACAAGGAGCTTCCAAGGGACATAGGAGGATTATATATGGGCGGCGGCTATCCTGAGCTGTATATGGATGAACTTTCAGGGAACAAGACAATGCTTGCCGATATAAAAGAAAAAATCTCCCAAGGACTTCCTACCTTTGCAGAATGCGGTGGATACATGTACTTAATGGAAAGTTTTGCGGACAAGGAAGGAAAAGTATACAGCCTGGCAGGAGCAATAGAAGGGAACAGCTATATGACAAAGTCTCTTAAAAGGTTCGGATACATTTCCTTGACCAGCCGGAACAGCAATTTGATGTGCGGTATGGGAGAATCAATAAACGGTCATGAATTTCATTATTCTGACAGCAGTAATACCGGGGATTCATTTCTGGCCGTAAAGCCGGAATCAGACAGAAGCTGGAAGGCTGTCATAGCGGATGATACAAAGTTTATGGGATATCCCCATATAAACTTTATGGGAAACCTGAGTTTTGCGGAAAACTTTATAAAAAAATCAACGGAATATGATACAAGCAGCAGACAGCTTGGACTGTCATTCTGAAACACATGTGAAGGGGATAGAAAAATGAAGGTTGACATATATGCTTTTTCAGTAAACGGAGCAAGGCTGTGCGACAAATTAATCGAAAATTTAAGAGGGCATGAAGTTAATGCCTATGTCCCCCGAAGGTATATTGATTCTGCAAAATCAGTTAAATTACGAGAAGAAAATTTATATAAGGCAACAGAGGAATCCTTTAAAAGTGCTGACTGCATAATATTTGTGAGCGCTGCCGGAATAGCTGTAAGAGCCATAGCGCCCTTTGTCAGAAGCAAAAAAACAGACCCCGCTGTTATATGCACGGATGAAAGAGGCATCAATGTAATTTCTCTTTTAAGCGGTCACATAGGCGGTGCTAATAAGCTCACCCTGAAAATTGCAGGTATTGTGGGGGGTAACCCCGTCATTACAACAGCTACCGATATTAACGGAAAATTTGCGGTTGACGAATGGGCACACAGCAGCAATCTCCACATAATGAGTCTTAAAAAAGCCAGGGATATTGCTGCAGACATACTGGACAATAAGAAAATTGGTCTTGAATCGGATTTCAGGATTAATGGAAATCTGCCGCCGGAAATAGATTTTAATGAAAAGGGAACAGGAATATGCATAAGCCTCAATTCTGATAAATCACCTTTTAAGCATACATTGAATCTGATCCCGAGAATTGTATCGGTTGGTGTGGGCTGCAGAAAGGGAACAGACTTTAAGGATATTTATACTGCCATAAAAGAGGTTTTAGCGGGACAAGGTATTTCACATTTTGCCGTTAAATCCATAAACTCAATTGATTTAAAAAAGGAAGAAGAAGGAATCAAAAAAGCAGCAGAAGTATTCAGGGTTCCTTTTAACACATATTCAAGAGACGAGCTTAATAACATACAGGGGCAGTTTTCAAATTCTGATTTCGTAAGAAAAATTGCGGGAGTTGATACTGTGTGCGAAAGGGCGGCAATTATTGGAAGTGAATCAAAAAAAATGATTATAAATAAGACTGTTGTTAATTCGGTTACGGTTGCGGCGGCCATAGACGACTACGATGTGGAGTTCGCGGACAGGGAGATGTCTCACATGTCTTTTTTGGAGGATAAGAAATGAAAAATATCAAATTTGTAGAGCCTCATAATATTGAAAATAGAAGCTTTGAAATAATACAGGAAGAAATGGGTGACATACAGCTTGAAAAAGAAACAGAACCCATAGTAAAAAGAGTCATACACACATCGGCAGACTTTGACTATTTAAACAACATGTGCTTTTCAAAAAATGCAGTGAAAAAAGCAAAGGAAGCTTTAAAAAACGGTGCGACGATAGTTACCGACACAAACATGGCATATTCGGGGATAAACAAAAAAGCAGCGGCAAAGTACGGAGTTAGCATACATTGCTTCATGGCGGATGAAGATGTGGCTGCGGAAGCTGCACTCAGAGGAGAAACAAGAGCAGCCGTATCAATGGAGAAGGCTTCCCGCATACAGGGACCTGTAATTTTTGCAGTCGGGAATGCGCCCACAGCATTAATAAAGCTTTATGAGCTGATAAAAGAAGAAAAGATTAAACCGGCTGTTATAATCGGAGTTCCTGTGGGTTTTGTAAATGTAGTTGAAGCGAAGGAACTGATAATGAGTCTGGAAGATGTGGATTACATTGTTGCAAAGGGCAGAAAGGGCGGCAGCAATATAGCCGCAGCAATATGCAATGCCTTGCTGTACAATATTTCATGACCTTACCAAAATTTTTGAATGATAAGGAGAAGAAGAAATTATGTTTTATGGTATAGGAGTGGGCGTAGGAAATAGCCTGACAGTAACAAAAAAAGCAATAGATATACTGGATACACTGGATATTTTGTATGTTCCTACAGCAAAAAAAACAGAAAATTACAGCACTGCACATAGCATTGTAAAAAATTATATAAATGAGAAAACAATAATAAAAGCCCGGCATTTTCCCATGAGTTATGATTCTGAAGAGCTTCAAAAAGCCTGGAATGAAATTGCTTCTGAAATAATTCAAGATGTGTCAGACGGTAAGGATGTAGGTTTTATAACTATTGGGGATCCTATGGTTTACAGTACCTACATTTATTTATTAAGAATTTTAAAAGATAAAATTAATATAACAACAATACCAGGCATTGCATCATTTCTGGATATTGCATCAAATAATAATTTTCCTTTAGCAGAGGGAGATGATCCCTTAATAATTCTGCCTGCTACCATAGGAACGGACAGGCTGAGACAGTATATTAAAAACGAAAACTCAATTGTTTTAATGAAGGTATACAATAACTTCAATGAAGTTATAGAAATGCTTCTTGAAGAAAATCTGCAAGGACATTCTATAGTTGTAAGCAATTCTTCAAAAGATGAACAAATTATATATAGAAATATTAAAGACTTAAGCAAGAAGGATGTTTCTTATTTTACCACTATATTAATAAATAAAAGATGGGAGTTATCATGATATACGTTGTGGGAATAGGTCCCGGAAGTCAAGATACAATGACATATCAGGCAATAGAGGCAATCAGAAAATCAGATGTAATTGTAGGATACAAAACATATACAGATCTGATTAAAGATTTAATTAAAGAAAAGCAAGTAGTTTCAAACGGTATGAAACAGGAAATAGACAGGGTTAAAAAAGCTGTGGAAATTTCAAAGAAAGGTAAGACAGTGGCAGTTATAAGCTCGGGAGATGCGGGAGTATATGGCATGGCAGGTCTGGTTTTAGAATTATCGGAGGATGAGGAGGTCAGGATTGTCAGCGGGGTTACAGCATCAACAGCTGCAGCTGCTGTTCTCGGAGCACCTTTGATGCATGATTTTTGCCACATAAGCCTCAGTGATTTATTGACACCGCTGGATTTAATATATAAAAGAGTTGCTTTAGCGTCAGAGGGTGATTTTGTTATATGCATTTACAATCCCAGGAGCAAGGGACGACCGGATTATTTGAAAAGTTCATTTGAAATAATGAAAAAATATAAGTCTGGTTCAACTCCTGTCGGTATAGTCAAAAATGCAGGCAGAGAAAATCAGAAGGCTCAGATTTGTACAATAGATACAATTGATTATGAGTCAGTTGACATGCTGAGCATAGTGATAGTAGGAAACAGCTCAACCTATGTTAAAAATAACAGAATCATAACTAAAAGAGGTTATGAAAATAAATTAATTTAGAGGAGTAACAAATGAAAAAATTTAATATTTTAAAAATGATATTAACGATTGTAATGATGGCTGTGCTCTTTACAGGATGCAGCAAGTACGTTGAAAGTAAAAATGATAATCCTGCAGAAGAAAAATTGCCTTCTGAAGAAAAAGGAAGTACCGGGAAGGAAAATGAAAAAGAAGAATCTGCAGCATCGGATTACGGAATAACAATCAATGAAGAAGATATTGCATATATGGGTGCGAGCGGAGAAGAGGTAACAATTAAAAAGAATCCTCAAAGAGTAGTTGTATTACAAAATTCTCTTTTAGAAATGTGGGACCAGGCAGGCGGAACTGTTGTCGGCAGGGTTGAGGAATCTGAAGATAAAACAGTTGAAAATGCCATGTCTGCAGAAGTTGTGGGTGCAATGGGGTCGCCGAGTCTTGAGAAAATATTAGCCCTTCAGCCTGATCTGGTTATTGCTTCTCCGAGCTACAGTGCTCAAAGGGAGATGATACCGGTATTAAAGCAAAATAACATACAGGTAATTGATTTAGATAATGATTTGCTGGAGGACTATTATAAAACTGTAAGGCTGTTCACGGCTATTACAGGAAGAGAAGACTTGTATGAAAATCATGTGAATGATATACAGAAGAAAGTCGACGAGATAGTTTCAAAAGCACCTGAAGATAAAAATTATAAGGCTGTAATAATGTTTGCCACAGCCAAAAGCATTACTGTAAGAGACTCAGACACTATGGTGGGTGAAATGGTAAAAGACTTAAATGTAATCAATATATCTGATTCTGCTGATGCAGGTGCGGATACCAAGACCTTCAGCATGGAAAAAATATTACAGGAAGATCCGGATTTCATTTTTGTGCAAACAATGGGAAGCGATTTGGAAAAAATTACCGAAAGATTAAAATCTGATGCTTTGGACAACCCTGCCTGGGCATCTCTCACGGCAGTAAAAGAAGACAGATACATTGTTCTTCCAAAGGATCTATATTTATATAAGCCTAATGACAGATACCCTGAAGCTTATGAGGGGTTAGCTAAAATGATTTATCCGGAAGTATTCGGAGAATATTAATAAAACACTATAACTGTCATTCTGAGGGTGCAGCCCTCAGAATGACAGTTGCTGATATTACAAGTTTTCTAGGACAATGCAGGAGAAATTAAATATGACCGGACTCAATAAAAAAAGAGACAATACTAGTAAAAATGCAATTTTAATCATTTGTTTATGCTTATCAATTGCCGGATTTTTTATAAGCATAATGAACGGTGCCGTAAAAATATCTCCATCTGAGATTATAAGTGCTGTATTCTTTGAAGAAGAGACAGTTAATTATCAGATAATATGGAATGTAAGGTTGCCCAGAACAATAACAGCATCTTTGGTGGGAACATGCCTGGCATTATCCGGCTGCATGCTTCAGGGTGTAATGCGAAATCCCCTGGCAAGTCCTAATATCATAGGGGTTTCCTCCGGTGCAGGTCTTATGACTTTGATTGTTTTAATTATTTTTCCGGATTATTATTATCTTGCTCCCATGGGTGCTTTTATTGGAGCGCTGTCGGCGACGCTTTTCATATATTTTCTAGCATGGAAAGAAGGGGTTGCAACAGCAAGACTTATACTTGCAGGTGTGGCGGTTTCATCTCTGTTAGGAGCCGGCAATAATGCCATAATGACTTTTTATCCGGACAAGGTTTCCGGAGTCATAGGATTTATGGTAGGAGGGCTTTCATCTACTAACTGGAAGCATGTGGATATGATTCTTCCGTATGCAGTTTTAGGAATATTAATACTTTTATTTATTACAAATAAGTTAAACATACTCATGCTTGGAGATGAGGCAGCAACGGGGCTTGGATTAAATGTTGAAGCAACAAGATTTATGTTTATAATAATTTCATCCTTACTTGCAGGAGCTGCCGTAAGTGTGGTGGGGCTGTTAGGCTTTGTGGGGCTTATAGTCCCTCACATAACAAGGTTGTTTATAGGCTCGGATTACAGGTATTTGCTTCCTGCAACTATTTTTACAGGTTCAGCGGTTGTTGTTCTATGTGATACATTGGCAAGAGTGATGTTCGCACCTCTTGAAATACCTGTGGGAATTATAATGTCAGCCTTGGGAGCTCCGTTTTTCTTGTATTTATTAAGAAGGAAGAAGGAATATTGAAATGGAATTAACAGTAAAAGGATTAAATGTATGCTATGGTGACAGAAAAATACTTCATGATATGAGCTTTAACATTAAATCAGGAGAAATAGCAACAATCATAGGTCCTAACGGTTCCGGAAAATCCACACTTATAAAATCAATCAGCCGTTATTTAAAACCAAGGAGCGGAGATATTTATCTTGATAAGGTTAATATGAATCAAATTAACACAAGGGAAATTGCCAGAAATCTTGCAGTCCTGCCTCAGGTGAAGGGTGTATCCTCAGATGTTTCTATTAAAGAATTAGTGTCATATGGTCGCTTTCCGCACCTGAAGTTTGGGAAAAGGCCAGGCAGGGAGGACAAAGAAATAATTGAATGGGCATTGGAAAAAACAGGATTATCTCAAATGAAAGACAGATATGTAGCCACGCTTTCAGGAGGCGAGCGCCAAAGGGCATGGATTGCAATGACCCTGGCACAAAAACCAAGGATTCTGCTGCTTGATGAACCTACAACCTTTCTTGATATTTGTTATCAGATGGAGACATTGGAGCTGGTAAAGGATTTGAATAAAACACTGGGTATAACTGTTATTATGGTTTTGCATGATTTAAATCAGGCAGCCAGATATTCTGATAAGATGATAGTCATAAACAATGGAGAGTTATGTGAATATGGCGAGCCTTGTCAGGTTGTCAACAAAGAATTGTTAAAAGATATTTTTAAAATAGATGCGGATATATATGAGGATAAGATAAATGATTGTCCATATTTTATTCCCAGAAATAACAGCAGCAGGGAAGTGACAGGATGATTGAAATAAAAAATCTAAGCAAAAAATTTAATGGTTTTACTGCTGTGAATAATATTGATTTAGTTATAGAATCAGGTGAATTCATAGGGGTTTTAGGACCAAACGGAGCAGGCAAGACTACTGCTATTAAAATAATTACAGGTTTATTAAGACCCACTTCAGGAAATGTGTATATAAACGGAAGCTTAATGAACAGAAATAACAAAAAAATAAAGGGAATAATGGGCATTGTCCCGCAATATTCCAATCTGGACAAGGAGCTTACCGTATATGAAAACCTTCTTTTTGCTGCAAAGCTGTTTAAAGTTGATAATCATAAAAATAAAATAAATGAGCTTTTGGATTTTTCCGAATTATCAGATTTCAAGGATAGAATAGTATCAAATCTATCGGGCGGCATGGCAAGAAGGCTTACCATTGCCAAAGCTCTCATAAATGATCCTGATATTATTATTCTGGATGAACCAACCGTCGGAATAGATTTGAACGGAAGAAGAAAGATATGGGATATTTTAAAATATTTAAAGACAAAGAATAAAACAGTGTTGTTAACCACTCATTATATTGAGGAAGCAGAATATTTATGCAACAGGGTATGCCTTATTGACAAGGGGACAATTATTCAAGACAGTACACCAAGAAATTTAAAGGAGCAGCTGGGAAATTACACTGTGGAATATTTTGATGAAGAATTAAAAACCGTATATAAATTTTTTAAATCAAAACAAAACGCATTAGATTATTCTGCTGATATAGAAAGCCTGAATTATACAATAAGGGAAACAACCCTGGAGGATGTTTTTTACAATTATACAAGCAGGAAGGTAGTATGATGGAAATAGTTACTGTTTTGTGGAGGGAGTATTTATTTTTCAAGAGACGTATTGGAAGAATTACCGCGTCTGCCATTATGAGTCCTGTTTTATATTTAATAGCGTTTGGCTGGGGTCTGGGAAAGGATGTTGTGGTGGAAGGAGCTACATATATGCACTTCCTGATACCCGGGATTATAGCCATGACTACAATGAACACAGGGTTTAATGCAGTATCCTCAAGAATAGTTACATCAAAGCTGTATGAAAGAAGCTTTGAATACTACCTCACCTCTCCGATAAGCATGCCCCTTATGAGTTTGGGATATATATTGTCCGGAGCACTTAGAGGGATTTATGCAACCATTCTTATTATATTGGTATCATTATTATTTGGAGTAAGAGTAGATATTAGTTTGTATTTTTTTATTATTTGCTTTTTGAACAGTTTTGTGTTTTCTGCGCTGGGATATGCCGCTGCATTATCAATTGAAAGCCATTATGATATGGGAAGATTCAATACTTATATAATGACTCCAATGTCATTTTTATGCGGAACTTTTTTCTCACTGGAAAATTTGCCGGGTGTTGTGAAGGCGGTTATCGGTATATTACCTTTATCCCACGCATCCACATCTCTCAGAAGCATTGTATTAAAGGGAAACTTCTCACCTGCTTCAATTATAATACTTCTGACATATTCAGTCATATTATATAGTTTAGGTGTTTATATGAGTTACAGAGAAATGAAATAAAAATTAAAGTTATGGAGGAATTATGAAAAAAGCAATAGTTGTTGCCAGCTTTGGATGCTCAATCAGGAATTCGAGAGAAAAATATATTGAAACCATTGAAAATGCTGTCAGGAATACATACAAGGATATTGACTGCTTCAGAGTATTTACATCTGAAATTATAAGAAAAAAGATGAAAAGAGAAGAAAATCTCGATATTGACAACATGAAAAGCTGTTTGCAGAGGCTGAAGCAAGACGGATACACACATGTCTATGTATCCGTTACTCATGTTATACCGGGCTTTGAATATGAGAAAATTTTAAGAGCTGTGCATGATTATAAAAGTGATTTTGAGGAAATCAAAGCAGCAAGAACATTTTTGGACGAACAAATGGGAGAAACTGAAATCAGCGTTGTAAAATCCTATATTGACACGAATCTGGAGGATGATGAAGCAGTAGTATTGGTGGGACACGGTTCGGAGCATGATGCCCATAAATACTATAAAGAATTTGAGGAGCTTCTAAGAAATCATGTAAAAAATTCCCACATGGTCAATGTTGAAGGAAATCCATACATTGAGGATATATTAGAGGAATTGAAAGAAAAAAATTACACAAAAATCTACCTCTATCCATTTTTAATAGTATCAGGAGATCATGCCATGAACGATATTGGTTCGGATGATGAGGAATCAATAAAATCAAAAATTATCAACAATGGATTTGATGTAAATATGTTTTTTACCGGATTGGGAGAAAACGAGAATGCGGTTAACTTATTTGTTAACAGGCTGAAGGAGATTTTAACTGTATAAATTAAGAGCAGTCACCCGCTCACGGTTTCGGACACGAAAAATTCTAAAGTTCATTGCGGCTAAAAATCCTACAGCTTGCAAACTCGCTGACGCTCAAACAGTGCAAGCTGCTTAACGGATTTTTAATGTGGAGGAGAGTTATGAATTTAAAAAAGATTGGTGTTATTCACAGCATTTATGAAAAAAAAGGAGATGCCCCAAGGCAAGGAAAGCTTTCAAGTCAAGAGTCTACAATTGAAATATTTCCGGAGTATGCCGGTGGATTGGAGGGGATTGAAGAGTTAAGTCACATAATAGTTCTATATTGGGGAGATAGAGCAAACAGAGAAACACTTAAATCAACACCACCGGGAAGCGAAGCAGAAAAAGGAGTTTTTTCGATAAGATCTCCTCACAGACCTAATCCAATAGCCTTATGCGTTTGCAAGATAATCTCTATAGATGTAAACAAAATAACAGTTACAGGCTTGGATGCGTTTGACAACAGTCCTTTGTTAGACATAAAGGTTTATGTGCCAAAGATAGATACTGATAAGGATTATGAATAATTTAAGTTATTTATGCAGCATGGATTAAAGGCTACCATAGCTTTAACATAAATTATATTAGGAGGAACAAAAATGAGGAGTTTAAAGAAAGTATTTCTTTTAGTTTCTTTAGTATTAGTGGTTGTTCTGTCTTTAACCGGATGCGGACAAAATACTCAAGCTCAAGGTACCCAAGCTCAAGGAAATGCAGATGAAGATGCCAGCACACCTTTATCACAGACATATAACGGTTCAGCAAAAGGTTATAAGGGGGAGGTCCCGGTAACTGTAGAGATTGGAGAAGATGGCTCAATATCAAATATAACTGTTGGAAGCCATCAGGAAACAGATGGAATCGGAAGTATCGCAGCAGAAAAAATACCACATGCGATAGTAGAAAGTCAGTCATTAGATGTTGATGTCGTATCGGGTGCCACAGTTACAAGTGAAGCAGTTATCGCAGCCGTTGCAAATGCTTTAGAGTCTGCAGGCATTGATACAAGCAGCTTCAATTACACACCGGCAGTAAATTTAGATGAAGCTGTTGTAGAAATTAATCTGGAGGCAATGCCTGAAAAGAAAGAAATAACTGAAACCATCACTATAACAGATGCAAAGGGGAGAGAAGTGGAAATAGGATTGCCTATATCCTCATATGCAATCAGTACAATGGATGTAATTGATTATATTATCCCCATAAAAGGTGAAGAGGCATTTCATATGCTGGTTGGATCAGGTCAGGACGGCGGACATGGTTTAAATAAATACGCAAAATTATATACACCAATCGTAGGAAATTATATGGAGCATACAGGGCAAATATCGGATCATAACGCACCATTTGATCTTGAAATGATATTGGCGATGCAGCCGGATGTTTTAATTGCAAATTCTGCAATGGCAGCTCATAAATATGCCCTTGAAATCGAAGAACAATTGACACAGGCCGGAATTAAAATTGTATTAATTGACGTTCCGGGGAAAAAACTGGACAGTTCAGTACAACAAACAATGAAAATTTTAGGACAAGTATTTCAGGAAGAAGAAAAGGCTGCTGAAGTAAGTAAATTTATCAATCAACAATATGAGCTTATAGCATCTAAAAATTTAAAAGAAAAATCCGACAGGCCAACTGTTTATTATGAAAAGTCAGGGTACAGAGATGTATTCGGTTCAACTTCCACAAGCAAAAGCGGATGGGGATTAGCAGTAGATATTGCAGGCGGTAAAAACATAGCAGACGAGCTGTTACTGGATACTGCTGCTCAAGGAGGCTCAGGAAATACATTGGACCCTGAATTCGTGCTTGATTCTGATCCTGATTTCATAGTGGTAAGCGGAATTAACGATGGATGGCTTGACAGTATAACTGAAAAACAAGACTGTCAATTCGACATAGTAAACAGAAACGGATGGAGCAATTTAAAAGCTGTTAAGAACAAAGATTTATATGAATTTGCTCATTCCACAAGCAGGTCAATATTTGCTTTCTATCCCGCCTTAAAAATGGCAACAATTTTTTATCCGGAAGAATTTGAAGGAGTAAACCCGGAAGCAGTGCTAGATGAATTTTTTGATAGATTTGCGTTAGTTGACAGCAGTATAAGTACTTGGTTTAACAGTCTGGAAGAGTGCGGTAATTAAAATATATGCGAAGGCCGGACCTTCGCATTCTTTTAAATTTGTAATATTGAGGGTGAATTTATGAAGGCTGGTAAAACAATTGAACTTATAAGCGATAACAGAAAATTGTACAATAATTTGATTAAAAAGAGGATTCTGATAATCAGCATACTATCAGCAGGACTTGTTATTTTATTTTTATTTAATATTTCCATAGGTTCATCCTCTATAAGCATAAATCAGATTTTAAGAGTGTTATTTCTTAATGAAGGTGAAGGAAATAACGTAATGATTATAAAAGATGTCAGATTACCCATGGCGCTTATGGCAATAGTGGTAGGCGGAGCATTAGGGATAGGGGGATGTGAAATTCAGACGATACTGAGAAACCCCATAGCAAGCCCTTATACCTTGGGTATATCCTCTGCGGCATCTTTTGGCGCTGCAATGGGATTAATATTAAACAGCAGTGTGTTGAATCTGCCTGAAACCTTAGCAGTAACAGGCAATGCATTTTTCTTTACGCTTGTTGTGTCTGCTTCGATATACATATTTTCAATGCAAAGGCAGATAGGTAAAACAGCAATTATTTTGTTTGGTGTTGCTCTGAATTTTCTATTCAGTTCTTTAACAATGATATTGCAGTATATAGCAGATGAAGACCAGCTGCAAAGCCTGATTTTCTGGAATTTTGGAAGCCTGTTAAAAACAACATGGACCAAATTTTGGATTGTATGTATGGTCTTGGTTATATGTATGATAATTTTGTATAAAAATGCATGGAAATTGACAGCCATGACTCTTGAAGATACAAAAGCAAAAAGTATCGGGGTTGATACAAGTAAAGTAAGGCGGCTGGTCATTCTGGTAACATCTTTAGCTTCAGCTGTTGCAGTGAGCTTTGTAGGAACTATTGGATTTGTAGGCTTAGTGGCACCTCATATAGCAAGGTTGACTGTAGGGGAAGACCAGCGGTTTTTTATGCCCTTATCAGCCCTGTTAGGCGGGTTTATTTTGTCATTGGCATTTTTATTAAGCAAATTAATAATTTCGGGAGTGATTTTACCAATTGGGTTAGTTACATCAGTAATAGGAATCCCATTTTTTATGGCCATAATTTTCAGTAAAATGAGGAGTATGTAATGTTAAAGGTTAACAATTTAATATTTTCATATAGAGAAAGTAATAAAAGTGTTTTTGATAATTTAAGTGTTGAGTTTAAAGAAGGCTTTAATGTAATTCTTGGTCCCAATGGAGCCGGAAAATCCACATTAGTGAAGGCTATTTTCGGGTTGCTGGATTATAATGGTGATATATATTATGGTTATAAAAATGTCTCTCAGATGAAAATAGGCGAAAGAGTTGAATTAATGTCATACCTTCCGCAAATGGATTTAGATATTTCATCTTTAACCGTCCTGGAAATGGTGCTTTTGGGAAGATTGCCGGAGCTTGGTCATAGGGTTTCAGATGAAGATCTGGATATAGTGATGAAAACCCTTAAAGCTTTGAATATTAATGAGCTGTCAACAAATAAATTCAGCCAATTAAGCGGCGGACAGAAAAAATTAGTATTCATTGCTCAAACCTTAGTAAGAAATCCCAGGATAATTTTATTAGATGAACCAACAAATTCCCTGGATTTGCAAAAACAACTGGAGTTATGCCAGCTTCTTCGAAGGATAATCAAAGAAAGAAAATTAGATATGATATTGGTTCTTCATGATATTAATCTGGCCGCAAGATATGCAGACCACATTGTAATAATTACAAGTGAAGGGAAGCATTACAATTCAGGGACGGCAAAGGATATAATCACAGAAAAAATGTTAAGAGAGGTTTATGGAGTAATAGGAAGTGTTACACTGGACGAAGAAAACAAGCCTGTAATTTCAGCAAAAAGATCTGTCAGAGACAGTATTTGACATTTGTAAATAAAAACCTATTGACAAAAATATGAATATTTAATATTATGTTAAGTAATTAAATAAAAAGCGATGAAAAAGAGGAGTAGATGCATAAACTTCACAGAAATTGAAGACCACCGGTTGAGAGTCTTCATAAGTCAATTTGCATTGAAGGTAGCTTTGGAGCATTTAATCCGAAGTAACAGTAGGATTAAACGGTGTATCCGTTATAAAATCAAGAGCCAGAAATGGAAATTAGGTGGTACCGCGGGTTTTCTCGTCCTTTTAGGATAAGAAGACCCGCTTTTTGCATGACCGTAAGGGAATGAACAAATTGGTAATGTAGCCTGCTAAATAGGATTACCAAAATGCTTGATTAGTAATTTCTATATAAAATGAAAGGAATGATATTATGAATAATATACCCAGCAAGTATAATCCAAAAGAATTTGAAGAAAAAATTTATAGTATTTGGATGGAAGAGAACTGCTTCAGGGCAGAAGTAAATCCTGATAAAAAACCATTTACAATTGTGATGCCGCCTCCGAACATTACAGGACAGCTTCATATGGGTCATGCTCTTGACATGACTCTCCAGGATGTTCTCACAAGATGGAAGAGAATGGAGGGCTTCGAAGCTTTGTGGCTGCCCGGCTCTGACCATGCAAGCATTGCAACCGAGGTTAAGGTTGTTGAAAAAATCAAAAGAGAAGAAGGAAAGTCAAAGGAAGACTTAGGAAGAGACGAATTTCTTAAAAGAGCGTGGAAATGGAAGGAAGAATACGGCGGAAGAATAGTTGAACAGGTTAAGAAGCTGGGAAATTCCTGCGACTGGTCCAGAGAAAGATTTACGATGGATGAAGGCTGCAATGAAGCGGTAAAAGAATTCTTCATCAATTTATATAACAAAGGACTTATCTACAGAGGAAACAGAATCATCAACTGGTGCCCCGACTGCCATACAACATTATCTGATGCTGAGGTTGAGCACGAGGATACACCCGGAAATTATTATTATGTAAAATATCCGTATGCTGATAATCCTGACGAATATTTCGTTGTAGCCACCACAAGACCGGAAACCATGTTTGGTGATGTTGCCATAGCCGCACATCCTGAGGATGAAAGATATAAGCACTTAATAGGGAAAAAGGTAATTGTACCGCTGGTAGGCAGAGAAATACCTATAATAGCAGATGAATATCCGGATATGGAGAAGGGAACAGGAGCATTAAAAATAACTCCATGTCACGACCCTAATGACTTTGAAATAGGACTCAGACATAATCTGGAACAAATCAACTGCATGAATGATGACGGCACAATGAATAAGGAAGCCGGAAAGTATAACGGTATGGATCGTTATGAATGCAGAAAAGCATTTGTTAAGGATTTAGAAGAAAGCGGCTTTATGCTGAAGACAGAAAAGACAGATCACAATGTAGGAACATGCTACAGATGCCATAATATCATAGAACCCAGAGTATCGGACCAATGGTTTGTAAGCATGAAGACACTTGCCGAACCTGCATTAAAGGCCAGCGAGAATAAACAGGTTGAATTTGTTCCTGAACGCTTTACTAAAATATATACACACTGGCTGGAAAATATCAGAGACTGGTGTATATCAAGGCAGCTTTGGTGGGGGCACAGAATTCCTGCATATTACTGTCAGGACTGCGGTGAATTAATGGTAGCAAAGGATGCTCCCGAAAAATGCACTAAATGCGGCAGCAAGAATATTAAGCAGGATGAGGATGTCCTTGATACATGGTTTTCATCAGGACTCTGGCCCTTCTCAACATTGGGCTGGCCAAATGAAACAGAGGATTTAAAATATTTCTATCCTACGGATGTATTGGTAACAGGCTATGACATCATATTTTTCTGGGTTGTTCGAATGGTGTTTTCGGCATTGGAGGCAACAGGGGAATCTCCTTTCAAGCATGTGTTCATTCATGGCTTGGTTAGAGATGCCGAAGGCAGAAAAATGAGTAAATCACTAGGAAACGGGATTGACCCTCTTGAGGTTATTGACCAGTTTGGCGCTGATGCTTTGAGATTCATGCTGATGACAGGAATTTCTCCAGGAAATGATACGCGCTTTAACAATGATAAGCTTGAATCAAGCCGTAATTTTGCAAATAAGCTGTGGAATGCATCCAGATTTGTTCTTATGAACATCGAAGGTGATTTATCAGATGAAGAAACAGCGAAACAACATTACAAGCTTGAAGATAAATGGATAATTTCAAGAATGAACAAGGCTGCCGGGGAAGTGAAAGAAAACCTGGACAAATTTGAATTAGGTATGGCAGCACAAAGGGTTTATGATTTCATCTGGAATGAATACTGCGACTGGTATATTGAAATTGTAAAGCCGAGATTATATGGTGAGGAAGGAACAGATAAGGATACGGCAAGATTTGTTCTCATCAAAGTATTAAAAGATATGCTCAAGCTTTTACATCCTTTTATGCCTTTTATAACAGAAGAAATCTGGTCATACCTCCCAAATACAAATACAAGACTTGTAAGAGCAGATTGGCCGCTGTATAATGAAGATGAAAACTTCGCAGAGGCAGAAGCCAATATGGAATTTATAATGGAGGCTGTAAGAAGTATTCGTAATACAAGAGCTGAAATGAATGTAGCACCGTCAAGAAAAGCCAGAGCGATTTTTATACCTAACAAGGATATGGTTGGCGAATATATTCAATCAGGAGCTGAGCATTTTGCAACATTGGCTAATATTACAGAGGTAAAAATTATAAATGATAAAAATTTGATAAGCGAGGATACGGCATCATCAGTAATTGACGGTACTGAGATATATCTGCCGCTGTCAGATTTAATTGATTATGAAAAAGAAATTGAAAGACTTGAAAAAGAAAAGTCAAGACTTGACGGTGAGCTTAACAGGGTTAACAATAAACTGGGAAACGAAAAATTTATCAGCAAAGCACCTGAAAGTGTGATTAATGATGAAAAGGAAAAGCTTGAAAAATACCAGTCAATGATGGATAAGGTTGTAGAAAGATTGGAACATCTAAAAAATAAATAGCAAATAACAGGTACGGTTCTTTTTGTTATGAAAGTGCATAACGAAAGAACCGTCACAAAAGGGAGGACAAAAATGAACTATCAAGAAGTATTGGAGAATGCAAAAAAAAAGATGGCACCCAACTGCAGAGTGTGCAAGGAATGCAACGGGGCAGTATGTAAAGGAGAAATTCCGGGAACAGGCGGAAAGGGAAACGGCAATGCTTTCAAGATTTGTATCGATTTCCTGGCATCAGTAAAGATTAAATTGGATACTATCTACCTGAACGAAGGGCAAGATACCTCAATATCATTTTTTGGTAAAGACTTTAAATATCCTTTTTTTGTGGCACCAATCGGCGGTATGAATTTAAATTACAATGGAGCTATTACAGAATCAGAATATATTGATGCAGTTGTAAAGGGTTCATTGAAGGCAGGTACTGCTGCATTTACAGGGGATGGAGCAGCTGACAGCTTATTTCTTGATAGTCTGCCTTACATTAAGGCAGCAAACGGTGTTGCGGTTCCGACAATAAAGCCGTGGAAAAACGAAAAGGCTCTTGAAAAAATAAAAATGCTTGAAGAAGCCGGTGCTATGGCTTTCGCAATGGATATAGATTCGGCAGGTTTAATAAACCTTGCTTTAGCGGGAAAACCGGTTTCGGCAAAAAGTGTTGAAGAATTATCTGAATTAACTTCTTCAACAAAGGTGCCTTTCATAGTCAAAGGAGTTATGACTAAGGAAGGAGCTTTAAAAGCTTTAAAGGCAGGTGCTTACGGTATAGTAGTTTCCTCTCACGGCGGCAGAGTTCTTCAGGATGCCGCTGCAACCTGTGCAGTACTTCCTGAAATCAGAGAAGCGGTTGGGGATAAATTAAAAATATTCGTAGACGGAGGCATACGTTCAGGCGCCGATGTATTTAAAGCAATTGCATTAGGAGCAGATGCTGCACTAATTGGCAGGCCATATGTTATAGCCGCATTTGGCGGAGGAGCAGAAGGCGTAGAGCTTTATACAGAAAAAATCGGTGCGGAGTTAAGAGATATAATGATTATGTCCGGTTGCAAAAGCCTGAAAGACATAACAAGAGATAAAATAGTTTTATAATATTCCTATATATATTTTGGGGACTGTTCTTTTCGCTAAGTATTTGTTTAACGAAAAGAACAGTCCCCAAAATTATTGTTTGTATTCATAATAACACCTTTATTCTATTAGTCTTCTTCTTGCCTTAATCCTCTTTCGTGCAATTCACATTCCTTTTGGCTGCATTTGCTGTCAACATTATATATGCATGTAATTGTTCCGCATTTTCTGAAAGTCATTTTTGCAACTACATCTCTGATATCTTTCACTGCTGTGTTCATAACTATACCTCCATATTTTATTTGATGTCTTATTATATCATCCAAAATGCAATTTGTAAACAAAAAAATGCAAAAAAAATAAAAATATTTTAAGGAAAACATTTACATATACATTTGATGAATAAAGTAATGTAAAAATTGCAAGCTGTTAGTTGCGGCAAAGAATGTCGGTTATTATAATAAATTGCAAGTTATTTAGTTTGTGTTTCAAAATTTATAAATTGCACAAAAAAAGAATTCAGCTTTACCTGAATTCCCTATTTTTAATGTGAATGTTAATGTAAGATAGCAAGCACCACAAAGTTTAATAAGAACAATATTGTTGAAACAAACAGTATTGGATGTACATCCTTGAATTCGCCCTTGCTTAATTTAACTATGCAGTAGAAGATAAAGCCTGCCGCAATTCCGTATGAAATGCTGTAACCTAATCCCATGAAAACTGATGCAAAGAAAGCAGGGATTGCTTCGTTTAAATCTTCCCAATTGATTTTTGTAAATGCTGACATCATCATGACTCCTACAATTATCAAAACCGGAGAAGTAGCTGCGGCAGGAACTATTCCTGCAATAGGTGCTATCAATATACAAGCAAGAAATAACAATGCTGTAACAACGCTTGTTAATCCTGTACGTCCGCCTGCACCTATACCTGCTGCACTTTCTACATAAGTTGTTGTATTTGAGGTTCCGAATACAGCTCCTACAGAGGTTGCAATTGCGTCCGCAAACAACGCTTTATCCATTTTAGATTTAAAGCCTGTGCTTGTTTCAAGTGATTTCTGATCTTCTTCACTGAATATTCCGCTTCTTCTTCCTGTACCTATGAAGGTTCCTATTGTATCAAAGGTATCGGATAAACTGAATGCAAATATTGTCATTAAAACAAGAGGTATGCGTGAGGGGTCGGTAAACAGTGACTGCATTCCATTAGGGCCAAAAGCCGCACCGAAGGTTATTCCCAAATCTGAGAAGGCAGCTCCTATTCCGGCAGAACTCAATGATATTTGAGAAATGTTAACTACTCCGAACGGTATACCTACAATTGTTGTAGCTACAATACTTATGAGTACTGCTCCCTTAATATCCAATACCAACAGAACAACAAGCAATACAAGGCCTATTAATGCAACCTGTGTACCTGGGTCGGTGAAATTCACAAGAGCGGGAACAATACCTCCGTTTGTCACAACAGAAAATATATTTTGGTATGTTCCGTCCGCCGCAAACTGCTGTCCGTTTACTGAAAGGATATTAGCGCCTTCTGAAGTGAATTGAAGTATGTTTGCTCCCTTGATACCAATGTATGCTATGAAAATTCCGATACCTCCGCTTATGGCATTCTGCAGGCTTTCAGGTATTGCTTTAATTATGCTCTTTCTGATTCTGGTAATTGTAATAAATATATTTACTAAACCGCAGATAAATACAAGTGCCAAAGCTTGTTCCCATGAGAATCCAAGAGCAAAGACCACTGTATATGTGAAAAATGCATTAAGTCCCATACCGGGAGCTTGTGCATATGGTACATTGGCAAATAACCCCATTACAAGAGTGCCTATTACTGCTGCAATAATTGTTGCTAAAAATACTGCCTGTGAAGGCATACCTGTTGCTGATAAAATTGCCGGGTTAACAAATATGATGTAAGACATTGCAAAGAAAGTTGTAAAGCCCGCCATAATTTCAGTTGAAACATTTGTTCCGTGTTCCTTTAGCTTAAAAAAGTTTTCCATTATTCCTCCTATTGTTATACCATTAAAAGTGCAAATATTAATTGTTAAGTTATACTATTTCCTAATTCTTGTACAAATATGCCGTCAGCAGGCAATAAAAAAGCGAATAGATTCTATTCGCATCACATACAGGAATTATAACTTACTCAATAGTCAAACAATTTACGGCTGTTTGGTAGAAACTTTGGAACCTTATTATCCATATTATATTGATGCATTAATATTTATTTTTTTCATGATTATTATAACTTAAGTTAATATGGTAAGCAATATATTTTTGCGAAATTTATCATAATATAGCTTCTTATTATTTTAATATAATAAAAATTATGGTGACGATTCTTTCAAAGAATTGTCACCATAATTTTATTCATAGCGCAATGCATCTACAGGCTTTAATTTGGAGGCCTTGTTTGCAGGATATAATCCAAAGAATACACCTACTGCCAAAGAAAATATAAATGCCCCTAAAATTACAGGTATATTGACCGTATATTTAATACTCATCATATTGCTTATTGAATATGAGGCTATCACTCCAAGCGTTGCGCCTATGATTCCGCCGACACCGCTTAATACCGACGATTCAATTAAAAATTGAATCAGGATATTGGATCTTCCTGCGCCTATAGCCTTTCTCACACCTATTTCTCTTGTTCTTTCGGTTACTGTTACAAGCATTATGTTCATAATTCCTATACCGCCAACCAACAATGAAATTCCTGCAATACCGCCTAACATGGCTGTCAGCATTCCGGTTACCTCACTTATTGTTTCAAGCATTTCATCCTGGCTGAATACTCGGTAGGAATCATCATCCTCAAAGTAATTCAACAGGTAATTTTCAATATTTTCCTTAGCAGCTGAAGATTCTTCAGCGGATTTTGCCTGCACTGTTATGCTGTTAATGCTGCTTGTATTGTATTGTCTCATCAATGCGGTTACAGGAACTATTACTATTTCGTTGCTGTCTCCTGCTATAGAACTGCCTTTGTCCTTAAGTACACCAACAACGGTATATTTTTCACCATCCACGGATATTTCCTTATTTATAGGGTCATCCCTTCCAAATAAATCCTCTGCAACAGTTAACCCTATAACGGCAACTTTATTTCTATAATCAATATCAACGGGGTTAATTGCTCTTCCTGAGCCTATTTCATAGTTGTTGATGCTCATATAATTTTCATTTCCGCCGGTAATGCCCACATCCGTTGTTTCTAAGTCGTATTTGACTGTTGCATTAGAAGAATACACAGGAGTAACCTTCAGTACACCTTCAATTTTTTCAAAATCATTCACATCATTGAATTCAATTGATTTTCTCCTGTTAAATACATTTACGCTTATAATGTTAGAGCCCATACTTGATATGCTTTCTGTAACTCCGGAGGTTGCGCCCTGACCGATGGAAATTAGTACAACTACGGCAAAAACACCTATTATGATACCTAACATTGTGAGAAATGTTCTCATTTTATTGGATAAAATAGACTGAAAGGCCATTTTTGTAATACTTTTTATATTCATAATTCTTCCTTTCCTCCTATATTATATTGCTGTTAAGAAGCAGCCCGTCCTTGATTGTAATTGTTCTTTGAGCAGCCTTTGCAATTTCAATATCATGAGTTATCAGCACTATTGTCTTGCCTTCATTGCTTAATTCCCTGATTAGATTCATTACATCGCTGCCTGATTTGGAGTCCAGGTTGCCGGTAGGTTCATCGGCAAGAAGTACAGGCGGATCTCCTGCTAAAGCCCTGGCTATGGCAACACGCTGCTGCTGTCCGCCTGACAGCTCGGTTGGCTTATGATTCATTCTGTCACTTAGGGCTACCTTTTCCATGGCTTCAATGCTTCTTTGCCTTCTTTCTTTTCCGTTCATACCTCTGTATATCAATGGGAGCTCCACATTCTCCAATGCGGATAATTTAGGCAAAAGATTAAATTTTTGAAAAATAAAGCCTATTTTCTGGTTGCGTATTTTTGACAGCTGTTTTTCATTGTAAGTGCTTATTTCCCTGCCGTCCAGATAATACTCTCCTGTAGTTGGTGTATCAAGGCATCCTATCATATTCATCAACGTAGATTTTCCGGAGCCGGAAGGACCGATTATTGATAAAAATTCGCCTTCTTTAACATGAAGTGTAATTCCTCTCAGAACCTGCACCTGAACAGAGCCCATGTCATATGTCTTAGTAATATTTTTAATATCTATCATGGTCTTGAACCTTCCTGCCGAATAACAACATTACCTGCGGGGCGGCTGCCGCCAACTCCTGGCATCCCCATGTTCATACCGGAAGTTGTTTGAGTGGAATTAGACTGTACAACGCTATAAACTACGATATCTCCTTCGCTTAAGCCTGATGTTATTTCAACCTTATCCTTTGTTGCAAGACCAAGTTCAACCTTCACATCATTCCTGTTGCCGGATGCATCCTTCACGGTAACCATATATTCGCCCTTTAGCTTTTGAATTGCTTCAATCGGAACAGTAATTACATTTTCTCTTGATTCAGCCAATATTTCTACATCCACGTTCATGCCTGACATGAGAGATTTTCTGTCATCAAGCTTGATAGTAACATCATATGTTGTTACACCGCTTTGATTTGTACCTTCCATTGATATCTTTGTTACTTTTCCTGTGAATTTTTCATCAGGGTAGACATCACTTGCTATATTTGCATCAAGACCAAGAACAATTTTATTAATATCCAGCTCATCAACAGCTATAACAACCTCCATATTATCAAGATCGGCTACTGTCATCAGCGCTGTAGTTCTGTCCACAACCTCTTCCTCAGATACATTAATTTGAAGTACGGTACCCTTCATAGGTGAATACACCGTATCACCTTCTGCCAGATCCTCTATCTGAGACTGATATTTTTCTATAGAATTTTGTTTTGCTGCTATATCAAGTGCCAGGTCACTTCCTTCAATTGTTGCTATAACATCGCCTTCATTGACATATTTTCCATTTTCAGTATTTACGGATTTGACTTCACCGCTGATTTTTGAAGTTACGCTTTCTTCCTTTACTTCAACTATATTGCCGTTTTGCATTCCCTGATATGATCCTTGTGAATTCGTAACTGTAATTTGGGCGGTATCTCCAACGCTGTAGCCGCCGGGATTTTTCATTTTAACTGTTACGGCATATCCAAAGATGCCTCCTCCCATTTGAACAGGTGTAGAATTTTTTTCATCAACCTTGCCGTCCTGTGTTGAGAAATATTTTGTCATAAATATTGAAGCGTTATCTCCGATTGATATATTATCATATTGCTCCTTGGAAAAATATACTTCAATATATGAATAGTCCGTATCCTTAATAGCTGCAATATTAGAATTACTGATTACTTGGTCTCCGGCTTCGATGCTTAAGCCTGATATGACTCCGGAGGTTGGAGCATATATATTTAAATTACCCTGACTTTCATATAAGTCGTTTAATTCTTTTTTTGCCTTTTCAATATTTAATTCTATTTCATTAATTTCTGTTCGGCTGTCACTTGCTGTATCAGATTGCAATGAAATAAGAATCTGATTTTTATCTACTAAATCTCCTTCAGTTACATATAGTCCGTCAACAGTGCCGTCAATTTCAGATTTGATAACTCTTTTATCTGTTGGATTTACACTGCCGCTTTCTGAAACAGAAATAGAAATATCATCCTTTTTAACTTCATATTCTATTTCTTTGCTAAGCGACGCATTTTCATAGCTTGCTGATGCTTTTCTGGTTGCCGCATTGACACCAAAAATAGCAACTACCAGTATTATTGCAAGAATTACAGCTATTTTTACCTTTTTATTTCTCATAAAATTTTCCTTTCTTTTAATCGCGTTATTTGTAATTTTATATTAAATATAAATAATGAATGTGTTGAAAATGTGTTAACAAAATAGTATTTATAAATATAGCATAAGATTCTTAAGGTTTTATAAAATAGCAGCATAGTAAATTGAAATAATATGCAGATAATACAAAAGATTTTAATAGGCAACAAATTTTATAACAAAAAAGCTGTCTTAAAATAATATGTATATATTATGATGAGACAGCTTTTTTCAGTTGATAAAAATACTTTGTTGCGGTATCTTGGCTTAATTAGTAAACATTTGTGTCCAATATGCTCTTCCGGCAGAATTTGTTACGTATCCAACACCTATTTTTGAGAAGTTAGATGACATAATGTTTGCTCTGTGTCCCGCTGAATTCATCCAGGCAGTTACAACAGCCTCCGGAGTTTTTTGACCTGCCGCAATATTTTCACCCCACGCTGACCACTTTATACCATATTTAGTAAGCATGTCCCCGGCACTTCCATAAGTAGGTGATTGATGTGCAAAATAGTTATTTGTTGCCATATCATTTGATTTGATTCTTGCAATATTTGAAATTGCTTCATCCAATACAAGCGCTGGCAATCCGGCTTTTTGTCTTTCTATGTTCACAAGTTCTACTACTTTTTGTTCATATGACGAAACTGCTGTGCTGGTGTTTTCTTCCGGAGTTTGTGTTGTTGTATCCGGCTGAGTTGCTTCTGGTGTTTGAGTAGCTGCAGGAGCCTGAGTTTGTGCCGGTTCCTGAGCAACTGGCTCAGTAACGGCTGGCTTTGATGCAACCGGTGTTTTAACCTTTGTTTCTGTAGTTTTTACTGCTTTATTATTTAATAAAGCATTCCAGTTAACTGAATTTAAATCTACAGTTTTTCCGTTTACTTTAACTGTGTATTTTACATTCTCACAATTATATTTGCTTGTATAATTTTTCATTAAATTGCTAAAATCATATTTAGCCGCGTTAGTGCAAGTTGTTTCTGCAGCAAAAGCAGTTGTTGATGATAATGCTAATACCGCTGATAAGGTTAATGCCAATACTTTTTTCTTCATAATTTTACTCCTATTTAGTCTTTAGATTTTTGAGAAGCAGGTACCCCTTGCTTCTTTGGAAATTTTAGAACTTGTTAATGAGTTTTTCGTCATGCATGAATTATAGCACTAGAAATTGGGCAATAAAACCCACAATAAATTCTTGCATTGTAAAATGTGTCAAAAAAATTACACAATCTTCAAGTGCAAAAAAATAATTACAATAATATTACAGATATCTTGTAATTATACATAAACACTTAAGAAAGTATTAATTATATTGGTATTAAAAATAAAAAATTTCTCATATATACACATCTATGACTAAATTTGGCAAAAGAATAACTTCTTGACATTATTTAAAAATTATATTATCATTCCATTTATAAAATAATATTATCATAACGATGAAGGAAGTTAAGTAACAATTTGGTTACAAAATAGAGAGTGGGTCGGATGGTGAAAGATCCTCAGAACAAAATGTGAAATACAATTCTGGAGTTACTGCAGGAAACTGCAGCGTATACTTGCACGTTAAAGCATTTAAAGGCAATATATATTGCGAATTAAGGTGGTACCACGGGTTATCTCGTCCTTTGCGGAGAGATAACCCCTTTTGTATGCCCTAACCCCGTTTTTCAGAGCGCTCTTTCTGAAAAACGGCGGTAGGTCAACCGCAACGAGTTCCCAAATTATGTGAGCGGCAGCGAGCAAATAATTTGGTGAACGGAGACTGAGTATTTCAGCAATATTATTATGTAATAAAGCTAAAACAATAATCAAAATTTAAATTTACGGAGGGAATTATGAAACAAGGAAATGTTTTTGATGTATTAAAAGAAAGAGGCTATTTAGAACAATGTACTCATGAGGAAGAAATAAGAGAATTACTGGGAAAAGAATCCGTAACATTTTACATAGGATTTGATCCCACGGCAGACAGCCTTCATATAGGTCATTTTATACAGATAATGGTTATGTCCATAATGCAGCAGTACGGCCACAGACCGATTGCCCTGCTAGGCGGCGGAACAACAATGATAGGAGATCCGAGTGACAGAACAGGCATGCGTTCTGTAATGACACAGGAAATAATTGCTCAGAATGCAGAAAACTTTAAAAAGGTATTTCAAAAATTCCTGGACTTTTCAGATAACAAGGCAATAATGGACAATAATGCCGAGTGGCTCCTGCCGCTTAATTTCCTGGAATTCATGAGAGAAGTCGGCGTTCATTTTTCAGTAAACAGGATGCTGGCCGCAGAATGCTACAAAAACAGAATGGAGCAGGGGCTTACATTCTTTGAATTCGGCTATATGCTGATGCAGAGCTATGATTTCTATGTGCTGAACCAAAAATACAACTGCAAGATGCAGCTGGGCGGCAATGACCAGTGGTCAAATATCATAGGCGGTATAGAACTTACAAGGAAAAAAGCAAATGAGCAGGTTTACGGCATGACATTTGCACTTCTTACCAACAGCGAAGGAAAGAAAATGGGCAAGACAGAAAAGGGAGCTTTATGGCTTGACAGAGATAAAACATCACCATATGATTTCTATCAATACTGGAGAAATGTTGATGATGCCGATGTTGAAAAATGCCTTGCATTGCTGACATTCCTGCCGATGGATGAGGTAAGAAGACTTGGAAGTCTTGAAGGAGCAGAAATAAACAAAGCAAAAGAAACTCTTGCATACGAAATAACAAAGCTTATTCATTCCGAAGAAGATGCTATAAAAGCTCAGGAGGCTGCAAGAGCATTGTTTGGAGCAGGGGTTGATTCAGAGAACATGCCTACAACAGAACTGACAAAAGCTGAGCTGAGCGGTGGAATGTCTGTTATTGACATTATGGTAAAGGCAGGCTTAATCAAGACTAAGAGTGAAGGCAGAAGATTGATTGAACAGTCGGGAGTAACAGTAAATGACAAGGTTATAGATAATGTCAATGCAACAATTTCTGAAAACGACTTTGAAGAAGGCAAATTAATTATTAAAAAAGGTAAAAAAGTATACCACAGAATTAAATTGGTATGATACTAATTTAAAAAATATAAGGAGATTCTGAGAGAGCAGCTCTAAGAATCTCCTTATTAGTTTCCGGTCAAAACAAGATTATTATTAATATTGACATTTAAATAATGGTTAAGTATAATTATTGTAAACATGAGTATAATAATTATAAGTATAAAAAGACGGAGGTCTTGAAATGTTTGTTGGAAGAGATAAAGAGCTTGCTTCTTTAAATAAATTATATGCAGAAAAAACTTTCCAGATGGTTGTTATGTACGGAAGACGAAGAATAGGAAAAACTACTTTGATTTCAAAATTTATTGCAGATAAACCTGCGATATTTTTCACAGCTCAGGAGGTAAATGATACATTAAATTTAACTCAGTTCTCGAAAAAAATTTACAGTTTTTTTGATATCCCTGAAACTACCGGAAGCTTTAACAACTGGAGTGATGCATTTCATTTTTTATCTGATAAGGCAAGACAAAATCAATTTATATTAGCTTTTGATGAATTTCCTTATGCGGTATCAGCAAACCGTTCTCTGAAATCCATACTGCAAGCGGCGATTGACCATGAATTTAAAAACACCGGATTATTTCTTATCCTCTGCGGCAGTCATATGGGATTTATGGAGAATGAAGTATTAGGTTATAAAAGCCCTCTTTTTGGCAGGCGTACAGCACAGATAAAGCTGGAAGGTTTTGATTACTATGATGCAGGAAAAATGCTTGGAAGCTTCAGCAATGAGGATAAAATAAAGATATATGCATGCGTTGGCGGAACTCCTCATTATCTGGCTCAAATTAAATCAAACGAAAGCTTTGAAGAAAATATCAAGCGCTTGTTCTTCGATATATCAGGATATTTGTATAATGAACCGATTATGCTTCTTCAGCAGGAGCTCAGGGAGCCGGCAATGTATAATTCCATTGTTGCTGCAATCGCTGCGGGGGCCTCTCGCCTTAATGAAATTGCTACAAAAATAAATGAGGATAGCCCTAAAGTAAATAAATATCTTCAAACCCTTGTAAATCTGCAGATAGTACAAAAAATTTATCCGTTTGGTGAAGATCCGCAAAACAGCCGTAAGGGAATTTATCGTATTAAAGATAATTGCTACGACTTCTGGTACAGCTTTGTTTTTCAGTTCAAACCGGAAATCGAAAGCGGAAGCGGTGATATTGTAGCTGACCACAAAGTTTTTGGAGAAAAATTATCTTCTTATATCGGAAAGCCGCCATTTGAAGCTATCTGCCTTCAATATTTACAGAGAGTAAACAGAAATCAAAAACTTCCCTTTACGGCGACCTCATTTGGCTCATGGTGGGGAACTGATCCGAAAGAAAAGAAACAAAGCGACTTTGATGTAGTAGCTGCTAACCGAACAGATAAAAAGATTATTTTGGGTGAATGCAAGTGGAAGAATAGTATAAATGATGTATCGGAAATACAAAAGCTTATATCAAAAAAACACTTGCTAAGTGAATACAAAGAACGATATTATTATCTTTTCTCAAAAACTCCTTTTACGATTGAAGCAAAGCAGTCAGAAAATCAAAACATTACCTTAGTTACAACCGACATGCTGTTTAAACAGACATGATATATAGGGTTTATTCGCCTTAAAGAACCTTAATATAAATTTTAAAATATCATATTGTTATTTTAGCATAATTATGCTAAAATAATTAGCAGAGGTGATGTTATGAAAACAATAAGACCTGTATCTGATTTAAGGAATAATTTTGCTGAAATTTCTAAAATAGTACACGAGACGGCAAAGCCAGTATTTTTAACAAAAAACGGTTTTGGTGATATGGTTGTTTTAAGTATGGAGGCATATGAAAATATGACTTTTAATAGTGAAGTATACTTTAAACTGAAAGAAGCGGAGAAAGAAGCTGATTATACTGATCGCAGATTTTCTTCAAAAGAAGTGTTAAAGGCAATGAAAGATGCAATAGGCAAAGAAGATGTATAAATTGGAATATCTTCCGATAGCACAAAAAGATATGACTGAAATAGTAACATATATCAGCCAGGAACTTTCAAATTCTATAGCAGCTGAAAAATTAGCAGAAGAAATGGTTGCTGCTGCTGAAAAACTGAAAGGGTTTCCGTATGCAAATGCCCTTTATATACCGTTAAAACCGCTAAAAAATGAGTACCGCAAACTAATAGTTAAGAATTTTATAATGTTTTACTGGGTCGATGAGAGTACAAATACAATAACTATTGCAAGAGTACTTTATAGCAAGAGAGATTTTTCTCAAGCATTAACGTAAAAATTCAACATGTCGGTTATACCTCATTCGATATAGTATACGGGATACTGTAACAACCCATAAGCGTCAAATATTCGCTTTTCACCTGTGGAAAATTTTAAAAGCAAACAGTAATCAGGCAGAGTTTTTACTGTTTGCACTTTTATTATATCTGCAGGTTCACCCGCATAAGTGATACCATTTATTATATATATTACATGCCTCCTATTTTAATGGTTCTATCTTGTCAAAAAGGTAATCCTCTTACTGCATTGTTCCAAGCTTTATTGAATATATTATATGACGTTTTTTAATAAAATCAACAAGAGAAGACACACAAATCATGCTTGTTTATCTAAAATGTTCGCTCATGGTTCCACCTGTGCGAAAAGTTACCTTTTAACTGAAACATTTTCCGGATATTATCGTCTAAATAAGTGGAAGCACATAAATTGAAAAACCTTATGTCGTACGAAGTCTTAATTGGAAAGCGATATTTCAAAATATTACATAATATGATATAATAAGCATGTAACCATTGGACAGAGAAAAGGTGATAAGTGTTATAAAGCTTGCTGTAAAGTTTTTTTGAAATAGAAAACAATATATTTTCGTTCAAAACCGGTACTCAGACACATAGAGTTCCTGTCAGAGACATAATTTATTTTGAAAACATCGGAAGACAAATAAAGCTTGTAAGTTTAAACGATAACAATATGATATTCCAGTATTCTTTACTGGAATATCATATTGTTGCTTTTTGTTTTGAATTGCTTATATAACGGATATATAATTTATTTTGAAAATTATTCAGGAGGTGTTTGTTATATCTGATTACAAATATTTTTTTCTCCCATATGATGAAGCTGAAATAGGAGCTATAGAAGGCTGGTTGGAATTGATGGCTGAACGGGGATTTAAGCTAACACATATTAAAGGAAGATTTTTTGGTTTTGAAGAATTGTCAACCGGTAAAGTAAGCTATTGCATTCATCTCCGCACGGATGATGCATGTCGAGATATACACGAATGGAAGTATGTAGGCAGACTTTCGCTGTATTTTGACATTTTTATTTCAGAAGATAATAATGATGCCGATAAGCCTGACATTAATCTTGCATGCATGGAAACTGCATTGGGATATGATGTTAATTATTATGAAATGAGAAACGAAGGATTAGCAGTTCGCTATGTGGAAGAGTCGTGCAGGGATATAGATTATGAAAAAATGACTGCCATACATGTGGATGGTTTTGAAAGTGCCTCATATTTCTTAAAAAGGAATTATCAAAACAGAAAAACAGAAGACATTGTGCTCAGATCGGGAAATATTGTTATAACCGCTATGTACTACGGTTCAGGCAGCTTGCTTGATTCAGTCCACCATTTTTCAATGGCAGTTCCCTACTAAGGAACAATACGATGTGGGGTTGTTGGCATATACGAATTACGAGGATGTACCTTTCAGTAGTTGTTTCATCAAATTTAGTGGTAAACAATATTCCCCGGCACCCTCATGACACTGGTTTAAAGGCAGACGACATGGGAGGAATCAGTAAAATTTCAAGATATTGAGAATCGCTAAAATGAATTTATATTTATACACAAATAGAGTAAATCTACAAAATAAGATTGAAATCAAGAATCCCATAATTTCAACGAAAAATCTTGTTGGCTTATCTAAAAATGTTCACTCATTGTTCCACACGTGCGAAAAGTTACATTTCGTGTAATTTTGGTTGCATGCACATTGGATAAATATGCATATTTAACATCTAAATCAAAGTTCATACCTAGTATATGCTTGTCTTTACAGAATGATACAACATAAACCCAGTGAATTGGTACAGCGTAATGTAATTTATACTCCTTCTCATTTTATTTCAAATTAATGAAATAAGAATGATCAGATTCTTTTGGTCAAAGGCGCCTAGCCTATTCGCCATTCATAGCACTGCACTGGTTCCACGAATAAGCGGTGATTTTTGCGTCCTTATCTCTATAATAATGTAAGAATGGTTCAAAGCCGGCATTTTGATAGGATTTACGCTTGAAAAAACAGTGTGAGATACTTGGTTTTATCTCTGACTCGTTATATATTGAGGATGATTATAGTCTTTATTAACATATAATTTGTGGGGACGGTTTTTGAATGACGAAGTCGTTCTGTTTTTCTATATCCGGCGATAGTTGAATATGCTGTTTCTTTATTGTTCAAAATGATTGGCTTCTACTTGCCGGCAGAGCTTATAAAGTGCAGAAATGCTTTTAATTTGTAAACGGTTCATCTGATTTAACTGTATTGATAAATTATCTAAGAACTTTGAAATTTCAGCACGATTTGAATAATCAAACGCTTCATAGGTTTCTTTCATTGTACGGAAGAAATGTTTTAATCGATGCGTTTGTACTGACAACCTTATAGCGTTAAGTGTCAATATCTGCTGTATATGTTTGTTTGTATAGATACGATACCCGTTTTCTTTATTTCTTTCCGGAAATAAAAGATCTGCTTTTTCCCAATAACGAATAGTTGTAACAGAAATGCCTGTCTCTTTACTTATTTCTCCAATGCTCATTTTTTTTGAAGCGGCTGAATTAAAATTATTATTGAGTAATATTTCAGTGGTTTTTTTGTATGTCTGTCTTTCGTTCCATAAATCTGCCTGTGCTTTGTTTGCAATCCAAAGTGCCGCATCAATATTCCCTTTTTTTACTTCTTTCAAAACTTTTGCAATAAAAGTTAAATCAAATGCAGGCAGCATTTCTCTGATACAAATAAAATAGGCCAGATGTTCTTCTGTATAAATTCTGTATCCTGCGGAAGAACGATGAACCGGCGGCACTAATCCCATTTCCTCATACACTCTTAAAGTTGTGGTACTGATTTTAAGTTGCCGTGCTATATCTATTGGGCGAATTGTCATACATTCCCTCCGTTTTTAAAGTAATAAACATTATACTATACATACAATGTTTTATCAAGATACAAGCTAATTTTACAGGGTATATTGAGATAAAGTTTAATAGTTGCACCAATGTTATATAATGATTAGTAGAAGAAATTTTTCAAGGAGGAAGCATGTCAAATATTAAAATTATCAGAGCCTGTGAAGGCAACCTTAAAAATGTTTCACTGGAAATACCAAAGAACAAGCTGGTAGTGTTCACAGGGCTTTCCGGCTCCGGAAAATCGACATTACTTGTTGATGTACTCTATAATGAATGCCAAAGACAATTCCTGGAAGCCATATCCTATCAAGGCATCCATAAACCGAAAGTGGATCGCATAAGAGGCGTTTCACCTGCTATTGTAATTTCGCAAACCGATGTTAATAAAAATCCCCGTTCGACAGTTGGAACAATGACTAACATCTACACAGACCTTCGTATGGTTTTTGAAAAGCTTGGCGTACGCACATGCCCACATTGCGGTGAAATTATTTCTTCCGCAGATTGCAAGGAGGAAACAGAGAAAATAGACAATGATTTTTACGTTTATATGTACTGCTGCCAATGCGGAAAGAGAATGGATAAAATTACTCGCACAGATTTTTCTTTCAATACAAAGGAAGGTGCTTGCCCGACCTGTGAGGGATTGGGTAAAATCCATGAGATAAATAAAAACCATGTTGTAAATGAAAAGCTGTCACTGGAGGATGGCGCGGTACAGTACTGGGAGCAAAAATACGGCGAATATCAAATTTCCGTGGTTTATGCTGCTTTGAAGCATTATGGCATTCATGTCACGACTGATACGCCTGTAGAAAAATATAGTGAGATACAGAAATCCATTTTGTATGAAGGTATTGAATGCGAGAACGTAAAAAGTGCTTTGCCAGATATCAGTCCTCCTAAGACTGTTGGCTCGGGCAGATTTGAAGGTGTGTTTCCAACATTGTGGAGGAGGCTGTCAGAGAAGCAAGGAGATACAAGTCAATTAGGGCAGTATTTTGACACTGTAGTATGCCCAAGCTGCAATGGTGAACGTCTATGTGAATTGAGCCGCAATGTTACCGTAAACAAAACACGTTTGCCGGAAATCTCAAGTTATTCTTTAGAAAAAGTATGCAGCTGGATTGAAGAACTGGGTGCTTCGTTATCAGAAAAGCACTATGAGCTGGTAAGGGCTTATTTGCTTGATATAGGAACGAAACTCAAAAGGTTTATAAACGTAGGGCTCGGATATCTTTCCCTGGACAGGCAGACAGTAACTTTGTCTGGAGGTGAACTGCAGCGTATGCGTCTTGCGGCAGTTCTGGATTCGGATTTGTCCGGCATAATCTACATTTTGGATGAACCGACAATAGGACTTCATCCAAAAGATACGGCAGGATTGGTAACAATTCTTCAAAAACTGAGAGACTTGGGAAACACTGTGCTTGTCATAGAACATGATGCAGATGTAATGACTGCTGCAGACTATATTGCAGATATTGGGCCCGGTTCAGGGAAATATGGCGGGGAGGTTGTGGCTGTTGGAACACTGGCAGAAATAATGAGGCACCCTCTTTCTGCAACCGGCAGCTACCTGAGAAATCAATCCCCAAGCAAGACTGTTTTCAGAAAAGGAACCGGCAGTGAAATTCATATAAAAAATGCCGGCAAGTTTAATTTAAGGAATATAAATGTTGATATTCCTGTTGGGTGTCTGACAACCGTTACCGGACCATCCGGTTCCGGCAAATCAACCTTGATTTTTGAAGTTCTTGCAAAAGGAAATTCCAATTCACAGAATAATATTGTACTTGGGCTTGAACAATTTTCAAAAGTGGTTGAAATTGAACAATCAGCAATCACAAAAATGAAACGTTCAAATATTGCGACATATTCGGAGATGTATTCTGAAATAAGAAACATTTTTGCCAAAACAGACGATGCAAAAAAAGCTGGATTCACCGCAAAGCATTTTTCTTTCAATACACCTGGCGGCAGATGCGAAAATTGTGAAGGA
This sequence comes from Bacillota bacterium, assembly GCA_023453025.1. GTDB lineage: Bacteria > Bacillota > Clostridia > Tissierellales > Sedimentibacteraceae > Sedimentibacter. The sequence goes on from JAEXUD010000006.1 coordinate 113,161, forward strand.
TTGGGCTATGTTGACAGCAATATGCTGTTCTTTTCCGATATTGAAGTGACATGCCCCGTTTGCAGCGGAAGTCAGTTTAACAGCGATGTTCTTTCCGTAAAATACGAAGGACTTTCAATAAAAGATGTTTTGAAAATGTCGGTTGAAGAGGCAGCTGAATTTTTCAAAAACCATAAAAAGATAATAAGAATTTTGAAACTGCTTCAAGATGTGGGGCTTGGATATTTAGAGCTTGGGCAGACTATAACGACACTATCCGGCGGTGAAGGTCAGCGGCTTAAGCTGGCTAAGGAACTAATCGGAACTCCCGCAGAGAAAACAAATTTATATTTGCTGGACGAGCCCACAACAGGCTTGCATCCAAAAGATGTTGAGCATTTTCTCGTACTTATCAATCGCATGGTGGATGCAGGCAATACCGTAGTGGTAGTAGAGCACAATCAACAGATTATCAAAAACAGCGATTGGATTATTGACCTTGGCCCGGAAGGGGGCGAAAAAGGAGGAGAGGTCATTTTCACGGGAACTCCGAAAGAACTGGCTGAAACAAGCCGCAGTGTAACAGCAAAATACCTGTAAAAATGGGGAATATCCTCGAGTTCCAATATTATACAATAAAACTCCTGAATCATACGAAAGAATAATTCAATTTTTGTTTACTTAAAATTCTATGCATACTATAATTAGGAAAAGGATGTGTCCAAAACGGCATTCTTGGAAGAGGTGAATCATATCATGAGAAACAAACGAAGTAAATACTCGGTGCAGTTAATATAATCTGATAGCAGATTGTACCGAGATTAAGTTATTTGTTATCAGTTAACTGCACTGCTTTTCAGATTTAATCAATAATATGAAAAGGAGAAGGCTGAATGAATCATGAACAATTAAAAAAATATCTAAAGGCTGAAGAAAAACAAGCGTTTAGAGGATGGGATTTCTCATACCTTGACGGCAGATGGGATGGAGAACACATACCTTGGGATTATAAGAAAATCGTATTATCCTATTTACATACAAATCATAAGCTGTTAGATATGGGAACAGGCGGAGGAGAATTTCTGCTCACACTTGGTCATCCTTTTAATAATACATCCGTAACAGAGGCATATCCACCAAATGTTTTGATTTGTCGTGAGAAGCTGGAACCGCTTGGCATAACTGTCAGTCAGATATATGACGACGCCGTGCTGCCATTTGGGGATTCTTCATTTGACATAGTAATCAACAGGCATGAGTCTTATGACATAGGAGAAATAAATCGTATTTTAAAGACCGGCGGGTATTTTATAACGCAGCAGGTAGGCGGTAAAAATGATGTGGACTTAGCAGTAAAGCTCATAAACAGCAGTGAATCGATTCACCCTGACCACGATTTGAAAAATAATATCGAAGCTTTTAAGGATAATGGATTTGATATTCTTCAATCAGAGGAAGAATTCACTCCCATACGATTTTACGATACCGGGGCTTTGGTGTACTTTGCAAAAATAATTGAATGGGAGTTTCCGGGCTTTTCTGTTGACACATGTTTTGACAACTTATGCAAGATAGAGGAAGAAATAAATAAAACAGGATATGCAGAAGGAACAGAGCACAGATTTATAATTGCGGCAAAGAAAATAAAAGACTGCAGAAAGACAGGGAATACCAGACTTAATTATTAGTAATATGTTTTCAGCGAAAAAAGCTTGATTGCTCATATGCTTGTCTTTACAAAATGATAAAAAATAAAATACGAAATATGAGTGTTTAATTGGGAAGTATGAGTTGCATCGACTTATTGACGAAGGTATTGAGTCCATGAGGAAATGAGACATAATGCAGAAGAAGTATTTGCTGAAAGAGCAAGATGGGAATGAACCTTACAGTGAGTTCTTTCATCAAAGTTAGTAAAGATACTCACTTGAGGTTCGTTCCACTGACATTCTGCATTCTTCCAAGCTTTATACATTTGTCAAAAAATGTTTGCAAATGGTTCCAAACATGCGAAAAATTGTCTTTTATGTAATTCTGGCTGCGTACACATTTTTATTTCTTTTACTTCAAATCAACGAAACAGGAATTATAAGATTATTTTGGTCAAAGGCACCTAGTCTGTCTGTTATACAGAGCACTGCACCGGTGCCACGCATAAGCGGTGATTTATCAATCAGGGCAAATACTTTAGTCAGTTTCTTCTCAGGAGAAGCTGTTTTTTTGATTTCTATCGGAAATAGTTTCCCATCACGCTCAAGAAGAAGATCAATTTCTTTTGCGTCCTTATCCCTATAATAATATAGGAATGGTTCACGACCAGTATTTTGATAACTCTTAATAATCTCTGACACGGCATAATTTTCTAAAAGAGCACCATTCATGGCACCGCTCATAGCGGTTTCAGCACTGCTCCAACGGGTGAGATAGCATACGAGTCCTGTATCATAGAAATAGAGCTTTGGTGTGGTAATTGTCCGTTTCAGAACATTGTTTGAATAAGGGCGCAGTAAGAAGATTATTCCCAAGGTCTCCAGAATGTGAAGCCATTTTTTTGCTGTTACCTGATCAATCTCTGCATCATCGGCAATTCCTTTGTAATTCATCAGTTGGCTCGTTCTGGCAGCGGCAGCTCGGATGAAATTCAGAAATTTCAAGCTGTCAATAGTACCGGAGAGCTCTTTTACATCTCTTTCTAAGTATGTACCAATATAGCTGGAATAGAAAATGTTATGTTCAGCATATCTTTTGCTGACAAGTGCCGGCATTCCTCCGGTAAAAATACGCTGAAAAATTTCTGGGGCAGTCATAATAGTGCAATGTTTCTGACGCTCAGCCAGAGTATCAATATCCAAGGTAAATGGTGCGGCTTCACAATTGCCTGAAATTTCACTTTGGGACAGCGGGTAAAGGTGAAGCAAGGCAACTCGCCCGGCCAGAGATTCCTGAATACCATCCATCATGCGAAATACCTGTGAACCTGTCAGCCAGAAATCTCCGGGATTATGGCTTTCATCCGCCATCATCTTAATATATGGAAACAATTCCGGTGCGTATTGCACTTCATCAATTAGCAATGGTGGTTGATGAAGTTGAAAAAACATCTTCGGATCTGTTTTTGCAAGTTCCCGCTCAGACAGGTCATCCAGAGTAACCTTTGTACGTCCGCGTTTTTCCTGTTCCATCAGATGCTCTAGCATTGTAGTTTTTCCCACTTGGCGCGGACCTGTTATCAAGATTGCAGGATAGTGCTCATTAAGACGCAGAATTACTTCCTCCATAGTTCTGTTTATATACATTATATCAACCCCTTTTCGTCTGATATATATTATGATCATATTTTAGACGAATTATTCTTAAATTACAAGTAATATGTTCATTAATTATAGACAAAAATCATTTGAGCGCATAATTAGTACAGACCTCACAGAGAGTTTTTATTTCCGTTCGCCCCATAGAGTATTATTATAATTTAACTGAAACATTTTCCGGATATTATCGTCTAAATAAGTGGAAGCACATAAATCGAAAAACCTTATGTCATACGAAGGCTTAATTGGAAAGCGATATTTCAAAATATTACATAATATGATATAATAAGCATGTAAAAGGGCGTATAGAATTTTAACTTAATATTCATATCTGTGAAAAGGGGGCATATCTATGATAAGAATTGCTGTATGCGATGATGTGGATGCAATTTGCTCAGAGCTTGAGAATATTATTTTAGACTTTCAAAAACAAGAAGGGATTAAATTAACAGTTGAAGCTTATCCTTCCGGAGAAACATTTATAAATGACCTGAAAAAAGGATATAAATATGAACTTATTTTTTTAGACATAGAGATTGGTAAAATCAATGGTGTGGAGGTGGGGCACTATATAAGAGATGAATTGAAGGACTATATGACGAAAATAGTGTATATTTCATCAAAAACCGGTTATGACAGACAGCTGTTCGATGTACAGCCTTTTAATTTCCTGCCTAAGCCATTAGACAGAGAAAAGGTAATAAGTGTTATAAAGCTTGCTATAAAGTTTTTTGAAATAGAGAACAATATATTTTCATTCAAAACCGGTACTCAGACACACAGGGTTCCTGTCAGAGATATAGTTTATTTTGAAAACATCGGAAGACAAATAAAGCTTGTAAGTTTAAACGATATCTTTTATTTTTACGGAACTGCTGATTCCGTAAGGGAGCAGCTTCCAAAAAGCAGGTTTATTATGCCCCACCGTTCCTATATTGTAAACTATGACAATGTTCTGACTATTAAAAAAGATGAAATTGAAATGTGCAACGGGGATATTATCCCCATAAGCAGGCTAAAAGCAAAAGAAGTACGGGAATTCCAGATTGCATATGAAGAGGAGAACAACCTATGAGTTCATATGAAATCACCTATATTATAACTAATATTTTCGGTACATATGTCATATATAAAATGCTCAGACTGTTTTTTGATAAACCGAGAACATGTAAAAGAACAGAAGTGTTATCCTACATCTTTTATTATTTTGTTAATCTGTTTATGTTTTTCACGATTAGAAAGCCCATTGTTCTGCTCGCAGCAAATATTGCCCTTTTTTTCGGACTGTCGTTTAATTATCGGGTTTCCTTAGGGAAAAAAATCATTTTTTCATGCCTTTCATATATTATATTGATGCTTGTTGAAACCCTGGTCGCTGTTCTCACAGGGTATTTTGCAATACCTGTTTTCGGATACAGCGAATACGATTCTTCAATCGGATTAGTGATTATACGGATATTATCCATGCTTCTTGTGACAATACTTACCAATCTGAAAAATATAAAAAATGATGTTCCGGTACCTAATTTTTATTGGTTCAGTACAATATTTGTTTCCTTTGCATCATTGTATATATTTGTAAGCCTCTTTGTTCATGGCAGCTTCAGTCAGCTTCAGATGATAATAATGATAATTTGCATTTTAGGAACAAATTTTACCATATTGTTTTTATATGATACCTTGTATCTTTCGTTTTCCGCTAAAACAGAAAAGATGCTTTTGGAGCAGCAGAACAAGGCATATGAGAAGCAATTGGATTTGATGCGGCAGTCCCTTGATTCGGTACAAACTATACGTCATGACATAAAAAATCATATGATTGTGCTGAAAAACCTGAATTCCGATAAAGAAGACACAAAACTTGATGAATATGTGGACAATATTATTTCCTCTGTCAATGCCAGGACAGTATATTCAAATTCGGAAAACGTAATTATAGACAGTATTTTAAACTACAAGCTGCAGACAATAGCAAGTATGGACATTGAATTGGATGTAGAAGTAGCAATACCAAAGAAATTGGATATATCCGACTACGATATGACTATTATACTAGGTAATCTTATTGACAATGCAATTACGGCATTGAAGAAATGCAGCGGCAAGAAGCTTTTTTCTGTAAAAATCAATTATAGCAAAGGCAACATCATGATAACATTAATTAATACATATAACAGAGAAATAAAAGAAAAGAACGGGATATTATTTACCCTGAAAAATGATGAAAAAAATCACGGAATTGGGCTAAAAAGTGTTAAAGAGGCTGTTAACAGAAATAACGGTCATATAAAAATACATTACGATGATAAAATCTTTAAAACAACTGTAATACTGCCGGGATAAGAGTATATAATCCTGTTTTACAAGCATATTTTTAAAGGCACTGACATTTCATTACAAAAATATATACATTTCATTACATCCGACGGCACGATCTAAAATATCTGATATAATGAAATAAAAAATAAGAAAGCGGTGGTGCCTACTCACTTACTTCCATTAATTATGATTATGCGTTTGGAATGATTATGGATGTTTCAATAAGGAGAACCGGTACAACTACAAATGCTACTGCTGTATTTATTGATACAGTACAATCTTCCACTTCATCGGTAATAACTGAGGTAACAAGTGCGGCTTCTGCAACGGGAGAAACGGTAAGAGGAATTGCCGCACAAAACAAGATTACGTTATCAGGGGGAACTCTTCTATATAATGGCTCTTCAATATTTTCAGCTAAAAGGTTTTTTGATGCTGCTGCAGGAGATACTTCTACTTTAACAGTTTCAAATTCTTATGGTGACGGAAGCGGAAGGATTAAGGGTAATTATGGAACTGTAGCAACACTTAATCTTTCTTTAAGAAATGAAACGTCAATCTCAAGAAAACTAATTTTGAGGATAGGTAGTTCAGGAGGAGCTTCTAAAACGGCAATTAAATATGGGAGCTCGGTAATTGCTCAAAATGCGTCTGCTTTTAATTATACATCAATATTAAAAACTAAGCAGTTAGAGCCAGGCACTAGTGAAACGATATCGCTAGATTTTGTTGTTGCAGCTATGGCATCTGCACCATACATGTTTATACTAGATAAGGAATAAAATTTATAGACATAATTTAAGGAGGAGTACATCCATACTCCTCTTTAAATTTGTGCAATATTTTACTTTTGACCGGAAATCTGATCTTTTAACCAAGTATCATCTAAAAAGAATCTATCTGGTAAGTTTTCTTTTAATATATCTTCTGTCAGAAAATTACCCCTGAAATCACTGTAGGAAGTCTTTGATACTGAATAATATAAAAATCTATAATCTTTTAAATATGGTAAGTCCTTCAATAGATTATCGCTTATATTTAATATTCTTAGATTATTAAGATTATAAAAAGCATCATCTGCGATATTATTAAGGTTACAATTGCTTATATATAGCTCTTCTAAGTTACCTAAAAATTGGAATGTATAATTGGGAATATAATTTATCTTATTCCCGGATAAAACTAACCTTTTTAAAGACTGTATGCCTTTTAAGCTATCAGAATCAATAGTTTTTATTAAATTATATCCAATCTCCAATTCTTTTAAATTTGGGAAACTATTTAATGAGATATCCTTAATATCACTGATTTTATTACCATATGATAGCTTCAGTACCTCAAGGTTTGGCATAGGGGAAATAGAAAATTTCTTTATATTGTTTTGTTGCAAATCTAATACTTTAAGTTTATCAGTTCCGTAAAAAGCATTAGCTTCTATCTTGTTTATAGCATTAGCGTTCAAATTTATATAGTTAACATTTTTTAGGCTAAAGAACGTATTATTTTGTATGCTCCTTATATTATTAAGTGATAAATCTATAGATTTTAAGTTTGTTAATGATTCAAAATTTGAACTGCCTATTTTGCTTATATTATTTTCGTAAAGATGTAAAGTTTCAACATTAGAAAGATTTAATTTTTCTAGACCTTTTAGGCTATATATTTTTTTACTGTTAAGATTAATATCTGTGTAATTTGCAAAATCATTAACATTTAGTTCGTTTTTTCCGGAAATATCCAATAAAGCTCGGTACAAGTTTTTATCAGGTATTCCAAATAGATTGTTTCTAATAATATTAGTATTATTTATAGATTTGAAATAGCTTACAATTGTTAAAAATGCAATAATAATAAGAAATAAGATTATATGGAATTTATGTAATTGTATTATTTTCTTTAAATTCATAATATTCTCCTATTAGTAGTCACATTAAAGGGCATATGCTCATGCCACAATAACATGAAATTACGGGATAATTTTTTATATAAAAAAGCGTAAAAGCAAATGTCTTTGTATTCAATATTATACAATGAAACTCATGAAAATCAAACTAAAAATAAAATTTAGATAAGTTTTATTTTTATCAATACTTTGAGGCACAGGGACGTTTCAGGCGTCTCCTTTGTAATAAATCATATAATATATAGAATATACGGGGGCGGTTCTCTCCGAACAATCAATTAGAGAAAACACACTGGGGCTACAATAATAAAAACTTTAAAATCACTGTAATATTGCCGGAATAAGAGTACATAATCCTGTACGATCATATTTTTAAAAGATACTGACATTTCATTACAAGAATATATACATTTCATTACATCCGACGGCACGATCTAAAATATCTGATATAATGAAATAAAAAATAAGAAAGCGGTGGTGCCTATGAAAAAGTATATGTTGAAGTTTTCAAAATGCTTAGCTGTTTTAGCGCTGATGGTTACAGCCTTGAATGTTAATACAACCTGCTTGTTCGTCGCTCATCAGCCAAAGCTGCCGGCGGGAGCAAATAAGCTTCGTAAATTTTAATTATGTATGGTGTTTGTGAAAAGGCAGCAGTCCTAATGGTGCAAAATGAAATAATATCCTCAGAAGACAAGGAAATATATGTATACGGACTTGAGCAGGGTTTTATACTCTTGGTCAATATACTTACCACATTGCTGATAGGGTTTTTGTTTAATAAAGTCTTAGAAACAATAGTCTTTCTTGTGACATATATACCACTAAGGATATATGCGGGAGGATATCACGCAAGAACACAGCTAAGGTGCTATATCAGTTCTGTAGTATTAATCGTTTCTGCACTTTTGGCAATAGAGTTTATACCATGGACAAACTTTATTGTTATAACGATTTCAACAATTTCAGGACTGATTATATTTATTCTCTCACCGGTGGAGGATATGAATAAACCACTGGATACTGCTGAAGTAAAGGTGTATGGAAAGAAAGCAAGGATGATTTTGGGGTTAGAGCTAGTTGTGTTGATTTTGTTGATGGTTTTTGGAGTGGAAAATGTTGCTGAGTGTGTGTCAACTTCATTGTTAGTGATGAGTGCAATGTTGATTTTGGGTAAATCTTGAAGTAGTTAAATAAATTAATAGGCTAATGTAGATATTATGTTATTAGCCTCTGGTTTTAAAGGGGGAAGGGTAAATGAAAAAATACATAATTATAGTCGTAATCCTTGTCCTTGCCATTATCTTAGTAATTTTACAACTAAATAAATCTAGGGAGAGAAATATGAGTGTTTTAGAATCCCCCTCAACAATAGATCAATCACGAATAAATGTCATTGAAAATGTAGAATTGACTTCTACTTCGAAAGATGCTGAAATAATTGGTTTCAAAATAATTAATAGTGCACAAATTACTATTTATTACGGAGAAGAAACAATCTTTGAGAAAGAGCATAATGACTCTTGGTATAGAATATGGCCTACAAAGGAGCTTTTTTTCTTAAGTATATTAAATGTATTATTGCCTGATCAAGAGGCTAGATTTATATTAGACTTAAGTTATTGGCAACCAATCTTGATTGGAAGATATAGAGTACTAAAAAGAATATCAATCCAAGAAGAATTCAAGGACTTTTATTATCTAAGTTGTGAATTCTCAATAAACTGATAGGAAAAGGAGACTATTATAATGAAAAAAAGTTTATTTATAGTATTGTTATTAATTTTATGTTTAGTAACGTCCTCTGTTGTATATGCCAATGCTGATATAGAAATGGAACATGTAGCGTTGCCAGCACTTGACCCATTAAATATGAGCAAGGAAGAATTAGCTATTTATGAACAAGCTCTAGCTCAGTATGATGGTGCAATAATTAATGATAGGTTGATGACTGCTTTTAAAGAAGAATTTGGGGAAAAGGATGGATTCCCGGCAAGATATCCGGATAATTTTGCAGGCACGTATTTAAACGAAAACGGTCAATTAGTTATTCAAGTAAATAGTGATCTGGATATAAAATTGCTGAATGCAGATTATTCTAGTTACATTGATATAATGGAAATAAAAGAATGCGATGACGCCTTTAAGGCAGATAGGGTTTCAGATGTAGTTGTTTACGAACAGGTAGAATATTCCTTAAATCAGTTAAACGATATGATGAATGATGTCATAAAAACGGCAAGTAAGGATTTTCCAGTTATGAGCGGTTATGTAGATACATTGAATAATAGCATAGTATTAGAAATTGAACAGGAAGTATATGACAAAGCAGATGATATAGATGCTAAAATTGATCTATATATAAGAACTGAATATCCTGAAAAAGAAATTCCACTTATAATTCAACCCACTAGAATAACGAAGCTTACAGCCAATCATCTTGGGGGTCAAGGCTATTATTATCATGGAAATAATGGTGCAGCAACACTTGGTTTTACAGGTTGGTATAATGGAGATCGCTCATATATATCTTGTGGTCATAACTCTTCATTTTCAGCAGGTGATGCCGCGAGATATGGTTCTGCTACGATTGGAAATGTCACCATTAAGCAATGGGAAAGCAATACTGCAGGTGATTGGTCGATTATCAGACTAAATTCGAGTGAAACAATTTCTGGACTTATTAAGCAAAATTACTCTGGTACAATAACAGGAAAAATTAAGTCTCGTACTAACACACCGACTAGGAATCAAATCGTATATACTTTTGGACATACAACGCAAACATGGTCTTCTTATCGAGTAACCAATGTTTCTGTGTCTACAACCAATTTTGATTCCTATGCATACAAATACTATACCACTAGAGCGATGACAGAAACGGAGCTATTAACTGGGACATTTTGCGCTGAAGGAGACAGTGGTGGACCTATTGTGATTGTAACTACTGGTGGTTTTTCAGCTTTGGGAACACTTCATTGCAGTTCAACTGTTGATGATATTATGTATTTTTCTCCAATGACTCATTTACCAAGCAATTTTGCGGTAGAAATTGGTTATTAACATTAATTAAATTGTAAGTATTTTACAGGCGCAAAGCTCTAATTATGTAGGCGTAAGCGCCAAAATCCACATCAAAAAAGCCCGTCACTAGCTTGAAACCAATCCAAGCTAGTGACGGGCTTTGAAAGGTCGGGGATATTATCTATTATTAAAGAATGCCAAGGGGACGGCAGACTGCGCAATATCGCATATTTATTTCCCCCAAAAAATCATTTTAATACTTAAATTATGACAAATTGTGAATGTCAATTAATTTTTTATGCATGGAAACTGCATTAGAAAAACAAATATTGACATATAGTATGGAGCAATACCTTCCTTTTTGTTTCCTGTTTTAGTGTTTATGCTTTTCATTAAACTGAGTTTTATTTCAGGAGGCTTTATAAAAACGCTTATTTATTATGATGATTTGCTGCCGATGGGAATACTAGCTGGATCTATATGTGCTATAATATTGGGATTACTGTATGTTGTCGCGTATATTAAGAGGGAGAAAAGAATCAATTTGCTTATGGAGCGCAGGAAACAGCCTGTTGTAAAGACTCACAGAATACTTGAATGGTGCATGATTGCAATAATTACTATAAGTTTTTTAATTATTTTAGTTCAAGTTGATAAAGTAAAGCGGATTCATTCCATTCCGTTGGACAAATATACGCTCAACATAAAAATTCCTCTTATGGAGCAAATTTCTCCTGAAGAGTGGGCTGCTGCGAAATTGACGCAGAAAAAATATGATCCAAATGAGATAATTCGCTGCTTTGCAACAGAAGAAAGCCGCTACGTTGCCCCTACACTACTAAATATTGAGCAGTACGGGGACACGGTGCAAGATACGACGGATACTTATGAGGAGAGCTTTGGATATAGAGAGCTATTTGGATATGATGTTAATTATTATGAAATGAGAAACGAAGGATTAGCGGTTCGTTATGTGGAAGAATTGTGCAGGGATATAGATTATGAAAAAATGACTGCCATACATGTGGATGGTTTTGAAAGTGCCTCATATTTCTTAAAAAGGAATTATCAAAACAGAAAAATAGAAAACATTGTGCTCAGATCGGGAAATATTGTTATAACCGCTATGTACTACGGTTCAGGCAGCCTGCTTGATTCAGTCCATCATTTTTCAATGGCAGTTCCCCAATAAGGAATATCAAGGAGAATGTCAAAGGGTCAATATGGTACTATATTTCCTCATACGATTTACGAGTACAATTATTTTAGTTAAATTATAAAACAAACTATAACAAATATCATGTTGTTGGTTTTTGTTTTGAATCGAATTGCTTATATAACGGGTACATAATTTAGGAGGTGTTTGCTATATCTGATTACAAATATTTTTTTCTCTCAATTTTAAAACAGGCAGTTATAAAACACTAATAGGATTAAAAGAAAATACAGTCCTTGAAATTTGCACTTATAATGAAGAATATGTGATTTTAAGAATATCTGAAGATGAATGGAAAACATGTCAATTATATTATATGCTCAAAATCTAATGGTTTATAATGGGAATATAGTGCTCTTTGAAAAATACTTAATCCCCTATCCTTGCGATACTTTCTTATGTGTTGCATATGGTTACATATTTAATGAATGAATATTAATACCTTAAAAGCGCATAATTATCGAAATTTTTTTGACTTAGGCCTTTTAATAAAAACCTGTATATTTCAATGAAAAACTTTCGCCCAAAATAAATTTTTCAAGGCTTTGAAAAGATAAAGCAGAAAATGTCGCAGACTACGTAAAACATTTTTGCATAAATATGGTTACCATATATCTCTTGCTGCCGCACATAATTTTTTTAACATAAGAAACTTCCTTTGCTTTGATGTACAACCCATAGTATGCAGCAATGAAGGTTTTGCTACAAAAACTAAATAAGATGGGGTAATATTTGTGATATTAATGCACGAATTGGTACAGCGTATGGTTTAGCGGTATATGATTTGATTTAAATCTTAACATATGATAACAATATATTATATATTTATTCTAAATCTTCAAAGATTGTGGTAAGGTGATTATATGAATCAAAAAAATTCTATTAGTTTCATTGACTTTGTCTTAGTAATTATTATCATATTCTATATGGAATATAGAATATGCATGGATTTATTAGAAATATATATTTCAGTAAGAGTGTTAAAGAGGCTGTTAACAGAAATAACGGTCATAAAAGACTTATACTCTAAGGAGCAGAATCTATGGGTACAATTATTTTTAGTTTTTTAGCAGTTGTTTTTTTTATTATATTTATTAAAGTATTATCATATTTTAGTTTTTCGATATCTCCAATGTCTAATGTTGTACAGCTTTTTGTTATTATAATAGTTATTATTCCGCTTTCGTTAATATGTTCTAAAAAATTAATAGAATTAATCAAAAATAATGACAAAGAGAAGTACTAAATAACGAGGAATGACATGGGAGAGTCAGATTGTGTAAGCGCAAGCAGAGTACAAGTTTAGTGATACTTAATTATATTTTATACAAAAATAGTATAAATCTGCAAAATAAGATTTTAATCAAAAATCCCATGATTCCAACGAAAAATCTTACTCATTTATCTAAAAATGTTCACTCATGGTTCCACACGTGCGAAAGGTTACCTTTCGTGTATTTTTAGCTGCATGCACATTGGATAAATATGCACACTTAATACGTAGAACGTGAAGTTCATACCTATTATATGCTTGTCTTTACAGAATGATACAACATAAAATACGGAAGGGGAAAAATGTATTAATGTTTATGTAAGGGATGTGTATTAACCTACATCCCTTACATAATTCTTTTTTTGTATACATAAATATAAATAAAGAGCATGACATTGGAAACAAAAATTCATGATTCTGGTTTAAAGGCAGACAACCTGAAGCACAATTTAAATTATTAGAATATTAGCATTCCCACTAATGCTGCCATTATTATTGATAATATAGTTCTTTCAACCCATATAATAACTAATTCTTTAATTGAAACGGGTATTTCTGTAGATAATATACATGGAATTGATGCGGAGAAAAACAGTACTGATGATACTGAGCATACGCCAACTACATATTTTGAAAGTATTGGAGCATTTGCAATAATTCCTGCCGGCAAAAACATTTCTGCTATTCCTACAGCTAAAGCTTTCGCTGTAAGCATAGCTTCAGGCAATTGCATAAGCGCTGTAAATGGATAGAATATATATCCTATAATATCAAATACAGGAGTATAGGTTGCTAACAATAAGCCTAGCAAACCAATGGACATAATAGTAGGTAATATATTGCTTACCATATTAATACCGTCTTTCAAATTAATCCATATATTATTTATAATGTTTCCTGAATTGCGAGACACCCTCATAGCTTCATTCCAAGCAACATTTAAACGATTTTCAGTTACTATTACTTCTGGATCTCCGCTTCCTGTAACATAGTCATCACTTTTTTTGCTGATTGGATATATACGTACTGTAACGGCAGTAGCTATGAATGTAATAATTAAGGTTGACCAGAAATATAAATTCCAGTTTTCCATAAGCCCTAATGTTTTAGCAACTATTACCATAAATGTAGCAGATACTGTTGAAAATCCTGTTGCTATAATTATTGCTTCTTTTTTAGTATATTTGCCTTCTAAATATACTCTGTTTGTTATTAATAATCCTAATGAATAGCTTCCTACAAAGGATGCAACTGCATCTATTGCAGATCTGCCCGGTGTTTTCCAAACTGGTCTCATTACAGGCTGCATAAGCACTCCTGTAAATTCCATTAGCCCGTACCCGATTAGAAAAGAAAGAAATACTGCACCCACAGGTATTAATAACCCCAAAGGTATAACTAATTTATTAAATAAAAAAGGAAATAAATCCGGTGCATATAAAAATTCCGGACCAAGATTAAATACGAACATAAATCCTGTAATAATACCTAAAACTTTAAATACTGAAAATACTATTTCTACTGTATTTTTGTTCCAAGTTTTTTTTATGAATGGTTTAATTCCACCATAAAGCATGATTGCTAATGCAATATAACCTGTTAATCCTCCCAGGATTTGTGTTAATACTGTCACAATGTGGTCTAATGGTATGGATGTTTTACCGTTAAAAGTAACAGTTATAAAAAACATAAATATTCCTACTGCACTACATAATAAAAACTTTAATTTGTCCTTTGTACTGATTGTTTGTTTTTCTGTATTCATTTTTACCTCCTTCAATATATATTTTTTTTTATTTAAACATATATTAACATTTTTATATTGCAAACGTTGTTTGTACATGGTATTTATAATTAATATACATTGTTTGTTTATAAATATATATGAAATATACATAAAACTATTTTATACCACATCTGACCTTAAAATGATATAATAGTTTTAAATTTTCAATGTGTATTACGGCGCTTTTGACGCCTAATCATAATATAATAAATACATAAAAGTGATTGTTTCAATATTGTAATAATTTTAAAAATATATGAGGTAAGATATGAAACTTAAAAATAAAATTACCTTATCCATTTGTATTATTGTAATCATATCATTAGTTATAATGTGCGTATCTATTTATTCAAAATCAGCATCCATACTAAATGATGAATCTACAAAATTTACAGAAGTACAAATATTAAGGGCTCAAGAAAAAATAGATCTAATGGTTAAAAAAGTTCAGGTTGAAACATTGGCATTTTCAAGAGATGAACATGTTCATAAATTTTTTAATAAAACCGAAAGTACTGATGAAACCAATAAATATTTAATAGAAACCATGGAGAAAATGAATTTAGATAACGACTATTACAAAGATTTATTCATTGTTGATCGTGATGGCATAATAATTGCTTCCACAATGCCAAATGCTATGTATGTAGACTTGTCAAGCAGGAAATATATTCAAGACGGGTTTAATTATAATAAAACAGCAACTAGCGATATATTGCTTGCACTGTCTGACGGAACTAATATTGTAAATACGGTTCATTCTATATATAGTGAAGATGGCAGAGTTTTAGGTTTATTTGGTGTAGCTATAAAAGCTGAAAACTTTGTATATTTTGTAAATGACTATGAAATCGGTGAATCAGGATATTTTGTTATTATTGATTCTAATGGTTACATACTATCACACAAAGACCCAAGCATGATACAAAAATTAGCATCCGACACCTTAACAGGTTTTAAAAATATAGATTATAAAAAAGATGCCGTTTATAAGTACTATGATGATGGATATTTATATTCATATAAAAAGATGAACAGCAACAACTGGATATTACTAACAATTATGCCTAAGGATGAGCTGATGGCTAAATCTATTAGTTTATTGAGATACGTTGTATTTTATGGAATAATTATTTCAGGCTGTGCGATTTTTATCAGTATTTTCATGTCAAATAAAATATCATCTCCCATAATCCACATTAACAATTATATAAACAGTGCAAAAAACAGTAATGAGATTTTTGAAAGTGCCATTGATAAAACAATTGTAAATGTAAAGGGAGTTTCAAATTTAGATACATATGAAAATTACGACAATTTTGATTCTTTTATTAATACCATAAAAAATAAAGTAGATAAGGATTTAAACTTTTTTGAAAAGGATGCAGAATTTCTCATTAAGAAATCGGAATTTCTTAAAAATTCTTTAGAAATGAAAACATACTTAACTTCTAAATTTCTATCCACCCTGTCACATGACATAAGAACATCACTAACATTAATTAAAGGATATGCAAAGGGATTATTGTCAGGAGTAATAGTTGAAGAGGATGCAAAAACAAGGTTTCTGCAAGAAATATACAACAGTGCAGAAACTTTAGAGAAAATTTCATATGATGTTTTAGATTCTACATATGAAGCTCAATATATTCAGCAATTAAGGCTGGAATGTATTAACGCCAATGAATTCTGCAAATATTTGTTTGATTCTGCAAAAGATTATATAGAAAATTCTGATAGAATTTTCAGCGGTGAATTCAACTGTGATGATTGCATATTGGATATTGATAAAGTTAAAATCATTAGAGTATGGCAAAATCTTGTAAGCAATGCAGTAAAATACAGTGATAAATATACAACTATTAAAGTGACTATAAATAGTGAAGACAATAAAGTTTTATTTAAGATTAAAGATAATGGTGTCGGAATAAAGGAAAACGATAAGGATTATATTTTTGATATGTTTTATAAATCAAACTTATCTGAACCAAATAGTTACGGTCTTGGACTATATGTATCTAAGCTGATTTTAGAATCTCATAATTCAACTTTACAATTTGAATCTACTCTAAACAAAGGAAGCACCTTTTGGTTTTACATTAACAAATTCATAGCATAAATAAATGGCAGGTAAAGCCTGCCATTTATTTATACTTAAATTCAGCTTCAAACATATAGCCAACTCCGCGAATTGACTTTATGTACTTTTCTCCATTTCCTATATCTTCAAGCTTCATCCGTATTCTTTTTATATAGGTATTAACTATATTTTCATCGTATAAATCACTTTGCCATACATCATTTAATATTTTTTGTCTTGATATAGCATTAAATGCATTATCAATTAAATATACAAGCAGCCTGAATTCTGTATTTGAAAAATTTATCTCATTTTTACCCTTAGTAACCTTATATGCATTGCGAAAAATTTTTATATCATCAAATTCTATTGGTGTTTCAATAGTTCTGGATGCATTGAAACGCTCAACTCTGCTAATATGTGCTTTAATCCTGGCTAACAACTCTAATGGATCGAAAGGTTTAACTACATAATCATCTGCTCCAACCCCTAAAGCTTTTATTTTATCAAAAGATGTTGCATTTGCGCTCAGCATAATTACAGGAACATTAGCATTTTCCCGTATCCTCTTGCAAACTTCTATTCCATCGATGTCATCCATATTTATATCCAACACAACTAAATCTATAGATTCATCAAGAAATGCCAGTGCATCTCTTCCATTATATGCACAAACAGTTTTGTACTCATATAATTTCATATACTCAACAAGCATTTTTACAACCCTTTTGTCGTCATCAACAATAAGTATTTTTTTTGAAGGATTCAACACATCACCTCATTATAACAACTTTATAACATTATAATGTAATCAATCAAGCAGAGTTTTGGCATGGGGAAGTCAATTGTTGAAAAGGTGCTAAAAAAAGACAAATGAAGTTATGCCCCAAATATTGATGCTAGATCTGATTAAAATATTTACTTTGTTTTTGCGGAAGATATAATTGTACAAAGTGTTTGCAAATAAAAATTAACCAATGCAGGGTTCTTCATATTTGAAGCTCTCATAATACAAAGTTTCAGGAGCAATATCAATGTCACCGTTGTTCCACGCGACAGTGCCACCTTCTATATATGCATTATTAAATATTTCTTTATTTATCAGTGTCTTATATACAGGATACTGTAACAACCCATAAGCGTCAAATATTCGCTTTTCACCTGTGGAAAATTTTAAAAGCAAACAGTAATCAGGCAGAGTTTTTACTGATTGTACCTTTATTATATCTGCAGGTTCCCCCGCATAAGCGATACCATTTATTATATACATTACATGCCTCCTATTTTAATGGTTCTATCTTTTCAAAAGGTAATCATTGAGTTTTCTCCTGTTATATCATATTTTGATTTCAGTTTTCCTTAAATTTTTTATTTAGTATTTTTGCTAATCATGAATTATCTGTTGAATATATTATATGACGTTTTTTTAAAAAAATCAACAAAGGAAGGCACAAAAATCTTGCTTGATTATCTAAAAATGTTCGCTCGTGGTTCCACACGTGCAAAAAGTTACATTTTAACTGACATTTTCCTGATATTATCGTCTAAATAAGTGGGAGCACATAAATCGAAAAACATTATACTATACGAAGGCTTAATTGGAAGGCGATATTTCAAAATATTATATAATATAATAAGCATGTAAAAGGGGCGTGTTAATAAGTGAATATTAATACTCTGAAGGTGCATAATTATCGAAAATTTTTTGGCTTAGGTCTTTTAATAAAAACCTGTATATTTCAATTAAAAACCTTCGCCCAAAATAAACTTTTCAAGGTTTTGGAAAGATAAAGCAGAAAATGTCGCATACTACGTAAAACATTTTTGCATAAATATGTTCACCATATATCTCTTGCTACCGCACACAAGAAACCTCCTTTGTTTTGATGTACAACCCATAGTATGCAGCAATGAAGGTTTTGCTACAAAAACTAAAGAAGATGGGTTGAATTCAACTTACCATTGATGGATCATATGCTTGACTTTGCAGAATGATACAACATAAACCCGGTGAATTGACAGGCGCATGGTTGACTATCTGACCACCCCTTTTTTTAGCGCTCGCCATTTTCCCTGCCGACTAAGCCATATAAAAACAGTTTTATTATTCCGAGCTTATAATCATCACCGGTGCCGATATAATTTGGCTGCTGTGTGATATAGGATGAAGCTGTCATAAATGACAAAATTGCATCATCCGGTATGTCCATGTTGATATAGCCTTCACTTTTTCCTTTTTGAATGAATTTTGTGAAAATTGCTTTTATTTTTAAATTTGCCGATTCTGTGTATATATCTTTTAAAGCTTTATCCTGCCAGGCATCGGAACTGAAGGATGTCTTGCCTAAATTTGTAATGGCATCATATTTTTTTGTTATTATCAGCTTTAATTTTTCTTCAAAAGGAATGTCACTTTCTAAAATTTCATCATATTCATTTACCAGGCTGTTAATATAAGAAATAAGAACCTCTTTTGCAAGAGAGGTTTTGTCACCAAAATAATTATATATGGAAACCTGAGACACATTTGCCCTGGCAGCTATTTCACTTATTGAAACATCTGTTATTCCTCGTTTTATAAACAATTCACGAGCAGTACTTATAATTGCTTCTTTTTTTATTTTAGTTCTTTTTTCATAGCCGTTCATTCTAATCACCTTCATTCACTTTATATATATGTATTATATCAAAGTTTTGAAATAATTCAATAATTATTTCAAAACTATATTGACATTATTGTGGCTATACTATATTATGAAATAAAGCAATTCGGATTTCAAAACTTTAGGAGGCAAAATAATGAAGAAGTATGTCTTAAAATTTAATGAAATTAATAAGTCAATGCTGATGGATGCAGGCGGTAAGGGTGTTAATCTTGGCGAGCTGGCAAAAATAGATAACATAAATATACCTGATGGCTTTTGTGTTACAACAAAGGCATATCAGAAAACCATTGAAGACAACGGTGAACTGGAAAAATTATTTGCTGAATTATCAGAGCTGATGCCGGAAGACAGAGAGAAAATATCTTCTGTAAGCAAGCAGATGAGAGAGGTTATTGAAAATATTAAAATAGACAGTGATATTGAAAATGAAATATTGGATGAACTATTTTATTATGACAAAGAGCAACCTTTTGCAGTCAGGTCAAGCGCAACTGCCGAGGATTTGCCAACCGCTTCATTTGCAGGTCAGCAGGACACCTATCTTAACATTAAGGGCATGCATAAAATTATCAGATATGTAGTGAAATGCTGGGCATCACTTTTCACCGACCGTGCCGTAACATACAGAATAAAAAACAAATTTGACCATAAAAAGGTCCTGCTTTCTGTAGTTGTACAAAAAATGGTTATGTCGGAAGCGTCCGGAACAATGTTTACGGCAGACCCTATGACATCTGACAGAAAAACACTTTCAATTGATGCAGGCTTTGGGCTTGGAGAGGCATTAGTCTCGGGGATTGTAAATCCAGACATATACAAGGTGAAATCCGGAAGCATAGCAGAAAAAAATATAGGAACAAAGAAAATAGAAATTAAGCCTGCAGCTGCCGGAGAAACAGAGGAATTAAGTATAGATGATGAAAGAAAAAGCATGCAGGTGCTTTCGGACAATCAGATACTGAAGCTGGCAGAAACAGGCAGAAGGATAGAAGCTTATTTCAACAGCCCTCAGGATATAGAGTGGTGCTTATATAATAATGAATTTTATATAGTCCAAAGCAGAGGCATAACCACGCTGTTTCCGATTCCGGACTGTAAAGGAAAGGAAGCTCCCAGGGTGTATATGTCAATCGGTCACACCCAGATGATGACCGATATAATAAGACCCTTAGGCATGTCATTCTTTGAAATGATTTCAGAATCGACCATGGACAGAGCAGGCGGGAGAATATATGCGGATATAACTCACGATTTATCATCATATGCAGGCAAAAAAAGGCTTGTAATGGCGACCGGCAAACAGGACCCGCTGATACAGAGCGCGCTTAATAATTTAATTAAGGATAAAGATTTTATGAAATCCCTGCCCAAGGGTGAAAGAAACATCAAGGGCGGAATATTTACCTTTAAGTCCTTGCTGGAGACATTTAATGTAAACAGGAAAAATAATCCTGATATCATAGAAAATTTATTGGAAAAATTTGAAAAGGGAATTAAGGAAACAGATGATCTGTTGTCTCAATTATCAGGTATTGATGCCCTTGAGTTTATTCAGAAGGATAAGGAAAAACTTCTGTCCATGGCGTATGACCCCACAATGCTCGGAGCAATCATAGCAGGAATAATGGTAAGTGATACTATAAATAAAAGTGTAGAAAAATGGACCGGTGAAAAAAGTGTTGTGGATATTCTGTCTAAATCGGCGGAGCATAATGTTACTACGGAAATGGGACTTGCGCTGTGTGATTTGTCGGATGTTGTGCGAAAATATCCGGATATAATAAATTATATATCTGCTAATCCAAGCGACGATACATTTTTTAAAGATATAAAGGGATTGCAGGGCGGTGATGAGGCTGCTGAAGCATTCGGGTTATTTCTTGATAAATACGGTATGAGATGTCCCGGTGAGATAGATATAACAAAGGACCGCTGGAATGAAAAGCCTGCTCAGCTCATACCCTTGATATTAAACAATATCAATGTTTTAAAAAGCAAGGAGCAGCAAAACAGATTTGAAGCAGGGAAATTAACGGCAAAAGCAAAAGAAAATGAAATAATAAGGCATTTGGAGAGCATGCCCGGCGGCAATAAAAAAGCTAAGAAGCTGAAGAAGAATATCAGCATACTAAGAAATTTCATAGGATGCAGGGAATATCCAAAATACTATATTGTAAGAAGATATGAGACTTACAAAAAAGCATTAAAAAAGACAGCCGACGCTCTTGCTGCAAAGGGTGTAATCAAAGAAGCAGAAGATATATATTATATGTATTTTGATGAACTGAAAAAAGCCGCAGCTGAAAGCAAATTTGATTATTCTGTTATAGAAAAAAGGAAAAATGAATATACGCATTTTGAAAAACTGACACCTCCGAGAATAATAACGTCAGACGGATATGTACCGTCCATAAAAATGTCCTCAGCAAATATGCCGGAAGGAGCATTATCCGGAATTCCGGTTTCATCAGGTATTGTGGAAGGAAGAGCAAGAGTGATTTTGTCCATGAATGATGCCAAGGTAGAAAAAGACGATATTTTAGTTACACAATTTACCGACCCAAGCTGGACTCCGTTATTTGTTACCATAAAGGGATTAATAACCGAAGTAGGCGGTTTCACAACACATGGAGCGGTCATAACGAGGGAATACGGGCTCCCCGGAGTTGTCGGCATTGAAAATGCCACAAAAATAATCAAGGACGGACAGAGAATAAGGCTGAACGGAACTGAAGGATATGTGGAAATATTAGAATAATAATATCAAGAATAAAAGTCATGCCGTGACTTTTATTTTTTTAAAATAAAATTATTAATACTTTAAGGAAAATATGGTAAAATATTATTAAATTTTATAAAGATAGGAGTGATTGTGTGTTAAACAAGCAAATAATCGAAGATACATTAAATGCCGCCCTGTCAACAGGAGGAGATTTTGCTGAAATCTACGTTGAAGACAGAACAAACAACGGGATTGTTATGATTGGCGGCAAGGTTGAGAGCACCATGTCCGGAAGAGATTACGGTGTCGGTGTAAGAATATTCAAGGGCTTTAACAGCGTTTATGCATATACAAACAAGTCTGACCGTGATACCTTGATAGAAACAGCCAGAAAGGCTGCGGCAGCTATTGAAGGAAAGCAATCAACCGAGGCATTGAATCTTGAAAAAACAGATGTTAAAAATATCAACACAATATTAATCAACCCGGATACCATTGAAAAAACAAAAAAGGTTCAGCTTATGAAGAAGGCATACGACACAGCCTTCAATTACAGCGACTTAATTACCCAGGTTACCGTAAACTACACGGATTACACTCAGAATATCATGGTAGCAAATACGGAAGGCTTGTGGAGAGAGGATACCAGAGTGCGCAGCCGTCTGGGCATTTCATCGGTTGCATCTAAAAACGGGGAAATGCAGTCCGGATTCTTCGGACCCGGTGCAAGCAAGGGTTATGAGTTTTTCGAAAATCTTGATGTTGATTTTTATGCAAAGGAAGCATCCAGGATTGCAGTTACAATGGTAAATGCAAAATACAGCCCGAGCGGCAAGATGCCTGTTATCATCGATAACGGATTTGGCGGAGTAATATTCCACGAAGCTTGCGGTCATGGTCTGGAGGCTACTTCAGTGGCAAAAGGTCTTTCGGTTTTCTCGGGGAAAATCGGTCAACAAATAGCGTCTCCGCTTGTAACTGCCATAGATGACGGCTCTATACCGGGAGAATGGGGTTCATTCAATATTGATGACGAAGGAACTAAGTCCCAGAGAAATGTTCTTATTGAAAACGGCATACTTAAGGGCTACATGATTGACAGGTTAAATGCCAGAAGAATGAATATGGACATAACCGGTTCCTCAAGACGACAGTCATATAGATTTGCACCGACATCACGTATGTCAAATACATTCATAGATAACGGGAAGTCATCGCCGGAAGAAATTATTGCGAATACCGAAAGAGGTATTTATGCAAAGCATATGGGCGGAGGTTCTGTGAATCCAAGCACAGGAGAGTTTAATTTTGCCGTAATGGAAGGCTACATAATTGAAAACGGAAAAATAAAGGAACCTGTCAGGGGAGCGACGCTGATAGGAAAAGGAACGGAAATATTAAATAAAATTGATATGGTCGGAAACAATTTAATGCAAAGTCAGGGCATGTGCGGCTCGGTAAGCGGCAGCATTCCGGCAAATGTCGGTCAGCCTATGCTCAGAGTATCAGAAATTACTGCAGGCGGAAGGGAAGGTGAATAGCATGGATATCAGACCGTTAGTTGAAAAGATATTTCAAAAGGGAAAAGCTCAGGGACTTGGAGATATGGAGGTTTATTATTCCGCAGGAAGCAGTCTTTCACTGAAGGTATTCCAGAAGGAACTTGACGGGTACAGTCTTTCCGAAAGCGAAGGTTTGTCGTTAAGAGGTGAGTACAAGGGTAAAATGGGATATTCCTATACTGAAAAGGTGGATGAATCTTCTATAGATTTATTGGTTAAAAATGTGGCTGAAAATGCAACTGTAATAGATTCGGATGATGAAGAATTCATTTACGAAGGCTCAAAGGAATATAAAAAGGTAGATACATTTAACCCGGGGCTGGATGATGTTTCAGAAACAGAAAAAATTGATTTTGTAAAACAATTGGAGGAAGAAGCTTTTAAAATTGATAAAAGAATAACATCAGTTGAAACCTGTGTTTACGGAGACGGTTACGGTGAAACAGTTATGTCAAACACCAAAGGCCTCTACCTTCATGATAAGAGTAATATAGCATATACATACGTTGTTGTGGTAGCTAAAGAGGGTCAGGATATTAAGACCGGAATGGCATACAGGTCAGGAAATGACTTTTCAAAATTCAATCCTAAGGAAATTGCCGAGGAAGCAGTAAAGGAAGCTCTTTCGCTTTTGGGAGCAAAATCTGTCAGATCCGGTGATTATCCGGTAGTAATCAGAAACAGTGCTGCTGCTGATTTATTGGAGGCTTTTACCGGAATTTTCTCTGCTGAAAGCGTGCAGAAGGATTTGTCATTATTAAAGGGTAAGCTTGGAGAGCAAATAGGAAGTGAAAAATTTACCTTGGTAGATGATCCTTTTATGGAGGATGGATTAGCTTCAAAGTCCTTTGACGGTGAAGGAGTTGCATGCAAATATAAGAAGGTTGTTGATAAGGGTGTATTAAAAACATATTTCCACAATTTAAAAACTGCAAAGAAGGATGGAATTGAAACAACCGGCAATGCAAGCAAGGGCTCATACAAGGCATCTATAGGAATTGCACCTTCTAATTTCTATGTTGAAAACGGCAATAAAACATTGGATGAAATTATTTCTGAAATGGAGAAAGGTATTTTGATTACCGAGCTTCAAGGTCTTCATGCAGGACTTAATTCCATATCCGGAGATTTTTCGCTGGCAGCATTGGGGTTTGAAATAAAGGATGGAAAAATCACAGGTCCGGTTGAGCAAATTACTGTGGCGGGAAATTACTTTGAAATGATTAAAAATATTGAAGAAGTGGGCTCGGATTTGAAATTTGGTCTGCCGGGAAACGCTTATATAGGGTCACCGTCATTAAAGATTAAAAAGCTGGCAATAGCAGGTGAATAAAATTTTTGAGGCGGGCTATGTGTCCGCCTGTTGTTTTAAAGCATAAATAGAAAAGACAATCCGCCGGATTGTCTTTTTTAAAGTGTCATTTAATAATTGATTAGTCTACTCTTTCATGTTCATTGAATAATAATGTTATGCAGTATAAACCTGCTAAACCAACAAGTCCATACACCAAGCGGCTGAATATTGCTGTTTGGCCTCCAAATATAGCAGCAACTAAATCAAATTGGAATAATGCAATCAAACCCCAGTTTATAGCTCCTATAATGACCAATACCAATGCAAATTTATCCATAGGTTACTATCCTCCTTAAATTTAAATATATTGTTATTGTTTCAATAATTTTCTAGATTATGCACAAATCAAAAAAATAAATCTTAGGCTTATTCAATTAACACATATTTTATTTGTGAATATAATAATTAAAATGAAATTTGTATTAAGGAGGTTTTTATGGAAAATATCAGGCCTGAAAATATTGAAGCCAATGAAGAAGTTAATGTTCAATGCGATTGCGACAGGATTGGCGGCAGAGTTGGCGAAAGAAGACCGATTGCACCTCAGCCGCCCTGCGGTTGTCACAGGGACAGAGTAGCAGGTATCGGCGGAATAGATTCATCTCTATTATTTTTCTTTTTATTATTGGTAGTTATTGTTTGTCAAAGTGACTGCGATATAGATTTGAATACTTTACTTTGGTTTTTCTTACTGCTGGTAGTACTATACAATAACAGATTTTAAATTTAAAACAAGTCTGCTCAATTAAGCAGACTTGTTTTAATCATCTATTAATTCTACCTCTAATTTGTCAAAATCAACTTCATCAACAAAATCCTGAGGATAAAAGGTCACAGATTTAAATTGTGAAAATTCCGTTTCGTGTTTTTTCAACCAAACAGGTACACTTATATCAAGTTTTTGACATATTTCCTTAAGGCATTTGTCCCTTTTATCAATATTACTGATATTGTCTTTGTTTTTAACTGTGATAGAATTTATAATTTTATTCCTGCTTATTTTTCTTGCCCATAATTTATACATGTCTCACCAGATATTTTTAATATTAAATATATTTTTTTAACTGAATTTTGCAACAACTTCAAAACCTTTTCTGAAAACTCCGTTTGTATAATCTATTTCCGCTCCCTTGATTGCTCCTTCTAGTTCATCGGAAACAATTAAATCAAATCCTTCAACATTATAAATTTTATCATTTTCTGACTGTTTCTCCGAAACAATGCCTAATTCGGCACCACATCAGGAAAATCCGGTTATTTTTAATTTGATTGGCTGCTGATTAGCTTTGAATTCGTTTAATTTATCTTTTGCTTTTTCTGTTATCTTAAAGTCCATAATTTCCTCCATTAATTGTTTTATTCACTATACGAAATTTTAAAATATATTACAGTGATTCAGTCACATTAGTTTAACTCCAATAAGAATTTTTATGTTTGATTAATATATTATTATAAAATTGTTATAATTACAAGATATAAATGGATTATTATGATAATAAAATACTTTTAGCTGTATTTTTATCAGTATTTTCCATATTGATTTTTTTTATAATTTCAAGCGGTCTGTTATTAATAATGTATATGGTGTTTGATAATGTTACAGCTTCATCAACATCATGGGTTATAAATAATACGGTTCTTTTACTTTCATTCCAAAGCTTAACAAATAACGAAATCATTTCACCTTTTAATTTCAAATCAAGACCCTTGAAAGGTTCGTCTAAAATCAGAAAATTTGAAGGGTAAGCAAATGCCCGTGCTAACGAAACTCTTTGACACATTCCTCCGCTTAAGGCATTTGGTTTATAAAGTTCATAGCCCTTTAAATCTACCATTTCAACATAGTTGTTTATAATATTTACCCGTTTTTTTTCATTATAAACATCCTTTAGTACAAAATCAATATTGTCGTATACACTGTACCATTCAAGAAGTCTGGGTTCCTGAAAAACATAGGAAAATACAGCATTTTCATTACCCGTCAATTTGCCGTTATCAATAGGAGCAAGACCGGAAGCAATATTGGCAATTGTTGTCTTGCCCACACCTGACGGACCAAATAAGCATGATATCTTTTCTGCCTCAAAAGAGATACTGAAATTTTTTAGAATATCTATATTATCATATTTTTTATTGACATTAACCAGACTAATCATAATTCCTCGATTCAAACAATTTTTTTAAAACAGCTTCAAAAATATAGCTCAATGCTATTATTATAACAGTCCAGGCAAACAAGTCAGGAATTTCCAAATAAACTTTTGAATCATACAAATAGCCGCCGATCGAGTACTTAGGAAGGCTTAATACTTCTGCAGCGGAAGTTACCTTCCATCCGATACCCAGCGCAGATATCATTGATGCTTTAATATATGGGAGAGCTGAATAAAAGTATACTGATTTTATTATATGAAATTTTTTTATGTTATATATTTTGCACATTTGCAAAAGCTTATAGTCAGTTGCCTTGATTCCGCTCACCACATTTGTCCATATTATTGGGAAACACATAAGAAATGCGACAAAAATAGGCACATTGGTATCCTTGAACCACATAATCGCAATGATTATTACAGACATTACGGGGACTGTTCTGATAATACTTATTAATGGGTTAAGCAAATCATAGAAAAATTGGGTTGTTCCACAGAGATACCCGGTGATTATTCCTAAGACACAAGAAATTATAAATCCTGCAAGTGTCCTGTAAGAACTGTAAAATATTGTTATATAGGTATCCTTTGTCTTAAGCAGATGCAAGAGAGCATTAAATGTTGAAAAAGGAGAAGGGAGGTAAATCTCCTGATTAATAATCAAGGATAATATCTCCCATATTATAATCCAAAATAATATTATGGTAATTTTCCTGCTTTTATTGTGCAAAATAAAATGCATCATCAGGTAATTTTCCTCCTACGGAAGCCGGGTTAGAATCAAATAAAATTTTATAGAAGCTGTTTAAGCTTGTTTTTTCATCTTGAGCGCGGGAAAAAGTAATTCCGCAATAAGGTATTGCTTTTTCAACTAATGCTGCGCCTTGCATAATCTCATTTTTTTCTACAAGCAAAGAAGCATCTGCAGGATTTTCATTGACCCATTTAACCGAAGCCTCATATTGTTTTAAAAATTCAGTTACAAAATCCATATTGTTTTCCGCAAATTCTTTATTTACCACAATGCAGCCTGTATACAGCGGACTTGCATCAGAAGATAATTTTTTCCATTCTTCATTTAAATCAATCAACATTTTTACATTATTATTTTTTATGGTTACTTGTGCAGCAAATGGCTGGGGCAGAAGCGCAACCTTTGAATCCTCTGCTATTACTGATTGTGCCAGTGTCGCGTGGTCGGCTGCATAATCAAGCTCCACACTGTCTGAAAGTCCATTTTCCTTCAGTATATAGTTCATTGCATAATCAGGAGTAGATCCCTTGGCGCTCATACCAAGTGTTTCTCCTTCCAAATCAGAGATGGAAGTAATTTCATCTGCTCCGACTATGTATAAATTGCCTATGGTATTTACTGCCATGAGCTGAATTTTCCCTTCGGTCTTATTATACAAAACAGAAGCTAAATTAATAGGAACAGAAGAAATTTGTATGTCACCGTTGATTATTTTTGCTGTGAGTGAATCAGGTGCGCTTTCGGCAACATATGAAACATTATATGCCTCGCTGTTTAACGCTTTTTCATCAATCATTTTAATCATACCAATTGATGTGGGACCTTTTAATCCTGCTATGGTAACATTGACTGGCTCTTGTGTTTTTTCATTTACTTCTTCTGGTTCTTGTTGAGTTTCCTGTATTTGATTTTCTGCAGATGCTTGATTTTGATTTTCATTGTTTGCGCATCCTGCACACAGAGCAACAATCAAAATTATTGAGATAATTAAACTTATTTTTTTCATATTTCCTCCAAAACTATTTTTTTGATAATGCGCTTTTCACGCTTAAACCTTTCATTTTCCCCAGCTTGCCTGTAAGGGCACCAATTTCGTCTGTAGTTCCGTCAACAATCAGGGATATTACATTGACACCTCGTTCTCTGTAAGGAACTCCCATTCGTCCGACAATTACATTGGCATATTGATGCAGAATTTCATTTACCTCAGTAATATGGGTTAAATCTTCAATTACAATTCCAATCACGCCTATTCTTTTTTCCATAAATTCTCCTTTCACAGTCTCATTCACCAAATTATCAGTTCACTACCGTTCGCATAATTTGGGAGTTCGTTGCGGTAGGGCATACAATAAAAAATCCTTGCAGGCGCAAGGAATAAAAGTCAATTATGTACTTAATTTATTTCCTTGCTCTCAGATAACCTTAAGCTCAGAGATTATATTTTCTATATGCAATTTTCAAGAAAGTAAATCTTCCTTTGTTATATTGAAATACTGAACAAAGCTTGACAAATAAAATTCAGATGGTTCTTCTTCGTTAATTTCATATAATTTTATTCTTTCTTTTGGTACATTCAGTGCAACACTCAGCTCCTGTTTGGTCATTTCATTTTTTTTCCTGATTTGTTTTAACTTTTCGCCTAATGTCATAATTATCACCTCTAAATTTATTTGAGTACTATATTTATTATATCAAAATTTACAGATTTTACAATAAAATATAGAAAGGATAATTATTTACTTGAGTAAATTCTAACAGATTGTTATAAAAATGTCAAACAAAAAAGCTTGCAAAAGTGAAAAATATGTTATAATACTTAAAAAATGTATAGAGGGCAATTATGATATCAACAAAATGGCTTCAAGGGAAAGATAATATTAATGAAGCACTAGAAATAAGAAAAAAGGTATTTTGTGATGAGCTAAATCAAGATAAAGTTATGGTGTACGATGTTTTGGATGATTTTGCTTATAATGTGGTTATATATGAAGATGAAATACCTGTCGGAAGCGGAAGGCTGTTATTTAAGGAAGGAAAATATTTCATAGATAATGTATGTGTTCTTAAGGAATACAGAGGAAGACACTACGGAGATTTAATCGTGCGCATGCTGGTGAGAAGGTCAGTCAACATGGGGGCGGAAGATACCTTCTCACTGGTTGACAGTAACTGCATGAAGCTATTTGAAAATATAGGATTTATTAAAACAGAAGAATATGAAGACGGGAAGTCATTGATGATTAAGACAGGAGATGTGGGAGGAGGATGTAAACAATGAAGATGAGGCGAAGAACATGTTAACTATAAAAGATTTAATGAACCCGAATATAAAAGATAAAGAATCAGAGATGAAATTAATGGAATCTACATATTTACGGGATATAAATCTGGAAGAGCTTGGGTCTGTAATACATGAATATGTGAATGTGGTTGACGAAAAATACAATATTGTAGGCGCAGTTAAAACCGAGCGATTAAAATATCTTATAAATAAGCAAAGAGAAAACCTTTTAATTCAGGTTCTTGATACGATGAAAACCGGATTCGTGGCAATAGACAGAGACAGCAGAATTTTTTATGTAAATCATGCATATGGTCACATATTGAATATAAACATCAGTAAGATTCTCGGAAGATATCTGAGTATAATTGAACCTGAAGCCACATTGCTCAATGTACTTAAAACCAAACAAAGCCAGCATGTAGATAACCAGTTTATCAAGAGCATAAGTACATATGTAGATATTAACACTCACCCGATGATGGATGGAGATGAGATGGTTGGAGCATACTCCATATTTACTGACGTAACAGATGTAAATGTGTTGCACAATGAGGTAAAACGTATTTCTGCAGTTGCCGAAGAGTATGGAAAACAAGTGAATGCTGAGAAATTTCTTGCAAAGAACAAAATAATCGGTGAAAGCAAGATATACCTGGATTGTGTAAATAAGGCATTAAAGGTTGCAAATACTGATACGATGGTTTTGCTCAGAGGTGAAAACGGTACAGGAAAAGAAATAATTGCAAATGTGATTAAAAGTCATTGTGCACGTAAAAACAAACCGTTTATAACTGTTAATTGCTCTGCAATTCCGGAGCCTTTAATTGAAAGCGAGCTGTTTGGCTACGAAGAAGGATCCTTCACCGGCGCTTCGAAAGGCGGCAAAATGGGGAAATTTCAGTTGGCTGATGGCGGAACATTATTTATGGATGAAATAGGAGACATGCCGTATCAGATGCAAGCCAAGCTTTTGAGGGTTTTGCAGGAAGGGGAAATCGAAAAGGTCGGCCGTCAAAATAACATTCCTATAGATGTAAGAGTTATTGCAGCTACTAACAAGCCTCTGGAGCAAATGGTTAAAGAAGGAACCTTCAGAGAAGATTTATATTATAGACTGAATGTTGTTTCTATTCATATACCTGCCCTGAGAGAAAGAGGAAACGACATACTGCTTCTTACTGACTATTTTCTTGAAAAGTATTGCAAAAAATATGAGCGCCATCTGAAAATAGACAGAGCTGTTTATCAGACATTTCTCGCATATGACTGGCCGGGTAATGTCAGGGAATTGCAAAACACTGTGGAGAGTGCCGTAGTTCTTTGTGATAGTGATATGATTACAATAGATGATTTGCCCGAAAGTATGAATGCTAAAAATATTCAAACTGTTGGTATAAAACTGCCTGACTCTAAAAAGTTTATAATGCAATTTGATACACTGAAAGAAGAAATAGAAAACTTTGAAAAGAATGTAATCTTACAAACCATAAATTATTATGATGGAGATAAGCACAAAGCGATGGAACAGTTAGGGATGACAAAGAGGACTTTTTACAGAAAGCTTGCCAAATTTGACACAAAAACAAGCTAGTGCCAAAATTGGCACAAGGAAATCTAAAGAGGACTGTGCCACAAATGGCACCAAACATTTGAAACGAAAACTATGGCTGCGAAGACGTAGTTTTTTTGTTTTGGCGGGACTATTGAAATTTCAGCAGTTATTAAATTCAAACTTCAAATGGAAAAATAATTGGCACAAAAATTGCTCTGTTTTCTTTATAAAGAATTAGATAACATCAGAGAGGTAAAACAAGTGAAAAACAATTTGCCAAAAAAGGTTGATATTTTGGATGTTACTTTGAGGGATGGACTCCAACA
This sequence comes from Bacillota bacterium, assembly GCA_023453025.1. Classification (GTDB taxonomy): domain Bacteria; phylum Bacillota; class Clostridia; order Tissierellales; family Sedimentibacteraceae; genus Sedimentibacter. The sequence goes on from JAEXUD010000006.1 coordinate 145,425, forward strand.
TGAAGAAATATTTGTACCTACAGAATCTAAATTGTGGATTGCCGACAAGCTGATTGATGCAGGTTTTAAGAGAATTGAAATCGGTACATTCAGTCATGTTAAATATGTTCCGCAGTTTAAAGACATTTTCGAATTACTTAAAGCATTGCCGCAAGACGACAGTGTAGAATACACAGTTCTTGCCCTTAATACCAGGGCGTGTGAAAGAGTTGCCGAGGCTTTGGAGGCAGGAATTCAAATAGACCGTGTTCTTTGCGGGCAGCTTGCAACAAGCGAGGCATATGCCAGAAAAAATATGAACAGAACTCATGAAGAGCTTTTTGCTGAAGCAGAAAAAAACGTTAAATTTTTACACAGCATCGGCATAAAAAAAGTTTTTGCCAATATCGGAACAATTTTCGGATGCCCGATTCAAGGTAAAACACCTATTGAGATTGCTTATGAATTTGTAGACAGATCCTTCGACATTGGATTTGATGAAATTGAGCACTCAGATCCTGACGGAATAGCAACACCAAATGCCGTATATGAATATTTTTCAAAAATTATGAAGAAATATCCGGATACAAATATGCACTCTTTCCATGTGCATGATATCAGGGGAATGGGGATTGCCTCTTATTATGCGGCAATGGAGGCCGGCGTAACAGCCTTTGACTGTTCAATGGGTGGTATAGGAGGACAGGTTGCAAACATTGTGGATAATGTCCCCGTTAAAGGAGTTGGAGATTATTACTTTGAACAAGAGCGTACAGGACTTGTTGAGACCTGTGATTTTGTTACTATGCTGAATGAGATGAAGATTGAAACAGGCATAGACGAGAAGAAATGTTACAAGATTGAAAAAATGGTGGAACGTATTCTGGGAAGAAAATTGGATTCTTATACAAGCTGCTTATATAATAACAGTATTTTAAAGGAGGAAATATAAAAATGAAAACAAGTAGTTATTCTGGTTTTTTTAAATTATCTGTAGAAGAAAGATTAAACGAAGTTGCCGAATTCGCTGATTTGACAGAGCAAGAAAAGGCAATAATTACAGCTGCTGATTCACTGGAGAAAGACAAAGCAGACCACATGATTGAAAATGTTATCGGAAAATATGCGCTTCCTATGGGTGTTGCTATGAATTTTATGATTAATGGTAAGGATGTTTTAATTCCAATGGTAGTTGAAGAGCCATCCGTAGTTGCGGCTTGTTCTAATGCGGCAAAGATGGCCAGGCCGGCGGGCGGGTTTACTGCATCAACTTCCGGAAATGTTATGATTGCGCAGATTCAGGTTCTAAATGTTGCGGTGCCGTTTGCAGCGAAGAGTATGGTTCTGGAAAAGAAGGACGAAATCATGAGAATATGTAACGAAAAGGACCCTGTACTTGTGAAACTTGGAGGAGGAGCTAAGGATGTAGAAGTAAGGGTGCTTGATACAAAAGTCGGTCCGATGGTGATTGTTCATCTGCTTGTTGATACAGGAGATGCAATGGGAGCAAACGCAGTTAATACAATGGCTGAAGCAGTTGCACCTTATATTGAAGAAATTACAGGCGGAAATGTGGAATTGAGGATTCTTTCAAATCTTGCGGATCACAGGCTGGTAAGAGTAAGAGCAATCTGGAGAAAAGAAGAAATAGGGGGCGAAGAGGTTGTAGAAAAAATGATAAATGCATACGCATTTGCAGCAGCAGACCCTTACAGAGCAGCCACACACAACAAGGGAATAATGAACGGAATCATTCCTGTTGTTACAGCTACAGGCAATGATACAAGAGCAATTGAAGCAGGGGCTCACTCCTATGCAAGCAGAAACGGAAAATATACTTCTATAACCACATGGGAAAAGGATGCAAACGGTGATTTGGTCGGTTCAATTGAAATGCCAATGGCAGTAGGCTTAGTAGGCGGAGCTACAAAGATTCACCCTGCAGCTCAGGCGGCGGTTAAGATTTTAGGGGTTAAGACAGCGGCAGAGCTGGCACAGATTATCGCTTCGGCAGGTCTTGCAAACAACATGACGGCAATGAAGGCTCTTGCAACAGAAGGAATTCAGAGAGGACATATGTCATTGCATGCCCGCAACTTAGCAAATACAGCAGGCGCTAAGGGTGAAGTGCTGGAAAAGATTGTTAAACAGATGGTTGTGGAAAAGAAGGTTCGTCTTGAATATGCACAGGAGCTGTTTAAAAAATATAACGAAAAATAATACCTGATTTTAACGTCTGGCGATTAAACAATATTTGGAAGAAAGGAAATAGTGATATGTATTTAACACCGGAAGAAAAAGAAATTTTGGCCGGTTCTCAAGGAGAAGCAGCCAAACTGGCAATGGAAACACTGGTTAAAATCGGAAATATCAATGGAGCAGAACGCTTTATTCCGATTAAAAATGTTCATCTTGTGCTTCATGCATACAAGAGCGCTTTTGATGCGGGAGTTGAAACAGCAGAAAAGATTGCTGAAATGGGAGGTAAGTTTGCAGTACCTGTAACAATCGACCCCTATGGAATGGATTCAGAGGACTGGAAGGGAGCCAAAACTCCCGAACACTATGCTAAACAGCAAATGAGACTGGAAGCAGCTGTTATGAAAATGGGAGTTATTCCTAACTGGACATGTACTCCATACTACGGATTTACGGCTCCGCGCAAAGGAGAACATCTTGCATGGTCGGAATCCTCAGCAGTGGCGTATGCAAACACCGCTTGCGGAGCAAGAACTAACAGGCAAACTGCCATAGTTGATATTTTTTGCGGAATAGTGGGAAGAGCTCCATTAACGGGACTTCATCTGGATGAAAACAGAAAAGGCGAGGTGCTGATTAAGCTGCATGTTGACAGACCTCTTGTCAACTGGGAATATCCTGCATTAGGATATTTGCTGGGACAAAAGCTGGGAGCCAGAATCGGAGTTGTGGAAGGTATGCAGGGCAGCCCTGCCGGCGAGGATTTAAAGAATTTTTGCGGAGCAGCTGCAGCAGCCGGGTCAGTGGCATTGATGCACATTGTAGGAGTTACTCCCGAAGCAGATTCAACAGAAGAAGCTTTTGGCAGAAATACTCCTGCGGACGTGATAGAAGTTACAGAGGAGGATATCAGGGCTACACGCAAGGCAATGTGCAACAACACAACAGAAAGAGTTGATTTTGTTGCATTAGGCTGTCCTCACTATACGATTAATGAAATAGTAAATGTTAACAGATTATTAGACGGTCGTAAGGTGCACCCAAGTACTGCTTTCTGGATTTATGCAAATTCATATGCCTTAAGACTGGCAGAAAAAATGGGAATCAGACAGGAGCTTGAAAAAGCAGGCGTAGTATTTCGCGCGGAAACCTGTATGATTATCTCACCTGTCAAAGACTGGGGGTTCCAGACAATGATGACAGACTCCGGTAAATGTTCATACTATGGACCTGCGGAATGCGGCACAGAAATGATTTTTGCCAGCGTGGAAGAATGTGTAGAATCTGCTGTTTCAGGAAAGTTAAAAATTTTTAAATAAGGAGAAACAATCATGAAGACACTTCAAGGAAAGGGTATCGTAGAAGGAAGAGCCAAAGGCGAAGCTATTATATCATCCAAACCTTTCGGATTCTTCGGAGGAGTTAACCCTGGTACAGGAATTGTAATTGATAAATGGCATGAGCTTTACGGAGAAAGTATAAAAGGAAAAGTCTTTATTTACCCGGAGGGAAGAGGTTCTACAGTAGGTGCGGCGATTATTCTTGAACTTGCAAGAACCGGCTGTGCACCGGCTGCAATTGTGAACTGTAATATTGAGACTATTACCGCAGGCGGCGGAGTGATGGCCAAGACATTCTACGATGTAGAAATTCCTATGGTTGACAGTATCGGCAAAGAAGAACTGCTTGCAATTAAAAACGGTTCGATTGTGGAAGTTAATGGGAATACAGGAGAAGTAACTGTTTTTTAGAATGCAGGAGAAAGGAGTTAAAAATGAGCGACAAGGTAAAAATTGATGCCAATCCTACAATGATGGGAGAATGTACACAAGCATTTAAAGATGGCAATATTAAAGAGGGCAGACGTTTAATTAAAGAATTTCTGCAGTCAATAGAAGACAGCGGTCAAGATCATTGCAATTGCAAGGAACCCTGCATGTATCACGGAAAATGCAAAGAGTGTGTTTTGCAGCACCGGGGTGGCATGGATCATTTGCCGTACTGCTTCAGAGACTTGGTAAATGAAAGAATTGAAAAACTTTCCGCATTAACGGAGCATTCGTTAAAAGAAAGAATATAAGAAAAGGAAGAGGAAAAATGAGTTGTAAAGCTTTTAAAAACGGTAAAATTTTCACATCCGACAAAGACATGCCGTATGCGGAAAGCTTCATCGTAGAAGACGGTATCATCATTTGGATTGGCAAAGAGAAGGATATGCCTGCAATTAATTGTGAGGAAATTGATTTACAAGGAAGGCGAGTGATTCCCGGATTTGTTGATGCACATATGCACCCTGTTATCTTAGCTGATTGCGCACAGAAAATTTCATGCCTTCCTCCGGTGGTTGGATCAATCGAAGAATTGATTGAAGCTGTCAAGGGTGAGGCCAAGACAAAGAAACCCGGAGAATGGATTCAGGGATGGGGATATGATGAAGAAAAATTTGCAGAACATCGTTCGCCAAACAGATGGGATCTTGATAAGGCTTCAACAGACCATCCGATTGAACTCCTTCGCTCATGTTCACATGTAAGGTCTGTTAACAGCAGGGCTTTGGAGCTTGCAGGAATCACCAAAGATACACCAGATCCATCGGGGGGAGAAATTGACAGGGATGAAAACGGAGAGCCTACGGGTATTCTTCGTGAAAACGCACGTCACCTTGTAGGAGAAATTCTTCCTGAAAAGTCCAGGGAGCAGCAGGTTCAAGGATTGGTGGAATTGGGTAAATTATTGCTGTCACAGGGCATTGTAGCTGTTACAGACATGGGAAACCTTGACTCCGCTGACTACTATGATTACTACATGGAAGCTGCTAAAAAAGGCTTCAGGCAAGAGCTCGGCATGTATTATATCTGGGATTTAATAAGAAAGAATCCTGACTTTAAATGGAACCAAGAACGTGCGGACAGAAGCAAACAGATACACATGAACGGTATAAAAATCATTGCTGATGGCAGCGTTGGCGGGCGTACAGCATGGATGAGCCAGCCGTACAAGGGTACGACAGATGAATATGGTATTTCGGTATGCACTGATGAAGAAATAGACAGTGCAATGGATTTTTGTAAAGAGAATAAATGTCAGTTATCGCTCCATGCAATGGGAATGAGAACCATAGACCGTATTGTGGAAAGAACTTATCTGGAAAAACCCTGGGTTGAAGGACTTCCTCACATAAGAATTGAACATGTGACAGACCCTTCGGAGGAAGCGATTAGAAAAGCTGCAGACAGTAAAATTGCATTTGTTACCCAATCAATTTTCATGTATTCAGAAATTGAAAGCTATATGAATAACCTGGGCCTTGAATGGATTAAAAGAATTTATCCGATTCAGCACATGCTTGATTCCGGAGTTAAGGTCGCATTATCGACAGATGCACCTGCAACATCCTGGGCAGTACCGTCAGATCCATTCCCTAACATCAAATGCGCGGTAACCAGATATGCATACGACGGTACAGACTGCGGCAGAAATAACTGCATCGATATTGAAACAGCAATCAAAATGTATACTAAGGAAGGTGCGGAGATAGCAGGCTTTGAGAAACTCGGTCAGCTCAGGACAGGTTACAAGGGCAGCTTTGCAATTTTGAGTGAAGACATTCTTAATGTTGCCGGCGAACACATTGATAGAGTCTATGTAGAAGAAACTTATATAAACGGCAGTTGCGTTTATAGAAGGAAGTAAATGAAATATAAGATTTGCATGTGAATTTAAGGCAGGGAATTAAAAAATAAGAAAGGAATAATATTATGCAAGCAATTATGAATTTTTTTATAGCATGTGCTAACTGGTTTTGGGGCCTTCCGATTTTGATTTTAATCATTGGCGGCGGCTTATACATGAGCATACGCCTGGGATTTCCCCAGATTACAAAACTTGGTTATATTTGTTCACAGACATTTGGGAAAATGTTTAGTAAAAGCGATGATGGGGTTTCTCCGTTTGCAGCGGCTTGTTCGGCCCTCGGAGCCTCCATTGGAGCCTCCAATATCGTAGGTGTTCCGGTAGCTATAGCTTTAGGCGGTCCTGGTGCTGTATTCTGGATGTGGATTATTGCAATAGTTGGTTGTTGTACTAAATACGTGGAAATCGCTCTTGCCATGAAGTACAGAACTAAGAATGAAAAAGGAGAATGGACAGGAGGCTCATTTTCCTATGTTAAAGAGTTATTCGGCGGTAAGAAGGCAGGTTATGTAATCGCTGTCATCTGCGCATTTTTCACAATGATTGCCGGTTTACCCTCAATCGCCGCTCAAACACTGTCTGCAGTTTCACAGGTTGCAATATTCGGAGTAAATGGAACGGTATTCGGAATTATCGTTGCAGTAATTGTAGGATTAATTATTTTTGGTGGAATCAAGCGAATTGCGGCAGTAATGGAAAAAGTGGTTCCGATTATGGCAGCTATTTATCTGGTGGGAGTTATCATCATTCTTTTCAACAACTTAAGCGAAATACTCCCTTCTCTTGCCAGTATCTTTGTGTATGCTTTCGCACCGCATGCTGCAGTTGGCGGATTTGCAGGATCTACAATTGCATTGGCTGTCAGATGGGGTGGTGCTCGTGGAGTGTATTCTAACGAAGCAGGTTTTGGTTCCGCTCCGGTTGCACACTGTACATCTACCGCTGACCATCCAATCAGACAGGCCGTATGGGGCGTATTTGAAGTAGTAGTTGATACAATTATTGTATGTACGGCTACTGCATTAGCAATTCTTACAACTGGTGTTTGGAAAGATCCCGGCATTGACTCGGGAGCATTAGGACAGGCAGCATTTCACACTGTATTTGGTGCGGCAGGCGACTATTTCGTAGCAATCTGTGTGCTGTTATTTGTGCTTACAACCATTACTGTAGTTATTTTCTACGATGAAAAACAGGCTGAATTCTTATTCAAAACTACTAAAGCAGCTGTTTCATGGCGAGTTTTATCCATCATTACCATGGTTATTGTTACATTTGGTATGGATCTTGTAGTTATGTATCAATTAGTAGACTTTTTCGTTGCGCTGTTCATCATTCCAAACATGACTGCTGTTATCTGGTTAGTACCGCAGGTTGTAAAATTGCAAAAAGAATACTTCAGTACACCCGGAAAGTATTACTTGGCTGATATAGAAGAAAGAAAAGCAAAAAAAGCTGCAAAAGCTGACAAGTAATTAAATTTCTTAAAATTATATAAAGGCCTCCGGCTAAGCCGGAGGCTTGTTGACAAGAACAGGAGGAAAAAATGAGACCTTTAGAAGGAGTAACAGTATTAGATCTTACACGCGTAGTTGCAGGGCCATATGCGACAATGATTTTATCTGACTTAGGTGCCAGGGTAATAAAAATTGAAAATCCAAATGATCCGGACTATACAAGAGATTTTGAACCGTATTTGGTGAATGAAGATAAAAAGCAAAGTGCATTCTTCGCTCAATACAATCGAAACAAAGAAGCGATAACACTAAATCTTAAAGATGAGGAAGGAAAGAAAATATTCAGAAACCTTGTTATAAAAGCAGATATAGTATTTGAAAACTACAGAGCAGGAATAATGGATAAGCTGGGAGTTGGTTATGAAAATCTTAAACAATACAACCCCAAATTAGTTTATACAGCCATTTCAGGCTTTGGACAGAAAGGCCCCTACTCTGCATGGCCGGCATATGATAACAGCGGACAAGCGCTAAGCGGACTTTGGTCAATGAACGGTATGCCGGGTGAACCTACAAGAATCGGTACTATAATTGGTGATGAGGCAGCAACATTTTTTGCAACAATCGGAACTTTGTCAGCATACATTCATGCTCAGAAAACAGGAGAGGGACAGTTTGTTGATGTGGCACAGTTAGATGCATCTCTTGCTCTTACAGAAAATGCGGTTTCAAATTATACCGTCGGAGGCCAAGTTCAGCAGCCCTTAGGAAACGATCATCCACTGTGCAGACCTTATGGCAAATTTAAGGCCAAAGATGGATATGTATTTTTCGGCGGATACACAGACAGGTTCTGGAAGACAACCTGTGAATTCTTCGGAGAACCGGAGCTTATTAACGATCCTGAAATTGATACAATGCCAAAGCGATTTAACGAAGAAATATACAATCGAAGAGTTTTACCGAAGATAAATGAATGGTTTTCTCATTATACTTGCCAGGAGCTGCAGGATGCTTTGGCAGAAAAATTACCGCTGACTGCAATTCATTCCATGGATCAGGTTTTGGAAGACCCTCAATTAAATTTCAGAGAAATGTTTATTGACTATTATTATGGTAATGCTCATGGCAAATTGTTCGGAAATCCGATTAAACTCAGTGTGACCCCTTGCGATACTTCAGGAAGAGCTCCTGAAATAGGACAGGATAATGAAAAAATATATAAGGAATTTTTAGGCATAGAGAAGAAAGAGTTTGAAAAGTATAAAGCGAAAGGAGTGTTGTAATGTCAAATATCGGCTATGAGGTTCAAGGCGGAATTGCGGTCATTAAATTTAACAGACCTGAAAAACTGAATACTTTGACATTGCAAATGTATGAAGATTTAGGGATTGCTTTTCAAATGGCTCAATCTGATACGGAAGTTGCAGTTTGTATTTTAACAGGAGAAGGTGAAAAATCTTTTTGCGTAGGTGCGGACTTAGTGGAATCCATACCATATTTGAATCAGGGACATTATATTGATGAATGGGACGCAGCGCATTTAAAGCATATTAAAATGAATAAACCCATAATCGGTGCAATTAATGGAATGTGTATGGGAGGAGGGTTTGAAATTATGCTTGGAACTGATATCAGAGTTGCTTCGAGTGCTTCAACCTTTGCATTGCCGGAAGTTTCATTAGGAATTGTACCGGCGGGCGGAACTTTAACCAGATTAGCGAGACAAATTCCTTATGTAAAAGCTATGGAGCTGATTTTGACCGGTAATAAAATTGATGCCCAAAGGGCATTTGAATATGGGTTGATTAATTATGTCGTTGAACCGAATCAGGTCATGAACAAGGCAATGGAAATAGCTGATAAATTTCTCTCTCTAAGTACGACTGCGGTTCAAATTGCGAAAGAATCAGTGATAAAACTTAGAGAAATGCCGTTGGAGCAGGCTTTTGAAACTGAAGCAATGCTTGGCTATAAGGCATTTATAAGCGATGATGCTAAGGAGGGTCTGGATGCTTTTTATAATAAGAGAAAACCCAATTTCCCTTCAAAAAAATGGTAGAATTACAGTTGCTTTTGACCTTGATTTTAGTTTGAAAGGGGTAATCCAAGAGACTTAGACGAGAAAAATTAGTAACTATAATTGCTTTTATATAAACATAATTATAAAGAAAAATCAATAAAAATTATAAATTTTAATAAGGAGTGTAAAAATGGAAAAAGCAAAGAAGTTTAAATTACCCCATGTGTATGTGTTATTATTTGTAGTAATGTTATTGGTATTATTGATTACCTACATAGTACCAAGTGGAGAATTTACAAGAGTCGTTGATCCGAACTCAGGGAGAGAAATAATTGATCCTGCAACATACACTATAATTGAAAAAACAAAACTTTCGGCAATGGATTTCTTTTTGGCAATCCATACGGGCTTCACAGAAACACGAGACATAATAGCACTGCTTTTGTTTGTTGCCGGAACACTTGCAGTAATTGAAAAGACAGGTGCTATCGGAGCCGGTATTCATGCTTTAGTAGCTAAAACAAAGGGAATGGATACACCGCTGCTGATTCTCCTGACAACTTTGTTTTCTTTTCTTGGCGGAATAGGGTTTGCAGAAGGAGGAGCTCCGTTTGTACCGCTGGCCGTTACATTGGCGGTTGCATTGGGATATGACAAGATAATCGGGGCAGGAGCTGCAATCCTTGGGCTTTGCGTTGGATTTACAGCAGGATTTCTCAATATTTATACTACAGGGATAGGACAGTCTATATTAGGATTGCCGCTATATTCAGGAATGAGCTTCAGACTTATAACATGGGTCGTTTTTACCACAATAGCGTCTCTGTATGTTGTTATATATGCTAAAAAAACAAAGGTGAATTCTCCAGCGGTTCAGTGCGATGAAATTGGTGAGGACAATGAAAATGCAATTAAAAAGCAAGAAGAATTCCCTTTAACTATCCAAAGGATTCTTATTTTGATAGCATTTGGAATTACAATTGTCTTTCAGATTTATGGTACCTTAAAACTTGGGTGGTACATTCCTCAGCTTACAGCCATATACTTGATGCTGGCAGTTGCAGTTGGAATAATATATAAAATGGGCGCTAATGAAGTTGCAATTGAAATATCAAAAGGTGCAAGTGCAATACTTCCGGCAGCATTGGCTATCGGACTGGCCAGATCAGTGCTGGTTCTTATGAACAACGGACAAATCCTTGACACGGCGATAAATTCACTAGCTGGAGCACTTGATGGAAAAAGCCCGCTTTTGATTGTGATACTTGTCTACTTTATAGTAGTTATATTCAATTTTTTTGTAACATCCGGAAGTGGCAAAGCGGTAATTCTTATGCCTATTCTGGGACCTTTGGGACAAATTACAGGAATCAATCAGCAGGTAATGGTCATAGCATATCAAATAGGAGATGGGTTTACAAATTATTTCTGGCCAACAGCAGGAACACTGATGGCGGCATTGGCATTGGCCAAAGTAGATTATGAGGACTGGTTCAAATTCTCATATAAATTCTTTATAATCATTACCATAGTGGGCGCATTATTTACTGTGGCAGCTCAACTGATTAATTTGGGACCATTCTAGAAAAAGTCCGAAAGGGAAGAGCACAGTCTATATAACAACCCATATAAAGGAGTGAAAGAATGTATAATTTCGAGAAAATGGCTTTAGAAGCATCAAAAGATTTCATAGAATGGAGGAAGCTTTTTCATCAGTATCCTGAATTGTCATTTGAGGAAGTAAATACTACTAAAAAGATTGTTGAAATACTTAAAGATATAGGATATGAAGAAATCAGGGTTGGAATTCCTTTATTTCCCCAAACAGGGGTTATTGCAGAATTAAACCCGGGGAAAAAAGGAAAATGTGTAGCTATCAGAAGCGACATTGATGCACTGCCGGTAAATGAGCAGACGGACGTTTCATATAAATCAAATATCCCGGGAGTAATGCATGCCTGCGGACATGATGCCCATATTGCAATGCTGTTGGGAGTTGCGAAGGTTCTTTATTCAATAAAGGATGAGATTGACGGTAATGTAAAGCTAATTTTCCAGCCAGGAGAAGAAAACAACAAACCAGGAGTCACAGATAAAACCGGTGCAAGACTTTTGTATGAGGACAGCGATGAGCTGAATGATATAGATGCTGTATTTGGACTTCATGTATGGGGTACGTTGCCATCTGGTGTTATCTGCTACAGACCTGGTCCCATGATGACCACCAATATGGTTGCGAACCTTGAAATAGAAGGTGTCGGAGGACACGGAGCAATGCCTCATACATGCGTTGATCCAATTATAATTGCATGCCAGATAGTAAATGCATGGCAGACAATTGTCAGCAGGGAAGTCAATCCGCTTGATATGTCAGTACTGACAGTTGGAAAAATTGAATCGGAGGGTTCATGGAACATCATTCCCGATAAGGCATCATTAATTTGCGGCGTAAGAACACTTAATTTTGATTTAATTCAAGAAATCAGGGACAGAATGAAAGAGATAGCTGAAGGAATCGGAAAATCCATGAGAGCAAATATTATATTTAACGCACTGATAGGTGTTCCTCCTGTTGTCAATGATGAAAAGCTGACAAAGATGGCGGTTCAGTCTGTTGAGAAGGCAATCGGTAAAGAAAACACCATGCTTATAGACCCGGTAATGCCATCAGAGGATTTCTCTTGGTATCAGAAGGCCGCGCCTGGAGTATTGTTCTTTCTTGGAATCGGAGATGAGTCAAAAGGAACGAATTACGCTCAGCATCATCCAAAGTATAAGGTTGATGATGATGCCCTTTCAAACGGGGTCGCTGCAATACTGAGCGCAACATTTGATTTTATAAATAATCCAGGTATTCAATAGATTCAAAACAATTAAAGTGCCGTAAATGTAAAAATAATGCCGCACCTTATTTATAACTGTAAATTTAATACGATCAGAGCTTTACTTTTTAAGCGTTCAAGTAAAATATGTAACAATCTATATTACTGATTATCTTATGGAGTGAAATTAAAGGATAGAGGAATCCAAATCTTTAAGGAGGAAAATGAATGAAAAAGAAATTTAAAATTATTACATCGATTTTTCTTTTGGTGGCTATTTTGTTTGGTGTTGTCGGATGCGGCAATACCGGTGAAACACCCTCTTCATCTAGCAATGGCACAGATAGTGCAAGTGTCGGCAGAGAAAAGGGATCTATCGTTCTAGCTGTAGATTGGCCTACGTTGATTGACCCTGCAGTAGGCAGTAAGGCAAGTGATTCAATAGCGATGCTCAATATGTATGATACACTTGTATTTCCTGACAGCGACGGTACGGTAAGTTCGCTTGTAGCAGATAGCTGGGATGTTTCAGATGACAGTACGGTTTACACTTTCCACTTGCGGGATGATGTTACATTTCACAGCGGCAACAAGCTTACGGCATCTGATGTTAAATTCAGTATGGATCGTCTGCTGAACATTGGTGAAGGGTTTGCATATATTTTTAATGATATTATTCAAACATGCGAAGTTATTGATGACCATACAGTACAATTTGTCTTAAATGACCAATCAGGAACATTCACATCTATGCTTACACGACTTTATATCCTTGATGAAAAAACTGTTCGTGCTCATATAGAGTCCAATGGCTCCTACGGTGAAAACGGTGACTATGGAAAAGGGTGGCTGTTGACTAATGATGCAGGCTCAGGTCCTTATAAAGTAAGGGAGATGAAGACGGAAGAATATCTTATCATTGAACGTTATGCTGATTATTGGAAAGGATGGGAAGATAATGCTCCTGAGTCTGTCAAAATGTTGGGAGGACTTGATGGAACCGCTGTTCGTACTATGATATCCCGCGGAGAGTTGGATATCACTAATGATTCTCAGACACCTGAGGCATATGATGCGATGGATGCTATGGACGGAGTTGATATCGCACGCTACTTAAGCGGAGTAAATTTCAATTTAATGCTTAACACTAAAGCAGCACCTACAGACGATGTGCATGTGCGCCGTGCCATGGCCTTTGCTACAGATTACGATAGCATAATAAATGATATTTTTATTGGCAGTAAGAAGGCCACAGGACCTGTAGTATTAGGTATGGCAGCAGCTGCATTAACAGAGGATGATATGCCTTATGAATTTGACCTGCAAAAGGCCGAGGAAGAACTTAAACAATCCCAATACTATGAACAATTGATATCAGGTGAGATGCCTATACTTTTTACATGGTGTACTGAAGGCGGATTGCAGCAGGAAAAGCTTGCCCTGTTTTTTCAGGCCAATATGGCAAAGATCGGAGTTACTGTGGAAATCACAGGTAAGCCTTTTGCGACTATGATGACTGATGCACAAACAGCTGAAACCACTCCTAATGCATCTGTTGTAGCCTTTGCTCCTGCTTATTCAGATGCAGGAAGTGTTTTAAAAACAAGATATCATTCCGGATCATGCGGATCATGGGAACAAATGGAATGGCTTCAGGATGACAATATAGATTCTCGGATAACAGCTGCGCTTGTTACGGTAGATCAGGAAAAAAGAAACAATATGTATAAAGAAATAGGAAAAGAACTTGTTGAGTTATGTCCAACAGTCTGGATGTTTGACGTTGCTACTACATGTGCCTATCGTTCCAGCTATATAAAGGCATGGCCTGTTGTTGAAAAAAATAATGCGGGAGAACCATTCCTTTATGCAATGGGTTATCAATACTATTTCCGAGACTTCAGGGTTGTAATCTAACAGAGATTTAGTATATGTAAAATTCTTTACTTGAATCATCTGAGATGTCTCAGATGATTCAATAATTTAGTAAAAATTATAGAAAGACACAGAAAGAAGGGTAGTAATGATATTGAGAATAGTCAAACAAGTTTTTTTGTACATGCTTGTCATATTGGGGCTATCAATTTTGATATTTGTTATTGTAAGAATAGCTCCGGGAGATACAGCACGTCTTGCACTAGGGGCCAGAACACCGGAGGCAACAGTAGAGGCATTGAGGGAAGAAATGCATCTCCACGACCCTATTTATAAACAATATTATTATTGGATTACAGATGCATTAAAAGGTGACTTTGGAACTTCAATTATTTCCAAAAGACCCGTTCTGGAAGACATAAAAAGTTATTTCCCCGCAACACTGGAATTAGTCATTCTATCCGCTGTAATAATGGTAGTATTTGGACTGCTTTTAGGAGTGCTTTCAACAAAATATTCAGGAAAGTGGCAGGATGCGTCAATCAGAATTATTTCTTATTTAGGTGTGGTTTCGCCGGCATTTTTATGGGCGGTACTTGCAATGCTTTTATTTGCATATGCCATACCTATATTGCCTTCGTCAGGGCGTATAAGTCAATTCATGTCTCCACCGGCTAAAGTAACAGGTATGTATATAGTGGATTATCTGCTGGAGGGTAACATCAGAGGCATGACAGACAGTTTTAAACATATCATAATGCCGGCTGTAGTATTATCCTTCAGCGGAATTAGCCAGTCAGCACGCATTACACGATCAAGCATGACAGAAAATAAGGATAAAGCTTATACACAGGCAGAGTATGCCTATGGTATTCCGGAAAACAAAATATTGTTCAAATACCTGCTTAAACCCTCTCTTAATTCAACTGTTTCTGTAATGGCATTGGATATTGCCAGTATGGTAGGCGGTGCCTTTATTGTTGAACAGGTATTTAACTATCCGGGGTTATCAAGATATTGCCTCCAGGCTATGCTAAATAAAGATGTATTTTCCGTTTCGGCGGTTGTGCTTTTGTTGGGAGTCATATTTATTGTTATGAATTTTCTTACAGATTTATTAATAACTTTTCTTGACCCTCGCATAAGATATTCGAATTAAGGTGAATTGTATGGAAGGAAATAAAATAATAAACAAACAAATTAAAAATGAAGGTTTCGTTATACCAAAGCGAGACCGCACTGAAGAAATCCGGAGATTATGGTATAAGTTTTCCATGAATAAGCTTTCGGTAGCAGGACTGATTGTAGTTGTTATTGTTATCGTTGTTACATTATTTCGTAAATGGATTGCCCCTTATCCGGAACATGCAGGGGCTTTTGTGGATTTTTCCATGGCAAGTAAAGCTCCGTCATTTGAGCATTTAATGGGAACAGACACACTGGGTCGTGATGTACTCAGTCGTATCATATATGCATTTAAAGGCGCTTTGACCATGGGTATAGGGGCGGTGCTTATAGTGGTACCTTTTGGAGGGATACTTGGACTTATTGCAGGATATTGGAAGGGAAGACTTGCATCAACTGCAATCATGCGTATAGCAGATGTGTTTTTAGCCCTGCCGGCACTGATTTTGGTGCTGTGCGTATCATCAATTATGAAGCCCAATCTGACAAACTCAATGTTAGCACTATGCATTTCATGGTGGCCATGGTATACGCGTATGGTATATGGAATGGTAGTATCAACAAGAAATGAAATTTATGTAAAATCTGCGGAAATATTGGGAGCAGACAAATGGCATATCATGATTAAGGAAATATTGCCTAATTGTATGGCGCCTATTTTTACAAAGATGACACTGGACATTGGATGGGCAATACTTGCGGGCGCTACCTTGAGTTTCGTGGGTATGGGTGAGCAGGCGCCTATTCCGTCACTGGGAGAGATGGTTTCCAACGGTGTGAACTATTTGCCCGATCAGTGGTGGATATCTGTCTTTCCGGCGCTTGCAATAATGCTTATAGTCTTGGGATTCAACCTTGTAGGTGACGGAATAAAGGACATGCTGTCTAACGAAAGGGATTAATAATATGGAAAACAATAATTATGAAACAGTTGTTGATGTTAAAAACTTATATGTATCGTTCCGTACATTCAAAGGCAATTTGAAGGTGCTTAACGGAGTAAATATGAAAGTGTGCCGCGGCGAGAAAGTCAGTATTGTAGGAGAATCCGGATGCGGAAAGACCACTACAGTAAATTCAATTGCGCAGATTCTTGCTCGTCAGGCCAGTGTAGACAAGGGGGAAATATATTTTAACGGCAAAGATGTATTTGAAATGTCTCCCAAAGAAATAAAATATTTGAGAGGTCAGGGAATATCTGTGATTTTTCAGGATCCCATAGCTTCGCTGAATCCTGTGTTTACTGTTGGAGCCCAAATGAAGGATGTTATTTATTATTCCGGTATAGAAGGGGCTTCCAATAAGAAAGTGCAGCATGAAAAAGTAATAAAAGCACTTAAGGAAACCTCTCTTCCCGATCCAGAGCGTATTATGGAGAATTATCCTTTCCAGCTTAGCGGAGGAATGCGGCAGCGTATTTGTATAGCTATGTCTTTGGCAACACCCAGGCAGCTGGTAATAGCTGACGAACCTACCACAAATCTTGATGTTACAATACAGGACCAAGTTCTGAAAACATTAAAAAAAAGGGTTGAAGAAAAGGGCAGCGCACTTATACTTATAACTCATTCTATGGGTGTTGCCAGGGAGGTTGCGGACAGGATATATGTAATGTATGCCGGAAGCATAGTTGAGTCAGGCACATCAAAAGAGCTGTTCAGAGAAGCGCTGCACCCTTATACACAGGGGTTGATGAGCTGCATTCCAAAACTATCGGGAGGAGGTATATCGACGGGTATACCGGGTAGGATTCCAAATTATCTTAATCCGCCAAGAGGCTGCCGCTTTGAACCACGATGTCCGAAGGCGCTGCCAGTATGTAGAGAATTGTCTCCTCCGGCAGTTGAACCTATAGAGGGCCACCAGGTTTCTTGTTTTTTATACGATAACAAATAATCTAAGAACACAACCACAAATATTCAATCCATGGTTATGCTTATATATAACCGGATATATATTTGGTGCGATGCATAGAGCGAGAGGAGTACAATAATGCAAGAAGATATATTGAAGGCCGATAAGCTGAAAAAATATTTTCCTATTGGTGGAAAAGATAATAAAAATAGGTTTGTTAAGGCTATAGATGGAATTGATTTTACAATACGCAGCGGAGAAACTCTTGGGCTGGTTGGTGAGTCCGGTTCAGGTAAAAGCACAACAGCTTATACGGTAATAGGTATGTACGGAATAACAGAGGGCGGTATAAGTTACAAAGGGACAGACATTGGTGTTGATACCGGTAAACGTCCTCTCAATATTAAAAAGGAAATACAGATGGTATTTCAAGATCCGGGTACATCTCTGAACCCACAGCGCACGGTGTATAAAATATTAGAGCTTCCTCTGAAAATTCATAAAATATGTCAGCCTAAGGATTATCCTGAGGAAATAGCAAGGCTTATGGATATGGTTGAACTGCCTCATGAATATATGCATAAATATCCCGGTATGCTGGGAGGAGGTGAGAGGCAAATGGTGGCAATAGCCCGTGCATTGGCTACAAGGCCATCTCTTATTGTTTTGGATGAGCCTACCAGTGCACTGGATGTTTCTATACAGGCTAAGATTATTAATATGCTTTTGAAGCTGCAAAAGGAAATGAATCTCTCATATTTATTTATAACTCATGATTTAAGCCTTATGAGGAACGTGGCTGACAGGGTTGCCATAATGTATTTAGGAAAGATTGCTGAAATTGCACCCACAGAAAGCTTTTTCAAAAACCCCAGACATCCATATACGCAGATGCTGCTTTCTTCTATACCTGTTATTAGTAAAGAAGAAGAGGAATACAAGCCTAAGCGAATACATTCACAAGGGGAGATTCCAAGCCCTGTAAATGTGCCCATGGGCTGCAGCTTCAATACCCGGTGTCCGTTTGTAACAGATATATGTAAGGTAACTGATCCGCAAATGCTGACCTTTGATGGGAATCATAATGTCAGATGTCATTTATATACAAATAAAAATATATAGATAAGAGGTAATATCAATGAATAAATTTGAGCTTAAGACACATGAAGATATAGAGAGCTTTCTTACCGGATGCGCTTTTTTTGGTACCGGAGGCGGAGGGGAGGTTTTAGCAGGACGTGAAGCTTTGATTGAATCTTTAAATAAGGGATATAAATTAACCCTTATGAATCCAAAAGAAATACAGGATGATGATATTTTTTGTACGGTTTTTTTCATGGGGAGCATAGCGCCTAAAACTCCGGAAATTTTGAATGAAATGAAAAAAAATGGATACGTGACTCGTAAATATACACCGACTGAAATGCTTGTTAATGCGGTTGACAATATGGAAAAACATATAGGGAAAAAGATTAAGGGGCTGTACGTAGTTGAGCTTGGAGGCTCTAATTCTGCATGCTGCATGGCTGCGGCGTACCAAAAAGGTATTCCTGTTATAGATGCTGATAGTTCCGGTCGTGCTATTCCTGAAATGGGACATGGACTTCCTGCTATAAATGGTAAGGATTTTTTACCTGTATCATTTGTAGACTCATGGGGGAATACTACAATTACAACATTTGCCTTCAACTATTCTGCCATGGAGCGTATCGGTAAAATGTTAAGCAGCGCATCATACGGAGAAATGGCTGAAGCAGCTTGCCTTATGGATGGAAAAGATTTGAAGGAGTCTTTAGTATTTAACACTCTATCCCAATGCCTTGAAGTAGGCCGTAATATAAGAATGGCACGTGAAAAAGATGAAAATCCTTGTAAAACCGGGGCTGATGCGGCTAACGGATATTTTATCGGCAAGGGAAAAATCGTAAAAAAGGAAACTGATGATAGGGAAGGATACTTTTGGGGAACTTACAATATAGAAGGAATGGATAATCTTAAAGGTAGAAATTATAAGATATGGTTTAAAAATGAAAATCATGTTATATGGGAAAATGATAAACCAATGGCTACAAGTCCTGATATGATAATACTCTTAAGGTGGAGAGACGGCGAACCCTTATCAAATACAAAGCTTGCTGAGGGAGAAGAGGTCGGGATAATAATTGTTCCGGCCAGAAAAGAATATTTATCTGATAATGCAATTGCTGCCTTTGGACCGAGACACTTCGGATTTGATTTTGACTATATACCTTTTGAAACAGCAAGACTGCTTTTGTAAAATTATGTCACAATTCGGAGCTGGCCGTTTATTCGGCAGTTCCTTTTATTTAAGTTAATTATTGCATAAAATACAGTATATATTAAGATTACATCAGGCAAAATCCTGGTTTTAAAAAATTTATTATTTGTTATTTAACAAAACAATTAATAAAAATTTTATATGGACAAAACGGACAGCATAGTATATAATTATTTTGTTCAAATGTAGTGACTCATTGGTCAAGTGGTCAAGACGCCACCCTCTCACGGTGGAATCAGGGGTTCGACTCCCCTATGGGTTACCAAAAAATATTGAGGGGCGGTTAGTTTATACCGTCTTTTTTATTCTATACATAAAATTTAATAATTGGAGGATATAGTGGATTATAGAAAACTAGCTGAGATTTTGTTTCCTGATATAAATGAAACAATAGAAAATTATGAAAACAAAATTTTCCCAAGAAGAAGTTTACCTGATAATGCTAAGGTAACAAGATTGGCACCAAGCCCGACAGGGTTTATACATTTGGGGAATTTGTATGGGGCATTTGTAGATGAAAGACTGGCCCACCAAAGTGAAGGCGTATTCATGCTGCGTATCGAGGATACAGATGAAAAGCGCAAGGTAGAGGGATCAGTTGAGGTTATTATTTCATCACTGAAATATTTTGGCTTAAATTTTGATGAAGGAGCATTGTTAGATGGGGAAATAGGCAGTTATGGACCATACTACCAAAGCAATCGCGGCAAAATATATCAATGTGCTGCAAAACACCTGGTTGAGCATGGCAGAGCATATCCATGCTTTTGCACAGAGGAAGAATTAGAAGAAATAAGAAAACAACAGACAGAAGAAAATGTCAATACAGGATATTACGGAAAATGGGCGAGGGACAGAAATCTTTCGCTGGAAGAAGTTCAGCAGCATTTAGATAACAATAAAGAATTTGTCTTAAGATTTAAATCCATGGGAACTGAAGAAGGAACATTTGAAATAGAAGATGCAATCAGAGGAAGCCTGTCAATACATGAGAACTATCAAGATATTGTAATATTAAAGACTAATGGAATTCCCACATATCATTTTGCTCATGTTGTTGATGATCATTTAATGAGGATCACTCATGTAGTAAGAGGTGAGGAATGGCTTTCGACACTGCCGATTCATTACGAGATATTTAAAACCTTGGGGTGGGCACATCCGGTATACTGCCATACGGCACACTTGATGAAGATGGATAATGGTGCAAAAAGAAAGCTTTCTAAAAGAAAGGATCCTGAGCTTGGTCTTGGATTTTATATGGATTTAGGATACCATCCTGCTGCTGTCAGAGAATATTTACTGACAATTTTGAATTCGAATTATGAGGAGTGGAGAATACAAAACCCGGACAGCCCAACTGACGATTTTAAATTTACATTAGAAAAGATGAGCAATTCAGGGGCATTGTTTGATTTAGACAAATTAAACAATATAAGCAAGGATGTTTTATTGAAAATTTCAGTACAGGAAATTTATGAATTTTTAATAAAATGGGCTAAGGAACATAAACCTGAAATATTTGAAATTCTGGAAAACAACAAAAAATCTGTAATTAAGCTTCTATCAGTGGGAAGAAGCGGCGATAAGCCCAGAAAGGACTTGATGTACTGCCAGCAAATATTTGAATTTATCAATTATTTCTTTGATGACTATTTTGAAATAGTTGACAGCTATCCTGAAAACATTGACGACGAAGAGGTTAAGAAGCTGTTGAAGCTATATTTAGAAACATATAACCATTCTGACGACCAGAGCCAATGGTTTGAAAAAATAAGGGCTATAGCAGCTGAAAACGGATATGCCGCTAAGCCTAAGGATTATAAGAAAAATCCTGATATGTACAAGGGTCATGTGGGAGATGTGAGCTCTGTCATAAGAATTGCATTAATAGGCAGAGCATCATCACCGGATATATGGGAACTGCAGCAAATAATGGGTGAGGAAAAGGTAAGAGGAAGAATAGAACAAGCGACAAGAGTGTAATCAAAAAAGGTTGTTGTACTGAGAAAACAGAGCAACAACCTTTTTATATGCTGCAGGTCAACCACAATTTGACTGCGTATTCACTAACCTGGTCAAATATTCACCCAATTTATGCAAAAAGCGTGAATATTTGTTTTTTTGGTACATTTTGGTATTATAAGTCATAAAATACTAGTACAATTTATTGTGTAAATATTAAAATGAAGGTGAAAACATGAGCAATATAGCTCTGCAAATAGAGCGTTTAATTGAAGGCACTATAAATGCCGGGGATAATGTTATTTTTGATAGCATTGTATATTCATCAGGAAATATTTCTTATTCTCCTGTTACAGGTGTAATTACCTTTAATGAGGCAGGAAGGTATGTATTTGACTGGTGGGTTGCCACACAGTCAGGTGTAGGAACAAATGGTGTTATTTTTGCGGTAACTTCATCACAGGGAGACAATTTAATTGGAAACCTGCCTGCAAAAATAGGTGAGACTGTGGGAATCGGAATTGTTGATGTAATAGCAGCACCTGTTACGGCGCAACTATCATATCAGGGAACAGGAAGCGTATTTTATGCATCGACGCTGCCTGTGAAGGCCACCTTGGTAATAGTAGAAGATGATATAGTTGGCGAAGGCCCGACGGGTCCGACAGGCCCTGCAGGTGCAACAGGCCCGACAGGCCCAACAGGTGCAACAGGACCGTCAGGAGGACCAATCGGTCCGACAGGAGACACAGGTCCGACGGGCCCGGCAGGAGACACAGGTCCGACAGGCCCGGCAGGAGACACAGGTCCGACAGGCCCGACAGGAGACACAGGCCCGACAGGCCTGACA
>JAEXUD010000009.1 GCA_023453025.1 Bacillota bacterium
CAACACGTATGGTCAGCTAGGAGACGGAACAACTACCAATCGTACCATAGCGGGGCAAGTGATGAATCTAGAAGATGTAGTTGCGGTATCAGCAGGATATAATTCTAGTATAGCACTGAAAAGTGACGGAACAGTATGGACCTGGGGAGGAGGTTATAAGGTAGCTTCAGTACCTTTGCAGGTTGTTGGATTAACTGATATAACTTCAATATCAGCTGGATGCGAGCATTACCTAGCTCTCAAAAGTGATGGAACAGTTTGGGGATGGGGGGATAATTTTTATAGACAGTTAGGTGATGAAACTTCAACTGAGATTTTAGAACCTATACAGATTAAAGGATTAAGTAATATTAAAAATATAGCGGCAGGGTATTGGCATAGTCTGGCCGTGAAAAGTGACGGTACAGTATGGTCGCTAGGGTATAATTACCGTGGACAGCTTGGAAACGGAACTTTCACAGATAGTAGCATACCTGTTGAGGTTAGTGGATTAAGTGATGTTGTAGGTGTATCTGCAGGCGAAGAATACAGTCTGGCTTTAAAAAATGATGGAACAGTATTTGCTTGGGGAGATAACTCATATGGTCAACTTGGAGTTGAAACGTACCCTGATGACCCTGATTCATATACACCAGATTCATCCGGAAATGGTCTCGTACCTAGTGAGGTACCATTACAGATAAATGGATTAAAGGATGTAGTGAATATATCCGCAGGAACTAAAATAACTTTAGTATTAAAAAGTGGTGAAACTTTATGGACTTGGCACTACAATGGGCATATTGAAATATGGCAGGTGGAAGGAATAAGTGACATCACAGAGGTAGCAGCAGTAGGTTATGGAGGTTTAGCATTAAAAAGTGATGAAACACTATGGGCTTGGGGAGATAATTTTTATGGTCAACTTGGGGATGGAACTACAAGTTATAGATATACACCTGTCCTTTCAAAAGATTTAGTTCCTCCAACGGCACCGACAAATATTACAGTTTTTGTAGATGAAGCTGGTGCAGTCATGAATTGGAAAGCCTCAACTGATGAAGGTTGTGTAGCAGGTTATGAAATATACCGTGATGGTGTAAAGATAGGCACAACCTCAGATACTACATATACTGATACTGATATGGATGAAGTGGCAAATTATCACAAATACACGGTAAAATGCTATGATTCTTCTGGAAATATTTCAGAGGGTGCAATAACTGTAATAAATGATAAGGAAGCACCATCAGTTCCACTGAATTTAAAAGTAACTCAAAAGACAACAAAGATTTCAATTGAGTGGGAGCCTTCTACAGATAATACATGGGTAGAAGGATATGTTGTATACAGAAATGGAGAAGAAATTAAAGATACAAACAGCACTAGCTTCTCTGAGTCGAATGTACCTTCTAATACAACGTATACTTATACAGTGAAAGCCTATGATAGCTCTGACAACTTCTCAAAAGCTAGCAGCCCACTTGTTGTCACGACGGAAACAATAAAAACTGTTGCTTTATCCGCAGGTATTTACCACAACTTACAGGTTAAAGATGATGGAACAGTATGGTCATGGGGGGATAATTTTGAGAGACAACTTGGTGATGACACATGTGTGGAACGTCTTGCTGCTGCTAAGATAAGGGATTTAAAGGATGTAGCAGCTGTAGCAGCTGGGAGTAAGTTTAGTCTTGCATTAAAAAATGATGGTACTGTATGGGCGTGGGGAGATAATAGTAATAGTCAATTAGGAGATGGAACATATAATGACAAATACAAACCACAGAAGATTCAGTCATTGAGCGATATCGTCAGTATTGACGCAGGGTTTTCTCATGCTATTGCATTAGAAGCCGATGGAACAGTATGGACTTGGGGAAATAATTCATGCGGACAACTTGGAATAGGCAACTTCAATAAGTATAATTATCTACATAAAATTGATTCACTAAATAATGTTATTGATGTATCTGCAGGAGGAGATTTCAATGTAGCACTCAAAAGTGATGGGACTGTATGGGCATGGGGCTCAAACAGCAGTGGACAAATTGGAGAAGGAACGACAAAATCAGATGAGTGCATACCTGTGCAAATTAAAGGTTTAACTGATATTATTGATGTAAAAGCCGGTGATTATCATGTTTTGGCAATTAAGAGAGACGGGACGGTATGGTCTTGGGGAGCTAATGGATACGGTCAGTTGGGAAATGAAACAACAGTTAACTCAAAGGTACCAGTTAAGGTTAATGGATTAAGTGATGTCACTGATCTTGGAGCAGGGAATACCAGTAGTATTGCGTTAAAAAAAGACGGAACAGTATGGACATGGGGAAGAAATAACTATGGACAGTTGGGGGATGGAACAACTACAGCAAGACTTTCACCTATTCAGGTTAATCAGTTAAGCGATGTTGTTGAGGTGGAAATGGGTTCATTCCATAGTCTTGCACTGAAAAGTGATAAAACATTATGGACATGGGGAAGTAATTATTACGGATGTCTTGGAGATGAAACAAAAATAGAAAGAAGAACACCGGTTTTGTCTGGAGAAGATAAGACTCCACCATCAACTCCAACTAACCTTTCGTTTACAAAATCTTATGACAAAATAGAATTGAAATGGAACGCATCTACCGATTTAGGGAGAGTTGCAGGGTATGAAATATACCGGGATGATACAAAAATTGATACCACAGCAGCTACTAAATATACAGATGCTGATTTGAGTGAAATAAACAAAATGCATATATATTATGTAAAAGCTTTCGATGATGCAGGAAATTTATCTGAAGCAGCAAAAGTAGTTGTAAATGATAGTGAAGCTCCATCACAGCCTTTAAATTTAAAGGCGATTTCCAATTCACCTACGACAGTTTCATTGGAATGGGAGCCATCTACTGATAATGCTTTTGTAACAGTTTATGAAATATACCGTGATGGAAAGAAAGTTGGAGAATCTAAGGAAACTAATTATACAGATAAAGAAATACCTCACAATGCAACTTATACATATACTGTAAAGGCCTATGACGAATCAGGTAACCACTCGATTGAGAGTGACATAATATCTGTAGCGACAGGTCTGTTAAAAACTGTTCCTATAGCGGCAGGAAATTTTCACAGTTTACAAGTCAGAAGTGATGGAACAGTATGGGCATGTGGTGATAATAGATGCGGACAACTAGGAGATGGGACTTCTACAACAAGAATTGAAGCAGTACAAATAAATGATTTGAAGGATTCAGTAGCAGTAAGTGGAGGCAATAATTATAGTGCTGCATTAATGAACAATGGTACGGTATGGACCTGGGGTTGGAATGGTGAAACAGTCGATAGTAAAGTACCTGTTAAAGTCAAAGGGCTAAATGACGTTATTGATGTAAAAGCAGGATATAGTCATACTT
>JAEXUD010000028.1 GCA_023453025.1 Bacillota bacterium
CAGGTACTGCAGGGTGATTTTCGTCTCTTGCTTTTACTTTTAATCCTGTGATTTCATCAGCTGTCTTGCCAATCATCCAGTTTTCAAAAGCTCCCATTTGTTCATACCATTCTTTGCCTATGGATGAAGCTTTAACCATTCCGTACTCAGGTCCTAAATCTTTTTTAGATTTAACTTCGGCTGCTCTGTCGGTAGTTACCTTCATATCCTTGTCAAATGCAACCTTTGTTTGTGCTACATCTATTGTTACGCTTGCAACTTTACCTTCAGCATCAAATCCAACTGCTGCAATTGTTACATCAGCTTGTGCTGTTGCTGTTGCGTCAGCTGTCGCATCGGTTGATTTTGCTATAGATATGTTCTGTCCTAAACCTATTTTAGCAATTGCACCTGCTTTACCCGGAGCTTCAGTCTTTGGTTCTTCAGCCTTCGGTTCTTCTGCAGGCCATGGGTATTTAGCCGGGTCTAATGCATTGTTTACTGCGTAGATTATACCTTTGCTTGTAAAAGTAGCTCCGGCAATAACGTCTACTTCTGTTGAATTAGCTTCAACTATTTTTGACGGCAATTCTTTAATAGCCTTATCGCCTATACCTGCTGTCTCATTAGCTCCGACAGCTTCGACATTAGTTATTTTATCTCCTTCTTTTGTAACCGTAACAGTTACCTCTCCACCAAATCCTTCACCAGTACCTGTAAGAGTCTCTGCCTTAGGTGCCTCCGCTGTAGTCTGGCTTGCGCATCCAAATAATGATGTTACCATTAATACCACTAAAACTAATGATACTGCTTTTTTCATCATACCCTCCAAATCATGTATATAATATATTAAATCTTGGCTAATTATAACATATTGTTTAATACTTGACAATATCTATATTTGATTTTTATCCCGACATATTTCCTATATATACATATATTAGAATAATCCAAATTTTTAATTATTTCATATAAATCCTGAAATATCAACATTATATTGCAAATCAAATATTTGAAAGCATGAAAAAAAGACGCAGGAATTATAATCCGCGTCTGTAAAAATTATCTTGTTATTGTTTAATTATTAACTCATTGATTTTGTTATTGTTTTCCAAGCTGTGTACTTGCATAAGCTTATCCGAAAAGCTATATATATAATCATTTATATGGATTACTCTTTTGACCTCATATCCATATGAATATTCATCACTGGCCATATGGCTGATTTTATTTTTATAGCTGAAGCTGTCATTCTTTACATTATATATATATGCACCATTAAAAGCAGTTTTGTAATTTTCATCGGAGACATTTACAGGAAATGCCATTAAACCCTTGCTTAATGAAAACATTAATGCCTTGTGATTATATAAAATCTCTGAATATGTTCCGGCTTTACCTATGACCTCCGTATGAACTTCCTTAGGTTTTTCAGGATTTGTTGCATCAAATAAAGATACCTTCAATCCTCCGTTAATTGTTCCTCCCCATTGACTTACCTCTGTATCATATCCAAATCCCAATATGTGGTTTTCATCAACTATATGAAGGTATGTACTGTATCCCGGGATTTTAAGCATTCCTTCAACTGTTGGTTTTTCAGGATTTGAAGTGTTAATTACGTATAAAGGGTCAACCTGTTTAAATGTAACCATGTATATTCTGTCCTCAGCAAATCGAGTGCTGTAAATTCTTTCACCGGCTGCAAGGCCTTCAAGCCTTCCTGCTATTTTCATATTTTCATTTAAAATATACACATTATTTCTTGATGTATTTTGCCATACCTCACCTGTGGTTGTAGCAATCCTGAACATGCTTTCATGCTCATCCATTGAGAATTGATTGATAATTATTCCCGGAACACTTCCCTGAGAAACAATATCAACATTTCCGTCCGCAAGTTTAAATTTATAAACCACGGTGTTTGTTGTATATACCGGATTGTACAGTTCAGTTTGAGTAATGGTATCGTCATAGGTATAATCAGCAATGGCTACATACATATTATCCTTGGAAACATAGATTGTATCTGAGCCTCCCAAGTATACATCAACATCCGGAAGTGAATTTTTATCCGCCAGATCAATTCCCACTGTGTACATATACCTTGAATCTATATAGTTAGGGAAATACTTGATTTCTTCATATTTAATTTCATATTTTTCATTTGTCAGTACATCTGTATAATACGGAGCAGGAATATCCTGGTCTTTTGAATCATAATAATCATAGCCATAATTAATATATTTTGTATTAATCAAATAAAATTTATCTTCAATTGCTCTTCCGGACAAATAGTTTCCGTCAAACAGATATTCCTTTTCAAGAACAGGCTTATCAATATTTCCTATATTGTAAACAAGAACATTTGTCCTGTCCTCCTGGTATCTTGGAGGCATTATCCTGGCTTCAGTTTCAGCTGGTTTATCATACATTATATAAAAATAATTGTTTTGCCCGATTACAATCAGTTTGTTTCCGGAAATAAAAATTTCAGAAACATTCGTATTTTCTGGAACAGAAAGGGTTGCTACAATCTTCGGGGCCTCAGGATCCGAATCTATTATTTTAAGTCCCTTGTCTGTATTTAAGTATATGTATTTTCCGTCATTTTTTATAATGTCTCCTTCCTGTACACCATCAACCTGGTTGTTGGTGTCTGAACTGTCATTAGCTGATGCTGCAGGTGCTTCTGCTTCTTCCTGAACCGATTCAACAGCCTTGTCGGCAATACCTCCAATATCAACAGCTCTTCCTCTTTCAAGCCATATGTAATTGTGAAGCTTAGAATTATATTCTAATAAGGCAATTAAATTTTCTTTTGAGCCCACTGTCATAATCATATTATTATTTTCTTTAATTGAGTCATTTCTGGTTATATAAACGGAGTTCGTATCCTTGTTCCAATTTACTGTATGTCCTAAGCTTTCGGATATAAAGCGCAGTGGGGCAAAAGTTCTGCTGTTTATCATCCTGGTTGGGGAATCAATGGTCTTGACTTCTCCGTTTACCACAACCTTATTTTTGCCAAGCAGCATCTCTATTTCATTGTACTTATCCTTAATTACAACCTCTGAAATATTTTTATTCCAGTCAACTACAGCACCAAGTTTTTCAAATACACCTCGTAAGGGCACGAGAGTTCTTCCGTTTTCTATGGCAGGTTCAACATCAAATTCCACTAATTCATTGTCAACATATACATTGACCGAAGCCCGGGCAAAGGCCGAAAAGCTAAAGCAAAAAATGATAACAGCAGTAAGAGCAAAGATTTTCACAAGCACTTTTGTTTTCATAAATTTTCCCCTTTCATTAATAAATTTTTTATTACACTATTATTTCTTAAGACGTTTTTAAGTTGATTTTGTTCCAAATTAAAGTCCCAAATTTTTTATTATTCGCAGGCTCCATCTTCAATTTATTTACTTCCTTACGGTCGCATAAATTGTGTTAGGTCTATAAAAAAACAAGAGGGTAACAACCCTCCGTCCTTAGCCTTTAAATGTGCTGCAGCAAGTCTCTTCCGGATTCTGAGCGTTTTTGCCGTTTACAACTATTCTTGCTGCCATGCAATGCTTAGAATCATTATATGTACATTTTTCTGCCTTGCAGCTAATGTCGGTTTCACCCTTGGGCTCTTGTACCGAGCTTCTTACTCCGGGCTTTTGTTCTATAAATGTGTCACAGCATGTAAAACGGCTTTCATCTGCCCTTTTTCCATCCACCTCCAATGCAGGAGCTGTACAGCCTTCCCTTTTGTTATAATAGCAGTTTGTTACTGTGCAAACAATATTTGCCATAATAATTTCTCCCTTCAATTCAATTTTTCAATAGTTTAACCTAAACAAATTGAATTATGCGGAAAAAACTGATTAATGATTTAGTCTGCATAGCTTTCTGAATAATAAGCAAGCAGCAAATCCACCATTCTGCCATAGCTTTTTACTCCGTCCTCTTGGTTGTTTGCCTTTAAATAACTGTCATTTACTTTATTTGACACTTCTGCAACCTTTGTTTCAAACCTTTTCCAATAACTTGATGAATACTTCAAGTCATTTCTGACATTCTCTGAATAAGTATCGTACAGCTTGGAAAATGCGTCATAATCTTCGTAGTAAAGAGCGGTCATGCTGTGAGATAATGCAAGCATAGTTCCGCTGTATGCAAAATCATCAAATCCTGAATTAATGCAGGCCAGATATGATACGAAATTTGCTTCTTCCTCTCTCATAAAACCT
The DNA here is from genome assembly GCA_023453025.1 of Bacillota bacterium. Taxonomy (GTDB): domain Bacteria; phylum Bacillota; class Clostridia; order Tissierellales; family Sedimentibacteraceae; genus Sedimentibacter. The sequence goes on from JAEXUD010000028.1 coordinate 4,218, forward strand.
CTCAAATGCACAAGCTCATGAAGCATGGTCGAAGGCACCTGATACGGTGGAACATCAATATTAACATTGGCTTCAAAGGTAAATGGAAAAAACACACCTGTTATGCGCATTTGAGACATATACCTTGAAAAATATACTAATTTTGGAGCGGGATAGTTGCCTTTTAAAACCTCATATTGTTTGGATATATTTTCAAAGGATTTTTGGGCTCTTTCTGCAGTCTTTTCATAATCGGCATCATAGATCTCGGCAGTGCCTTCTATGCCGGTATTGAGCTGTGCCCTTTGTCTGTTTGCATCATTAATCAGAATTTCACACAAATTAATAAGCTCCTGTGTTGAGGATTCGTGAATTTCAAGACCGCTGTAATATGTAAATTCATATCTGTAATAATTTATGCCGCAAAATAATACAAATAAAAAATATATTATACTTATTGCAGCGGCAATATTTAACAAGAAATTTTTTAAATAATCTGAAGATCTTTTTACTATGGTTTTAAATAAAACCATCAGCAGATAAATTATAAGTATTATTACTAATGCTATTATTACAAATTCAGCTAAAGAAAAATTTATTTTAGAGGTAAAAAATGAAATTGATTCAGCAAAAACAGGATATATGTGCAAAGCATAAAATTCAGCAAAGGCTATATTAAATCTTGCATAAAATGTTAACAGCAAAGAAATTGGTATAAGTATTAAGATTGCAACCCTTTTGCTCATAAGTCTCCCCTTAGTGACAATATATAATATTATATTATATCACACTATTTAAAAATGATTATAAAAAATTACGCTTAGCTGCTCAAATAATATTATATTTAAAATTTTATATCCCTGAAAACCGGAAAGTAGTGTAAGGCAGCTTGCAATCTTAATAATAACCTTTAATCCAGGTATCTTATGCCATTTACTTTTTTAATTCCGAGACCCGGATTATCATTTAATGTTATTTTATGTTCATTAAATACAGCTCCGCCCTCTACAGGGTCCTCACTGCATAAAACAGGACCGTCCAAGTCTATTTTTGTGATGATACTCCTTGCTGCCGCTAAATGAACTGCTGCATTTACACTTACCTTAGCTTCTAACATGCAGCCAATCATACACTCAACACCATAAATCTCAGCAACTGAACAAATTTTCAGAGCATTATGCAAGCCGCCTGTCTTCATTAATTTAATGTTAACAAAATCTGCTGCCTTTCTTTGAAGAATTGTCAGAGCATCCTCAGGTGAGAACACTGACTCATCTGCAAGTACAGGAATTGATATATTGTCGGTTACAAATTTCAGGCCTTCAATGTCGTGAGCAATAACAGGCTGTTCAACAAATTCAATATCTAAACCTTCATCTTCCATTTTTCTTAAAGCCTTTACAGCTTCTTTCGGTTTCCAGCCTTGGTTTGCATCAATTCTAAGCTTTACGTCATAGCCAACAGCCTTTCTTATTGCCTTCATTCTTTCAATATCTGTTGCTGCATCCTTACCAACCTTTATTTTCAATGTTTCAAAGCCCCTGTTGACGGCATCGATGCTGTCTCTTGCCATTTCTTCGGGGCCATTTACACTGATGGTTATATCAGTTATTATTTCTTTTTTGTATCCTCCAAGCAATTTATAAAGAGGAGCATTGTACAATTGACCGTATAGATCATACAGTGCAATGTCCACAGCTGCTTTTGCGCTGGAATTTTTTATTATGCACTTGTCAAGTTTAAGCATAATTTCTTCAAAATTTTCAATATCCATGCCTATGACACTTTTTATTATGTGTTCTTTTAATGCTCCGATTATTGCACCTTTTGTATCTCCTGTGATAACTCCTGTAGGAGGTGCTTCTCCGTACCCTACATTCCCTGTATCAGTGTGGATTTCAACAATTATGTCCTCTACGCTTTTAACTGTTCTCAGCGCTGTCTTAAAAGGAGTTTTAAGAGGCACTGATATCTCACCTATTCTTATATCTGTAATCTTCATTTTCTTCCTCCAAAATTTTCAATTAATTAGCTAACTCTTTAATAGCAGCTGCCATTACCTGCACATTTTTCATCAATGATTCAATCTCTATATATTCATCAGGCTTATGTTCAACCATTGGCTGTCCCTTAAGTATCGGGCCAAATGCAACTATGTTTTCCATAGACTTTGCATAAGTGCCTCCGCCTATAGAAATCAATTCTGCTTTTTCGCCGAATTGTTCTTCATAAACATTTTGAAGTTTTTTAATAAATTCAGTATCAGGTGAAATATAAAGACTCTTTTTGTGTCTCAAATAAACTTCTTCTAATTTTCCTATAATGATTTTCTCTTTAAATGTATCTATAAAATCTTCAAATGTTTTTGTAACAGGATATCTCATATTGATTTCAAGGCTTAATTCATCTTCATTTCCAAAAATAGTTCCCAAATTAAATGTAAGCTTTCCTGAAATGTCATCTTCTGAATAAATTTCTAACCTTTCGCCATTTAAATCTGTTCCTATGTATTTATTGAAATAATCAATAAATTCTTTTAAACTTCCTGTGAAACCTAAATCACCCAAAAACATCATCAAATGAGTTATTGCATTTTTCCCTTTTTCAGGAGTACTTCCGTGGGCAGATATTCCATAGCACTTAATAATTATTGAATTTTCTTTTTCTTCTATTTCGATTTCTTCGGTTTTTTCTGCTAACTTCTTTATTTGTTCCGCTTTATCAGCAGTAAGTGCTATCTCGGTTTTTGCATAATCAGGAACCACGTTTGCGGCGATGCCGCCTTTTATTGACTTTAATATTAAGTCACCCTCTTGATTTAGTTTTCTGATATATTTGCATGTTACAATGCCTTTCTCCCCGTTGATAATCGGGTATTCTGCATCAGGAGTAAAACCTGCCACAGGCATTTCTCCGCCCTTATCAACATAATGCTTTACACATTTGCTTCCTGTTTCTTCATTCAATCCAAAAAATAATCTTACTCTTCTTTTCAAAGGAATATGTAAATCCTTTATTGCTTTTAATGCATACAAAGCACCTATTGTTGGTCCCTTATCATCAGTTGTTCCTCTGCCGTAAATTTTACCATTATGTATTTCAGCTGCATATGGAGGATAGGTCCAGCCGTCACCTTCAGGCACAACATCCAGGTGACCCAGTACTGCAATCATTTCATCTCCGGAACCATACTCCGCATATCCAATCATATTATCAACATTTACGGTTCTGAATCCTAAATTTTCTGAAAGCTGTAAACAGTATTCCAGCGCTTTATGAACACCTTCTCCAAAGGGCATATTCTCCTTGGGCTCTTCTTCAATACTTTTAATTTTGACGCAATCCTGAACGCTTTTGATAATTTCATCCTTCATGCTCATTACCTTTTCATTTAACATATTCACTCCTATGGTCTTAATTTTCAATAATAGTTAGTGTGCAAAAAACCCAACAAAAACAATATAATTGTTCTTGCTGGGTTTCATTTACTCCGATGTAGTTGTTACTACATCATATAAACAAAGCAGCACATATTAAATTATTTTTAACCTCTTGTTTATTTTTTCTATTTTTTCAAGTCATCCTTGTGAGGCAAAATTATAGACGGTTTCTTTTGTTTAATTCATTGTTATATTACCACAACTTTAAGCGAAATCACTTTTTTATAAATACATTATACATGAGCCCTAAAAATTATACAACAATTTTCAAACTTGTATTTGTTAGTATCATAATATAATAATCAGCTATGCAAACAACCTCATAATATAGCCTGTGATCATGCCCAGGTAAGTGCCGGTCACAGTGCCGAACAGTGCCATCAGGACTCCTACAGGAACCAGTGAGCCGCTGTAAGTACCTGCCAGGATCGGTGCGGAAGCTACACCGCCTATATTAGCCAAAGATGCAACACCACATGTAAACAAATCTATCTTTAAAAGCTTGGCAAAAATTGTGAACAGAATGCCATGGATTGCCAGAATCATAAATCCTGCTATAATCCACATAGGAGCATCGTTCAGCTCCATAAAGTTTGCACGGGATGCAAGCAAAGCTACTACTGCATAAAGAAATACGTTGGAAAGCTCCGCTGTTCCGGCAATTTTGCCGAAAGGAGTCAATGCACATATCAATCCTAAAGCAGTTATGAAAAGAACACACCATGTAGCCTTGTCCAGGAAGCCCATGCTTGCGTTAAGTAATGCTCCGATGTTTTGTCCGATTGCAGATACCAAAAGGGAAGAACCGACCAGCACCATTATGCTGACGAATGTGATTTCCTGCTTCTGTTCAGCCATTTCTGCTGCCAGATTTGTGCTGACTTCATCTAGACGGGAGGTATCTGCCTTAGTCCACTTATTGAACATAGGTGCAAAACGTGTGGACCACAGCAGGAACATAACCCAGATAGAATAGTCAATAGAATCAACAACCAGTGAATATGCATAATCCCCTTCGCTCACCTGAAAAATTTCCTGCAGGGTTGCCATGTTGCCGGAACCTCCGATCCAGCTGCCGCATAGAGCTCCCAGCGCCTTCCATGCACCTGAGCCCAAAGCATCCTTCATAAAAATAAAAGTTATAATGAAGCCAATCATGACGGTGAAACTGCCGGTAAAGAAGCCGATAATCATTTTGGGACCAAGCTTAACCATCTTGCGGATGTCGCAGCGCAGCAGCATCAGAAAAATCATCGCATACAGAATATTATTCTTAAGAGCACTATAGGCCGCCTTTGTTTCGGTCAAATCCCAGAAGTTTATAGTACAGAGAATCATGCCGATCAGGTAAACAAGAACAATAGGTGGTAAAATACCAAAGAATTTTTGCACATACTTGCTTTTGATGTACTTCTGTGCTGCAAGCAGGGCTCCGCAAAGCGCACACAGAACTGCAAAATAAGTAAAACCGTTTGTAATCATAAAAAACCTCCTAAAAATTTATCCTCCCGGTTTTTTTTGTTCCACGGAGCCGGGGTCCCAGCAGAACATCTATAAAAAAAACCCAGCAAAAAAACCGTCACCTTTCCGGTTTTTTACTGGATTTCATTTATTCCGATATAGTTGTTACTACATCATATAAACAAAGCAGCTAAATATAAAATTTATTTTTAACCTCTTGATATTTCTTTAAAGCATCCTTGTAAGATACAATTACAGCTTTTTGAGATGTGCCGTGATAGCGTCTTTTTATTTCCTTTTCTAAATTACTATAATCCAAAATACACTTGCCTATAAATATTTTCCTGATGAAATTCTCTGTTATATTAATTGTATGAGTGCATCCTGCATCAATTATTTCATCTGTCTCTACATCAATCTCAAATGCAATATAAAACGAATTGTAAATTACTGTTATGGCATTATCCATATTTGTTCTGGATTCACCAATGATATAGACTGTTTCTTTCATAATATCACCATAATTTCATTTGAAATCATTTTCCTGAATATTAATATTATATCTTAATATTAACAGGTTTTCAAGAATTTTTTATAAAAGATTTTGTGAAATTATGTAAGATAAAGGAAGCTTCAGAACTAGTTCTGAAGCTTCCTTTATCACTTGCATAATTAACTTATTTTACTTCTACTACATCATATCCTGCATCAGCTACAGCCTTGGATAATACGTCGTTACTTACTTCCTTTGTTAATGTAACATCTGCTTTCTTACTTGATAAATCCACTACTGCATTTTCTACTCCGTCAACTGCCTTCAATGCTTTTTCCACAGCTGCCTTGCAATGTCCGCAGCTCATTCCTTCAACTATTAAAGTTTTATTCATTTCTGTTTCTCCTTTTTTATTTGATTTATTTGAAAAGTCTTCTGCTATGACTTGAACGTCATCAATATTTTTATTGTTTATTATATTTTCTTTTTCCGGTTCTGTTGATATTCTCACAGGTTTAAAGAATTTTAATCTCAATGCATTGGATACAACTGAAACTGAGCTTAAGCTCATAGCACCTGCCGCAAACATAGGATTAAGCTTCCATTCCAATAAATTGAAAAATACTCCCGCTGCAAGGGGTATACCAATGGTATTATATATAAACGCCCAGAATAAATTTTGCTTGATATTTCTTATAGTTGATTTGCTCAACTGAACAGCGGTAACCGCATCCAGCAAATCGCTTCTGATTAATACTATGTCTGCTGATTCTATGGCAATATCGGTTCCTGCTCCTATGGCTATGCCCACATCTGCTCTGGCAAGGGCCGGTGCGTCATTTATGCCGTCACCAATCATTGCAACCTTTCTGCCCTGTTCTTGTATTTTTCTTATTTCTCTTTCCTTATCCTGAGGAAGCACCTCTGCAATTGCTCTGGTAATTCCCAGCTGTTTTCTGATAGCTTCTGCAGTTTTTTTGTTGTCGCCTGTGAGCATAACAACTTCAATGCCCATTGCCTCAAATTCCTTAATTGCTCTTTGACTTGTCGGTTTAACAACATCAGCTACGGCTATAACTCCAAGCACATCCTGTTCATTCATAAAATATAAAGGAGTTTTTCCTTCATCTGCTAATCTTGCACTTTGTTCATCAAAATTATTTAAATTGATATTTTTTTCATTTATCAGTCTTAAGTTACCTATATAATACTTTTTACCATTTACTACGGCTTCCAGACCCTGACCAGGTATTGCTTCAAAGTTTTCAACCTCATATAATTGTAGATTTCTATTTTTAGCTTCTTCAACTACAGCATCAGCCAATGGATGCTCTGAACTCTTTTCCGCTGAAGCTGCAATTTTAAGCATTTCAATTTCACTTATACCCTTTGCTGCGATATCTGTTACTCTTGGTTTGCCTTCAGTAATTGTTCCTGTCTTATCCATTACGACAGTTTGAATTTGATGTGCAATTTCCAATGATTCTGCTGATTTTATTAAAATCCCGTTCTCGGCTCCCTTGCCTGTTCCTACCATTATGGCAGTTGGTGTTGCAAGACCTAATGCACACGGGCAGGATATTACAAGAACTGCAATTCCTATGGACAGTGCAAATTCAAAGGTAGCTCCCATTAAAAGCCATACTATGGTAGCAATGACCGCAATGGAAATTACAACCGGTACAAAAATGCTGCTTATTTTGTCCGCAAGCTTGGATATAGGCGCCTTCGATGAGCTGGCCTCCTCAACTAATCTGATAATTTGAGACAATGTAGTATCATCTCCTACATTTTGCGCTTCAAATTTAAAATATCCTGATTTGTTGATGCTGGCACCGATGACCTTATCTCCGACCTTCTTTTCAACAGGAATACTTTCACCGGTCAACATTGATTCGTCCAGTGACGAATTACCTTGTGTTATCACTCCGTCAACAGGCACGGATTTTCCCGGTTTAACTATTATAATATCTCCTTTTTCAACCTCTTCAACCGGTATTTCTGTTTCCTGTCCATTTTTCTCTACAAGTGCAGTCTTTGGAGATAAATCCATTAATTTTTTTATAGCGTCTGATGTCCTGCCCTTTGCCCTTGATTCTAAAAATTTACCCAATGTTATCAGCGCAAGAATTACTGCCGCCGATTCAAAGTACAGGTCCATGGAATACTGCATTACCATGTCCATATCCATGTGTCCCAGTCCGTACCCTATTTTATATATTGCAAATACTCCATAGCCCACTGCTGCGGTCGTACCGATTGCAATTAAAGAATCCATGTTGGGAGAGCCTTTGAACAATGTTTTAAATCCAACCGTATAGAATTTTTTATTGATAATCATAACAGGTAAAGCCAACAGAAACTGGGTAAAAGCAAATGTCATTGCGTTTTCTGTTCCGTGAAATATGTCAGGAAGCGGCCAGTTTAACATGTGTCCCATTGCTAAATACAATAGAGGAACAGCAAACAAAAATGAAATAATGAGTCTTTTTTTCATTTCCAAAAATTCCTTTTCGGCATCAGATTTGCCATCCTTAGCTGCAGCTTCTTTCTTTTTTTCAGCAGATGAAGCTCCATACCCTGTATTCAGAACAACCTTGACAATATCTCCTTCATTCAATACTGCTTCATCATATTTAACAGTCATATTATTACTGAGTAAATTAACATTTACTTCTATAACACCATTTGTCTTACTTAAATTTTTCTCAATTCTTGAAGAGCATGCCGAGCATGTCATTCCTGTAATATTAAATTTTTTTGTTTGCACTTCATCACTCCTTATTTAATTTGTTAATCAATGAAATAATTTCATCAATTTTTTCATCCTCACCGCCATCCATAAAAGCATCCTTCACACACGAATGCATATGTGCCCTGAGGATTTCATTGCTTGCTTTTTTCAATATTGACTGCACAGCCAGCAGCTGATTTGAAATATCAATGCAATACCTGTCTTCTTCAACCATTTTAGAAATGCCTTCAATTTGGCCTGCAGCTGTTTTTAATAATCGATTTATTTTAACCTTGTCTGCCTTCATAATTTAACCTCCATTTTCAACAACCCCACCCCCCAGGTGGGGGTATAACCATAATACACCCAATTTCATCCCCTGTCAACACCCAATTCCGGAGACGGACCTTTCAGTAGGAACGAACCCCTCAATTAAATCTCACAGTTGCATCATTTAAATTAAGTGCTATACTTATTATAATATTATTTATCAAAATTATAATTAGAGCGAGGTTAAAATGGATATAAAATACATAGAAGAGCTCAAAGAAAGCCTGCCCAGACTGGGTTATGGCTGCATGCGTCTGCCTGTAAAGGATGATAAAATTGATTTTGAAGCCGCAAGGGAATTAATACATTATGCCTATAGCAAGGGCATAAATTATTTTGATACAGCCTATAATTATCATGGCGGAGAATCAGAAGTATTTTTAGGCAAGGTATTGCCTGATTTCAAAAGAGACAGTTATTTTCTCACAAGCAAGCTGCCTGTATGGAAGGTAGCAGAAGAGGGCGATGCAGAGAAATTGTTCAATGAACAGCTTAACAAATGCAATACTGAATACTTTGATTTTTATTTACTTCATTCATTGAGCAAAAAATCAATAGAAGCGGTAGAAAAATTTAATCTATATGATTTTATACTAAAGAAAAAGCAAGAAGGAAAAATAAAGCATATCGGATTTTCATTTCATGATAACAATGATGTTTTACAAGAATTTGCTGCAGCTCACAAATGGGATTTTGTACAGCTTCAAATTAATTATTGGGATTGGGAAGAGGATGATGCAAAAAGTATGTATGAAACTCTTGATAAGCTTAACATCCCCTGCTTTGTTATGGAGCCGGTAAGAGGAGGCTTTTTAGCATCCTTTGCACCACATGCAATGAAGCATTTCAAGGATTATAACAAAGACGCAAGTATTGCATCCTGGGCACTAAGATGGGTTGCATCCCTGCCCAATGTTGCAGTTGTATTAAGCGGCATGTCCAATATGGAGCAGCTTAAAGACAATATCAATACATTTAATGATGTAAAACCAATCTCGAATGAAGAACAAGATAAAATCAATTTGGTTGTAGAAGATTTAAGGAAGATAAAACCTGTTCCATGCACCGGCTGCCGCTACTGTATGGATTGCCCCTATGGAGTTGACATACCGGGAATTTTTGAGATTTATAATGATTATAAAAAATCAGAAAACAAAACAATTGCAGCCAGAAGCTACTTTATGTTTATGAGCGAAAAGCAGCGTGGGGACAATTGCCAAAAATGTGAAGAATGCATTTCAAAATGTCCCCAGCACATTAATATCCCCGAAGAGCTGGAAAAAATCCACAAAGAAATGTTGTAATGGATAAAATGGACAATGGGACGGTTCTTTTTGGACTAAAAATGTAAAAGTGGAAGACGGTTCTTTCTGTTGCAATTTCAATCTGAGTACAATGAATGTGCCAAAGAAGAACCGTCCCCTATTTAAATCCTCTATTTGAAACTTATTAACTCCACTTTTTGGTCTTTTATTAACTCTCTAAATTGATTTATCATATCTTCTGACGGTGCTTGAAATTCTCTTGATGGCTTTTCAATGCCTAATGCTTCATATTTTTCATCCCCGAAGTTGTGATATGGCAGCAGTTCTATTTTGGGTTTTTTAATATTTGCCTTAACAAACTTTGCAGTTTTGACAATATTTTCATTTGTAGCATTTACTCCGTCTATAAGCGGGATTCTTACAATTACATCTTTATTCAATTCGTTAAGCTTCTTTATATTATTTAATATTTTCTTATTGCCGACACCTGTAAATAATTTATGTCTGCTCTCATCCATATGCTTTATGTCAATAAAAATAAGGTCAAGCTTTTCCAGTATATCCTTTACTTCATCAAATTCAAAATACCCGGATGTCTCAATTGCCAGATTACAGGCTTTATCATAAAGCCTGTAAACCAGCTCTCTAAGCATGGCTTGCTGCATGGTAGCTTCTCCTCCGGAAAAAGTTATTCCTCCTCCGGAATACCTGTAAAATATCTCCTGCCTGCTTAATAATTCAAGTAAGTCATCAGCCGAATAGAGTTTTACAAGCTTATTTCTGCTTCCGGTAGGACAATGTTCCACGCATTTGCCGCAGGAGCTGCACCTTAATCTTTCCTCAGGCAAATTTAAATTAATATTCACATTCATAGGGCAATTTAAAGCGCACTTACCGCATCCCATGCAAGTTTCTATATTAAATGATATTCGGTTTACATCTTCCAGTCCCTCAGGGTTAGAGCACCATTTACAGTGCAGGGGACACCCGGCAAAAAAAATGATTGTTCTTATGCCGTCGCCATCATTAACCGAAAAATTCTGAGGCTCCATAAAATACCCATGCTGCTTTTTCATATTAGTCTCCAATAGTATTTAAAATTTATCATGTGCTGTTCTTGCAATAATTGCATCCTGCATGCTTCTTGACAAATTAACAAATTGGGTGCTGTAGCCGGCAACTCTTACAAGAAGGTCTTTGTAATTTTCAGGATGCTCCTGTGCTTTTCTGAGCGTCTCCGTAGAAATGGTGTTGAACTGCACATGGAATGCTCCTAATGCAAAGAAAGTTTGTATCATGCTTCCCAGATTGCTTTGACCTCTCTTTGTATTTACTAATTCCTGACTTAATCTAAGATTTAACAGAGTTCCTCCGGAATGCACATCCTGATTTAATTTAGCCGCAGAACGCATTGCTGCCAGCGGTGTTGATTCATCTGACCCTGCAAAGGGAGATACTCCTTCAGACAATGGTTCCTTTGCTTTTCTGCCGCACGGTGTCGCACCGACTACCTTTCCTGTAGGCAAGTAATTAGAGATGCCCATAAACGCGGTATTGAAATTATTTCCATTAAAATCCTTGTACTTATGACCTTCTTTATAGTAGTAGTTAGCCATGTCTATTGCAATGTCATCAACATAATCTATATCATTACCGTACTTCGGAACCTTTAATGCCATTTGTCTCAGTTGTTCAAAGCCTTCCCAATTTGCATCTAAAGCATCAATCATTGTTGACATATCTACAACCTTATCTTCAAATACCAGCTTCTTGATTACTGCCAGAGAATTTGAGGTTACGGCCAATCCTATACCTGTTAAAACAGGTCCCAGATTGTACTTTGCTCCTGCGTCAACTAAATCGACGCCCTCCTTCAGGCAATTTTCTATACATGATGATAAAAACGGTCTCGGAACTAATTCCTTGTGCAGTCTTTGGGCTACGATTGTTGAAATAACAGAATGTTTAATTAAATTGTCAAATTGTTTATAAAATGCTTTTTCTACTTCTTCATAGCTTTTGAATTCCTTTGGGTTAATTTCATCCAGTCCGATTTGCGCTCCTGTAATTCTGCTATATCCTTTATTTAATGCATATTCAAGCGCAGCTGTAAAATTTATATTTACTGCGGAGGTCCATTCACCTGTTTTTCTGAAATGAGGAACTACACAGCCGCAATTATTCCAATCTCTCGCATCTTCAGGCTCATAGCCTGCATTGATAAGCATCTGATATCCTGCCTGATCGCTGTGAATTGCAGGGAATCCTGTTCCCTGACTTACCAAATGCGTTACAGCATCTAAAAATTCTCTTGGGCTGTCCTGATGAATTCTTACACTCAATCCCGGTTGATGAGTTTTTATTTTTTCAGTAGCTTCTAATGCCATAAATGACAGCTCATTGGCAGCATCCTTGCCGTCTCTCGTTTTACCGCCTACCGTCAGATTTTGAAATTGGTTATATCCCGCAAAAAATTCTGCCGTATTTGCGGAAATAGTCCAAACCCATTCTGAAAGCTTAAGCCACAAAGCCTCTATCAGTTCCTGAGCTTCACTTTTCGTTATGATTCCATTATCTATGTCGCTCCTGTAATAAGGATACATGAACTGGTCGAATCTACCGATATTTAAAGCTAAGGGATTTTCTGAAATTATTCCTCCTGCCTGTGTAAACCATACAAATTGTATTGCTTCATAAAAGGTTGTCGGAGGATTTTCAGGTATGTTATTGCATATTTCCGATATTTTAAGAAGCTCATTTTTACGCTTGGAATTTGTTTCTGTTTCTGCCATTCCCTTGGCTGCCTGTGAATATCTTTTCGCATAGGCGATTATTCCTTCTGAGGTTAATATTACAGATTCGTAAAATTCTTTTTTCTTCATACCTTCGGCCGTTAATATATCCAGCTTGGAAATATGTTCTTTAGCTTCCTTTATTATACCCCCAAATCCTTTTTTAAATAATACGTCTTGATAATCAGGAGTGATCTCACCAACTGCCTGTCTCCATTTGGAGTCATTGTCAACAATTCCCGTATCAACCGCAACCTTTGCCGTATCCTCCGGCAGCTGAGCCAAAAAAGACTCTTCCAGTGATTTGCCTTTCCAATAGGGAAAAATTTTTTCTCTCACATAGCTTCTTTGTTCATCTGTCATAACATATGGGTCCTGTATCCTCTTATCAAAATTATCCATTTCCCTGTCAACCCAGACCCAGGAGAATTCGGGAGTTAATATACCGCATTTTCTGAATTCACCGATTGCTCCTACAATCAGCTCTCCGTCAAAAATATTTACATCTAACTGCTCACATGCATCCTTAAACGCTGTTGCTCTTCTTATAGGTGTTGATTGTCCTTCTGTTCTCTTATGCGATTCTGTCCATATTCTTGCTCTTTCATATGAAATCGCAGGCTTTGAGTTAATATAATTTTGTCGGATGCCTTCAATTCTTTCAGTAACCATAGTGTTCTCCTTATAATTTTATTTTTGTTTTAACATTATGTGTGCGTTATAACATACCCATTATTTAAAAATAAACAGAATACTAAATATTCTGCGCGATTATTGAAAAAGCCCATTTCTGTCATTATTCGGCTTCACCTCAAAATGACAGTGTTTTGAACGTGCTTTGTCAATCCGTTATTTAATACTTAACTATGTTTTGGAATACAACATCCTTGTCAAACGGATTATTGTATTCATGGAACTCATCAGCCTTAAAGGATAAAGCAGAAGGAGCCTTTAAAACATATTTTTTTTCATTAATTACAATTTCCATTGTCCCTTCTGTTACTATGACATATTCTTCTGTTGATGCTTTATGAGGTGAAGAAACATGATGTGCTCCGGGTAAAAGCTTTATATAAAAGTATTCAAATCCTGTCAGTGGATTGAAAGGAAAAACATTGTATAAAATCATCTTGTTGTCTGATTCATATACAGGTTCTAATTTATCGATTTCAACTACGTTATTGTTATTTTGATTATCATTTAAAAATTCTGAAAACGAAATTTTTAAACCTGTGGAAATCTTCCACAATGTAGAAATAGTAGGTGTGGATTCCGCTCTTTCAATTTGTCCAAGCATGGCCTTGCTTACTCCTGTTAAATTAGAGGTTTCCTCCAATGTCAGTCCTTTATCTGTTCTGGTTCTTTTTAAAGTGCTGCTCACATTTAATAATAGATTATTCATACTTAACCTGCCAAATTGTTTGATAATTAATTGTATATCAAATATAAAGATTTTGCAATAACTAAATCCAATAAATTATATATTTATGCGTTATAGCGTTATCATTCACAGCCCATCCATAAACCTGAGAAAAACAAGAAAAATATATAGCGAACATTTGCAGGACACGATTCTTAGTGAATGGAGGTTAAAAATCCGTTAAACAGCTTACACTGTTTGAGCGTCAGCGAGTTTGCAAGCTGTAGGATTTTTAGCCGCAATGAACTTTAGAATTATATTCGTGTCCGAAACAGTGAGCGGATATTTTTCTTGTTTTTCGCTTTCACTGTGAATGGTAACGTTATAGCATACAACATATTAAGGTTACTCACAGGATTTCGGTCGGTCTACATCATTATTTTAAAAACCAGGCATATGATTATATGAATATATTTTTTAGAGGTGGGCTATGAGAAGGGAAAACATAATAATTGGTACATTAATTTTGACAGTTGCTACCACAATTGTAAGATTGGTTGGCATGCTGTTCCGTATATATCTTGCAAATACGCTGGGAGCAGAAGGCATAGGTCTGTATCAATTAATACTTTCTATTTATATACTCATGGTTACACTTGCAACCTCAGGTATACGGGTTGCCGTATCAAAATTAATATCTGAAGAGCTGGCTCTCAGAAACTATTCTAATGCAAAAAAGGTGCTTAGACAGTCAATTGTATTGTCGATGTTCACAGGCTTTATATCTGCGTTTATTATGTTTTATTTTGCTGATTATATCGGGAGCAGTATACTAAATGATGACAGAACAACTATGGCATTGTTGTACCTGGTTCCAAGTCTTCCTTTAATAGCTGTTTCAAATTGCTACAAGGGATACTTTTATGCAGTTGGGAAAATAATTAAGCCCGCTTTTATTCAGGTTACCGAGCAAATAGTCAGAATTATTGTAATATTTGCCATAATGGGAGCTTACCTGCCAAGAGGACTTGAATATGCATGTGCTGCAGTTGCAATAGGTATGACGGCGGAAGAATTGTTTTCATTTGTGCTCACGTGGCTGCTTTACATTTCCGACAAGAAGCCTTACAAAAAATCTAATTCCAAAGCCGACAACATGATTTTCAAAATACTTGAAATATCCTTGCCTTTATCAGCTACATCCTACCTGAATGCAATACTGAGAACAGTGGAAAATACAATGATTCCTGGCAGACTTCTGCTGTATGGGCTTTCTGCCGAAACTGCAATGAGCCTTTACGGAATGATAAAAGGTATGGTTCTGCCTATATTATTCTTTCCATCGTCTTTTTTAACATCTTTATCATCCATTTTAATTCCTTCCGTAGCAGGTGATAATGCATCAGCGAATGAAAAAAAAGTTTCAAGCACACTTTCAAAGGTTTTGCACTTTACTGCAATCTCAGGAATTTTGGTAGTTGCTGTGTTTGTTGCATTTCCAAAAGAGGTAGCTGTAGCTGTCTATAATGACTCACAGGTTGGATTAATGATAAAAATAATTTCATACGTATGCCCATTTATGTATCTGAATATGGTGATTTCATCAATGCTGCATGCTTTGGGAGAGCAAATGGCATCATTTAAAATAAATGTTATCGAATCCATTTTAAAAATTTCAATCATTTATTTCTTTGTTCCTGTTTATGGCTTCAACGCATATTTATTTTCACTATTTATAACTACAATACTCAATACCATATTATATCTGACAAGGCTTCTTCAGGTATCATGCATTGTTTTTGACATTTCAAACTGGATTTTTAAACCAATTGCTTCTGGTATAGCCGCAGGATTTATATCGAAATTTTTATATAATATTTTTGTACAAAATTCATCAAACAACATATTCTCACTGATTTCTTCAATATTAATATTGATGCTATTGTATTTAATGGGATTAATATTAACAAAAAGTGTTGAATTTTCTTCTATTAATGAATTAAAAAGATATATAAGAAGATGACATTTATGTTGAAACTTACTTTATTATGAACAAATTGGCAAAATAACCAAAGGATATTTCTCTATATTATTCAAAAAATACTTTATATAAACAAGAATAAAGGAGAGATATCATGCAATATGATTTGATTAATATGTTGATGTATTTCTTAATATATGGGTTTTTAGGATTCATACTTGAAACTGTATTCAGAAGTATTGCAGAAAGAGAAGTAATAATCAGCAGGGGATTTTTAACAAATTTATTTTGCCCTCTTTATGGTATAAGCGCAATAGCTATAGTACAAATTTTTACATTAAGTGAAATTACATTTAACGGACGGCTTACAGCATTGATTATAGCAACCATAGGAAGTATACTTGCGGTAACTTTTCTTGAATACTCAGCAGGTATAATACTTGACAGGGTATTTCATTTTAAACTCTGGGATTACAGCCATCTGCCGTTTAACCTTCATTCATATATATGTCTGGATTTTTCACTGATGTGGGGAATTGTTGCCATAATACTGGCCAGCGTTATACATCCCTTGATAGAAATATCCGTATATGCTGTCTCGGAAGCAATCAAGCTGTTTACTTTATATTTAGTATTTTCCATACTGATAATAAATGCCTCCTACAATATGAGAAAAATATATCACTTAAATTTAATTAAGCTGTGAAGCAGCGTGACGGGCCTTGGAGTGAGTTAATTCAAGGTCCGTCCCCGGGTTGGGTTAGCCGCTTATCAACAGTTCATCTATTGGTCTGCCCGGAGGTACTATGGGATATACACTGCAGTCATGGTCAATTTTGCACTCAAGCAAAATCGGTTCGTTTATATTTCTGGTGTCATCAAGTATATGCTTTAATTCATCCATTGATTCAATTTTATATGCCTTTATACCGTAAGCCGCGGCAAGCATCTGATAGTCAACATCATCATAATTGTCTGTTTCGGAATATTTTGCATTGCTGAACATTCTCTGCCACTGTCTTACCATCCCCAATGTATTGTTGTTAAGCATTATCATTTTAATCGGCAGCTTGTATTTAGCAATTGTAACTAATTCCTCGCAGTTCATCCTGAAGCTTCCGTCTCCTGTTACCATGATAATTTTTTTATCAGGATTTCCAATTTGAGCACCAATGGCTGCTCCTATTCCAAACCCCATGGTTCCAAGCCCGCCGGAGGTTATGAATTCATCAGATCTGTTAAAATTCCAGTACTGTCCGGTCCACATCTGATGCTGTCCCACATCAGTTGCAACAACAGTATTTTTATTATAATACTTATTTATTTCTTTAAGAATATTTTCAGGAACAAACTGTCCCTTAATATCATATCTTTGCTTTTTAGACATGATTTCCGTAAGCCAGCTGCTTCTGTCTTTCTTTTCTGTTTTCACCAAAAGCTCAGTTAATATTAATTTCATATCTCCAATAAGCGGAATACTTTCGTATGTGTTTTTGTTCACCTCAGTTAAGTCAACATCTATATGGATTATCCTGGCACCCGGAGCAAATTTATCCGGACTGCCTATTACTCTGTCACTGAACCTTGCACCCATGGCAATCAGCAAGTCACAATTTGCAACTGCAATATTTGTTTCTGTTGAGCCGTGCATTCCGACAAACCCGAGAGACAGCTTGTGACTTCTGGGTATTGTTCCGAGACCCATAAAGCTGTTGCATACAGGTATATCTGTTTTTTCTGCAAACTGCAGAAGAAGCTCGTCATTTTTAGATATTCTTACTCCTCCGCCTGCATAGATAACAGGCTTATGTGCATTGTTAATCAAATCAGCTGCGTGTCTGAAAGCATCCTCTCCCGGCAATGTTACCTGAGGTTTTTTTTCTATATCCTGGCCCTTGTATTCACAGGTTTTTAGGAACACATCCTTTGGAACATCCACCAATACCGGTCCTGTTCTTCCTTCCATGGCTACCTGAATAGCTTCTCTTATAACATCCTCCAGATTTTCAACATTACGTACAAGATAGCTGTGTTTTGTAACAGATAATGTCATACCGGTTATGTCAACCTCCTGGAAGGAATCTTTTCCAATAAGTGTATTAGCCACTTGCCCTGCAATAACCAAAAGCGGAACTGAATCCATGTACGCATTGGCTATTCCTGTTATGGTATTAGTTACACCCGGTCCTGAGGTTGCTATAAACACTCCCAATTTTCCTGTGCTCCTTGCATATCCGTCGGCTGCATGAACACCGTTTTGTTCATGTGCCGGTCTGAATACCTTGAAATAATCAAGCTCGTCATAAAGAGCATCAAAGAAAGGTATTACAGCTCCACCGGGATAACCAAACAAGGTGTCAATTCCCTCTTCTTTTAGTACCTTTAATATTATTTGTGAGCCTGATAGTTTCATGTTTTCCTCCCTTGCGGACTTGAGTCCTATATATTATTCTTGACCCTCTGCTGAATTTCCAATCCAGGACATCATTGATCTTAATTTCTTGCCTGTTCCGATTAACGGATGATTAAGTGCCATTTGCTTCATTGCCAGGAATCTTGGTTTTCCTGCTTTATTTTCACTAATCCAGTCATATGCAAATGTTCCGTCCTGAATATCACTTAACACCTTCTTCATAGACTTTCTTGTGTCCTCGGTTATAATTTTTGTTCCTGTTATATAGTCACCGTATTCTGCGGTATCACTTATTGAATATCGCATATTTTCAAATCCGCCCTCATAAATCAGATCAACTATGAGCTTCATTTCATGTAAGCATTCAAAGTATGCTATTTCCGGCTGATATCCAGCTCCGGTCAATGTATCAAAGCCTGCTTTTATCAACTCTGTGATTCCTCCGCAAAGAACCGCCTGTTCTCCAAACAAATCCGTTTCAGTTTCTTCCTTGAAGGTTGTTTCAATAACACCTGCTCTTGTTCCTCCTATACCTTTAGCGTAAGCTAATGTAAGCTCCTTGCACCTTCCTGTGAAATCCTGATGTACAGCATAAACGTCCGGAACGCCTTTTCCTTCAAGATAGGTTCTTCTAACCAGATGTCCCGGTCCCTTTGGTGCAACCATAAATACATCGATATTTTTTGGCGGTATTATCTGATGAAAATGGATATTGAAGCCATGAGCAAATGCAAGTGCGTTTCCTTCTTCTAAATTCGGTGCTACACTTTCATCATATATTTGTTTTTGAACAGTGTCGGGTGCGAGCATCATAACAACATCTGCCGCACGAGCTGCTTCAGCAACCGTCATAACTGTCAAACCATGTGATTCTGCTTTTGCCTTTGATCTGCTTCCTTCTTGTAAGCCTACAACTACATTTACTCCGCTTTCCTTAAGGTTAAGAGCATGAGCGTGTCCCTGGCTTCCATAGCCAACAATCGCAACTGTCTTTCCCTCAAAATATTTTAAATCTGCATCCTTGTCATAATACATTGTTCCCATTTTTCTTCCTCCATGAAATATATTTTTAGTTTATTAGTTATGTCATTTTGACAATACTTGCATGTTAAAAGCTTATGCTTCAAAAACATCGTATACATCCACAAGCTTTTGCATTTGATGAACTGCTCTGTCAAAGCTTTCCTGTTTTTTTTCTTCT
Organism: Bacillota bacterium; assembly: GCA_023453025.1. Classification (GTDB taxonomy): domain Bacteria; phylum Bacillota; class Clostridia; order Tissierellales; family Sedimentibacteraceae; genus Sedimentibacter. The sequence continues at coordinate 23,667 of JAEXUD010000028.1, forward strand.
AAGGTAACTTTAAACTCTGAGTTATTATCATCCAGTGAAACCATACTGAACCCTCTTACATCAAATTGTTTTCTCCTCAGTGTAGTCAGAACCCTGACTGCCGAATCCATTCCCATTGATACTTTAAAGCTTATTGTTCTGCACATATCCATCCTCCTGACTTTTAATTTTTGTGTTGACTTGAAAGGAGGGTCAGGGCTATAAAATCGGATTTCGCTGCATAAGACCTACCATCCATTTTTCAGAAAAAAGACTCTGAAAAATGGGGTTAGGGCTATAAAAAAAACCTTTCGTCTCTATATACATCTAGATGTATATAGGGACGAAAGGTCTTTCGCGGTACCACCCTATTTTACGATAAAAAAATATCGCCTCATTCAAGTCGAAAAAACATATGTGTTTTTTGAACTCTATCCTTGTAACGCAGGATTACGTCCTTATCTACTTATCAGTTCGACTCGGAAGCTCAGGAGTGATCATTATATCTTATAACACCGATTCTCACCATCCATCGGCTCTCTGAAGTTATATCAGGATATTTTTGTCTCCGTCAATGCTTTTTCTTAATATGTTTATGATTATACATAAACAAATATTCATTGTCAACAATTTTTTATAAAAATTTTTTTTAATTATTTTTCTTGACAAATCAGGACTGTGGTAATATTATCATTTTAAAATTTTATTTCTGAGACGGAGACAGGTAAATATTTTACGCTTCAAGAGAGCTGTCGGTTGGTGTAAGTCAGCAGTATCAATATTTACATATCACTCCTGAGAACTGTTCCGAAAGTTTCAAGACAGTAGGATGCAGCGTCCGGCACCGTTAAAATGCCAATGTTTGTCAGAACAGATAAGAGGTACAGCATAAAAAGGTGGTACAGCGGGTTTTCTCGTCCTTTTGAGAAGCTCGTTTTTTTTTGCATAAAATATAATATTTATAAGGAGGACAAAATGAAACATACGGATGTGATATGCGAACACTTAAATCATGAAGAAAATATTCGGAAAGCGGCACAAAGACTTAAGGGTATAATCAGGAACACCGGTCTTATATACAGTGATTTTTTCAGCAGGGAATATGGAAATAACGTGTATATCAAACCGGAGAATCTACAGGTAACGGGGTCATTTAAAATAAGAGGAGCCTACAACAAGGTTGCTGCCTTGACTGATGAGGAAAAGAAAAAGGGCATAATAGCATCATCAGCCGGAAACCACGCACAAGGAGTAGCATTTTCTGCTCAAAAACACAAAATCAAATCGATAATAGTAATGCCGTCTGTCACACCGCTGATAAAAATAGAAGGCACAAAATCCTACGGCTCTGAAGTGGTTATACATGGAAATGTGTATGATGAATCCTTCAAGGAAGCTAAAAGATTATCTGAAGAAAAGGGATACACATTTATCCACGCTTTTGATGATTATGATGTTATATGCGGACAGGGTACAGTAGGTCTTGAAATAATCGAAGAGCTGGACAATGTAGATGAAATCTTGGTTCCCGTCGGAGGCGGCGGACTTATCAGCGGTATTGCAATTATTGCTAAAATCCTGAAGCCATCCATTAGAGTAACAGGCGTAGAGCCCTGCGGCGCGCTTACAATGAAGACATCCCTGGATAAAGGCCAAATAACCGAGTTAAACTGCTGCAAAACAACCGCAGAAGGTGTTGCTGTAAAAAAACCGGGTGAATTAACATACTCATTCGCAAATAATTATGTAGACGGAATAATTGAGGTATCTGAAGAAGACATGACCGAAGCTCTGCTGATGCTGGTTGAAAAACATAAGCTTATTGCAGAAACCTCCGGCATACTTCCGCTGGCGGCACTAAAAAAATTAAACATAAAAAACAAAAACGTAGCTTGTGTGTTAAGCGGAGGAAACATAGATGTTATGACTGTATCCTCTTTGATTAACAGCGGGCTGGTCTCCAGAGGAAGGATATTCTGTTTTTCATTGGATTTGCCTGACACTCCCGGTCAACTTTCTAATGTTTCACAGATTCTGGCTCATGAAAGAGCAAATGTCGTTAAGCTGGACCACAATCAATTTAAAGCCATGGATCGTTATATGAATGTGCAGCTTGAGGTAACAGTAGAAACCAACGGAACAAAGCACATTCAACAGATAATCAGCGCTCTGAATGCCGGAGGTTACCAAATTAAGAAAATCTACTAGCCAAAATAAAGGCACAAACTTAGGGGATAAAAAAACATCCCCTAATTACTCTAATTAATTATTTATTGCCGTATTAATTTCAACGCATTTATAACCCTTGGTACAATTTGCTTTTTCCTGGAAACGCATTTGTCAGCATAAATACCCTGAAATATATTTTCTTCTTCAAAAATTCCCTTAACCAATCTTTCCTTGCCTGAAGTGTAGAAAATATAGGAGCCTTCGTTTACTATATCAGTAACAGCCATTATTATCAAAAAATAATCCTTGTCAGACGTCATGTCATCAATTAACTTTATAAATTCATTCTTTCTGCTCATAATCTGGTTGATATCCAATGTAAATACCTGAGATATCCCTACATTTTTATAAACCAGATTGAACTTCTTGAAGTCCTGGTACAATATTTCTTCTATGGTATAGCCTTCAAGGGATGTTCCTGCCCTGAACATTTCCATTGCATAATCATGCAAATCCAGATTCACTATTTTTAATAGCTTTTCCGCTGCAATCCTGTCCATTTCCGTTGTGGTCGGAGATTTAAAAAGCAGTGTATCGGATATTATACCGGACAGCATAAGTCCGGCAATTTCTCTCTTTATCTCAACATTATTTTCCTTGTACATATGGTAAATAATCGTATTGGAGCTTCCTACCGGTATGTTTCTGAATATTATCGGAATGGATGTTTTTATATCTCCGATTTTATGGTGGTCAATAACCTCCAATATTTCTGCTTCATCCAATCCGTCAGCACTTTGATTCATTTCATTGTGATCAACTAAAATCACCTTTTTTCTCTGAGGGTTGATCATATGATTTCGGCTTAATAAACCAAGGTATTTATTGTCCTTTGAAATAATAGGAAATTTTGAGTGCTTGGACTGTTCTATATCCTCCTTACAATCATTCAAATAATCATCTTCTGAAAACATCACGATATCCTTGTCTTTCATTATATCCTCAACATATTTGGACAGAGAGATATTCTTGGCTGTGTAATAGGTTTGATATGCGGTGCTTATAATATTTACTTTATTTCCTTCGGCCAGTTCAATTAAATCAGATGAAATCTCCAGGTCACCGGTTATGATTATCAGCTTAACACCAATTTCAATTGCATACTTGATAACATCGTATCTGTCTCCGACTATCACTATTGAGTTCTTGTTGATTATGGTTGATTTTCTGAGAGTTTCTTCCTCAAAGGACGCAACAATTATATCACCCTCAATTATATCGTCAAATTTTAACATGCCCTTACCCAGCAATGTCTCAATTATGTTGTCATATGATGTTGAAAGATGCTGCTGGTCAGTGTTAATCAGGCTCATTGCAATATCCTTCATGGTGATAATCCCCGCCAGGTATCCCCGTTCATCTACAATCGGAAGAGTTCTCAGCTTGTTTTCATTCATATTGAAATACGCAAAATGGACAGACTGATTTTTCTTAAATGGCTTCACCCTGTCAAAATCCAGGTCCTTGATTTGAATTTTTACATTATCAAGAAGCTGGGGAACCTCAACATTAAAATACTTAAGTACAAACTCCGTTTCTTTATTTATACTTCCCAGAATATAAGGTCTTGAAATTTCATTGATTTCGTTTTTGAGATGTGACAGCGTAATTGCTGCACATACACTGTCAGTATCTGGTATTTTGTGTCCGAATATTAAATTATATTTCATAAATTTCCTTTCATTTTCACTTACTTTCCCATCTTAAATCCTTGCCGTAAAATTTAAGCGGCGCAAAATTATTGAATACTCTTGACATAATCCGATCAGAATAGGTTTCTGCAAGCTGTTCAAGAGATAGGTTAGTGGATATAATAGTTTTCTTTTCTGTTATAAGTCTCTCATTAATTATATTAAACAGTTCAGAATTAGTAAAAGAGTTATTAAATTCTGTTCCCAGGTCATCAATTATAAGTAAATCGCAGTCAAATATCATACTATAATTGATTCTGTTTTCCTCTGTTTCTGTTTGTTTATTGAATTTATGATTTTCAACTATTTCAAAAAGTGAAAAGGCTGTTTGATACAATACTGATATTTCTCTTTCAATAAGAGATTTTGCAATGCAATTGCACATGAATGTTTTGCCTAAACCGGTACCGCCGTAAAAAAGAAGATTCATATTTGTTTTGCTGAAATTGTTGCAAAAATCCTCGGTTGCCTCCAATATTTTATACATATTTTGCTTTGGTGTAAGCTTCTCATTCTTATAAGCTTCACTGCTGAAAACATTAATATCAAATGTATCAAAATTTTCTTTAGCCAGCATGTGAACCATATTTGACATATTGTACAAATTATTGATAAGCTGCTTGTTTAAACAGCTGCACTTCTTTCCATCATCAAGATAGCCTGTATCATTGCATTTATTGCATTCATACTGAATTGCCATATAATTTTCCGGGATATTATTTTCTGTATAAATTTCACTTCTTTTCATCTTTAATTGGTCTATTTCACTCTTAAGCTTTATGACCTGTTCGTTTAAATTTTCAACATTTAACAAATACAACTTGGATAATTTTATGCTTAAAAGACTTACCTGCTTTTCAACTTCTTCAAGCTCAGGATAAGCCTTATACAGCTTATCCTTTCTTACATCCGCAGCATGTGCGGCCTTAAGCCGTTTTTTATTATAATCAGTCATAATATTTTCCAGTATTTGATTATTCATTCTTCTCTCCTTCATCAGGCATGTTCAAACCTAATTTATCAAGTTTTTTCTCGAATCTTTTTCTTACTATCTGCTCTAATTCCTCTTCTGAATAATCTTTTATTTTTTGGTCGAAATTATGGAATTTATTTTTTGCTTTATGGGCTTCTTTTAAAGGAGTTTTTGATTTTGATTCTGTCTTGACATCATTTTTTAAATCATCAACTGTCTTAAACCCATTTTTATGCCACTCACTCAATATTTTATCAAAATAATTTATGTTGGGATTATTTATTTTGACTGAATTGTCAAGGCATTTCAAAATCATTTCCATAGAAAAATCCCATTCGTCAATCCATTTGTCAATAGTCTTCATTTCAGCTTCCGTCAAGGTTCTGTTAAAGCCTAATGCTTTGCTTATCCTTGAATATATTGAAAATCTGTCGTTTCTTTTTTCCAGATATTCAACCATGGAATCAATATCATTTACTCCCTCGTCGTGCCATGCTGACACAACAGATTCAATATAGCTGAATCTTTTAACTTTCTTATTGTTTATTGAGTAGCTGAATGCTTGAGTCATTATTTCCGGCTTAGTCTTGTAATTGTTCAGCCATGATACAATTTTTTGTTTTTCGCTGATTTTTAATGGTCTTCCGAACATATCCTCTATTTCTTCCATCATCTTTTTATTTTCTGTATTTTTATTGGAAGAAATCAGCTCTTCATTATTTACATAATTGGATTTTTCCTTGTTTTGATTAGCAATATATTTATAAACATTATCTACATATAGCTGCTTTAAATTTACGAATTCGACGATATAATTATATACATCATCTGTTTCATGCTTTATTATTATGCCTTCCTTCTCCCAGTAATCCCAAGCATTTAGAACGTCTGATAATGGTAGCTTTAAATTTATGGCAATTGTTTCATTGTTGAAATTAGACTGCTTATCCTTTGCACACTTATATCCCATCAAATAAACCTTAACATAGGTTCCCTCTGCCACAGGCATATAATCATTAATAAATATATTCTCAACCAGGGTATCCCCTAAATCTATTTGCATTTCCTGTAATATAAAATACATAAATTTCTCCTGTTTGGTAAAAATATGTTGTAATAATAAATTTTGTAATATAATTGTAATAATATTATTATATTTTTGTGAAAACATTTCCTACATAATTTGTTTGACATGTTATCATATTTGCTAGTATAATAATATAAGATGATTAATTTAAAAACAGTAACATTTACGATTTAATTATATCATTTTTTATTTTAAAAGAAAAAGTATTTTTTTAGTGATATAATTACTACGACAAATTACTAGGAAGTAAACTATGAAAAAGCCAAATTCACGATCTAAAAAATCAAATTTAACCAAAAAAAAGCCAGAACCGATTTTTAAACAACTCCCCGAAAAAAAAGAAAGACAAGTCTTCAACAATTTAAACTTATTAAAAATAAACCTCATCAATAAAATAGACTTTAAAAGTAAAATCAATTTTATAAACAAAATTAACTTTAAAGATAAAATCAAATTTATAAGTAAAATAGATTTTAAAGACAAGGTTAAATTTATAAATAAAATAGACCTTAAAAGCAAAATTAAATCTATAAATAAAATAGACTTTACACAAAAGATTAAATTTAAAATTAAGTTTACAAATAGAGTAAAAGGCGCAATTGCCTTGGGGTGTGTAACCGCATTAATCTTAAGCGGCAGCTTCGCTTCCAATTATTTTAAAACTCATGAAAACAACGTATTTTCAACAGACAGCTTCTCAATTACCGAGGAAGGAAAGGAACTTTGTAAAGTCAGAGATCCTGAAATCCTAAATACAGTGCTTGATAAATTGGATAAAAACCTGGAAAGCAAGTACAATCACGAGATAGCAATAGAAAACAAATACGAAACAGTTCAGTCTAAAGCAAAAGATAATGAGATTGCGACAGAAGATGAAGTTTATAATATACTGGAAGCAAATGTAAATTATTCAATATTAGCATATGCAATCAACATTAACGGAGAACAAATAGGTATCGTAAACTCTGAATATGAGGCAAACAACGTTATTGAAGAAGTTAAAAATTATTTTACAGAAAACTATGATCAAGCTTCAATAATAGAAGTAAATACTGCAGAAGATGTTGAAGTAAAACAAATAAAAGCATCCAACAAGGAAATTCAGGATAAAGATGAGTTGGTTAATTACATAATCAAAGGAACAGATGAAGAAAGAATATATACCGTAGAAAAAGGGGACACATACTGGACGATAGCAGAATATTTCAATATGTCATTAGATGATTTAATTACTGCCAATCCGCAGTCAGACCCTGAACATATACAAATTGGGGACGAATTAAATTTAGTTGTTCCTACACCATTTTTAAATGTACAAGTAAAGAGAAAAGTAGTACAAGAAGAAAAAACTCCATATGAGACAGAATACACATATGTATCATATATGTACAATGATGAACAAGTCATTTCAAAAAAAGGTCAATATGGCGTATCTGAAATAGAAGCATATGTAACGGAACAAAATGGCATTCAAATAGCTAAAGAGGTATTATCGGAACAAGTTATATCAGACCCGATAGATGAAATTATAACAACCGGTACACAAGATCCGCCTCCAAAAAAAGGTACAGGATATTTTATAAATCCATTGCCTGGGTCATATGTATCTTCACGATTTGGGTCAAGAAGCGGAGGCTTCCACTTAGGTCAGGATATGGCAAAAGCATCAGGCTCCTCAATAAAAGCGGCGGACGGCGGCACAGTAACATATGCCGGTTGGTCAGGAAGCTATGGATACATGATTGATATCGATCATGGCGGAGGATTTACAACAAGATATGCACATTGCAGCGAATTATATGTCTCGGTAGGGGAAAAAGTATATCAGGGAAAAATTATTGCTGCAGTTGGAACTACAGGAGTTTCTACAGGACCTCACCTGCACTTTGAAGTAAGAAAATACGGGTCAGTAGTAAATCCAGCAGCATATATAGGAACACAATACAGAGATTAAATAATAAGAAGAAAACACGAGCCGCTGTTCAGCGGCTTTTTTATTTTTTGGTAATTTAAGCTAAACAATACAGAAAATTAATATTATTTTTACTTGCATTTTTGTGTGTGAAGTAATATTATGAAGAAGTATTATTATATAAAGGGAACTGCCTTGAAAATAAATTACAAGGATGGTAGGATGATATATTTTGATTATAGGTTTATGGAAGTTGCACAACCAATTATAGAGCACGAAGAGTATCAGCAAATGAGAAAAATCAAGCATCATGATGAAAGTGTTTTTGACCATTCCGTTAAGGTTGCATTTTATGCATACAAAATAGCATATAAACATAATCTTGACTGGGAGTCCACAATCAGAGGAGCATTGCTGCACGATTTTTTCTTATATAAATTTAAAAAGTGTATGAGCTTGAGAATTATAACCGACTCAATAAAGCATGCAATTGCACACCCGATTATAGCTTATGACAATGCCAGCAAATATTTTGATTTAAATGATAAAGAAGAAAATATAATAAAGGCACATATGTTTCCTTTTGGTTTGCCAAAATCAAAAGAAGCATGGATAGTAAGCTATGTAGACAAGTACATAGCAACCTTTGAATATGCATCAAACATTAAAAAAATGACTCACAGAAGAAAACAACCTGTATACACTACCGAGTAAAAGATGCGAAAGCATCTTTTTTTATTTAATTAATTGTACAAACAGAATTTGTCATGTTCCTTTATACTTTGTAAAATATATATAAAATATTTAACTTTAGTTGTTTATTTGTTTCATAATTGGGTAATATTCTAATATATAATAAACAATTGAATAAATAACTTGAAAGGGGCTGACTGCATGAAAATATCTATTTATGCTAAAAACATTCAACTAACCGAGGCATTAAAGGAGGCTGCAATAAAAAAAATTAGGAGGCTCGATAAGTTTTTTCAGCAGGATATAGAAGCTAAAGTAGTTCTAAGCATCGAAAAGAAATTGCACAAGGTAGAGGTAACAATTCCTTTCAATGGCAGAATAATACGTGTTGAAGAGTTGTGTGACGATATGTACAATGCTATAGACGAAGCGGTTGAATCATTGGAACAACAAATCAGAAAATTTAAAACAAAGCTGCAAAATAAAAAGCATTCAAATGAGTCCATAAAATTCGAGAATATAGAACCTCTCGATCTGGAAGATGAAAAAGAATTCAAGGTAGTAAAAACCAAAAGGTTTGCAATTAAACCTATGAATATAGAAGAAGCAATATTGCAAATGGACCTGTTAAGGCATAATTTCTTTGTTTTCCTTAATGCCGATACAGAAGAAGTCAACGTGGTATATAAAAGAAATGATGAAAATTACGGTTTAATAGAACCGGAACTATAGTATATACAAATCAAATAAAACTTAATTATTAGTAAGTATCTATTTGAAATTATGTTTTATATTTGAAGTACAAAAAGACGCAATTGCGTCTTTTTGATTTGCCGACAAATTAATAAACATACTTAACGTTCAGATATCCCCCCGAATACTCCTATACCCTTGTGCACGCTTCTTTTGTTATCCGCTCATTCATGCACTGTTTTTTAATATATGCTTTAACTTTTTTCCGGAACATATATATTATATAATATGGCAAATTGTATACGTGTCGAATAATGTAATATATGTAACTTTATTTTGTTCTATAATTATACTGAGTATTCAATATAACAGATTGTCCACAGCAGTGGATAAGCTGTGTAAAACTCATATATATTATATATTGATATTTCAACATAAAATTTTTCAATTATTTTACAAAAAAAATCTTGACAAAAACTTTCCTTAATTTTTTCAAATTCAAAAGTTGTTAACAATTCTATCCACAGGTGTGGATAACTTGATAAAGTGCAGAACATATCTTCTATTTAAATTAAATTATTAAATTTAATTTAAATACTGTTATAAAAATATATTATATTTTTAATCTTTTTAAAAAAATTTCACTTATTCAATTCAATAAATGAATATTTAATAATTTATAAAAATTAAAATTATTGTTTTCATACATAAATAATCCAACATTTATTTAATTTAAAAAAACTTTGAAAATAAATAATGACATCGTTTTACAAATTATAAAAAAACTATAGAATTATTTTAATGCATGTGATATACTAATTTGTAATTGATAAATTTTACTAAATGGAGAATTTCATGTTATTTATAACTAACAAACATCTTAAGCCTGGCATGATTTTAGCAAAAGATATTGTACTCTATAATAACAACAATTTTAATACCTTGCTCTTGACTAAAGGACAAGTTTTAAACAACACCTACATCAGAGGAATTATTTATCACAATATCGAAGGTGCATATATTGAAAATAGCGCCTTTTCTGATATTAATGTAGATTCATATATAGATGACAAGCTAAAAGCACAATCTTTGAACCAAATTAAAGACGTTTATTATGACTTCAAAATGAGCTCAGGTAAAGTAAATACATCAGCCGTAAGACAAATGTCATTTATAGTTGACAAATTAATTAATGAGCTGTTATATAAAGATGATTTGACATACAATGTAATTGATTTTAAAAATTTTGATAACTATACCTTTCAGCATTGCTTAAATGTTGCAATGTTAAGCATATCAACCGGCATTTCGTTAGGATTAGGCGAATCAGACCTTCGTGAACTTGGTTTGGCAGGACTGTTCCATGATATAGGTAAAATGGCAATACCCGTTGAAATACTTAATAAACCCGGTAAGCTGGACAAAGATGAGTATGAATTAATCAAGTCTCACCCGACAAACGCTGTAAAACAACTACGAAACCTTGTTCCCGGAAACGTGCTGATAGCCATAGAAAGCCATCATGAAAAACTGGACGGAACAGGTTATCCTTATGGGAGAAAGGCGAAAAACATAAATTATTACGCTAAAATACTGGCTATATGCGATGTATATGATGCTCTGACATCTGACAGACCTTACAGGAAATCAGCCTTCCCAAATGAAGTTATTGAATATATCATGGCATGTGCCGATACACACTTTGATTATGAAATCTTAAACCATTTCATTAAAATTATTGTTGCATATCCTATAGGAACATTTGTTAAGTTAAGTGATAATAGGCTTGCGGTTGTAGTGAAGAATTATACCGAAAATATTATGAGACCTCTTATAAGAATAGTTAACCCAGATGGTACTGTCGGAGAAGATATAGACCTTCTTTATGACAGCAAATATATGAATGTTACTATTGTTGATATGGGATATGACTATGAAGATTCCGGGTTAACGGGAGTATTAAAATCAACATGCGAAAAGATAATCAACTAAAATATATATAGAACGCCCTGGCGTTCATTTTTTATATTAAAATCATTACTCACCATATACATCCTCTGGAATATACTATTTAATAAAATTTAATTTGGATGTGATGATGGTGAATTTAGAAGCTTTAATGCAAATAATCGTTCCGGTACTTACAATTATATTTGGTGCTCTTTCAGCATATTTCAGTGCTAATGAAAAGCTCAGAAACAGTTCTATCAAGTATATTACAGAAGCTGAAGAAATGTATAAGGATGTCAGTCATGCAGGAGGGCAGAAATTTGAATGGGTTGTAGATACTCTATATAAACTGCTGCCTAAGCCGATGAGAATAGTTGTAACCAAGAAGTTCATAGAAAAAATTGTGCAAAGCACCTTTGACGGCATAGAAGCCTATGCTAAAACACAGCTTGATAAAGCAATCGACAAATATGTATTGAACAAAATTGAAAATGAAAACAAAAGTGAAAGTGAAAACGAAGGTATAACAGAATAGTCTTTGTATGGGAGAGCATTATGCTCTCCTGATTATTTTTTAATTCATTGTTAATTATGCCAGTTATTTTTTATATTAAATAATAGAGAAGTGCAGTATTTTACCTTTATTATTAATGCTTTTTATTTAATTTATAATATGCTATCATATAATATAAAATTATTAAAATCGATTTTAACAGGAGAATACCAAATGAATAACAAATCAAACAACCCTGATCATAAATACGAATACATAGTCAGCGCATGCCTTTGCGGAGAAAAAACCAGATATGACGGTAAATTAATTGTATCAGAAAAAATTAAAAAACTGGTAGATGAAAAAAAGGCAATAATGATATGCCCTGAAGTAGATGGAGGCTTAAGCGTACCAAGACTGCCCTGTGAAATTCAGGATAATAAAGTAGTAAATACATCATCAGAGGATATGACAGATTACTTTGTCAGAGGAGCTTATAAGACATTAGAAACAGCGCAGAAATACGGTATTAAAAAAGCCATTTTAAAAGAAAAAAGCCCTTCCTGCGGCGGCAATTACATATATGACGGTACCTTTACCGAGACATTAATTTCAGGAGAAGGCATTACTGCAAGGCTGCTTCGTGAACATGGCATTGAAATTATCAGCGATGAGGATTTTAAATAACAAAATGTTTCAAATCCATTTTTGATGGTATAAATAATTCATAATGAATGACGATACTTTTAACACCAACAGGAGGACACAAATTGAAATTAACCAGGCATTTTAAGTTTAGAAAAGACAAAACAGGTTCAAAAAACAGCATCACTAAAGAAATATTAATGATAAGCATAGTTACTTTAGTCATTACAATAGCAATTACCTTATCATACACAATTATCAATTTTAACAAAATGATAATTGAAGTTTCAGGAGATAAGGCTTCTACCTCAATAAAATATGTTGAAAAAGAAATCCAGTCAATAAAAGGCATTGTTGAAGAATACGCCAGCGAAATATCAACAAACCAGATTATTATCGATTCTTCCAAAAACAAAAATAAAAATAATATCCAGTCTTATTTGAACGATTTAAAAAGCGGTGCAGAAGACGTAAGAAACTTTACTGTTACAGATGCTGACGGAAAAATTATAGCAAGCACAAACCCGGCAGCAAAACAAGGACAAGACTTATCAGACAACCCATTAATCAAAGCTGCCATAAACGGTAAATACGGCTCTGATATAGGAAGAGTCTCCTCTGAATATTTTTCGGCAGTTGCCATATCACCTATTTATGACAACAGCAGGGTTACAGGCTTTGTATTAGCAGATTACAATATTGAAAATACAGCATTTGTTGATAACATCAAATCTTTTATTAACAGCGACATAACCATTTTCGAAGATGATGTAAGAATCAATACAACTGTTATTCAGGATGGTGAACGGTTAACAGGAACAAAACTTGATGCTGATATTGCCGAGACTGTATTGACAAACAAGCAGGAATATGCAGGGAAAGCTGATGTTTTTGGTACAACATTCATAACTGTATACAAGCCTATACTTTCTTTTGACGGAAGAGTAGTAGGAGTACTATTGGCAGGAAGTGATTATTCCGTTGTTGAAAAACAGATATTTCATGAAATTATACTTATCAGCATTATTTGCATCATGTCTATAGCTTTAAGCATATTTATTTTACAGAGATATTTCAAAAAAAGAGTAAAAAATCCATTAGACAGTGTAGTTGAAGCTGCCAGGTCAATTGAAACCGGTGAAATAAACGAAGATACTATAAACAGCCTTAATCAAATAACAAAAAGTGATGAGATAGGCTCTCTGGCACGCTCGATGGAAGGTGCGGTAAAATCCTTCAATCTGCTTTCAGAAAACATTAACGGCTATAAAAATGCAATCATTAATCATGATTTGACATATACCTCAAATTCTTCAAAACAAAGCGGTATATACTTAACAATAGCAAATATTGTCGATACCCTATTTTCAGAGCTTCGAAACATACTAATTGAAATAAATCAAGCTTCAGAAGGCATTGATGCCGGAGCGGAACATGTCTCATCAGCTGCGCAGGTTCTTGCCCAAGGAGCGACCGAACAAGCAAGCTCTACAGAAGAAATGGCAGCCACTATTTCAGATATCTCCGAGCAAGTAAAAACCGAGGCATTAAGTGCAGCTGATGCCAGCAAGCTATCCGATGAGACAGGGAAAGAAGTTTTAAAAAGCAGTCAGTATATGAATGATATGATGAAAGCAATGGAAGAAATAAGCCATGCATCAAAGGAAATAGAAAAGATAATTAAGACCATAGATGATATTGCATTCCAAACTAATATATTAGCATTAAATGCCGCCGTTGAAGCTGCAAGAGCCGGATTGGCAGGCAAGGGATTTTCAGTTGTAGCTGATGAAGTTCGGAACCTGGCATCAAAAAGCGCTGAAGCTGCAAAAGGAACAACCTTATTGATTGAAAGCGCCGTGTCGGCAGTCGAAAAAGGCTACCAGATTGCAAGAGATACAGAATCTTCATTGAAAAGCGCTGTTGATATAACAAATAAAACCAATTCCCTGATTAACGAAATAGCTGATGCTTCCCTCAGACAAAGCGACAGCTTGTATCAGGTCAATATAGGAGTAGAGCAAATTTCCGGCGTTGTACAGGCAAACTCTGCAACTGCGGAAGAAATTGCCGCATCAAGTGAAGAGCTTTCCGGACAGGCTAATTCATTAAAAGAAATGGTTGGAATATATAGACTGTATAAATCAAACGAAGCTGTGTAAAAATAAGTAAACTTACTAACCAAAAAAATAAATCTCTAAGGGGAGATTTATTTTTTTATGTATATTATATTATTTTCCTGCTAAAGCGTTATTAACAGCTTCTTTTATAGCATCACTTGTTACAGTAGCACCTGAAACACCATCAACATCTGTAGAATCAGCTTCCACTATCAATGCCGGCAATTGTTCAATAGCATTTGAACCTACGCCCTGTGTTTCGCTGTCGCCAACTGCTTCAACAGCTGTTATGTCGTCACCTGTTACTGTTACTGTAACAGTAACATCTCCGCCAAATCCTTCAGCTGTACCGGTTAATGTTTTAGTTTCTTCGGCAGCAGCAGGCTCCTCTGCTTTTGAGCATCCCGCAAAGCTGAACAGCATCAATGCTAAAACTAAAAGTAAAGATAATTTTTTCATTACTTCCTCCAATATTTTAATATTCTTTTAAATTATACCATCCTTTACACAATTTTAAAATCGAACAAACTATTAATATTTTATTAACATTATAATATATCTGTACACAAGTTATTTATTCATAGTTACAGAATTAAGGCGAAAAATAAGAAAAATACCCGCTCAAGGTTTCGTACACAAATAATAAAGTACACAAAATCATTCGTCACAAAATATTTGAAATATAATTGTTTTAATAAGTAAATAAATGGTATAATATAAACATACTATATAACTATTAGGGAGGAATTAAATATGGCATTTGGAAATCCATTTTCAGCTAATGTACCAAGAAAAATGACAAAGGAAGAATTAATACAGGCTGTGAGATTAAATATTTCAGGAGAACTTGAAGCTATCTATATATATGATGCTCATGTACAGGCAACAGATGATCCTGTGGCAAAAAAAGTTATTTCAGATATAAGAGATGAAGAAAAGGCGCATATCGGAGAGCTGATGACCTTATTAAGATATCTTGACCCGAAAGAAGCAGAATTTTTTGAAGAAGGCGAACAAGAAGTTAAGGAAATGCTGGAAGAATTAAATATTACCCCTGCACAAAATGACAATAAGCCGGCAAGCACCGTCGGCAGTTTAATAAATGAAAAATAGGAGGTTACATATGGATTATTTATACAGAGAAGGATCACCAATAAGCCCTGAATTATGGGACAAAATAGACGAGGCTGTTATTTCTATGGCCAAAAAAGTACTTACAGGACGCAGATTTTTAAATATATATGGCCCTTTAGGAGCAGGAGTTCAAAGTATTAATATAGACTATGTCAAGGAATTAGAAGAAACAGAAGGCACTCCTGTCAAGGTAAAAGGCAGAAGATATGAAGAAATACCTTTAATCTATAATGATTTTAATTTACTTTGGAGAGATTTAGAAACCAGTGAACAAACAGGCACACCGGCTGATTTATCATCAGCACTTCAGGCCGGTGCCTCAATGGCTAAAAAAGAAGATGAGTTTATATTCTTAGGAAACAAAAATCTAGGATACGAAGGACTATTAACAGCAGAAAATACCGTTAAAATTAAAAAAAGCGATTGGAATGAAGGAGAAAATCCTGTCAAAGATATAACATCAGGTTTGTCAAAATTCATAGAAAATGACCTGGTAGGCAGAAAAGCCCTTATAGTGAGTCCAAATCTATTAATTCAACTCCAGCGTATTCAACCGGGAACAGGAATAACCGAATTTGAAAGACTTAGTAAGCTGGTAAACGGAAATCTGTTCCATACGCCTGTTTTAGGAAATAATAAGGCAGTTTTAGTATGCTCCGAACCTCAATACATGGATTTGGTAATTGGTCAGGATATGGCTGCATCATATCTTGAGACAAAAGATTTGAATCATTATTTCCGAATTATTGAAACTGCTTTACTGAGAATCAAAAATAAAGACGCGGTAATTGTTTTTGAGTAATGGAAAAAGGGTGTTGAGCCCTTTTTTTATGTCTGGTTTTTCGACATTACCTTTATTTTATAATTGCAAATTCAAATCCTTCCGATTTCAGAAACTCTATTATATATGGAAGTGCTTCAGCAGTTACCTGTTTTGTAGCCGAATCGTGCATAAGAAGTATGACATTGCTTTTGTCCTTTACGGTTGCTTTCATTCTTTCAAGAATTTTTTCAAAAGTCGGAGATACAACCTCCGCATCTCCTGTAACCGCATTCCAGTCCACACTTACATATCCTTCTTCATTCAAAACATCCATATAACACCTCTTATAGCTTTCAAATGAACCTCCAGGAAATCTGAACAATCTTGTACTATATTCATCCCCAAGGATTTGCTTTATAACATTTTCGGTAGCTTTCAATTCACTAAGGAAATTTTCTTCATTTTTATATAGTTCCTTAAAATTATGAGTATAGGAATGATTTCCGATAGAATGCCCTCTGCTATATATGTCCCTGAGAACATCAGGATTTTTTGTACACATACAGCCCAGAACAAAAAAAGTTGCTTTAATTTTGTATTCACCCAGCACATCAAGTATTGCAGGGGTAACCTTTTCCGAAGGTCCGTCATCAAATGTCAGAAATACAACTTTGCCTTTGTTATAAGTCTTGATATCCTCAACTCTTATGCTTAAAATGTCTTCTGTATCCTCTGAATCAACATTATTAGATTTACTAATTTCTGCATTGAAATCTACAGCCAATTGGTATACGTCCGGTTTATAAGGCTCCTGGTTAAAATATGAATCGCTGAAATAAGCAGCATTATACGTTGCATATAAGGGTTTATCGCTTGCTATTGCTATTTTTCTCAAGCTTAATGTACATGCCAATAATAATATAATAAGCATAGTCAAAAAAATCTTTCCCTTTTTAGTAAGCCTGTAACCATGCATTTTGTCACCTTTATTTTATTGTTCAGGATTTATAAACTGCAGTATGTTATTTATCTTTTCTGTTTCATATTTTATAGCATAATTCTGTTCATTCTGCAGTTTTTTCATATCAGCAATAGCTTCCTCAAAGGCGTCAATTTTTTCTTTTAATTTTTTTATTTTTTCTTGAAAATCAAAAATAACACTATCTGATTCACTTGTAAAGGATTCAGAAAAATCATTCAGGCATTTTAACTTTTCATTTCCATCCTTAAGCAGATTTTCAACCATTACATTGGACGAAGCAATTATATTAAGTATAGATTGTCTCTTCACATCCCTGGGAAGGTAATCAGGCAATGCTTTTTGGAAGCTTTCAATAATTGATAATGAATTTATTCCATCCGAACTAATATCATATTTTCTGTATATATCATTTATTTTCAAAAGATTCTTCCTTCTTACAACCGAAACCGGATCATCCGATTCTTTTACTTCTATTTTTTCTTCAGGCTTTTCCTTAATTTCTGCTTCTTTTGAAAAATGAACATCTTCGAGTTTTTCTGTATTATCAGGATCTTGAATAGTATTATCTTCGACAGTCTTCTCAGTTTCGCTTACCTCACTGACTTCACCGACTTTATTTTCTATTTTTTCAACAAGACCCAACTTTTCTAATAAAGCTCTTCTCTCCATAATCTCACTCCCTTATTATTCATACAAAATATTGATTAATGATACCATAATTAGATTAATATGTCAATAAATGCGATTTTTTGTCATAAATACATTAAAAAAGAGTGCTGAGCCCATTTTAAATTTATTTGTTACTTTTATATATTTGATTATGTTTCTTCAGCCCTTTTGCCCTGCCAAAATCATAGCAATAACTCCTTAACTCCTGGCACTGGATGTCTTCTGCTGATACATATATAATAAGTGAATATTAATACTTTAAAAGCGTATAATAATCGAAAATTTTTTGACGTGGATTATTTAGCAAAAACCTGTATATTTCAATGAAAAACCTTAACCTAAAATAAATTTTTCAATATTTTTAAAAGATAAAGCAGAAAATGTCGCATACTACGTAAAACTTTTTTGCATAAAGATGTTCTCTATATATTCTCGCTGCTGCACATAATTTTATTTTTTAACATAAGAAACTTCACATTGCTTTATGGAAAGTGGAACCGTCAAAAGAACTAAAGTATCTTTTTTGAATTTTTGTCAAAGCCATGTACAAACCATTTTTATTTTATGTTTTAATTATATTTTTGTTAATTATTCTTTCAAATTAGGGGAATTGATTATTTTTCCGGTATATAGCAATAGCTGCCATATTTTCTATTAATGGTGCCTGACATTGCAATTTTGCTGCAATTTTGTGCCTCTTTTAATTATTTGTTTACGAAATACTTTATGATATAATAAATGTACCCTGAAAAATTGTATACTGAAAATTAATGTTGATATGAGGTACTGAACTATGAAAGATACAGCAACTACTTATTTAATAATTACTTATTTAATGAATAACCCTTTATTGGATTTTTTCGGAGCTTTCACAGGCACCATCGCTACTACCAAGCTTATTATAAAAAACAGTAGATTTTTTCTAATAATTGGGTATAATAATAGTAGAAGTATATTTATTTTTCAAAAAACATGCAGGGAGCAAGAAATATTATGATTGTTAATGTAGATCATTATGTAAATAAGATTGCCGAAGAAATTATAATTAAATTTGATCCTGCCAAAATCATATTATTTGGTTCCGTTGCAAATGGGACATATAGGTCCAATAGCGATATTGATTTATGTATTATTAAGGACACCTCAAGCAAGAGAAATACAATAGCCGCCATTTATACAGAAATAGACAGTGAAATTCCATTCGATATAATAGTTTATACAAATGAAGAATGGGAAAGAAATGTTAATGATTTATCGTCTTTTGCATATAAAATAAACAAATCAGGAGTGGTTTTATATAGTTGATACACTAAGATATACAGATTGGATTGACACTGCAAAGAGAGACTTTAATGCTGCTAATATACTACTTAACCATGAATGCGGAAATGATTTAGTCGCATTCCATTGCCAGCAATGTGTTGAGAAGACATTGAAGGCATATCTAATTTCCAAGGGTAAAGGTATTATTGTACCCATAGTTTAATTTATTTATGTAAATTGTGCGCATCCATTGAACCGACATTCAGGCAGTATATAAAAGATTGTGGTTTTTTAAATCAATATTACATTGAGACAAGATATCCGGCTGATGACCCTATTGAGATAGGTGACTATGAAGTTAATGAGTGTATCAGCATTTCATCAGAAATTTATTCATACGTAATAGAATTATTAAAATAATACTCTTATTATATTATTAAGATTTTAGGTAAGCATGGCTTACCTTTTTAGTTTATGACAACAATCCCGTCTATTTCTTCTATAATAACCTTACATATTTGTATAATTTTACATATTTTACTTAAATTTTGCCGAATCCATTTGTACAAACCATTGGTAGCTGGCTGATGACCGCCATAAATGAGTTCTTTATTTAGGCTTTCAAAACTATGCCACGGCTTATTCCTGTAATCCTGGCTATTTGCCGTGTTGATAACCCCCGATTCTTTAATGTCTTCAAGTATGTATCTCTTTGCTCTCTGTTGAAATTTTGAATATCAGCGCAATGAACAACATTACAATTTTTTTTAATAATTTCAATTGCTTCGCTGTCTTTTATTATCTTCTTATCTTCTATATCCAAAATCTTAGAACTATTTACTTCATCATGAAATTCTTTAAACATTACTACAGCTTTATTTATATCCTTGTCAAATAAACTTAATATAAAATCGCTGTTTACAATACTGTCTCTATATAAATATTCAATGTAGCTGCTCCATTTATATTCTCTTATATCCTTTACCAGCCCTGCTTTTAATGGATTTTGATGTATATACCTTAGAACTGTCAACAAATATTTATCATCCTCTACTGCTTCGCTTTTAAATCTATCCTGAAATAAATGACCAACACGTTCATATTTCCAATTGTACCAATATACATAGCTTGCACCTATCCGTCTCATTGCAATGCCCAAGTCTTCTTTTCCTTCTTTTATAAGAATATGTATATGGTTTCCCATTAAGCAGTAGGCATATATTTCATACTCACTTTCTTTTTTAAATTTCTTTAATGTCCCTAAAAATCTCACTGCATCTTCTTCATCTTCAAATATATTTTGCCTATTTACTCCTCTTAATATCATATGATATATTCCTGTTATACTTTTTTCTCTTGCACATCTTGGCATATTTTACCACCCTGTCACAGTTTATCATACCAAAACAACCTTGTCAATCTTCTCCCCGTGGCTCGTAACCGCGAGAACCGTCCCCGTGGCTTCCCCGAGAACCGTCCCCGTGGCTTCCCCGTGGCTTCCCGTGGCTTGTTCGCACTTATCGGTCATCATTGACATTGACCAAAGTAAAAAAATTACCTCTTATAGAATTTGAACATCCTATTCGAGGTAACTTCTTTTTAATTGTTAGTAATAATTGTTAGTAAAACCTGATTATTTTACTATAATTATTTCTAATCCTTCTTCAGTTCCATTTGTATCATATAATGCAACTACATCATATCCTGCAAGATTTTCTACATCTTCTACTTCTACAAATTCTCCATCACTGTTAACTACATATGCTACTGCATCATCAACATTGTAAGTTAACCATGAACCGTCAGTTGTAGCTGTCTTAACAAGTATTCTTGAACCAGATACTTTGCTTATATAAGAATTAGTTGGTACTGATACTATAGAAGAAGTTTCAACTGCAGTAACTGATGTTTTAACTTTTCCACTTTCTAATTGAAGCTTAGAAATAGCACCAGTATCTATAGCTGCTGAAGTAACTGTTACACCATCTTTAGCTTCGTAAACAACTTCTTTTCCGTCTACATAAGCTGTAATTTCAGCAACTTTTACTTCATCATCATTTAATACGAAGTTTACAGCTGTAATTAATGCAAATGTTCCAGTTGAAGTATCAGCATTTGTAGCTACGATTATTTTGTATGCTCCGTCATCATCAACGTCACTGAAAGTTACATTGATTGAGCTTGGAACATCACTAGCATCTACTACTGAGTAATCATTCTTATTAGTTGAACCATTAGTTTTAATGTTAAATATTGGAGCATCTTCAGCTACATCAAATGAAGCCTTAGTAGTATCCATTGAAGAACCGCCAGTACCTGCATCTAATTTAACTATTTGAATTCTTGAAATCAAGCCATCACTATCTAATTTGTATTTGATTAATGCTGATGGAGCTAATGCTTTAGAATCTGCATCTACATTGAATTTCAAGTAATCTGCATCGGTTGAATCATCTTCAAATACTTCACTAGAAGAAGTGTTTGTTCCACCTTGATAGTAAGCATCTTCACTTACTTCATAAGTTACTACTTCACCAGAAGCATTTATTAACTTAATTTCAGGATCTGCTAATTTTCTTGCAGGTGTTCCAGTATAAGCTCCTGGATAAACCTGGATAATTACACCGTAGTCTTTAGCATCGTTCAAAGTAGAAGCTTCTTTTGCAAATACTTTGCCATCAGTGTCTAAGAAGAATGTACCTTCATTACCAACATCAAATGTGTCAATTTGACCATCTGTTGCACTCTTTGAGTATTTAACACCGTCAATGTAAATTGTTGTTGATGCATCAGTACCTTTATTAACTTTTGTAATCTTTCCTTCAACAGTATCTCTTACTACTGCAAGTTCAACTTTTACAGTACCGATAGCTGTATTGTCATTATCTAAACCTTTAGCTGCGTATGCAACTACGATATCATCAACTTCAATATCATTAATATCATCTACAGCACCTGTTACTGTAACTTTTTTCAAATCTACCTTATCACCTTTTACAGGTAATTCAATTCTTCCTAATTTTGTAGCGCCATCTTTATATACTCTTGTAATTCTAGCTGCATATGTTGCATTTTTAGCAACTATTGCTTTAACATCGTTACTGTCATCTAATACAACTGTAACTTTTGCATCATCTAATCCTACAACATCACCATTATCAACATTGTCTTCCATGTCAGCTTCTTTCATAGTAGTAGCACTACCGTTATAGAATACTGGAATATTAGCAGTTTTGTCTATGTCGATATCTTCTACTGTTCCATCAGCTACTTTAACTTGGATTTCATTGTCAGCAACAACTGTATCAGTATCAACTACAAATGTTCCTTCAATAGTATCACTGTAAACTTCGCCAACATACACAATTATATCTTTATCATTTTTAGAAGCATATGCCTCAACTGACTGATACATATATGGTTCTAAGTCTACAATATCTCCAGCATATTCTTTATGATCTGGATCTAAGTGTTTAGGTGCTACTACAAACGGATCATCTTCGTCTCCAACTTTTTGAGCAATTCTGCTTAATAATGGAGCATAATCATTTCCAGCATCTTTTAAATATACAACATCACCATCAGTGTTAACTGAAACCAATGTAGAATCTAATGCATTGAATAATGCTTGAGCTACTCCGCCTCTGTCTGCGCCAGCAGCTGACATTTTTACTCCATCAGTGATTCCTAATTCAGCAGCTTTTACTTTGAAGTTTGTTGGCCAAGTCATAGATTTGATTTCATTAGAATTGTCTGTATAACCTAAGCCTCTAACTATCATAGTTAATACTTCGTCATAAGAAACTGTTCTGTCAGGAGCAAATTTTCCGTCTCCAGTACCTATAACAATTCCTCTTCCTGCTGCTATAGCTATCCATTGATCTGCCCAATGTCCTTGAGTATCTGTAAAGTTGCTTTTTGCTCCGGCAACTAAGTCACCGTAACCAAGGATTTCTACCATTAATTTAGCCATTTCAGCTCTTGTTACTACTTTGTCCGGTCTGTAAGTACCGTCTTCATAACCAGTTACTATGCCAAGACCAACTAAAGCATTGATTGCATCTTCGTAATCACCAGTTACATCTTCGAATGTGCCTGCGAATGCAAAGCTCATGCTTGATAATACCATTGCGATTACCAATACAAGTGATAATACTTTTTTCATTCTATGTTTCCTCCTGTGAATTTGTGTGTGGGTGTTTTGGCCCCCCGTGCCTTCATTGTGTCAGCACAATGACTATAGTATTATAACACTGCGGATATATGTAGTCAATATCATTAAATTTAATGTAATGTTATTGTAATATTCACAGTATTAGTGCCAACATCTTATGTATATAATATAGCATAATAATTTGTCCGTAATATTACAGAAGTGTTACAGGTTATGAGTTGAATGAGGAGATTCTTCGCCTTCGGCTCAGAATGACAGAGTGGAGAGTTTATGTATACTGATAACAGCGTAAGTGTTGTTCCATACAGCAACAAGAGGGTCGGTATAGCACCGGCCCCTATAATTATGTATTACATATTGCTTGAATCTTCGAAACTGTTGGTTTTATTTGAATCATGATCCTTTTCAGGTTTTTTGTCTGATATGGTATCGTATAATGAAATGCAGCCTGCCGCTGTGAATATCACCCCGATTACTTTGATAACTGTGTTCAGCGCTGCTTTTGAATTTATGATGCAGTAAACAGCAAACAATATTCCCAGTCCATAGATTATGAGAACTATTACGTCTGAATAATCTCTTGATTTAATTACATTAATATATGGCGGTACCGATATGTATAACAGAAGAAATCCCACAATGAACATTATTAGTTCCGGTCTGAACAATCCGGCTAATGAAGCTGCAATCGCAAGCAAATAGTTTAATCGGTCTTTAGCGGTTAAATAATTATATGTCATTTTAATATTGACAGTGCAGAAAACAAGCAGAGAAATCATAGCAAGGCGTATTGCTATCGCTCCTATGTAATTTGATGCAAGGATAAATACTATACCTGTTAATGTCAATATCAGACTTATGATTTTTGATGTATTTGGCTTTAAGTTAAAATTAGAAAATAACATGTATCCAACCCCCTTGGTAGTTATGATTTATTATAGCATTTATAGTGATGGACAGCAATATAGAAATAAAGGCAATGCTCTTCCCTTTGGATGGCATTATATTTTAGGGATGGACCTTGCAAAAAAGATTGCAAAGTACAATCCCCGGAACACCATATAAATTTGTTGAATAAAGTTGATTTTTTATATTATAATAAATTTATTAAACTAATGATGAGGTGATTATGAGCAAGTTTATAGTTGATACGAGCGATACTTATTATCTGGATAGAATTTATAGCGATATTGATTTGTTGTGTGAATATTACAGTGATATTTTGAGTAAAAGGATTATTGGTAAGTCTGTTGAAGGCAGGGATATTGTTGTATTGCGATTGCATGGAAGAAAAAATGAAGTTCTTCACTTTGCTCAGAATGACAACAAACCGGCAGTTTTGTTTGTCGGGGGAATTCATGCAAGGGAGGACTTTTCTGTTATGCTTTGCATGAAAATACTTGATTATTACTGTTATTATTATAATGAAGGAAAAATTTTTGAAGGTTTTGATATAAAAAATATTTTAGATAAGGTTGACATGTACTTTGTACCTGTTGCTAATCCGGATGGACTGAATATTGTACATAACGGTTTAAAAGCTTCTATTAATTATGATAAATTAAAGGATATGAAAATATGGGGTGAGGATCATACATATTGGAAAGCAAACGCTAACGGTATTGATTTAAATAAGAATTTTGATGACGGTAACTGGGAAATACGCACCTGTGTTCCCGGAACCGACGAGCCTTGTTCTGACAGATTTAAGGGGTTCTCATCGAACAGTGAGCCTGAGGTTCAGGCCTTGGTTAATTTCTGCAATGAAAATAATTTTGATTTGATGGTGACATATCATTGCTCGGGAAATTGCACCTTTTGGGCAGACAGTGGGACTCACGGCAAGTTTAACGGCTTAGATGAAAAAATTATGGATGAATTAAATAAAAAATATATTTATAGAAAGACTAAGGTAAGTCAGGACCCGAAAATCTACGGATGTGGTTTTGAAAACTGGTTTAGAGCTAAAATGAAACGACCTGCTTTTTGCATTGAATTGTCTCCGTTTGTTGAAGGAGGAAAGCAGCATCCTGACAGTATGTTTGATGAACTGGTCTGGCAGCATGCCAAAACAACAGGCTTGTTTTTTGCTGAAAAGACAAAGGAAGTACATGAAGAAATTTATGGTGATATTGAGAAGTATGCTGCATTGACTAGGTAAAAGATTAAATCGTTCGGCTTCACCTCAGGATGCAAACATTATAAAATTTTTTGAGAGCATATTTTGTATTGTAATTAAGAAATTTATGTCATATAGTAATAATATTGAATTTACACATATCGGAGGAAAAGAAATGAATGCTGAAATACTTTGTGTTGGTACTGAGCTTTTGCATGGTGATATAGTTAATACAAACGCTCAATATATATCTAAAAAATTGGCTGAAATAGCTATTGATGTTCATTATCAATCTGTTGTGGGAGATAATCCTGACAGGATAAAAAAATGCTTTGGTGTCGCATTTCAAAGGGCTGATGTTGTTGTCTGCACAGGAGGTCTCGGGCCTACCCAGGATGATATAACCAAGGAGGTTCTGGCCCAATATTTCAATGTTGAGATGGCTTATGACGAAAAAAGCTACCAGCATGTGAAAAAAATGTATTCGCACTTCAGAAAGGACTTTCCTAAAAACAACCTGCGACAGGCATATTTCCCAAAGGGTTCTGTTATACTGGATAATCCTAATGGCACTGCCAATGCATGCATCATGAAGGGTGAAATAGACGGACAATCTAAAATAGGCATATTGCTGCCCGGTCCGCCAAAGGAAATGGGCCCTCTTGTGGACAAGGATGTTATTCCTTACTTAAAGCAATTTTCTGATCAGGTTGTTTATGGTGAAAAACTGGTAGTTGTAAATATAGGTGAATCTGCTGCCGAAGAAATGATTTTGGACCTGATTGAAAAGCAAACTAATCCGACAATTGCTCCCTATGCAAGTGCAGGTAAGGTGATTTTCAGAATTACCGCAAAGACCGAGAGTAAAGAAAAATGCATTGAGACGATAAAGCCTGTGAAGGAAGAATTGATTAAAAGATTCGGAAAAGAAAATGCTTATGTAATTGAGACAGGCAATATTGAAGACAAAGCTGCAGAGCTGCTGCTGGAAAAAAACATTACAATCGCTGTTGCCGAATCATTAACCGGTGGGATGGTTGCATCCAGGTTAATCAACTATCCGGGTATCTCCAAGGTATTTATGGAGGGATTTATCACATACAGCAATGAAGCTAAAATAAATACTCTGAATGTAAAACACGATACTCTTGCCAGGTACGGCGCAGTAAGTGAAGAAGCCGCAAAGGAAATGGCTTATGGTGCTGCAAAGATAGCGGGTACTGATATGGGAGTATCAACTACCGGTATTGCAGGTCCGGACGGAGGAACTGAAGAAAAGCCGGTTGGTTTGGTTTATGTATGTGTTTACTACAATGGAAATTTTAATGTCAATAAAATTATTGCTACCGGGTCAAGAGAAATAATAAGGGACAGGGCTGCTACATCAGCATTGGATTTAATAAGAAGCAGTATTGAAAAATAAAAGAGGAGAGTCTTCGGATGACATAAACGGGCAAGTAATAACTCGCCCGTTTAGTATTTATTAATTATTCTTCTGCCGTTTCCAGTATTTTATTGTATTCCATGAGCTTCTGGTTTGCCAGGTAGAATATGCTTTCCTTTGGATATTCACCCAATGCATCCGGTTCTCCCGCAGGCACTCCTGTCAGCAGCTCAATTCCTTCTTCAATTCTTTTTACGGCATAAATGTGAAATTTATCATTTTCTACTGCTTCTATTACCTCATCCTTGAGCATTAAATTATCTACGTTGCTTTCAGGAATTATAACTCCTTGATCTCCTGTCAGTCCCTTTAATGAGCAGATGTCAAAAAAGCCTTCTATTTTTTCATTTACTCCGCCTATGGGCTGTATTTCTCCCATTTGATTTACAGAGCCTGTAACTGCCAGGCTTTGCTTGATTGGTACGCCGGACAGGCTTGACAAAATTGCATACAGCTCGGTGCTTGATGCGCTGTCACCTTCAACTCCTCCGTAAAGCTGTTCGAATGTAACCTGAGCTGTGAGCCCAAGTTGCTTCTCCTGAGCAAACTTTCCTCCGAGGTATCCGTTTAAAGTCAGTACCCCTTTGGAATGAATGTTGCCGCTCATTTCTGTTTCTCTTTCAATATTGATTATACCTTCACGTCCGGAATATGTTCTTGCTGTTATCCTGGAAGGCATACCAAAGGAATACCCTGATACGTCCATTACCGACAATCCGTTAACCTGACCTGTGACTGCTCCTTCAGTATCTATAAGAACCTTTTTCTCGATTATTTGTTTCTGCATTTTTTCTTCAATCATGTTAGAGCGGTATTTTTTGTTGTTTATCGCCACCTCCACATGACTGGCATCAACAAACTCTGAATTGTATTTTTCTGAATCTGCCAACGCAGATGCTTCATATAATATCTCACTTACAACATTGAAACGTGTTGACAATTTATTTTGATTATCTGCAAGCCTTGATCCGAATTCTACTATCTTAGACATAGCTGAACAGTTGAGATGCTTTAAGTTTTCCTTTTCGCACATTGATCCGATAAATGAAATATAATGATGTATATTTTCAGGCGTTCTGTCCATTTCAACATCAAAATCCACATTTACCTTAAACAGCTTTTTAAAATCCTCATCTCCTGAAAGAGCCCTGTAATACAAGTAGCTTCCCACTAGTATGACCTTGACATTAAGAGGTATGGGCTGGGGTTTTAGTGTGACGGTTGGTATGAATCTGCTCTGTTCTCCTATATTTTCAACAATTGCCTGCTTGTATTTAAGTGCTTTTTTTAGAGCATCCCAAGCATATGGGTCTGTTACTAAATCCTTTGCCTGCAGTATCAGATATCCTCCGTTTGCCCTTTGAATGGCACCGGCCTTTATCATTGTGAAATCGGTCATGGTTGTCATCATTTGATTTTTATACTCAATTTTGCCGAAAAGATTGTAGTAGTACGGATTGCTTTCCGCAACAACCGGTGCTCCTTCAGTATTTTCATTATTTACAAACAGATTTACCTTGTAGCGCGTAAATGGATTTTTGCTGTCCTTTGTTTCCAGTATCTTTGTATCTAATGAAGTTTCGTCCTCCCCATCTGATTGTTCCGTACTGTCAGCCGGTTCAAATGCGAGATCATCAAATACCATGGAGCCCGCATTGTTAAAAATTACATGGTTTTCTGCCGCATCCTTCAGAGCTTTATCCAAATATTCAGCAATTTCAGCTATGCTGCTATATTTCTCCTTCAATTGTTTTACCAGAGGTTCTGCCGCATCAAAGGCTGTTTGTTTTTCCAGCTCAATTGCTTGTTCTTCTGCTATTCTCTGGAGTGCTTGCACATCTCGTAATTTTTCATCTATTTCAGATGCTGTTTTATTTCTTTTAATATCAATTTCCTCTTGTTTTTCTGATGACAACTGCTTATACTGCTCGGGTGTAATAGGCTTGTTGTCTATTAATGGTACAAGAATAATCCTTTGTGTTGACTGCTGTATAACAAAGCCTGCATTTGCTGCGATTTTTTCTATCTCCCTTAATATGGCTCCGATTTTTTCATTTATTTTATTAACCAATGCATCTTTTTTTTGCTGGAAATTACTTCCTTCAAATGCTTTTGGTATAAATACTGTCAAGTTAGCAATAAGCTTATCCATATCATTTTGAAATACTTTTCCTTTTCCCGCCGGAAGAGCGATTGCCAATGGCTTATCCCATTCACTGAAATTATTAATGTAGCACCAGTCATCAGGAACCTTTAATCTTGAGGCTGCTTTAGCTGCTACTGATTGCGTATAAGTGCTTTTTCCTGTGCCCTGCGGTCCCAAAACAAATATGTTATAACCGGGCGCATTCATGGAAAGACCAAACTCCATAGACTTCACTGCTCTGTCCTGTCCTATGACTCCGTCCAAAATAGTGACATCCTTAGAGGTCTTGCAAAATTTCAATTCTTTTTCTATATTACAGGTTTTTTTAAGTTTCTCTGTAGGAACCTTTAATTTATTTGCCATACTGCCCTCCATATGTTTAATTAAAATAAATATACCCGGCAGGAACTATGCTAAAACAAAAATATTTTTTAATCTGATGAACACATCTAATCATTTAAAATTTAATGCTTTTACCCCAATCGTAAAATAAACAAGACCCATAGCCATCAACACTATTGTGGGGATTACTGCTGCATTGAAGCCCATTCCCCCGCTTGCAATGCTTTCTATTCCCTGTATTGCCCACTTTTGAGGGGTAAGCTCTGCCATGAACAACAGGACCTTGTTATTCACAATCTCCAACGGCCACATGCAGCCTCCAATCATTGATGTGCTGGTTAATACTATAGGTGCAAGAGAGCTAAGCTGTGCATGTGTCTTGATAAATCCCGACAGCATCAACCCAAGAGATGTAACTGCAAATACAAATGCTCCTGAAACCATAAGAACTCCCGGCATACTGTTTCCCCAATCTATCTTAAGCAGGATTTTACCGCAAAGTATCAGCACTCCCATTTGCACCGCACCTGTCAGATATGCTACAATCATGCTGCCGCCCAGGATGGATGTCTTGGATACAGGAGAAATAAGCATTCTTTCCCACGTCTTGTAATGCTTGTCACTTAATATTGTTCCGATTGCAAAAACCATTGTGTACATAGAAAAAAATATTGCAAATCCAATCATAGAATGTTTCTGACCATCATAGCCCGAATCATTTCCTGTTGTGACATCCATTGAGGTAACTGAAATTGGATTTTTAAATTTCCAATAATCCATAACGCTGTCATAGGCAGATATTTTTATTTCTTCTGCATCTGCTTCCAGCTTCACGGAATGTATATAGTCTGCTGTTATATCTGCTGTCTTGATACCACCTGACATTTTTAGTGTTATGCTGGATATAAGCTCCTGAAGAGACAATATAACTGTATCATCCTTAAGCTTCATAATTCCCAGGGATACATCTCTGCCATTTTCTATATCCTCATTAAATCCGTCCCTTATCAATAACCCTACACTTGCTTTGCCTTCTTCTATTTCGACGGAAGCGCTTGACAAATCTGTTGATATAAAATTGAAATCCTTGTTTTCTTTAAGCTCCATAATGATTTTTTCCGAATAATAGCTGTTGTCTTCATCAACTATGAGTATGGTTGGTCTGTATTCATTGAAGGAAATGCCAAAGATTGCAGTGAAGCCAAGAGCCATGGCAGTCATTAACACAAAAACCATCACATCATCTCTAAGCCTTAACAATCTTAACTTTATTATGCTTAACATTTGTCTTTCCCTCCCCTTTTTTAAGAACTATTACTGCTGATATTGTAAATAATGCACCTGCTATTGCCAGAATCACAATATAATTTAATACATCCATTGCATTGCTTCCTGTTATTACTTTAAGATAAGCTCTCAATGCAACACCGTTAAGTGATACAAAACTAAATTTCTGCATGTATTTAGGCATTATATCTATCGGGAAAAAACTGCCACCCAAAACAGCCATCCCCTGAATAATTATGGTTTCAAATATATTTGCCATTTTATAATTGCCTGACACATAGGTTAAAGCTCCTACAAAGGAACCCAGACCGGCTATAGCAAATGCCGCTGCAAGACTAATCAATGAAACCGACATATAGTCTCCCCACTGCACCTTCAATGCAAAATGGGTAAATGTAATCATTACCGATATCTGAAAAACAGCGATAATAAATACAGCTATAAGCTTCCCTGACAGAATCTCCAGCTTGGAGGTTCCTGCAACAGACATCCTTTGATATGTCAGATTATCCTTTTCCTCCAAAAGCATCCTGCCTCCCTGACCTGCAGCAAACAATATAAACATAGTCATCATGGCAACTGCATAATAATCAGCGCTGCTGACAGGCTTTTTGCCCTCCAGTACAACATTATCCATATTTATTTTTATAGATTCCATTGTATCGCTCATACCTTCCATTAATTCATCCATGTTTTTGAATCCATCATCACCTATGTCATTGACCATAGCAGTTTCAATTATTATATTTTTCCCGATGATAATTGATGACATCGAATTGGTGTAGGCTTCAATAACTGACTTAACTATTTTGCCGTCTATATTTCTGTCAGGATGCGTCAATATCTGAATATCTATTTTATTTCTGAAGGTTGTCAGCATATTTATTTTCATATCATATATGAATTTCTCCGGGAGAATAACTACTGCCGAGACTTCCTGCCTGCTCAAAAGCTCCAATGCAGCAGCTTCGTCTTCGGTTCTGTAGCTTATAAATTCCGATACATCTTCACTGTCAAGAAATTCCTCAAAAAATATTTCTTCAGGGTCAATTTCGCCGCTTGAATCTGTTAAATCCTTTAAGACGTCCTCTCCCATTGCTTTTGAAATAAAATTGCTGTTTAAATTAGATACAAACATTTCAGAATCTTTCTTTTCATCATATTGCTTTACTACAGCAATTTTAACCTGTTCAACCTTCATGCCTTCACCGACGACAAATAAACCCTTCAATGCCATGCTCAATATGCTTGTAAGAATTACGGGCATCAATATCATTATTGCCAGTGCTTTTTTATCGCTTATCAGGATTTTCAAATCCTTAATTATAATACTTACTATCTTCATAATCTGCCCCTTAGTCTCTTAAAGCCTTGCCTGTTAAATGTAGGAAGACCGTTTCAAGGTTTGGCTTCTTGACATCTATTGACTCAATAAGCCAATTGTTTGAGGTTACCTTGGAGATAATTTCAGCCAATAAAACATCAGCATTATTTCCGAACAAGGCAATCATATCTCCGTCAATTTTTGCTTCAAAGACACCATCAATTTCTTTTAAAATTTCAATTACAAAATCATCAATTTGATTTAATTTTATATTAATTTGAGTTTTTTCCTTAACCAGTTCAACCAGCTCATGCTTTGTTCCGGAGGCTATTATTTTTCCTTCATCCATAATGCAGATTTCATTGCAAAGATATTCAACCTCCTCCATGTAGTGAGATGTATATATTATTGTAATGCCCTGCTTGTTAAGTTCCAATACTGTATCAAGGATGTGGTTTCTTGATTGAGGGTCAATTCCAACGGTGGGCTCATCCATAATCAGTATCTTAGGTACATGCAAAAGGGCAGCACCAATATTTAACCTTCTCTTCATACCTCCTGAATACTTTTCAACCTTGTCCTTAAGCCTTCCGTTTAATCCGATAATATCTGAAACCTCATTCACTCTCTTTTTCAGCTCAGAACCTTTCAACCCATAAATATTTCCCCAAAATGATAAATTTTCATATCCTGTTAGTGTTGGGTAGAGCGCAATGTCCTGAGGAACTACTCCTAATTTTTGTTGTATTGATTTTGGGTCCTTTAAAACACTTTTTCCTTCAAACAGTACCTCTCCGCTTGTGGGCTGTATCAAAGTGGATATGACAGATATAGTTGTTGACTTTCCGGCTCCGTTTGGTCCCAGAAGTCCGAAAATCTGACCTTTTTTTACATCAAAGCTTATTCCGTCTACTGCCTTCACATTGCCAAATTTCTTATATAAATTTTCTACCTTAAGCATACTCCACCTCTAATTTTTATTTTTAAATAAATCTTCCATTACATCCGGCATTTCTTCCATTTCATCTGTGTGCAATGTATTTTTTTCTGTCAGTTCAGGAAAATCAAAGCTTTGATCCTTATTTATATCCCATATTTTTATATCAAAATTGTAATCTATACCTGTTAACATCAGTCCATCATCAGCAACTGCAGTTGATATCTCAATATTTTCATTTACAATATAACCGTCAATATCAACCAATGCAGTATATTTGAAGTTTTTAATGTCATAATCATCTATATTGTCTTTAATATATTCAATAGTTTCATCAAATGACCTTATATATTCATTGGCGTTTTCTATATATTCATCATAAAATTTTCTTAAACATTCATCCTTAGAAGCTATTTCGATACTTTCCAAAGCCAGTGTCTTGATTTGCTCATTGCTTAATGTGATTGTATACTCAGTAGTTTTCACTTCACCATCAGGAGTGGTAAGTATTATGTCCTCACCTTTAAAAACATCTTCTTCCTTCATTAAGCCAATCCATTTTTCATTTATTGCTTTTAAGGATTCTTCTGACATGATTTCTTTATTATAATTATCTTTGCTTGATTTAACTTTATTCATTTCATCCAATCTTATATATTTCCCTACAACAGGAAGCTTAATGAACATTTCCTTACCATTCATATACATATCAAAATCAAAGCCAAGTCCGCCAAGGCTGATGTAGTTTCTGTAAATTCCCTTTTCTGCTTCCTTATCATAAACAGCACTGAAGCTGCCGGCCATATTCTTGAAATAGTTTAAATTTTTGATTTCCTCTGCTGTCATGCCTTCAGTTTCAAAGTTCATCACAAGGGAAAATTCTCCTGACATTTGACCACTTGTCTTTTGTTCTGTTTTTTCTGAAGCCTTTTTATATTCCGCCAGATTATCTGTATTACAAGCAGCAAGTGACAGCACGAGTACAACTGTCAGCAATATGGCTATTACTTTTTTCATCTTACTCCTCCTTGAAGCGGTAACCTTCCGCCTTCTTCTTTCTATGATACCATTTTATTAGTTTAAAATATTAATTTATAGTATCTGGAATCACATATTGAGAAATTTGGATGTGACTTTTGGCAT
This sequence comes from Bacillota bacterium, assembly GCA_023453025.1. GTDB lineage: Bacteria > Bacillota > Clostridia > Tissierellales > Sedimentibacteraceae > Sedimentibacter. Next base: position 57,859 of record JAEXUD010000028.1, read on the forward strand.
AATAATTAGAACGATCGAGGTTTTATAGGTCATTTTTAATTGTAAACACTGCAAGCTGAGTTCTGTCTCTTAAATCCAGTTTAATTAATACTCTGGTGATATGGTTTTTTACGGTTCCTTGACTTAAAAATAATTCACCGGCTATTTCCTTGTTGTTTTTTCCTTCAGCGATTAAATGACAAATTTCTATTTCTCTTTCTGTTAACAATTCCACCCTTGGGTCAATGTTTTTATCCACAGCATCCTTAGCCAGCTGTGAAAACTTATCAATAACCTTAACGGCAACATCTGATTGAATAAGTGCTCCGCCATTATAAACAGTCCGTACAGCCTTTGCTATTTCAGAAGGGGATGTGTCCTTCAACAAATATCCTGACGCACCGTTTTTCAGTGCATCATATATGTATTGGTCATCATTGAACGTTGTAAGCACTATTACCTTAACTTCGGGAAAGTCCCTCTTTATCATAGAGGTTGCCTCAACCCCGCTTACTTCGGGCATTTGTATATCCATCAGAACAATATCTGGTTTTTTCCATTTACAGGCTTCATATGCCTTCTTGCCGTTATTGGCTGTTCCGCATATTTCTATGTCTTCCTCCATACCCAATATCAGTTTAAGACCTTCAACCAGTATGTCCTGGTCATCCGCCAATAATACTTTAATCATTTCTTCCCTCCAACAGATAAATAATACCGGTTATTTCAAATCCATTGTCTGATTTGAATTCTACATTGCCGTTAAAGGCTTTGACCCTTTCCCGTATACCCTTTATTCCAAATCCCTCTACTAATTTTTTTGCTCCTTTTCCATTGTCTTTTATTGAAAATTTAACAGAGCTGTCTGTATAATCTAAGTCAACCCAGATATTTGCAGCATTGCCGTGCCTTACTGCATTGGTCAGACCCTCCTGCAATATGTAATACATAGATTCATCTGCTTTAGATTTATTAATTAATTTACCGTGTATGTTCAATTTAATTTCTGTTCCTGTTTTTTCTGAAAATTCTTCAGCCAATACCTTTAATGCCTTTTCGGATGTAAGAGATGTCTTAGCTCCTCTCAACGTTTCAACAACTTCTCTTATACCGGATAGGCTGTCCTTGGCAGTCTTGATTGAATTAGCAAGCAGCTCCTGTGATTTGGGAAAATCTGATTTGATAAAGTGCTCTGCCATTTGCAGCTGCATTATGAGTGCTGTCATATTGTGCCCCAAGCTGTCATGAATATCTCTCGCTATTCTGTTCCGTTCTTCAACAACTGAAAGACGTCTTACCTCATCAGTGTATTCCTTTAATTGTTTATGAGCATATAACAGTTCTTTATACAAGATATCCTTTTTTTCTTTTTCCAGTTTATTGTGCTGTGCAAAAATTGCTACAATTAATATAAGTATGTTAATCAGCAGGAAAAATACCATTTGAGAAATATTTGAAAGGTTAAATTTATAGTAGACAAGATATGCGAATTTAATCATTGAAACAATAATAGTGATAATTCCAATTATTGCTCCATTTTTTATTTCCAACGATATGGATGATTCAAAAAGTATAATTATATAAAATGAGTGCAGAAAATAATTTATTAATAATCTTGAATTGAATTCTAACAGATATATGAGTACTAAATCAATAATAAATAATGAACAGTATAATTTTCTTTCTTTTTCAACAAAATATTTGACAATATTGTTCACCATAAGAAGCAAAAATACAGCAATAAGAACCAGAAGCCTTTGCTTCTGAGCATTTTCAAAATAAAGAGCAGCAATAAACAAACTTGTAAGTATAAATATTTTAAAAAAATAAAACAATTTATTTTTTTCCATACTTGTCTCCAATTAATTCTTTGGAAACATTATATAAAAATTAAGGGGAAGGTACAAGACCCTCCCTTATTTTTATATTAATTTTCTTTCAACAATTTGTTTTACAATAAATGTTGCGACATGGTTAGCAAAACTACCTGTACCGAAGCCTGCGTCATATCCTAATTCCTGTGCAAGTTCATGTGAAAGTCTAGGTCCACCGCAAACTAAAATAATTTTATCTCTCAAGCCTTCTGCTTCAAGCATTTCCACAAGCTGAGTCAGATTGGCTATGTGGACATCTTTTTGAGTTACTACTTGAGAAACAAGTATTGCATCAGCCTTTACTTCAATTGCTTTGGCAATCAGCTCTTCATTTGGAACCTGGCTTCCCATGTTGATTGCCTCAATTCCCTTGTATCTTTCAAGACCATAATTCCCGTCAAAGCCCTTCATGTTCATTATGGCATCTATACCGACCGTGTGAGCATCGGTTCCGGTGCAGGCTCCTACTATAACAACATCTCTTTTGATATTTTCCTTAATATAATCCTGGACTTCATATCTGTCCATGAACTCCATGTCAACCTTTGGAACCTCAATGTTAGTAAAGTCAACAGTATGAGTACATTTTCCGTACATTACAAAATAAGTATATCCAATACCTAAGTCCTTGGAATAAACAACTGCAGGATCATCAAAGCCCATTTTTGAAACTAATTGCTTTGCAGCTTCACCGGCTTCATCACCATAAGGTACAGGCAATGTAAAGCTCATCTGAACCATCCCATCATTTAATGTATCGCCATATGGTTTGATTTTTGTTAAATCTACCTTTTGAATTCCTTCCATTATCTGGCACCTCCTAACATTAAATCAATAAATGGGTTAAAGTAGCTCTCATGTTTTTCGACAACTCCTGCCAAGCCCTTTCCGCCCGTAAAACCTCTTTTCACCCCGCCGAACTTTCCTTGCTGAATTGTTTCGAATATACCTTCATTTTCGATATCCTTTAATAAAGCTTCAGCCTTTGCCAATACTTCCTGTGCTCTTTTTTGAATTATGCCGTCTTTTTTAAATTCTACCTCGTCACCAATATTCTTAGCATTGTTAAAAATGTATTTTGCATTTTCAATAGACAGCATTCTGTCCTGAAGATGAGGTGTATGAATTGCTTCTGTAGGCATACCTAATAATTGAATTCCTTGATGTGTCCATATAGATATAAAATTAAACAAAGCATCCTGCAAATGCCCTCTGAAAATATTTCCGGTCATAAACTTTGTAGGAGGCATGTATTTTAATGGTGCGTCAGGGAAAATTTCTCTTGCCATCTGTGCCTGTGCCAATTCCATCAAAAATCCGTTTTCCAGCGTTGGATTCATTTCAAATGCATGACCAAGACCCATTTGTTCTTCCGGTATTCCTGCTTTTAATGCAAATTGTTCATTTATGAACTGAGAAGCAAGTACCGTATGCGCTTCTTCAACAGCATCTGCCGTAGTCAGATAATTATCTTCTCCGGTATTAATTATTATACCTGCAAAGCCGTTTATAATTCTTGAAAAATATTGGTCAACCAATGTTCTTTGCATATTGATGTCTCTGAACAATATTCCGTAAAGTGCATCATTAAGCATAACATCAAGTCTTTCCATAGCACCCATTGCAGCTATTTCAGGCATACAAAGACCTGAACAGTAATTGCAAAGACGAATGTATCTGCCTACTTCTTCTCCAACCTCATCAAGTGCTTTTCTCATAATTCTGAAATTTTCCTGAGTTGCAAAGGTTCCTCCAAAGCCCTCAGTTGTAGGTCCGTATGGTACATAATCCAATAAGCTTTGAGCCGTTGTTCTGATAACTGCAATTACATCAGCACCTTGTTTTGCAGCAGCTTGAGCCTGTATAACATCCTCATAAATATTTCCTGTAGCAACAATTACATATAAATATGGTTTTTTGCCCTCTCCGATAGTATTTAAATACTCATCTCTTTTGTCTCTGTTATTTTTGATTCTTATTACCATTTGCTTTGCAGTTTCATAAACCGCTTCCATTATTTTGCTTTCATCAGCAATTGGCAGCTTTGTAATGTCTATTTCTCCTGCACTTACTGCCTCTGCAATTTCCTGAGGGGTCTTGCCTGTGTTTACCATGGCATTTCCAATCCAGAATGCCGCTCCTCTTGATAACCCGCCGCCTTCTTTTATATTGTCAATCAATACGTTTGGCAATGGTTTGTCTATCTCATCTACACCGTCTACTCCCATGAGCCTTGCGACAGTTCTTTCAACTGTAACCGTTGTATTTTTGTCTATGAACTGCTGAGTTTGTTCAGCTATATTTCTTGCAGCCAAACGTGCTCTGTCAATTAGCTCCGGACTTAAGTTTAATTTACTTTCCATGAATCCTCCTTCTGACGGGGACATTCCTCTCATCCCACAAAGACTTGCCCTGTGAAAAAGAGGTGTCACCCTTTTTTTATAAATAGCTTTCCGCGTCATTAATTATTTCTTCTTGTATACCAGCCATCTTAGCTATTTTTATAGCATCCTTCGGTATATCTTTTTTATACTTCACTTCAATTAGTCTATAATCCATATACTTTGAAATTTGTTCAATATTATTTATTTTAAATAATTCAGTCGCATCAGGAAGAACTAGTCCTGCAACCTGCAGATTTTGCACTTCATCGTCGTTAGCCACGTTATCATAATGAGTTGTCAGCACTGTTATGCAATTTTTCTTTTTAAGATACTTTACAACGGCCTTTGTAATTGCATAACCTTCCTTTGGATTGGTACCTCCCGCCAGCTCGTCAATTAATATTAAGCATCTCTTGTCTGAATAATCCAAGGCTTCTTTTAAATTGACTATTTCTGCTCCAAAGGTACTAAGTCCTTTTTCAATGGACTGATCATCTCCCACTGATATAAATATATGTTCAAACAAACACAATCTTGCGTAATCACACGGCACAAACATGCCATAAGCAGCAAGTGCGGCAATTTGTCCAATCATACGCATAGATACTGTCTTGCCACCCATATTTGCACCTGTAATGCATATAACATTTTTTCTTAAATTAATATCAATAGGAACATAAGTCTTATGTTTTTCCTTCAAGGTTTTTTCCAGCTTAAGATTTCTGCCTGCTTTTACGGTCATTTCCGGCTCAGTAATAATTTCCGGTTCAACAGAATGCGTTTTTTGAGCATAGTTTGCTTTGGCAATCAAGAAGTCTGTTTCTCCGATAATACGAATATTATGCATTAGCAAATCATTATACCCTTTTATTTCCTTGGAAATCCTCTGTCGGATTTTGAATTCCTCATCTTCTTCTTCATTCTTTAAATATTCCAGTGTTTTGTCAAGTCTGTCTATTTCGTCATTGTTTTTAATTTTAAAAATAATGTTTAAATAATTTTCTCCGGAAACTCTTAAATTACTGTCACCTGAAAGCTCATGTATTTTTTCTTTTTGAGATTTGCTTATTGTTACCTCTTCCTTGAGGTTTAGCTTGACACTGTATTTTTTTTCAATTTCTGCCTTTATTTTTTTTCTCAAAACCGAAATATATTTTTCTAATTGTCTTTTTTCATTTCTTACATTTTTTAACTTTTCCGAATATTCATCATAAATATAAAATGTGTTCAACTTTTCATGGGCTGGATCTAATAGTTCAATAAGTTCCGGTATGAGAATTAACTTCAAATCATTAATGGACATAGTTTTTAAAACCTTATCCATCCTTTCTGTTTGAATCTGGAAATTTTTAACTTCAAACAATTCAACTTCATCTAATACCTGATTGCTTTTAGCTCTTTCCAATGTTTCATGAATATTCTTTACATGCCTGAGCACATCAATGATATCACGCCTTTTATCACTTTCAATAAATGCCCTTATTTTATTGAATTCATTTCTGAGGTCCGCCTCTTGGCCCCTTTTAAAAGGCTTTGCATCCTGCTTTTTTTTGATACCATATTCAGTAATAGGTTTTACTTCATTAAAAATAAAATCAAAGTTTATATTTTTAACAGTATTCTCTGTCATAAAACTAGTCAACAAAATCACCGCCCGACACTACATCAACTATTTTAACTCCATGAAGGTATTTTTTCATTTCAGCTTTAAATAATTCACTGTCGAAAAAATACCCCGACGGAGAAACAGGATTCAAGGTTACCGCTAATACGTCAACAGAGTTTAATACCTGAACCTTTAATCCCTTTTTTCTTAGTTCATTCCATACATTAATATCTGTGAAAATTTTGGTACCATCTTCAATTATTATTGTAATGCCTCTTAAAAATTTATTTTCACCTATTTCTTTTAATAACAGCGTGGTCACTGCTCCTTTGATAAAAACATAGTCTGCCAGCTCATCAATTAATTCACTGATTTTTTTACCGCTGTCCATACTTGTTTTAATATCCGGCACCACTACATTTCCTGTATTCTGAATAATACAGGTTTTATTTATCCCAAATATGATTTTTCTGATAACTTCATCAGATTGCTTTAACGTATAGCATTCAACTGAAAAAGCTGTCCTTTCCAAAACCTTTTTCATATCTCTGCTTAATACTGCTCCTGTAGCAATAATGCATGCATCAGTAATAACGGGTGATGAAACAGCCTTTCTGTCTATGGCACCATCAATAAAAACAACTCTTGCTCCATAATGCTTAAGACGTCTTGCTACATACTTCATATCTGCAGCACTGACAGGACCGGCAATCTGAATATTGCCTTTCTGTCTGACCCTGACAATTATGATTTCACCTAATGGTGTTGAAATTCCCGTTGTTTCTAAAATTTCTGTCTTAGCATCCGAAAGCATCAGCATTTTTTTTGCCGTGGCAACATACATACCTTCAGCTGCATAAATGGATGGTTTTTGTGTTTGTGTTACAATATCTATACTTTCTCCGTCCCTGCCTGATGAAGTTATTCCTATATTTAAGTTTAAACCTTCTGCTTCTTGCATGAGATAATTGAGAGCTACTGTCTTGCCGGCATTTTTTGCAAGACCGACAATTGATATTGTTTCATAGTTGTTATTTAGTATAGTTTCAATTAGTCTCATAGATAGCCTCTTTAATGATGTGTTCTTTCTCTTCTTGCCAGTTTTGTCGGCTCCAATGCAAGCTCATTTCCCTGCAGTAAGCCGGCTACTCCTGTTAACGGGTCTGCCTTTTTGCCTTGACATACATCACATGTGCATTCTATATCAGGCAAATGCGGTTCTGTATATGTTGTAATAACACCTTCATAGTTTCTTAAAATAACTTTATCGGCGGACTGTGACAATACATAGTTAGGCATTACAGGAATTTTTCCGCCGCCGCCAGGTGCGTCAACAACAAATGTCGGCACAGCATAGCCTGATGTATGGCCTCTCAAGCTTTCAATTATTTCAATTCCCTTAGCTACAGGCGTTCTGAAATGTTCAATACCCAGTGATAAATCGCATTGATATATATAATATGGTCTTACTCTGTTTTTAACAAGCCTATGAACCAAATCTCTCATAATATGAGGACAATCGTTTACTCCTCTTAATAATACTGATTGATTTCCCAGCGGAATACCTGCATCAGCAAGCTTTCTTAAAGCCTCCATTGATTCCGGAGTAAATTCATTAGGGTGATTAAAGTGAGTATTCAGCCATATCGGATGATATTTTTTAAGCATATTAACCAAATCATCAGTGATCCTTTGAGGACAAACAACTGGTGTCCTTGAACCAAGACGAATTATTTCCACATGAGGTATTTCTCTTAATTTTTTAATGATATATTCTAATTTTTCATCTGAAACTAATAAACAATCTCCGCCTGATAACAGAACATCTCTGACAACAGGTGTGTTTCTGATGTACTCAATACATTTGTCTATATTGTTCATTGAAACTTCGTCATCACATTGTCCTGCAAATCTTCTTCTTGTACAGTGTCGGCAGTACATTGAGCACTGGTCTGTAATCAGAAATAATACTCTGTCAGGATATCTGTGAGTAAGACCGGGTGCCGGAGAGTCCGTATCTTCATGCAATGGATCCAGCATATCAGCCTTGCTTACATGAGTTTCAACAAACGTCGGAACAGCTTGCATTCTTATTGGATCTCTGGGATCCTCTTTATCCATATGAGCAGCATAATAAGGAGTTATGCCCATTCTGAATTTCTCTAAAACCTTTGAAATATCTTCTTCTTCTTGTTCAGTAACATTTATAATTTTCTTTAATTGATCAACTGTATCAATCCTGTTTTCAATTTGCCATTTCCAATCGTCCCACTCTTCAGGCTTAACATCCTTCCAGAGCTCAATTTCATTATAATAAGCCACTATAATACCTCCATTTTAAAATAATTTTATAATAGGCAGATACTAATTAAGCGTAGCTTAATTAGTATCTGCCTAATGTACCCTCAAGCATACAGCTTAGTGTACAATTCTCTTAACCCTTTGCTTTCTCTCATTATTTGCAGAGCCGTATCTGCATGTCCTTTAGTATATCCGTTTCCTATAATCATGTTGACATCTTTTCCAACGCCTTCTGCTCCTAATGCAGCCTTAGTAAAGCTTGTAGCCATACTAAAGAAGTAAACTGTTCCCTCATCCTTAGTTGCTAAGATTGCGGACATTTCGCAATTTGGTCTGGATACGCAGCTTATTACTAAATCACATAACTTGCCGTCAGTTGCTTCCATTACCTTTTCATAAACTTCAATTGCATTTGTGGCATCTCCTGCTATGCAAACATCTGCTAAACCAAGTTCCTTAACTGTTTCTAATGTACTTTGTCTATGTGCCCAGCAAATAACCTTACCGTTTGGGCCGACTTTTTTCTTCGCTTCATACAAACAAAGAAGTCCTGATTTACCTGATCCTCCAAGAACTAATACACAGTCTCCCTCTTTTACCAATTTAATTGTTTGTGCCGGTGCCCCTGCTACGTCAAGAACTGACAGTGCAAGATTTTCAGGAACATCTGAAGGAAGCTTTGCATAAATTCCGCTTTCAAATAAAATTGCCTGTCCTTTAATGTCGACCTGATCAATTTCTTTTCTGACTGTAATTATTTCATCAATTACTAATGGTGTCAATGATAAAGAAACTAATGTAGCAATTTTATCTCCTGCTTTTAAATCAGTCTTTCCGTCAAGTGCAGGTCCGATTTCCTTAACTGTGCCTATAAGCATTCCGCCTGAACCTGTTACAGGGTTTTGATGTTTTCCTCTTTCAGCAACAATTCCCTTCATTATTTCTTTAATTTTTTCTACATCGCCGCCGGCTTGGTCACTTATCTGAGTGAAGCTTGCTGAGTCAACATTTAAAGTTTGAACATCTATTAATATTTCATTGTCGTATATTTCCATTGTGTTATCAACTTTAAGTGCCGGCTGTGGCAGTACTCCTTTTGGTTCAATTACCCTGTGAGTGCCATATGGGTTTCCTTTTTTAAACATAATGCCTCCTAAAAATTGCAATTTTTTATTAATGGGTTTGGGTTAGAATATTGGGTATATTCATAAATATTAGTGCAATTAGTATGCCAACTTTTTATAGAAATTAAAACATTTATATTTCAGCGTTTATATCTGATTATATACTAATAATTAGATTGTGAGTGCCGAATTTTCAGCTTTTTAATATTGCTCTGTTGGTAAACTTTTGATATAATATTATTATACATCATATTTAGTTAAAATTTCACATAGTAATTGAATAAAAAGAAATTATTTTTAATGATAAATTAAGAGGGATAATAAATGGATAACAGACCAATTGGAATTTTCGATTCAGGGGTGGGCGGACTCACTGTAATGAGGGAAGTTATGGAACAGCTGCCATACGAAAATATAATTTATTTAGGAGATACGGCCAGAATACCTTATGGTTCAAAATCTGAACAAACAATACGAAAATATTCTTATCAATGTTCTTCATTTTTAAAAAGCAAGGATGTTAAAGCTATAGTGATTGCCTGCAATACAGCAAGCTCAATAGCCTTGGAGCATGTCCAAAAAAATTTCGATTTACCGATAATCGGTGTTATTGAACCTGGAGCCAGAAGTGCAGCAACCGTAACAGAAAACAAAAGAATAGGTGTAATAGGAACCATTGCAACAATAAACAGCAATTCCTACCAGGCAAAAATTATGGAATATATTCATGATGCAGAAGTAATCGGAATACCTTGCCCGCTGTTTGTTCCTATTGTTGAAGAGGGATGGGAATATTCAAATGTTGCTGAAATGACAGCAGAAAAGTATTTGGAGGAACTTATCGAGCATGATGTGGATACTCTTGTATTGGGCTGCACTCATTATCCTATTTTAAGGCATACCATAAAAAAAGTTGTAGGTCCTGATATTAAGTTAGTGAATCCCGCATATGAAACAGCCAGAGATTTAAAGAAGCTCTTAACTGAAAAAAACTTGCTTAATGAAACCTTTGACAAGGCGAGATATGAGTATTACGCCAGTGATGCACCGGAACGTTTAAGAAGAATAGGAGGTAATTTCTTAAAGAAAGAAATCGACAATCTTTACGAAATTGCCATAGATAACCTTTAGAAAAGGGGAATTAATTTGAAAAATATTAAAGTAAAAATTACAACAATTCAAACAGTGGATGATGCAGGCAATGAAGATATCATAGAGCTTGTAACCGAAGCTGATATGGAAATAGCCGATGACTGCATTATAATACATTATGATGAAAGTGATATTACCGAAAGTGAAGGAACAAGGACCAGGCTTAAGATTTATAAAAATAAAATGATTATGACCAAGGTGGGAGAGCTGTCCTCAAGAATGGAATTTGAAGAAAATAAAAGCTATAGCAATTTATACTCAACGCCTTATGGAACCTTTGATTTGGTCTTCGACACAATTGTATACAAGAATGCTCTTGATACGGAAGGCGGAGGTTACGTATACGTTGAATATAAAGTAACCTTTGGAGGAGCAGAAGAAAGCTATAATAAATTAAATATTGATATTTATTAAACAATCAACTTGTTAATTTATTTAATTGTAAACTTCACTGCCTATTTTTAGGCAGTGTTCGCTAATTTTTCGGCACATAAGAGGAGATTTATGGAAATAAAATATTTTGATGCTTTAATACATGCTATAGACTTAATAAATGACGGAATTCACATAGTTGATGCCTCCGGCAAAATTGTTTATTACAACGTTGCAGCAAAACATCTGGATGAAATTGATGTTGATAAGGCAATAGGAAGGCATATACTGGAAGTATATCCGTCTCTGACTTTTGATACAAGCACTTTGTTAAGAGTTTTACGAACAGGTAAACCGATTTACAATGTAGAGCAAAATTTCACAAACTATAAGGGTGATAAAATATCTACATTGAACTCTACAATTCCGATTTATTACAACAACAAGGTGCTGGGCGCTCTGGAAATTTCAAGAAATATTACAAAGGTAAGAGAGTTGTCTGAAAAAATAGTAAATCTTCAAAAAGAATTATATGAAAAAACCACCAGCCAGGAAAAAACCTCGAAACCTGTTGCCAAGTTCAATTTTCTGGATATTATAGGTCAAAATAGAGAAATGCTCAAGCTTAAATCCTTAGGTCTGAAAGCAGCAATGTCCGATTCGCCTGTAATGGTAGCAGGAAACACAGGAACAGGCAAAGAGCTTTTTGTACAATCAATTCACAATTCAAGCAACAGAAAATACAAACCGTTTATTGCACAAAACTGCGCCGCACTTCCATCTAATTTGTTGGAGAGTATATTGTTCGGGTCTGTGAAAGGAAGCTATACCGGCGCTGAAAACAGACCTGGTTTATTTGAGCTGGCTAATGGCGGAACTTTATTTTTAGATGAAATAAACTCCATGCCCCTGGAGCTTCAAACCAAGCTTTTGAGGGTGCTTCAGGACGGAAGGGTAAGAAGAGTCGGCTCTACCACAACAACAGATGTGGATGTACGAATTATTTCTGCAATTAACACCGACATCAATACTGTCGTAGAAACAAAACAGCTTAGACAAGACTTGTTTTTCAGATTAAATGTAATTACAATGGTAATTCCTGATTTATCTGACAGACAAGAAGATATACCTCTTCTTGTTGAGCATTTTATTAAAAAATATAATGAAAAATGCAATAAGTTTTTCATTGGCATATCCAAGGAGGTATTGGAAATTTTTAAGACTTACCGCTGGCCCGGAAATGTAAGAGAGCTTGAGCATGCAATTGAAAGTGCAATTTCACTGTATGAAGGTGAAGTTATCAGAGAAGAGCATCTGCCGTTTCAATTTAAGAATTTTCATCCTGACATTAATTATTCTCTGGATACAAATGCCATACAGCCTCTTAATACTGCCGTAGAAAATGTAGAAAGGGAAATAATAATATCTGCCTTGGAAAAGACAGATTACAACATCTCAAAGGCAGCAAGATTAATAAATGTACCAAGACAAACACTTCAATACAAAATTAAAAAATTAAACATCCCAGGATAACTCGAAGGCAGTCAGAGCGAACGGTTCTGACTGCCTTTGCGGGTTGGTTATTTGGCCAGGGATTGGGCGTAAATGCTTTGTTTGTAGTTTGGATTTACTCCTGTTTTTTCAACTCTTCCTTTTTCTATAAACTCGAAAATCTTTGATTTTAGCTTTATATCTTCTATTCCTCTTTTGGTCTTAATAGTATCTATTTCTTCCTGTGTAAGAACTTCCTGAAGCCTTTTTTCTGTTTCAATATCAAACACCGGCTCGGCATTTTTATCCTGACCGAAGTCTACAAAGCACAGAGGCGGAAACATTACACACCACCAGTTATTGCCCTCTGCATTACCTATTTCAATTCTTACGGCATCATAATATCCTTCAGGCAGAACTATATCCTCATAAAGCTTCCTCGGAAATCTAAAATTACCGTAATAGACATTCACATCATATGAATATCCTTCTTGTTTAATAATGAGTTCAGCTTCTTCTCTTATTTCATTGATTTTTTTAATGATTAATTTTTCACTGTCGTCCTTGGATGATATGCCTTCAAATTCTTTATCGAATTTATCTATCACATTGTTTCTGACCTTGTATTTAAGCTGCTGGTCAAATACGGTATTTGAGTTTGCAATCACATGCAGACGGATAACCTTGTCATTTATTTGAGCCATCCCTGTGTATGCATCAACTGTATAGGCAGCTGTTACGGCAACAATTACAAATATGCCTGCAATAATTATTTTCTTATAATAACTCACTTTGTCCTCCTTTTACGCAGTCTCGCATCACAAATTTATTTGTTCGCTATCGCTCACATAAATTTGGAGCTCGTTGCGAATGACCTACCGCTATTTTTTCTTCACTAACGTTCGAAAAAATTGGGTTAAGGCATCTTACTTAACTAATCCTGTGCTTCTTATTTCTACATTAAAATGAACCTTTATGTCAGCTGCTTCAAATACTTCGTCATATTTATCCTCAATTTTGTCAAAATCAGATTTATGGAATTTGTATAAATCGTCCTTTATTTGCAGCAAATCTGCTCTGTATGTATGCTGAAGCTTATCAATTGTGTTTGAAGAAACATCAGAAACCCTTTTTACTGCTTCCTCCCTTATTTTATTAATGAAATTTTTATCCTCCAGGCTGTTATTGCCTATAATAAAGGAATCTATATAGCAAAACAGTGTAATGTAATAATCAACGCTTAAATTTTCATTATTAAGATTAATATCCTCGGTCACACTTACATCAACAGCTCCCAATCCAACTGTAGTTCCGTCAACCTCAATATTGAAGTTTTTAATATTAGCTCTGTCCGGATTTAATAAAAGCATTATTGTTTCTATTTCCATAGGCTCCAAAAATCCTATAAGCTCATATTCTTTCATTATGGCGGCTCTTTCAACCTTTAAACTTTTATCATTTATTTCAACTACCGGTACCATTGCATTTCCTGTCTGACCTAGATGCAGTATTGCTTCATCAAAGGTATAAATATCCTGATAGCTTTCTCTTTTAAGCTTAATCAGCATATCACTTAAAAATCTTCCTACTATAGGGTTGCTTGGTATTTCTGTATTAATGATATCCTCTGCTTTTCCTTTGGCTATACATATTTTTACTCTTCTGTTCATTTGAGGTGAACGCTGAATTTCATCAAACAATTTTTTTAATGTTTCAGAATCTCTTGCAACATCTTCTCCAAGAACTATAACCTGCATTAATCTGTCCGAAATTGCTTTTTCTGAATGAAGGTAGCTTATACTGTAAAAATCAGCAAAGTTGTCGCTGTCTTTAGTATAAACAAGTCTTTGTTCTTCATCGCCTTCATTTATCTTTGGTATTTCAGAAGTGAATGTCAGATTGTCAGGGTTTTTATCTATTCCAACCGCAAATAAATATTCTCTTTTATTTATTTCAACGCTGTCCCAACAGCCGGTGACAATTAATGATGTAATTAATGTTATTATTAATATTTTTATATATTTCATTTAAACCCCTTTTAAAAATGACAACAAGCTGTCAATTATTAATTGCCCTTTTCGCTTTTCTATTATCTGCTAAAGCCACGGTTAATGGAATTAAAAAATTAATTGCACTCAATATGATTATAGGCCACTGTATGTATGGAAACATCATGTACATACCGGGCAACGCCGCAGCCATAATATATAGAATCGGTATTTGTATATAGATGTAATACCCGTTTTCCCTGGTTTTGAAAGTCTCCTGCATAGCGAGATTTGTGAAATATGCAATAATGCATATGGTTGTAAATGTAACAACTATTTCAAAGCTTAATCCGACTATTTCTGTATTTTCAAAGAAAAAACCCGGTATGTTAACAAACTTCATAATTGATATGAACGGCCAAACCATGTTAGCGGCTTCCTTCATTCCAAACTTTACAATGACCATAAGGTAACAGGCTATGTAAAGTATTGTACTCATAATGATAAATCTTCTGTTTATTATTATATTTTTTTCTTTTACTGATACACGGCTGTTAGAAAACAGCAAAAGTGAAAATCCAAAAAAACCTAGCATCGCACCGGGAATAGATTTAACAACGCCCTGAACATCAGCCGGAAAAACAGGAAATACATTGGAATAATCAGCATAGTATGTTGAAAAAATTATTATTAAAAGGTACGGTATTAAAGCAATTAAAATAGCGATGCTTGCTAAATTACCTATGGATTGCATTCCTTTTTTTGTTGCATAGCTTGCTATCAGTAATATTGCAATGATTATAGCGCTTATTGGTGTATTAAACAGCATCATAAGCTTTATCTGCTCCGCAAAGTCCTTCATCATTATACTGTTTGCGGTCAGGAACATAAGAATGTAATAAATTCCTGCAATTTTAGACACAAATTTGGGAAAAACCCTGTTAGAAATACTGATGATTGTATCTTCCTTGTATTTTGTCAATACCTTGTTTATTGGTTTTAGGCTTATATATATAATGAATGCTGCAGCAATAATAGACATCCATCCCACAGGTCCATCTATTTCAGTTAAAAGTAACGGCATCAGCATTGACTGAAATACAAATGAAACTAATATTAAAATTGCCATATTCTGATATGGAGTAATATCCTGGTCAAACATTTATTTCCCCTTTTCTTTTTCAAATTGTAAATACCTTGGTTTACGTACCATTGTTTTAATTCTTGGTCTGATAACTGTATCTCTTAAATCCTTTCTGTTTTCCACAAAACTTGAAAACGGAGTCATATATGGAACTCCACAGCTTTTCAATGTGCACAGATGAATTATCAAAAGGCAAAGGCCTATTGATATTCCAAACAAACCAAATATTGATGCAACTATAATAAAACCGAATCTTATCATTCTAAGAGATGTGCTGAAATTGTAGCTCGGTATCGCAAATGATGAAATTGCAGTTAACGCAACAATTATTACAGCCAATGGAGTTATGAGCCCTGCCTCAACTGATGACTGACCTATTACCAACCCCCCCACTAATCCTATAGTTGTACCCACAGGACTTGTGATTCTAAGTGAAGCCTCTCTTACAAGCTCCATTACAAGCTCCATTAAAAATGCTTCAAAATAAGGCGGAAACGGTACATTTGCCCTTGAAGCGGCAACATACAAAGCAAGCTGCGTCGGCAGCAGGTTCGGATGATACTGGGTAACTGCCACATAGAGAGCAGGCAGCAGCATAACTATCGGCAATGCTATATAACGTATCATTCTGGTTACACATGAAGGCATCCATCTTTCGTAGTAATCCTCTGATGACTGCATAAATGATACAAATATAGCGGGAGCAATCAAGGCTGACGGGGTGTTATCTACCGTTATTACCACTCTTCCCTCGAGCAAGGCTGAAGCTGCAGCATCAGGTCTTTCTGTATTCTCGATTTGTGGAAATGGTGAATATATGTCATCCTCAATCATTTCTTCAATATAAGAGCTTTCCAGAATTGCTTCAATATTTATATTTTTAATTCTTTTTTCAACTGTTTCTAAAACAGTCTTATTAACTATATCATCTATGTATAAAATTGCTATATCCGTCTTTGACCTGGTTCCAACCTGCATGTATTTTACTTTTAGCTTGGGATCTCTTATTCTCCTTCTGATAAGGGTTATATTAACCTTCATAGTTTCATTGAAGCCGTCTCTTGCTCCTCTGATGAGAGTTTCGGCAGATGGCTCCTGAACTCCTCTCATAGGCCATCCCCTTGAAGAAAGCATAATTCCCTTTGGACATCCTTCTATCAGGAGAACCGTCTCTCCTGACAGCACCTTGTCGATGCATTCCTGTATTGTTTTAAGTGCCTGTATTTCTGTTATGGCTATATTTGTATCAGCAATTGCCTTTTGAAGCTCAGAATCACTTTTTTCCAGTTTTTCAACATTTAAATTTTGCATCAGCTTGTCGACAGCATACTCACTTATTGCTTCTTTTGTAGTCATTCCGTCAACATAAACCAATAGCATTTTTAATTTTTTATTTTCTCCCGCATCAATTTTTCTGAAAATTATATCATTGGCATCCTTAAAAATACTTTTTAATATTTGCTCATTCTTATTTAAATCTTTTTCTATTTTGATCGCCGTTATATCTTGCTTATCATTCATTTAACGCTCCTATAAATTTATTGTAATTACTGCTGCTATTGCCAGTATTCCATATATTATTCCTGTGGTTCTCACTATTTTATAATCTCTGTGATAATTGCTCCGTTTTAGTTCCTTGCTGGTTTTAAAAATTAATATAAAGCTTATTATTAAAAAAACAATTATGGTATCATTGTTAATTATCCTTTTTATGTCATTAATAAAATACATAACCCCTCCTATGCTTGTTCTACAATATTAGTAATATTTGCATTTTAAGGTTTTTTTATACCAATTTATTAAAAAAATATAGAGGAAGTATTCCTCTATATTTTAGGTATTCATATTATGTTTTTGTTTTTTCCTCACCAGTGTTGACAAATCAATTCCCAGCTTTGCTGCTGCTTCCTTCATATTTTTTGAGGATGCAAGGGTTGTTTCTATTATTGTCCTTTCATATTCATCAAGCTTATCCTTCAAGGTCTTGCTGTCAGATAAAAATTTATGGTTTATATCTGTTAAATCATTGATGTTCAGCTGTTCTTTAAATAACTCATTATCAATTGATGCAGTTTCGGTCATCAATACAAGGCGTTCAATAATATTCTTTAGTTCTCTTATGTTTCCCGGCCATTCATAAACCAGGAAGCTTTCAAGACAGCCTGTAGTAAAATAGCAGTTTTTGCCATGCTTGTTATTGTAATACTCAACAAACTGCTGAGCTAAGGGTATGATATCCTCTTTTCTTTGACGTAAGGGAGGAATAACAAATGAAACCACATTTAATCTGTAATAAAGATCTGCTCTGAACTTCTTTTCATCTACTAATTGTTTTAAATCTACATTTGTAGCTGCGATTATACGGGCATTAAATTCTACCGGAGCCGTGCCTCCTATACGGTAAAACATTCTGTCGTTTATTGCACTTAACAGCTTTACCTGAAGAGTATATGGCATATCTCCTATTTCATCCAAATATAATATTCCTCCGTTGGCTTCTTCAAACAGCCCTTTCTTTCCGCCCTTTTTTGCACCTGTAAAGGAGCCTTCCTCATATCCGAAAAATTCTGATTCCAGCAAATGTTCAGGAACTGCGCTGCAATTTATTTTTACAAACTTTCCTCTGTTATATTTGCTGGTATTGTAAATATAGGTTGATATAAAATCCTTACCTACTCCTGTCTCACCCAAGATAAGAACAATGCTGTCTACATTGGCAATTTTACCGGCCTTTTTATAAATATTTTTCATTTTCTCATTGTTGTTTATAGGCTCTTTAATATTGCCTTTAACCCTGATGTTAAAATCATCAAACTCATTTATGAAAAGGTTTTTTTCCTTTGTTATACTTTTCATCAATACATCAAGCTCGGATACATCTCTTATAACAGCTATTGTTTTTTTAAGATTCTTATTTTCATCAAATATTGGTGAACCGGAAACAAGGCATCTCTGACCTT
The DNA here is from genome assembly GCA_023453025.1 of Bacillota bacterium. Taxonomy (GTDB): domain Bacteria; phylum Bacillota; class Clostridia; order Tissierellales; family Sedimentibacteraceae; genus Sedimentibacter. The sequence goes on from JAEXUD010000028.1 coordinate 76,234, forward strand.
TATAATAATTATTAATAGTAGATACAGGTCCCATGGTTTCTATAACCTTAGCGCAGCATGAATTAGGAAGTACGTTTGATTTTTTCAATTCATATACGGATTTTCCTATTATTTGCTCTCTGGATAACCCGGATAAGTTCAGAAATGCATCATTTACATATGTAGTTATGCCTTCATCGTCTGTTATATATATTCCATCCTTTAATTTGTTTAACATTTCATTATATAAATATTGCTGGCTGCTTAATCTGCTGACTTGCTTTTCCAGCTCATTTCCGATTGAAAAATCATAAAAGAAAAAAGCAAACAACTCATGTTCATAAAGCTTCATTTCCTCATTCAACACATAATAAACAGAATTATCAGTATATTTCACCGAATAAAACTTTTGGTCTTCATAATCCTTTATATCATGAAAAAATACCGTTAATTTCTTGTTCAATATATCTTCATTGTTTTTGCATATATTAATTTTGAAATAGTTATTGCAATATAAAATATTAAACTTATTATCAGTTACAACAAACCCTAGATTAAAACCGATATTTTTAGTTATTATAATGCACCCCTTTTTTTATTTATATTTTAAGATTGATATTTTTTAGACAATATGATAATATATTATTAATATATTATATTATCATATATGCAACATTGCAATAAATATATTGAAATAAATATGCACACTTGCATATGAAATAATGCTTGTTTTAAAATTTATATAATAAATTACAAATATTTTAATCATACGTAATAATGGCATAATATTTGCTACATAATAAGTGCAAATAAAATTTTAGGAGGAAAATTATGAAAAAAGCAGTAATAGTATCTGCCGCAAGAACACCTATAGGATCATTCGGGGGTGCATTAGCACCGCTATCAGCTGTTGAATTAGGTGTAATAGCAGCAAAAGAAGCAATTAAAAGAGCAGGAATTGAACCTGGTATTATTGAAGAAGTATATTTCGGAAACGTATTAGGTGCAGGATTAGGGCAAAATGTAGCAAGACAAGTAACACTGGGTTCAGGCTTATCTGAAGAAACTCCGGCGTTGACAATCAATATGGTATGCGGCTCAGGTCTGAGAGCAGTCAGCATGGCAGCACAATTTGTAGAAAGCGGACAATGTGACGTTATCCTTTGCGGAGGAACAGAAAGCATGACCAATGCTCCGTATCTTTTACCTAAAGCCAGATGGGGACAGAGAATGGGAGACGGAAAAGTTGTAGATTACATGGTTTATGACGGCTTGACAGATGTTTATAATCAATATCACATGGGAATCACTGCAGAAAATATAGCCGAGCAATGGGGAATAACAAGAGAAGAACAGGACAGAATAGCAGCACAGAGCCAGAACAGAGCAGAGGCAGCTCAAAAAGACGGAAAATTTGCAGATGAAATAGCTCCTGTAGTAATTCCACAGAGAAAAGGTGATCCAATCATTATAGACACAGACGAATATCCGAGACACGGAACTACAATTGATAAAATGGCTAAGTTAAAGCCTGCATTTAAAAAAGACGGCACAGTTACAGCAGGAAATGCGTCCGGAATTAATGACGGAGCAGCAGCTCTGATTATTATGAGCAAAGAAAAAGCTGATGAGCTTGGTTTAAAATATTTATGTGAAGTTGCCGGATACGGCTCAGCAGGAGTTGATCCTAAAATAATGGGAATCGGACCGGTACCTGCTACTAAAAAAGCCTTGGCTATGGCCGGATGGACAGTAGAGGATCTGGAGCTGATTGAAGCAAATGAAGCATTTGCAGCACAGTCAGCAGCTGTAACCAGAGATTTGGGACTAAATGAAGAAATAACTAATGTTAACGGCGGAGCTATTGCTTTGGGACATCCGATTGGAGCATCAGGAGCAAGAATTCTTATAACACTTATTTATGAAATGCAAAAAAGAGATGCTAAAAAAGGTCTTGCAACATTGTGCATTGGTGGCGGTATGGGAACTGCAATGCTGATTCAAAGATAATTCAAACGGAGGATGAATTTATGATAAACAAAATTATATCCGTCAAAGAAGCCGCAGAAAAGGTAAAAGACGGTATGACAATCATGGTCGGTGGATTCCTTGCAAATGGAACACCGGAAAATTTAATTGATGCACTCGTTGCAAACAATATGAAAAATCTAACACTAATATGCAATGATACGGGATTTCCTGACAAGGGCGTGGGAAAAATGGTAGTTAATAAGCAGTTTAAGAAGATTATTGCATCTCATGTAGGTACCAACCCCGAAACTGCAAACCAAATGAATTCCGGTGAAACAGAAGTAGTATTGACTCCACAGGGTACATTGGCCGAAAAAGTTCGTTGCGGCGGTAATGGTCTTGGAGGATTCTACACTCCTACAGGAATCGGAACCGAAGCAGAAACAGGAAAAGAAAAGAAGGTTATCGACGGCAGGGAATATATTTTTGAAACTCCGCTAAGAGCTGATGTAGCACTGCTTAGAGCATCAGTTGCGGATAAAAAAGGAAACATGGTATTCAATAAAACAATGAAAAATTTCAATCCTTTGATGGCAACAGCAGCAGATGTTGTAATAGTAGAAGCTGACAAGATTGTTGAAGTGGGAGAAATTAATCCGGACAACGTTATGTGTTCAGGAATATTTGTTGACTACATAGTGGGAGGTGGCAAATAATGGATGCAAAAATAGTTATAGCAAAAAGAGTAGCCCAATTGCTGCATGACGGAAATGTTGTAAACCTAGGCATAGGACTTCCTACAATGGTAGCAAATTATATTCCTGAAGGCGTGGATATCACATTCCAGTCTGAAAATGGGTTTTTAGGATTGGGACCTGCTCCTGAACCGGGAAAAGAAGATTGGGAACTGGTTAATGCAGGCGGTATGCCGTCATCAATAGTACCCGGAGGAATGTTCTTTGACAGTGCGACATCATTTGGAATAATCCGCGGCGGTCATGTTGATGCAACAGTTCTGGGAGCTATGGAAGTAGATGAAAAAGGTAACCTGGCTAACTGGAAAATACCCGGCAAAATGGTTCCGGGCATGGGCGGAGCAATGGATTTGGTTGTTGGCGCCAATACGGTAATTATAGCCATGGTGCACACCCAAAAGGGAAAACCGAAAATTTTAAAACAATGTACTCTTCCATTGACTGCTAAGGAACAAGTAAATATAATTGTAACTGAAATGGCTCTTATGAGAGTTACGGATAAAGGTCTTGTTCTTGAAGAATTAGGACCTGAAGCAACGGTTGAAGAAGTAGTAGCAGCAACCGACGCTAATTTGATAATCTCACCTGATTTAAAGAGATTTGGATTAGACGATTAGTATTAACGACCGAGAGGGGATAGACATTTTTTGTCCGTCCCCTCTCGGTCAATTTTTTTTGCAAAAAATTTCACCTGTTTATCACAAATATGTTATATTATTGGTAATAATAGCAAAGGGAGGCTGTATGAGACTGAAATTCAGCTTAAAAAATAAACTTTTTTTAGCAATATTGTGCGTTCTTATTTTCAATATAGTTTTGTCTGTTATACTTGGCACCACCTTGTTTGATAAACTGTACACAACTGATAAAATAAACAGTTTAAAAGCCGGAGTGGATACTATTAAATCAAATTATCTGACAGGCGATGTAAATAATACTGTTGATGAAATAATTAATTATGAAACTCAAAATATGACAATTTGCATATTCTCACTTAATATAGAAACCGGTATGGGTGAAATTGAGTATTATTCAAGACAAAGATATTTTTCATTAAATCCGTTTGATAACGAAGTGCTTCAATTAATTAAAAACCTTTACAGGGAAAATGCCTTTAGCGAACTTAAGAACAACAACTATTACATTAAAAATATTACAACCAACAGACAGGACAATAATATAACAATTTTATCCAAAATAAAAGATGGCAAATACATGTTGATGCAAACACCTATAAAGTTTATACGGGATATATCTTATTCAGCAATTAAATATTCCATGTATATTTCAATTTTTTCATTGTGCATAGTAGCAATAATAATGTACTATGTAGCTGACAAATCAACAAAACCAATAAGACAGCTTCAAGTTATCGCCGATAAAATTTCCAACCTGAACTTCTCTGAAAGGTGTGACATATTGTCAAATGATGAAATCGGACTTTTGTCTGTAAGCATAAATAACATGGCGGATAAACTGCAGGACTATGTTGAAAAATTAAAGGATGATCTCGTAAGGCAGGAAAAATCCGAAAAAATGACCAAGCAATTTATAGCAAATGTTTCTCATGACTTTAAAACACCTTTGACGCTGATAATGAGCTATTCGGAAGCACTGATTGACATGGAGGATATCGACGACGACACTAAAAAGGAATACTTGAACATCATTATAAATGAAGGAAGAAAAATGTCTGAATTTGTTCAGGAACTTTTAAAGCTTTCACAGCTCGAAGGAGGCATAATTAAGCTGGAAAAATCCAACTTCAGCATCAATGAAATTATAGAAGGTACAATATACAAAAATTCCATTATAGCCAAAGACAAGAATATTTCTGTTGAGAAACACATATCTGGCAACAGCATTGTAAACGCAGATTACTTTAGAATAGAACAGGTTTTTCAAAACCTGTATGAAAATGCTGTTAAGTATTGCGATTATGGCGGTACGGTAAAAGTTTCGACTGCTGTAAACGGTAATAAGTGCCGGATAAGCATATTTAATACCGGTCAAAAAATATCCGAAGAGGATATTGAAAATATATTTATAAGCTTTTACAGAGCTGACAAATCAAGAAAAAGCATGGGAAGCTACGGCCTTGGCCTGGCAATTGTGAGAGTAACAATTGATATGCATAATGAGAAATATGGAGTACAGAATTCTGAAAATGGAGTTGAATTCTGGTTCGAGTTAGAAAATGTCGATATGAATTTAGGATTGGAGGAATAATATGGAAACTAAGATATTATTGGTTGAGGATGAAGAAAATATAAGAAAGCTGGTTGCAAGCTATCTGGTAAAAGAAGGATTCAAGGTAGTAGAAGCTGCTGACGGCGAAGAAGCCATAGAAAAGTTTGATAATGAATATGATTTCTCACTGATTATATTGGATGTTATGATGCCGAAAATGGATGGTTACCAAGTTGCTTCATACATTCGCAAGGGCCACGATGTCCCGATACTGATGCTGACCGCAAGAGATGCGGAAATAGATGAAATTACAGGTTTTAACTCCGGGGCGGATGAATATATTTCAAAACCCTTCAGCCCGAGAATATTGGTTGCAAGAGTAAAAAACCTTCTCAAAAGAACTGCTCAAAACAGCATGCAGGACATTGAATCAGATGGATTAGTCGTTAAATACCGTGAAAGGTCGGTATTAATAGATGGTGAAAAGGCTGTGCTGACTCCAAAGGAATTTGATTTGTTATATTATCTTCTGCAAAATAAAAATTTAGTTCTCACAAGAAGCCAGATATTGTCTACAGTATGGGGCTGGGACTACTTTGGTGATGACAGAACAGTTGATACCCACATAAAATGTCTTCGTTCAAAAATCGGACCATACGGAAAAAACATTGTTACAGTCCGCAAAATCGGTTATAAATTTGAATTTGAGAATTAAAAAATACATGTTAATCAGAAAACTGCAATCTTTAAATTTTAATTATTGACATAACACCAATTACAAATTATAATAAATGCAAATGCGAATCATATGCATTTATTATAGCTTGTTTACGCATTTAATAAAATTAATGATACATATATTGGGAGGTTATTGAAAATGAAAAGATTTTGCAGTATAATACTAGCAGGAATTTTAATACTTTCTCTGCTTGCCGGGTGTGATAAAGCCCAGGAACCGTCTTCTTCAAATGCGAACGGTAATCAATCACAAGATAAAAATTTATCAGTATATACCAGTTTTTATCCGATGTACGATTTTGCTTCTAAAATCGGAGGAGATAAAATTGACGCAGTTAACATGGTACCGGCCGGAGTCGAGCCTCACCACTGGGAACCTACTGCTGCCGATATCGCAGGACTTGAAGAAGCTTCGGTATTTATATACAACGGCGCCGGTATGGAGCATTGGGTGGAAGATATTCTTGAATCTATACAAAATGACAACCTGATTGCTGTTGAAGCTTCTGAAGGGCTGATACTTCTGGAAGGTCACCACCATGATGAAGATGAAGAGCATTCCGAAGATGAAGAGCATTCACACGGAGAATTTGACCCTCATGTATGGCTTGACCCGATGAATGCCAAGGCAGAAATGGAAACCATTAAGAATGCATTTGTACAGGCTGATCCGGATAACAAGGATTATTATGATGCAAACTATACTAAGTACGCCGATGAGCTTGATGCCTTGGACAAAGAGTTCAGAGATGCCCTCTCCTCTCTTCCAAACAAGGATATTGTAGTAGCTCATCAAGCATTCGGTTACTTATGTTCTGCATACGGATTAAATCAGGTTCCCATTGAAGGTCTGGCCGCTGATTCTGAACCTGACCCTGCAAGAGTTGCCGAAATAATAGAATTTGCCAAAGAACACGATGTAAAAGTAATATTTTTTGAAGAGACGGTAAGCCCCAAGGTAGCTGAAGTCATAGCAAACGCTATTGGTGCAAAAACAGATGTTCTAAGCCCGGTTGAGGCTCTAAGTGATGAACAGATAGAGAACGGAGATGACTATATAGCCGTTATGCGCCATAATCTTGAGGCATTACAAGCTGCGTTAAAATAAGGAGGACGTAATGCATAAGGCAATAGAAGCCGAAAATTTGAGCTTTAGCTACGGAAATGAGCCGATTTTTACGAAAATCGGCTTCTCGATTTATAATGGAGACTTTGTAGCTGTTATCGGTTCCAACGGAACCGGCAAAAGCACCTTGATGCGCATAATGTTAGGAGAGCTTGCTCCTACAGATGGCAGCATCAAGCTTTTTAATCAAGATGTATCACAATTCAGAGACTGGACGAAGGTTGGATATCTGCCTCAGTCAGGCCTGCAATCCGCCGACAGTTTTCCTGCCACTGCAGAAGAAATAGTAACGGCAAATCTTTTTTCGCAAATCGGACTGCTGCGTTTCCCTAAAAAGGAACACCGTGACAAGACGCGGCAAACACTTGAGCTTGTAGGAATGGAAAAACACTATAAACGCATGGTCAGTGAGCTTTCAGGCGGGCAGCGGCAGCGGGTCATGCTGGCACGGGTATTGGTAAATGACCCTGAGATCATGTTTCTGGATGAGCCCACAACAGGAGTTGACGCCAAGACTGTAGAGTCTCTTTATGAATTGCTGTCTTACCTGAACCGTGAAAAAGGCCTTACAATTGTAATGGTCACTCACGATATCGGAAGGGCATCGAAATATGTTTCACGGGTTTTGTGCCTGGAGGAAGGCTCTATTATGGAACTGGGCAAAGATCAGATTGCTGAAGAGCTTTCCCATAAGCATAAGCATCCTCTGCAGAATATTCATGTGTTACAGAAAGGAGATGACAGGCATGGGAACAATTCTGGAATATGACTTTATGAGGAGAGCATTTGTAGTGGGAATCCTCCTTGCTGTTATCATCCCATGTGTTGGGATAATTGTAGTATTGAAACGTCTTTCCATGATTGGAGACGCATTGTCTCACACATCCCTGGCAGGTGTGACCGCAGGTCTTGTGATGAGTATCAACCCCATACTTGGATCCGTAGCCGCCTGTATTATAGCTGCGCTGAGTATCGAAGCTATACGCAAAAAAATTCCAAAGTATGCCGAAATGTCCATAGCAATTATAATGTCGGCAGGCGTAGGACTGGCAGGTGTTTTGTCGGGTTTTGTTAAAAATTCGGCCAATTTCAACAGCTTCCTGTTTGGAAGTATCGTTGCCATAAGCAATTTTGAAATGGCGTTGGTAGTCCTCATCAGCAGCGCGGTAATGCTCACATTTTTCCTTCTGTATAAGGAGCTGTTTTATATTGCTCTTGATGAAAGATCCGCCCGCCTTGCAGGTATTCCGGTAAAAACCATAAATTTTATTTTTACAATACTCACCGCTGTAACAGTATCTGTTGCTGCCCGTACTGTTGGTGCTCTGATAGTATCATCCCTGATGGTCATACCCGTTGCATGCGCCATGCAATTTGGAAAAAGCTACAGGCAAACAGTGGTATATTCTATTGTCTTTGCTGTCTTTTTCATGATTTCAGGATTGTATGTCTCATATTACGAACGGCTGAAGCCCGGAGGAACCATCGTGCTTATAGGTGTTATATGCCTGGTCGCGATTTTAAGTATTAAAAGCGTCGCTGCGAGTATTATGTTGACAAAACGCAAGGTATGATTATATTATTAGATAAAATAAGGGAGTGATCACAAAAGGAGTGGATGTAGTTGGAGAATAAGCAGAAAAAATGGCTTGAAGGCTTAAAAAAAACCAAGACCCGTGAAGCTGTCATATCTGTCTTGGAGCACGCCGAAAAGCCATTGAGCGCAATGAATATATGCTCAGAAATTGAAAAAAAGGGAGATAATATTTGGCTCTCTACAGTCTACCGTATACTGGAGCTGTTTGTTAATAAGGGAATAGTAAACAAAATTTCGGTCATGAACAATGAAATGGCCGTTTACGAATTAAACCGTTTTAAACACAAGCATTATGCCGTATGCATGAGCTGCCATAAAATCATACCCATGGATAACTGTCCGATGGAAAAATTTGTTCCTAAGCTTGAGGATGATGACTTCCATATTATTGGTCATAATATTGAAATTTATGGAATATGCAGAGACTGTGCCCATAAAAAATAATTGTGCATGAGCTATTGAATAAAATTAGTAAGGAGACTGTTATGGCTGCAGAAATATATATAATTTCAGGATTTTTAGGTGCGGGAAAAACCACCTTGATACGTAAGCTGCTTAATGATAGCTTTCAAAAAGGCAATGTTGCTCTTATTGAAAATGATTTTGGAGAAATAAGCGTGGATGCGGCACTGATGAGAGATTCCAACATAGAGGTGAGAGAAATGAATTCAGGGTGCATCTGCTGCAGCATTTCCGGTGACTTTGTAAATTCTGTCAGAGATCTGCTGGAAAAATTCCATCCTGATAAAATTATAATTGAACCTTCCGGTGTAGGGAAACTTTCGGATATATACAGGAGCTGTTTGGACCTAAGAATCCAGGGATTGGCAAAGGTTAAAAGAAAAATTACAGTTGTTGATATAAATTGCTGCAGGAAATATCTGGACAATTTCGGAGAATTTTTTAAGGATCAAATTGAAAATGCTGATGTTGTTATCCTGAGCCGTACAAATAAATATCCCCATAAAACAGAAGGTGCTTTAAAGCTTGTAAAGGGCTTAAATGCAAAGGCACCTGTATTGTCAAAGCCCTGGGATGAAATAAGCATTGATGAAATTATACCTTCTGAGCACGTTCGCGTAGAATACAAAACTCTCAACGGAGCTAAAGGATATTTACGAAATCCCACATCAGGACATAAGCACGAGCACAGGCATTCTGCCGACGAAGTGTTCAACACAATAACCATTCGAACAAAACACACTTTTACACGGGACGAGCTGACAGAACGCATAAAAAAAATAGAACTGCTGTATGGAGAAAAAATATTGCGTATGAAGGGTATTCTGAGCGGAACTGACGGATATATGAATTTGCAGTATGTTCCCGGAGACATAAATATAACGGCCTGCAGCACCGCAGGTGACATGCTGTGCATCATAGGAAACAGTCTGGACCGTCAAGAGCTGGAATCTTTGCTTAACGGTGAACTGTGATGAGCTTTATAACAAAGATACCTGTCTATGTTGTAACCGGATTTCTGGATTCGGGAAAAACAACATTCCTGAACAATCTTCTGAACAGATCGGATTGGCGTGATTCAGAAATTCTGATAGTGCAATTCGAATCGGGAGATGAAGAATTTTACAGTTCATGCAACAGCTTTACTAGTCTGTCTTTTATGAAAAATGACCTTGAGCAGCAGGTCGGCATGATTGAAGAAAAACTCTATAAGACCATAAATGAAAACCGTTTTGATGAAATATGGATTGAATGGAACGGTACGGTTCCTTTTTCGCAGCTGCAAAACATTCTGCTTGGATCTTCCATAAGGAAATTATGCGGAATACACAAAGTCATTAACATCTCAGACGGAGACCGCATAGAAGGTCTTCTGGGCAGAACCGGAGCGGCCTTGCCGGAGCAAATATCAAACAGCGATATAGCTGTTATACGAGGCAAAAGCTCTGCTGCTTTTAAAAGAACAAAAAAAATTATGAGAGAATTGAATCCTGATATTTATATCTGTGATTTCAATTCATATGACAGGCTGTACGAACATCTGTTCCGCCATGAAAAACAGCCTGTGGCAATGTTTCTACTGGCAATACTCACGGTAACTTTTTTCCATATTGCCGTAAAGCCTTTCTTAGAGTTAGCAAATATTCCCATAAATACCGTAATAAATGTATTTTTAGGCATAATACTTCAGGCGCTGCCATTTTTGATGATTGGTGTCCTCCTATCATCGTTCATACAGATTTTTGTTCCTAAAGCAGCCATAGAACGAAGATTTCCAAAGTCTCCTGGCCTGGGAATACTTGCGGCAATAGCAGGGGGATTTTTACTTCCCGTGTGCGACTGTGCCTCAATCCCTATTTTCCGCAGCCTTGTGAAAAAAGGAGTCCCCATGTCTGCAGCGGTAACATTTATGACTGTCAGCCCTGTTATAAATCCGGTAGTTATTTTATCTACCTACTATGCCTTCAGCGGAGACATATCAGTTGTCTTAAACCGTGTATGCATAGGAATAATCTCATCGGTGATTATAGGTCTTTCTTTTGAGCTTAAACCGGTTAAAAAAAATATTCTCAGCGGAGGTGCGATGAATGGACTGATGTGCAGCTGCGGGTGTTATGAGGATGCAGAATCCGTAACTACGTTTAAGGGAAAGCTGGGATTGTTCCTGCGCCATTCACAGGCGGAATTTTTCGATGTGGGAAGGTATCTGATTATAGGAACATTTATTTCTTCTATATTTCAGGCTGCCGGAACCGGTGCTTTCGTCTCGGCCCAAAGCGGTACTGCTATGGCAGTATCGATGATTATCATGATGATTATGGCATTTGTTCTCTCGCTTTGTTCATCCTCAGATGCTGTAGTAGCCCGAAGTTTTTCAAACCAATTCCCAATGGGAGCAATTATGGGGTTTTTGGTTTTTGGACCCATGATAGATATTAAGAATGTAATGATGCTGTCCTCAGGCTTTTCGAAAGGCTTCATAGTAAGATTGCTGTTTACAACATTCACAGTTTGCTTCTTAGCAGTATTTTTGCTTACAAATCTTGGAGGTATGTGATATGCAGGCTAAAGCTTTCAATTCTCAAGTATTTTTGGAGGTATTATGTAATTTTATATTTGCTTCGCTTATTATTTATCTGCTTAAAAGCGGCAATTATCTGTTTTATGTTACGCCCAGAATGGAGCCTTATCTTATTTTTTCGGTAATTCTTTCATCCGCCTGGGCGCTGAACGGACTTAGAAGACTGTTTAAACCCCAGCACCTCATACGGTCCGCACATTGCTTTGTCCTGGTGATTCCGGTTATGTTTCTGCTTCTGCCTCACAGTACCCTGAACAGTACAGATATTTCAACAGGCTATGCCGGAGCAGGCGCATTTGTACAGAATCCGACCGGCAGCATCTCCTCTAATCAGTCCTCCTCCGTTGGTTCTGATTCAGGATATTCCTCTGATTCAGGATATCTATCTGATTCATATCCTGACACATCCTCCTTACCTCAGGATGGTTATGATTCCTCGGAGGACATTGCCAAGTCGCCCTATGATTCAGACATATCGGTAGGATTAGATGAGGAAAATAAGGAAATTATCATCGGCAATGATGACTTTTATCCATGGATAATCGAAATATATTCCAACATGGATAAATATGAAGGATATAAGATTACTATGACCGGATTTGTTTTTAAGGATTCGGAATATCTTTATGAAAATGAGTTTGTTCCCGCAAGGCTGGCCATGACCTGCTGTGCCGCAGATTTAGCTCCGATAGGCATCCTGTGCATATATGACAAGGTGTCAGAATTGGAAGAAGGAAAATGGATTACGGTGGAGGGAGTGCTTCATAAGGGACAATACAACGGACAGGATGAACCTCAGGTCTCCATAACAAACATAACTCCAGCCGAAGAAGTACTGGGATATATTTATCCTTATTAAAACAAAACATGGGCAATTGTGATGCCCATGTTTGTTTAATTTGAGAAATATCTTAATTTCAATGAAAGAATTTATTGATAACTTTCCGGTTTAGTCCTTAATGTCATCGTTACTTTTTGCTCTTGGCCGTTTCTCATTATTGTAATTTCTGCTTTATCGTTATCTTTATATTCATATAAATTTCTTTTTAAATCAGACATACTTTCTATTTTATCGCCGTCAATTGCGGTAATAACATCTCCGGGCTGCAAGCCAACCTCAGATGCAGGAGAATCTTTTAATGCTTCTATTACAACAACTCCATATTCTGCTGAAACTTCAATTCCCAAAGCTTTTTCATATGTTTCAACATCTACTCCCGTAATACCGACATATACTGTTGAAAGTTTACCCTCTTTAATTATTTGGTCAATGATCGGCTTGGCATTATTGATAGGGATTGAAAATCCAAGACCTTCTGCCGTGCTCATTTTAGCAGTATTTATTCCTATTACATTACCTTCTGCATTGAGCAGCGGTCCCCCGCTGTTACCCGAATTTATTGATGCATCCGTTTGAATCAACGGTTCAATTACAGTTCCGTTTTCAAATGCAATTGACCTGTTCAAACCGCTTACTATGCCCTGTGTAACTGTTCTCTCCAAATCCAATGTCATCGGGTTTCCTATGGCAACTACAGGCTCACCAACCCTTAGTTCATCTGAATCACCTAAATCAACTGCCGGTAATCCTGTTTTATTAATTTTAACAATAGCCAAATCCAGTGTTGTATCATACCATAAAACATCTCCGACCTCAGTTGACCCGTCAATTAAGGAAACAGTTATTTTGTCATATTGGCCATCGCCGATTACATGAGCATTTGTTACAATATAGCCATTGGAATCAACAATAAAGCCGGAACCCATGCTTTGAGATTTTTGTGTTTGAGGTCCGAAAAATGTGTTATATTGCTGTGTTATGTCTGTTGTTATGCCAACAACTGTTTTTTGTGCTTTTTCTGCAACCGCAACTGCAAAATATACATCATCAGTTAAATTAATATTAACATCCTGAGCAGTAAGAGATGCAGGTGCAGTATCGATATTAATTCTGCTTGCAACAAAATATCCTCCTGACAAGCCTCCTATCAAGGCTGCTATCAAGGCTACAGCAACATATCCAAAAAATATTTTTCTTTTGCTTTTTTTCTTTACCGGTTCTGCATTGCCCGGCATCACAAAGTTAATATCATTGTTACCGCTGCTATATCCATTATTATCGTACGTGCTGTAAGTATACTCGTTGTTTTCATTTTCATTTAAAATGTTTTTTTCATTATCGTCCATATTATTTTCCTCCCATATAGTTATATGTTAATTCAATATATTTATTATGTTTATGTTGTAATGTTACTTCTGCAATGTGATAAAATTGTGATGTCTAATTGATATAAATGTGAATTTTATTAAATTGCTATATTATTATATTACCAATTATTTCTTAGTTTAATCTAAAAAATATGCATTTAAATTTAATTTTTAAATAAAAAGATTTGACTCTGTCAAAATCAACACCCCTGCCCCTCAATCTTGAGGGGTAGTTTTTTTCTCCGTTTAAGTCTTTTCTTTTATTCAAATTTATTGTATTATCTTTTTTATGAGCAGAT
>JAEXUD010000038.1 GCA_023453025.1 Bacillota bacterium
CATATAAGGTGTGCCCCTTCCCTCCACTGTGATTAGCAGTTTCTTCGGTACTATGAGCACTCGGACTTCCTATTATCCGTTTGACTTCCTCTCTTATTCCTTTGATTGTACATCATACCTCATTTGAGGAGATAATAGGACCTCAGCTGTTCCGATAACATACTTATCATCAACCTCGCCAAGCTCTCAGACTGGGGGAAGACCTTATGATTCTCACCATAGCGATTCATACGGTGTTGCCTGCGACGGTAAAAAACGCCTCGGCTCTTCCGGCTAGATAATAATTTCCCAGCTCAATCACTTCACTTTCGTTTCGGCTCTGCTGCTCCCTGTCCTACGCTTAAACCTTATGTTACCACTTCGGCTCCAAGGACTCGGTACGGGTTGTTGGTTAGTCTTTACCCGATAGGGTTTCCCTACTGTATTTCATCAGCTTACCAAAGCTTGCAGAATTTCTTCCGCTTGCTAGGGGAAATCAGCCTAGCTGATTTCACAGCTCGCACTTTTAAATAATTATAACATAAATACAATTCTGTTTCAGTAATTTTCAATTTTATATTTTAAATTATCAAGCCTTTGGATAGGGTTCGAGCCAAAAATATTTTTAATTAAAATAAGCAATAAAAAACTGCCTATATCAACATTAGGAATTTTATTATATGATATCCTTAAACATTAATAATGACAGTAAAATATTAATTTTTTTCATGCTATCTATAGGCTGATATATCTTCTTTTTTGATTGTATTATTGATCATGCTATAAAGCATCAATGCCTGGTTTTTTTTTCTTTTAACTAAACACGTTAGCATTTCATCTTGATTATATAATTTTTCTTTATATGAAAATCTTTCATTTATTGAAACAATATTATCATCTTTTACCATCTTGTCAGCTAAATATACAACTTCTTTTTCAGTAAGTATATCAGGAATATAGTCAAGTTCCATATGCTCTTCAACTATCTTGGCAATGGCATGGTATCCCATATCATAAAGCCAGTTTGCTCCAACCCTGGCATGCATGGATTTACCCTTAGCTATATCATGCAGCATGCCTGCCGCCACAACTATATCTCGATTAAGCTCTATTCCATTTTGAACTAATTCATTGCATATATTTAAAGCAGCATGTGCAACCTTATTACAATGTTTTTTTTCATTGTCTGGCATATTGAAATAGCTTTGAATTTTTTCGCATAATTCAACCGTAGGATTGTTTTTATGTTCATTATATTCTAATAATCGCAAGTAATCTATAATGTTATCTGCATCCATTATAATTCCGGGGTCAATAAAGCCTATATTTTTATATTTCTTCACCTTGGATATAGCACCTTGCATGCCCATTTTTCCATCATGCTTAAGCATTAGCTCTATGGCATCACTGTTTAATAATAGTGGGTGACCATCCTTTCCGTCATATGAAGGCTGAACAATTTCTAAACTGTTTTGTTCCATTTCTTCAAGCATTTTCTTCAAGGTAAACTGTTGTACAAATGGACTATCAGCAGGTGTTACAAATGTTTTATCGACCATGTGGTTTAATTCTTTTAAACCAATACATACGGAATCAAACATATGAGTAGACTGATAATTGTCATTATTTACTAATTTAATATCATAGCATTTAATTTTTTCTTCAACATCATTAGCGCGAAAACCAGTTACTACAACAATTTTATTTAACCCTAATTTAATAAAATTGCTTATTGCAGTCTCTATTATTGTACTATCTCCAATTTTCATAAGCGGCTTAAAATCCTTCATCCTGGAGGACAATCCTCCGGCAACGATAACTGCACCTAATTTATTGTATTTCATAGTCCACCCCTGAATTATAATGATAAAAACTAATTATTTGCTAATACACTCAACAGCAAAATCTCTTGCCATCTTACTTTTTTCTTCATCCATAAATTTAAATTTGTAACCTTTATCTCTTACTGCTAAGATGCCACAGTATTGTAACAATGAATGCTTACAGTATCGCAGCATACCTTGTTCAAACAAATCTGCTCCCCTATCCGGTTTATAGCCACATGTAGCTATTATTGCACATTTTTTACCAGCCCATAATGATGGTCCTTTTTCTTTGCCATAGTATTTATTCATTCCATATACAAGACGGTCAAGCACTATTTTCATAGGAGCAGTACAATACCATGAATATATGGGGGTTGCTAAAATTATAAAATCACATTTATAAATTTCATCAAATATTTCCTGCATATCATCCCTTTGAACACACCCAAATTCGTTCCATTCATCCTGGCAGTTTCTGCAGGCAATACATGCTTCTAATTTTTTATCATATAACCATATACAAGAAACCTCATTGCCATAACGTTTAAGTTCATCAACAAAGGGTACTAAAAGTGATTCTGTATTTCCATTTTTTCTAGGACTACCCATCAATATGCAGTATTTCATAAACCCTCCTTATACAATATAATTTGCATGAAGTTCTTTTAATAAACCTTTAACCATTTCTTGTTCTGATTCATCGCATATAAACTTGCACTTGCTGTTATGTATAGGTACAAAACTTCTCATCACTTTTGTTGAAGAAGCATTTAATCCTACCGAATCAGGCATTAATCCCAAGTCAATAACACTCCATACTTTCAATTTCTTTTTCCTGGCCTCAAGTATTCCTCTTATTGACATGTTCCTTGGTTTATTCAGCTCCTTTACTGCCGTTAATAAGCATGGCATTTTCATCTTTAATAACATACAGTTTTTTTCTGTTATACTTTTAGCTACAATAGATTTCATATTATTTTCAATTCTTAACTCCAGGATTCCATTGATGTGTGGTATGTCAAGCAATTCTGCCAGTTGAATACCCACCTGTTGCGTATCACCTCCTGTGGCCTGTCTGCCAGTTAAAACTAAATCATAGCTTCCAAGTTTTTTTATAGCTGCTGACAAAACTTCAGCAGTTACTAATGTATCTGATTCTTTTAGTGCATTATCTGATATCAGCACAGCATCATCAGCACCAAGGGCCAGGCATTCTAACAGTATATTTTTCGCTTCAGGCTCGCCCATCGTAACTACCGTTATATGCGTATTTTCATATTTGTTTTTAATTATTAATGCTTCTTCCAAAGCATTTAAATCATCCTTATTTATAATCTTACGAGCATTTTCTGTTAATAAATTCCCGTTTTGCTTATCAATTTTTATTTCATCTTCATCCAAAACTTGTTTTACACATACTATAATCCTAAACGCCATATCTCACATCCCATATTTTAAACTGATTTCAATACACGTTTTTATTTCGTCCTTAAATTCAGGCTTACAGTGCCTAATGAGAAATATATTGCGTACATCTTTAAATTCCTTCATAAAATTCTCCGGTCATTACTTTTCAAAATATAACCGCAGTATAAAAATTAGTAATAATTATTAGAAAACTGAATTACCTATCATCCAGTTTTCTAACTATAGAGAGTAGCTGAGAGCTAATTATCAGTTGTTACTCAGTATTTCCTTCAATTCACCCCAAACCGGCTGGAATAATTCAGGATTCATTAATTTTGGTCCATCCGCTGGAATGATAGGCTTGAAAGCCATTTGATCCAGTATTTGGGTTTTTAAATCTATTCCAGGTGCTATTTCAGTTAGAACCATGCCTTCCTCAGTTCTTTCTATTACACATCTTTCTGTAATAAACATAATACGGTTGCCTTTCTTTAATGATTGTTCAGCATTAAATGTAAGCTGTGGGCATGAGTCTACAAATTTTTTGAATCTGCCCTCTTGTTCTATTACAACTTTTCCTTCATCAATTTTGCATTTTAATCCACCTGCGGTAAATGTTCCGACAAACATTGCATTTTTAGCAGTTGCAGCAATATTAGCAAAACCTCCGACCCCCATTATTTTACCATTTAGTAGGCTTGTATTAACATTACCGTCTTTATCAACCTCACTTAATCCAAATACACCAAAGTCAAGTCCTCCACCATCAAAGAAGCTAAAGTGATCACCTTGGTCACAGGATGCTTCAATATTCCAATGAGCACCAAAATCATTTCCACCGCCAGGCACTCCGCCTATGCTTCCTGATTCTGAAATCATAGTAATAGCATCAGCGCACCCTTCTTCCGCCATGACATTTCCTGTATATGTAGGTATGCCTATACCAAAATTGCATTTATAGCCAGGTTTTATTTCCATGGTAAGTCTTCTAATCATTACTTTTTTCTCATCTAAATCGATTGGCGCCATACTATTTTGTAAAGGAACTTTAACTTCACCTGTGAAAGCTCTGTTATATGAAGTACCCTGTGTTTGCATAATGTCTTCAGGATGCTCTGCAACCACAATATAATCTACATATATACCAGGTACCTTAACTAGCTTTGGATTCAAAGTACCGGCTTTTGCGAGAGACTCGACTTGGACTATTACTAAACCGTTGTTTGCTTTGGCAGCTTGTGCCGCAGACAGCATTTCAAGATTTAATGCTTCCTTCTCGCAAGTAATATTTCCATTTTCATCAGCTGTTGTTCCTCTCATTAAGGCTATATTTACCGGTATTGCTTTATAAAATAAATATTCTTCTCCAAGAAAATCGGGCATATATTTAACATAATCTTCTCCTTTTTTCTTTGTTAATTCATTTAGTTTACCGCCATCAAAGCGAGGATCTATAAATGTACCAAGACCTGTCTTTGATAGTATTCCCGGAGACTTTCTGCCCTGTTCATGATATAACTGCAACAAAGTTCCTAAAGGAAAATTCCATGCCATAATTTTGTTTTCATTAATTAGTTTTATAACGGAAGGTGATGAACCGGCATGCGATCCAATAAATTTTGTCATTAAGCCTTCAACTGCCCAAGCAGTTTCGCCTCTTTCACCTCTTGGCCCTTTTCCCCAGTTTCCAACTCCCGCAGCATGTGTATGAGTTAAATTTCTAGGGTGACCAGTTTCGTCAAATCTTTTTCTAACTGCAAGAGCAACTTCTTCAGCCCAGCCAGCCAGACCAAATGCCGGTGATAAAATTGTCATATTATCTTGAAACAATTCAGCTGCTGCTGCAGCAGTAATAATTTTTGCCATAATTTCACTCCTCATAATCATATTTTAAAAATTACATTTTTGTATAACTTTGTTGTCAATTAATTTCAAAGCACTTTTTCTAAGCTCTTTCTTTAAAATCTTGCCGGAGTCTGACATCGGAAATTGATTAACAAATTTAATGTACCTTGGTATCTTATTAGTGGATATCTTTCCATAGCAAAATTCTTTTATTTCCTTTTCGGTAGATTTGTAACTTACCTTAACCCTGATAAATGCCATAATTTCCTCGCCGGATATTTCATCGGGAACTCCAACTACACAAGCCTCTGCTACATTTTCATGCCCCTCTATACAATCTTCAATTTCTTTAGGACTTATGTTTTCACCGCATCTTATTATAATATCTTTACATCTGCCCTTAATTAACAGATAGCCCTCTTCAGTCAAACAGCCGATATCTCCTGTGTGCAACCAGCCCTCGCTATTGATTGTTTTGGAAGTTTCATCAGGCATGTTATAATACCCGAGCATTACGTTATATCCTCTGACCAGAATTTCTCCCTCTTGTCCTGGCAATACTTCTTCTTTTGTATTCAAGTCAATTATCTTTACTTCTACTCCCGGTATAATCTTGCCAACGCTATTCTCTATCAAGTAATCATATTCATTAGCTGCAGCTACGCATGGTGATGTTTCCGTAAGACCATAAGATAAAACAATATCTTCCATGCCCATAATATTATTAATGTCGTGTAATAGTCTGGCTGAACAATGAGCGCCTGCTATTATGCCTGTTCTCAATGAAGAAATATCATAATAATTATTTTGCAAATGTTCTATGGATGCAATAAACAATGTAGGAACACCCGATAAAACAGTGCACCTCTCTTTTTCTATCAATGAAAGTGTTATCTCAGTTTTAAACCTGTTTACCATTACCATAGAACAACCGTTTAAAACAGAAGCCATTGTTCCTGCAATACATCCAAAGCAATGAAATATAGGTGCCAAAATACACATGATATCTTTTTTCGTAAGCTCCATCAGATCTGACATGGTCTTGGCATTCTCAATTATATTTTTGTGACTTAGCATAACACCCTTTGGAATTCCAGTACTCCCGGAAGTATAAATAATATGAACCACATCATTTATGCTGATTTGATTTTGTCTTTCTGATAATGCATCATTGCTTATATTACTGCCATACCTCAATACATCAGACCACAAAAAGGTACCTGGATATTCATCACCGCTAATAACTATGACGTTTTTTAAATTGGGAAATTTATTTGACTTTAATTCTCCTGGTTCACTCTCGCATAATTCAGGGCAAATCCTATAAAGCAATTCAATATTTTCTGTTCTCTTAGCTCCTACCTGCATAATCAAGGTATGAGTTTCTGATTGTTTCAATAATTCCTCCATGCGGATTTGTTTTTCATAAGCATTAATAGGTACAAATATTCCTCCTGTCTTGCTTATGCCAAATTGAGATATGACTGCTTCGGGTGAATTAACCGCCCATACTGATACATTGTCACCCTTATTAATACCAATATATATAAGCCCTTTTGCTAGGTCATCTACAGATTTTCTAAAATCCTTGTATTTCAATCGCCTGCTTCCTGTACAATTTATAAGTGCTTCTCTTTTCGAAAAACGCTCCGTTGTTTTATCCACCAATTCAGGCACAGTTAAATCAATATAGCTTTTTATTATTACTTCAACATATTGGTCTGGTTCTTCTTGATTATATATCCTCCGTATTTCTTGTTTAGTAATCTTCTCATACTTCAAGACTATATTTCTGAATTCTTCTTCTATCCACGGCATAGGCCAATTTAAGCTCCAAGGTTCTGAAAAAATACGCCCTTCATAATTGAAAATCATTTTATTACCTACTATATTGCAGGGAATGCTGTCAACTTTAAGTACAGTAAATTCTATTTTTCTGTTTTTGTCAATTTCACTCATGGCCTCACTTCCTTTATTGCCTCAGACAAGTCTGAAACCTCAATTATGCTGTTTCTTTAGCTCTAGTGTTCATTTTTCTTACTATGAAAGTGATTACTATCCCTAATACGCACATTGCTGCAGCGATTAAAAATGCATTTGTATAATCACCATTATTCCCGGCTTTTATTGAAGCTGCCATAACTGGCCCTATGTATCCTCCTAGTGCAAATCCGCCAAACATAAATCCATAATTAACACCATTGTTTTTTGCACCAAAGCAGTCCGCTGTAAGTGCCGGGAATACTCCCATAAATCCACCAAAGCAAAATCCCACAAACATTACAGCTAAAACATACATTATAAACCCACCGGTTGAAACTAATGTCAGGGTGAACATTGCAGCAGCTAAAATAATATACATAATAGGTATAGCATTGTATCTTCCTATTTTATCTGAAACTGCTCCCCAGGAAATACGACCTGCCATGTTAGCAATTGCTACTAAACTTACTGCAAAAGCAGCTTCTTCAGGAGTAACTCCAACCACCTCCTGTGCAATAGGTGATGCCTGACTGATTATCATCAGTCCTGAAGTCGCACCTATTGTCAGCATTGAGAACAGTAAGTAAAATAAAGGATCAGCAAGCATTTGTGCCCATGTTTTCTCTTTTCCTGTATTTGCTGATGCAGCTGAAACAGGAGGTTCCCATCCTTCAGGTTTATATCCTGCAGGTGCCTTCATGATAAATTGAGAACCCACTACTATAATAACCAGATATGCAATCCCCAATGTCTTGAATGTAAATAATACTCCATTTGAAGCAATTAAACTTTGAGAAAGAGGGGCTAACAGAACTGGTCCAAACCCATAACCTGCGGTGGCCATACCCGCAACCAGACCTCTTTTATCAGGGAAAAATTTAACTGTATTTGCTATTGTACAGCTGTATACTAATCCCATTCCAAAACCACCAAGAATACCATAACTAAAATACAACCATGGAAGAGATTTAGTTAAACCTGATAAGAAAATTCCTCCGCCAAATACAATTCCACCTGCAAAGATAACCCATTTAGGTCCAAATTTATCCTGAATTTTTCCTCCGGTTATCATGCATATGGGACTAACTGCATTTGCAATTGTAAACGTCAATGCCGTTGCAGCCGCTGACCATCCAAATGTTTTAATTAACGGACCTGCATAAACACTCCATGCATAACCTGAACCAATGCACAAATTAATTAATAAACTTGCTCCAAGAACATACCATCTTTTCTTTTTAAGATCCATATTAACCTCCATTTTATTGTTTAAATTTTAACAATTGAAATTAATAAAACCACCTTATATTTGGAGAATCAGTTAATATTTTCGTTATCATCTTTATTAAAATTAAATTCAACCTTGAAATCCTTGAAATCTTTTTCTTCATGGATCTCATGACTTTGCATCAACACCCTGGCACAAGAAGTTTTACAACCGGAGGGACATGTCGCACATAAATCACTTTGCCCGACCGGCTTAAATCTGCTGTAATTTGTTTCTACAATAACCTTTCCCATTTGCCCCTCTCCTTTAAATTAATTAACTTTCCACTTCAGAGCTAAAATAAACAGCCTGCCAGTTTCCTGTCATATGTTCTTTGTTTGAATCGAATAATTCTTCTAATGAATCGTAATAATACCTGTCTCCACAAAAATACATATTTATTTTATTTAACTCCATAACCCATTTATTATTTTCACGCCATATTAAAGTATCTGTCTGTTTTTTTAAAAACTGTTCAACTCCGGCCTTTTTTACTTTTTTAAAATCTTCCGTAGTTGGATTTACTAATAATTCATAAACTCTGTTGATTTCCATTTCAAAGATTTT
Source organism: Bacillota bacterium (assembly GCA_023453025.1). GTDB lineage: Bacteria > Bacillota > Clostridia > Tissierellales > Sedimentibacteraceae > Sedimentibacter. Next base: position 8,875 of record JAEXUD010000038.1, read on the forward strand.
TCCCGTATCAACTCTTTGTGCGTATAGCTTATTATGATTACTTGAAAGCTTCAGATATTGACCGCTGATTTGAAGCACATGCCCTACTGCATCCAGAACTTCTATTACAATATCTTCATTAACTTTTTTAGCCTTGCCTTCTATTTCAAACATATCGTCTTCTAAATAGAAATCTAATCTTTTTTCTTCTATAATATTTAAGAGAAACTCTATATCCTTCATTCTCATTTTAAGTCCCTCCTAATACTTGTAATTTACCAGTTCCCGGTTTTCATATATATTTCCGATAATTTCAATATTATCAGCAATGTAATCTCCACCCATCATGATTACTCCATCTGTTGATAAAAGTATGAATCCGGAAATTTCTTCGCTCCATATAATTTGATATATTGTATTTTCAAATTGTATAATATCGCCTTCGTAAATTTCAGTATGATTTTTGTCACACCATCCTGTTGATTGCATCGGAACAAATTGTATTGGAGCCTTGTCTCTGAAATTATAAATTTGTAATACTCCATAAGACAAATAACAATAAATTGTTTTTTTAGTGTCATCTTTTACATCTGGCTGCTCAAGATCCTCCGGTGAGTACATTTTTTTTGTTTCATCATCCCATGCTCTGAATTTTAGTTCCCTCATAACTACCTCTCTCTGCTGTTGTAAAGCTTTTTTTAGTTTAGCGGCAACTGGATAGTTGCCGCCAGTGTATATAATGTATGAAAAACGCTCACTTATTTAACTATTTGTATCTTTTTTCTTTAATGGCTTTTAATACCTTTTCAGGTGATAAAGGCATTTCAGTAAATCTTACACCGATAGCATCATATACTGCATTGAATATAGCTGGTGCTGTAGGTTGAATCGGACCTTCTCCTGATTCTTTGCCGCCATATGGAGCTGATGGATCATAAGCTTCAACTATGTTAGCATCAATTTTTGGCATATCTCGGATTGTAGGCATCTTATAGTCGTGAAGTGATGGGTTTAAGAATCTTCCGTCCGGAGCTATCTGCATTTCTTCATATAATGCCTGACCCATACCCATTTGAATCGAGCCATGTACCTGTCCTTCGACGCTCATCGGATTTATCGGCTGTCCGCAGTCACCTGCCTCGGTTATTTTAACTACATTAACCTTTCCGGTTTCTAAATTTATATCCACTTCTGCGACCTGGGCACTAAAACCAAATGTTGGTGAATGACCGATGTTACCGCCTTGTTGTATCCCTTTACGTCTTGGAGGGGTAAATTGCCCCGAGCAAGTAAGAGGTCCATTGGATTCAATATACATTGTAACTACATCAGACCATTTAACTTCTTTGTTTTGCCTTTTGCTGCCGCGTTCATAAATAGAGTAAAAATATCCATCCTTAACAGCAACCTCATCTCCTCTGCAGCCCATAATTGATGCAGCAACAGGAAATAGTTCAGCATTGACCTTTTCAGCAGCTTGTCTGATTGCCCATCCTGTAGCAAATGTCAAACGGCTTGCAAAAGTCCCAAGGTCAAATGTTGATATTTCTGTGTCTCTTGGTATTACTTTAACATCTTCTGTTTTAACCCCAAGAGTTTCGGCAGCCATCTGAGCCATAACTGTGTCAACGCCCTGCCCTATGTCAGTAGCGCCACAGAATAATGCAACTCCGTTTTCTTCATCAATTTTAATAGTTGCAACTGTATGTGGTTTATAAGACAGATATAATGTATATGATGTACCTGAAATATAATATCCCCCTGAGATACCTATTCCTTTACCAAATGGCAGTCTGCCGTGTTTTTCTAAAAATCCGGATTTTTCAACCACTTCATCTAAGCATTTCTTATATTCTGTATGAGGCACATACATCATGCTCTTTGCTGTATAGCCGGACTCTACTGCATTTAATTTTCTGATTTCATATGGAGTCATGCCGAAATGTTCAGCAGCTTCATCCATTAACTGCTCCATTGCAAATCTGGGCTGTACACCACCAAGTCCGCGCTGAGCTCCACACGTAGGTTTGTTTGTATAAACTCTCTTACCTTCAAACTTTACGTTTGGAACTACATATGGAATATGTACCATTGAAGCTGTATAAAATAATACTACTATTCCCCATCCTGAGTAAGCCCCGCCATCCATAAGGTTGTTAAAATCTACAGCAGTAATTCTTCCATTTTTGTCAAATCCCATTCTAAATTTCATATAGCATGGATGACGGCCATTATTTGTGGCAAAAACTTCATTTCTTTCATATGTTATTTTAACAGGTCTTCCTATTTTCCTGGAAAGTAATGCAGAGCAAAAATCTGCTTGAGAAGCTACTCCCTTACCTCCGAAGCCTCCGCCTATTAGCGGAACCGTAATTCTGATTTTATTCATAGGCAGCTCAAGAACCTTTGATAGCTGTTGATGAGTATAATGAGGAACCTGGCATGTAGCATACAAATGCAATTTTCCTGTGTTTGGATCAAAATCCGCTATAGCTGATTGCGGTTCTATAAATGCATGGTTTACATATGAAGAATAAAATTCTTTTTCAATAACATAATCCGATTCAGCTAATGCCTTTTCAGGGTCACCGTATACTTGTGTTCCTTCATAGGCTATGTTGTTAGGATGATTCTCATGGATTCTTAAATCATCTCTTTTAACTGCTTCTCTAGGATCAACAATTGCTTCTAATATTTCGTATTCAACCTTGATACGCTCCAGCGCCTTTTCAGCAGTAGCCTCATCAACAGCTGCAACAGCTGCAACCCCTTCGCCCCAGTTACGCACCTTATAATTTGCAAGGGCATACTCATTGCAGTTATGAGGTACTATGCCATAAGGAATTTTGCAGTCCTCTCCGGTTATTACTGTTAAAACGCCGTCAAGCTTCAATGCTTCACTATAATCTATACTTTTAATGACAGCATGAGCATGAGGACTTCTTAGAATTTTACCGTATGTCATTCTAGGCAAAACTAAATCATCTGTGTATTGCACTTTGCCTGTTACCTTTGCAGGACCATCCAAACGGGGAATATTTCTTCCTACTTCTGTAAATTCTCTTGTATAATCTTTATAATTATTATATTTGTTTGATACTTCGTACATTTTATCCACTTTTTACACCTCCCCTTTAGAAAGAGCATCAACATATGACTCAACTGCTTCTAAAATCAGTATATATCCTGTACAACGGCACAGATTTCCTTCTAAAGCATGTTTTATTTCTTCTTCAGTAGGATTTGGATTGCCGTCTACTAAAGCCTTTGATGATAAAATCATACCAGGTGAACAGAAACCGCATTGAACGGCGCCATGATCTAAAAATGATTTTTGTAATGGATGTAATTCACCTGTTTCCGGATTGGCTATTCCTTCAATTGTAGTTATTTTTTTATCCTCACAACCAACTGCAAGCATCAAGCAGGATAATTGAGCTTTTCCGTCGACTAATATTGTGCAGGCTCCGCAGTCTCCTTGTCCGCAACCTTTTTTAGTACCTGTAAGTCCCAATTGTTTTCTTAAAACATCCACAAGCAGATCGGTTGGAGATACTAAAACTTCATATATATGATTATTAACATCTAATTTAATAATTTGTTTATTCATTTTTACGCCTCCTTTGCAGCTTCATAAGCTTCTTTAATAAGTCTGCGTGCTAAAGAATCTATTACTTCTTTTCTGTAATCAGCGGAAGCTCTTACATCTGAAATCGGTTTTGCTTCGCTTTGAGCTGCTTCACCGGCTTTAACCAGTAGCTCATCAGTTAACTTTTTGCCTGCTAATAAAGCTGAAACTGCTTGTGATACTAATGGCCTGATTGAAACCGAACCCATAACTAGTTTAACTGATTTAATGCTTTCTTTATCTTCTTCCAATTCAATGTTAACTGCCATGTTAGCGCAATCTATTTCCATAGAATTTCTTAGCCCGATATGACCATAGCGGCATGCTGAATTCTTAGCCGGTTCAGGAAGTACAAACCTAGACAAAATTTCCCCTTCTTTCAGATCATTCCTACGATTTCCCTGAATAAAATCTTCAATCTTCATTTCTCTTTCACCATCAGTGCTTTCAATAACAACCTTTGCTCCTATAGCTGCCAATGGAGATGGTGTCTCTGCTGCAGGTGATGAGTGGCAGCAATTCCCCCCCATTGTTGCCATAACTCTTACCTGGTTTGAACCAAGCTGGCTTACTGCATAGATTAAAGCAGGATATTTTTTATTAAGCTCAGCATTGAATTCTATATCTACTAACTTAGCACATGCTTGAATTTCTGCTCCTTTGCCATTTTCACACTTAATTCCCTTTAATTCTTGTAAATCACTGATATCAATGATTGTATCCGGCTTAATCATTTTTTCCTTCATCTGAATAATTAAGTCGGTACCACCGGCTAAAACCTTTGCCTTGCTTCCATGGGTTTTTATTAACTCTAATGCTTCTTTCTTGCTTTTTGGTTTAAAATACTCAAATTCATGTAAAATGTTCAATTAAGGCACCTCCTTTAGTTTAAATATAATTTACTTTAATAAATTACCGGCTATTATTTTTTGAGAACATTCACCAACACCTTCAATATTGAACAATCCTCTTAAATCCCTGAAATATCTCTCGATATTTGCTTCTCTGCTGTATCCGGTACCGCCATGTATCTGAACTGCATTAGTTCCTATTTCAAACGCAGCTTGCTGAGCATACATTTTTAAATAAGTAGCATTCATCATATAATCTCCACTCCCATCAATGCTAACAGCAGCATCGTAAGTGAGTTTACTTAAAACATGTATTTTCTCTGCTATTTCAGCTAACATCCATTGTACCGCCTGCAATTTTGATATTGGAGAACCAAATTGCACGCGTGTCTTGGCATGTTTAACTGATTCATCTAAAGCTTTTTTACCTATACCTACCGCTATTGCTCCAAATGCAATATCAGCTCTTGCCTGCACCTCACCGGCAATTTTTAATCCTTCGCCTTCATTACCTAAAAGCTCCGCCTTAGTATTATTGAATTCTAATTCAGATGTTGGGAAAGCTCTCAATCCCAGTTTGTCAACAGTCTTTGTTACTGTTACATCTCCAGCATCTACAATAAATGCTGATAAGCCTTTCAACCCATCTGTTTGATTGGACTGTGCTATAACTATGTATAAATCAGCGGCGCCGCCATTTGCCACATACGTTTTTTTACCTGTTAAAATGTAAGAATCTCCTTTTTTTTCAGCTGTAACTTTATTTTCTCCTATAGCTAATGATGCGCCAGATTCAACAACTGCATATCCGCCAAGCTTATTTCCTTTAACCATGTCTGGCAAATATTTCTTCTTTTGGTCCTCAGAACCATATTTTAATATTGTTTGTTCTGTCATACTTAAATGTGTAATGGCTATTGCAGCAGCTGATCCATTGGCATAGCCAAATTCCTGTGCCATATCAATAACACTGACAAAATCAACTTCTTCTCCAAAGTATAAACTTGGTATGTTTAATCCGAAGAAATTTTTTTCCGCCATTTTTTTAATAATTTCTTTAGGAAACCTGGCAGTTCTGTCGTCCTCATACGCAATTGGTTCTAAAGTGTTTTTTGCAAAATCCGCAAAACCCTTAATAAACAATTGTCTTTGCTCACTTAAATCCATTATCATTTATTTCACCTCCTATCTTTCTACTTTCTCAGCAACGACCCTGATATAACAAGTCTTTGAATTTGATTTGTTCCTTCATATATTGAAAGAATTCTTGCATCTCTCCAAACTTTTTCAATTGGTGAGTCTTTTGTATATCCATAGGTTCCCATAATCTCCATAGCTGTATTAGCTACGACCATTGCCATTTCAGTAGCAAATAACTTAGTAATAGCTGAATGATGAGAATATGGCTGTTTGCTGTCTTTCAAAAAAGCTCCTCTGTAAACCAGCTGCCTTGATGCTTCAACCATTGCTTCCATTTCCGCAATTTTAAATGCTACGGCCTGTTGTTTAGCTAACGGCTTCCCATTTTTAATATAATTTTTTACATAGTCAATAACAATATCAAGTGCCCTTTGTCCGCATCCAACTGCTTGTGCAGCAACCATTAATCTACCGGAGTCCAATGTTTTCATGGCAATTTTCATACCATCTCCCTCTTGCCCGAGACGAGCTGATACAGGTACGTGTAAATCTTCAATAACAAGCTCTACTGTTTGTGATCCTCTGATTCCCATTTTATCTTCAATTTTGCCTACTTTTATTCCCGGAGTACCTCCTTTTACCAAAAATGCACTTAACCCTTTGCTTCCTAGTGTTCTGTCTGTCGAAGCAAATACTACCATTGATGATTCCATATCTATTGCATATCCGCCTTGGGTTATGTAACATTTGCTGCCATTTAATATGTATTCATCACCTTTTCTTTCTGCGGTTGTAGAAACTGCTCCTGCATCAGAACCAGCTCCCGGTTCAGTTAGAGCAAACGCCCCATATTTTCCTTTTAAAATAGGAGTGAAATGTGCCTTTTGCTGTTCCAGAGTTCCTGAGATTAATAGTGGATATGAACCTAAGTTGTTAGCTCCGAATGCTGTAGCCAGACCAACGTCACCATAGCCTAATTCTTCCATAACTATGGCACAGCTTTTAGTATCAAGCTCAATTCCGCCAACTGCTTTTGGAGCAACCAGTGTAACTAGTCCGGTTTTACACCATTCTTTAAACAGTTCTTCTTGATATTCACCTTTATCAATCAAGTCAAGATTAGGAAAAATGTGTTCAGCGACAAAATCGCGAACTTTTTGTTGAAGTTCCAGTTGACTATCTGTGAAATCAAACATAACTAATACCTTCCTTCATTTAATTTTTAATAAACTGCATATTTGCAATTTATTGTTATTTAATTAACATGATGATATTAATAGCAAACCTCATGCCAACAATATTATCGCAATGAAATATTATTGTTGTATAATCAATAAAAAGGCTGAAACATCAAACACATTTCAGTCTAAAATATATTTATTGCTAAATAAATAATTAACAAAAAAAGTGTACATACACTGTACACTGTAAAGGCTATTGACATATTATTGTTAATGTTTGTTTACACAATATTTTCTGTATTAATATTATATTTTTTAAACTTTTGATATAATAGGGTTCTGGATACACCTAGTTTTTTTGCTGCTTTTGATTTATTATAGTTACAATCTTCCAGCGCTTTAATTATTACATCTTTTTCAAGGGCATCTTTTCTGTTAGTTAATGATAAATTATCTTCCTTGTTATTGCTTGTAACATTTTCTTCTGTATTAATGTCATTTGCCGAACATATTGATTCCAACTTTTCTATTTTTCTAAAATCATCTAAGGTAAGCATCCTTCTGTTAGAGAAATTTATTGCCTTTTCTAATATATTTTGAAGTTCTCTTACATTGCCCGGCCATTCTCTTTGTTTTAGATAATTTACTGCCTTGTCCGAAATACCTTCAATTTCTCTTCCCATTTTGTCATTTAATTTGTTGATTATACTATCAGCCAGCAAAGGTATGTCTTCTCGTCTATCCCTCAGTGGCGGTATTTTTATATTTATTATGTTTAAACGATAATATAAATCACTTCTGAACTCCCGGCGCTTAATCATATCATTTAATGAAATGTTTGAAGCTGAAATTACACGAGTATCTATTGATATACTGTCACTTGATCCAATACGTTCAATTTCCTTTTCTTGAAGAACTCTCAGCAACTTAGGCTGTATGGTCATATCCATTTGATTTACTTCATCAAGAAATATGCTGCCTAAGTGAGCTATTTCAAACTTTCCCTTTTTACCGCCTTTTTTTGCGCCGGTAAACGTTCCTTCTTCATATCCAAAAAATTCTGATTCCATAAGATTATTAGGTATAGCTGAGCAGTTTACCTTGACAAATGGGAAAATATTTCTCAAACTGCAATTATGTATTGAGTGAGCAATAAGCTCCTTACCTGTACCGGTCTCTCCTTCGATAAGAACAGTTGAATTAGAGGAACCCGCCATATAAATTTGTTCTTTTAATAGTTTTACTGCATCACTTTTTCCAATTATATCATCAACAACATATTTTGCACCGCTTCTTTTTCTCATTTCACTCTTTAAAAATTCATACTCTTTAGTTATAGATTCCAGTTTCTCAGAAAAAGCCATTGCCTGTTCTAAAGACTCAAATGAAGAATAAATAAAGCAACCTACAACTTCATCATTTTCCAATATCGGATAATATGTAATTATGCCGGGGAGGCTGGTACCATCCTTCTTTTTAATAAACATATCTCCGGTAATAACCTTACCCGTTTTTATAGCTATTATAGCTCTTGAGCCTTCTATTATTTCATATGTATGCTTTCCCAATACTTCTTCCTCAGACAAACCTGTATGCTTCTGCCACATTTTGTTCACAAATATATATCTTGCATACTTGTCTGTTACAGCTATTACACCCGCTTGTTCTAGAATAAGATTAATGCACTTAGACGGTATATTTATCATAAATTTTAACCTCCGTACACAATTTTGTTAATATTTTATCATATCAAACTGATAAGTGGAAGCATTTTTTAATTTTTATCGGTTCATTCTCTTACTCCAAATTCAAAATTGCTTTCATTTATTATGCTTTCAACCTTTTCGTAGCTTTTTACCAGTATATTTCCGCATTTCAGCATATAGCTGTTGTTTTTACCTTCAAATTTATTTACTCCGATAATATCTATACACTCAAGACTTTGAAATTCATCTTCAAACCAATCTATAAATTCATTCACCATTTCTCCGTAATTTTCCTTGCAGTGCTCGTTGTTATTGCCTTTGCCGGCATAAAGGCTGATTATCATAATTCCGCCGGAAAGAACTCCGCAAATTCCTTGTCTTCCGCCCAATCCTTTGCAAAGACCATTGGCACTCCTGATCAAATCGTCATTTTCAATACCTTCCTCATCTAATAATAGTTTAAGCATAATCTGTGTACAACAATAACCGGCTGAAGATAATTTAAATATTTCCATTGTTATATCACCCTGCATTGAATTCCTCCTTTTGAGCAATTATTAAAAAGTACCCGGGTTTTGATTTGATTAATAAATTTTTCATATTAGAGTCAAAGCAATCCCCGGCACACAATAATTTATCCATGCTTCCGCCCCTGAAAATTATATCAGCCATCAGCTGTATCAAAACGTCATCATATTTTTCTGCCAGTATTATTTTAAATCCGCTGTCAACTAAATGCTTTTTTAAAGCCTGCAGATCAAACGGACTCTTCAAGCATGTATTAACAGGGTATCTTTTTAAATCATCCAAAAATTCCGTATTGTTAACATACAAATCCGTAATTATAAGATAACCGTTATTTTTCAACACTCTGTTTATTTCCATTAAAGCCTTATTGACATCCATCAGAGACAATGTACATTCTGCTAAAACCCCATCGAACATTTTATCCTCAAAAATCGTACTTTCAGCTGACGATACAATTATTTCTGTGTTTTTATTCAGCTCTCTTGCCAAAGATGCAAGCTTCTCGGATTTATCCAGTCCGATTATTTTAAAATCATAATTGTTGTTTATATAGTTAATTGTCGCACCCATACCGCAGCCTGCATCCAGCAAGCAGTCCCCGGATTCAAATTTGCAGTATTCCAATGCTCTTTTAGTAATCTCAAACCCTCCCGGTCTTAATACATCACCTAGTAAATCATGCATTGTATTGCTTTCATATAAGTTCATAATTCACCGCCATCAGGAAATTTGTATTCTATGACTATAAACATTAATTAATTCCAAATAACCATCATGCCTTTTATATTGAATCCAATAGGTTATTATTCCTATCTGCATATGTCCTGAAAGTACGCTGCTTTCTTCATCCAGTACAGCTTCATTGTTTTTTTCACAATGCTCGGCGACCTCATATACATCCTCTTCGGAAATATGAAGTCTGTCCATTTTGTCATAAACCTCATCAGGAATTTTTAATTTTATGTCATAATTTTTATTCATAATCTTGAATTCATCTCCCCATACAGAATATAATAAACGTTTCTTAAGTTCAAGCCTGTTTTTCCTGAGCTCTGATATATGAAACAGCCTATCTAGCGGCTTCACCCCAAAAACTCCATCCAAAATGTGTCTTGTTTCTTTGCCTGCCGACAGGAATAAATTTCTGCAGTTTATGCAGTATGAAATATATGGCAGTTCAGACTCATTAACTGAAGCAGAAAGCATTTTATGAAACACCTCGGGATTTGCAGGGTATATATGTCCCCCCATGCCGCAGCACCTTGCTTCCTTTCCGCTGTCCCTTATTTCCTTCAGCTCTGCGCCGAGCTTTATTGATAAATTTCGAACCGAATTCTGCATTTCTGAGAATTCTCTGCTTGAACAGGGATCAAACACCGCCCACTCGCCTTCAAAATGAAATGAATCCTTTGGTATACCATTTTCATCAATAAATTCATAAAGAGATATTACCTTGAATTCCGGAGCATATGTTTTGAATGTTTTTGCGCATGTTGAACAGGCAGTAACAATTATGGGGCTGCCCAGTTCCTCCCAGTCACTCTTTAATTGATTGATGACCTTGTTCAGCAAGCTGTGGTTTCCTGCCCACAGTGCGGGTACGCCGCAGCACCCCATCATAATAGCCGTATCAGGATACTTTTCAAGCATATAGTTATATGCCTTTTCTGTATGCTCTGTACCGGATGCAGTCATCTGGCATCCGGGGAAAAACATGTATGCAGCTTTTTTAAAACCGGGAGCGGCTTTGGCAGCATACGCATCACTTAATGCATGAACCATATCTCTTAAATAGAAATCATGAAGCGGAGGAGGGTAATGTCCGCTTTCAAATAATAGCTTCTTGCTTTCTGTAAGAATATCCTCAACATTTATATTCTTGGGACAAACAGAACCGCAATGACCGCAGGCACTGCACGAAACAATCATTCGCGTTCCGACCCTTTCAAACAAACCTTCGTCGGTAGACCTGGCCATTTGTGCATCGCTTTCCACCTTTTGGGGAAGCAGGTCCATGTGCTGTAAAAATTCGCATCTGTCCTTGCATTCAGTACAATCGCAAAGGGTACATCGTCCTGCTTCTTCAACAGCTTCCTCCCTGGTGAAAAATTCACCATTAAGAGGTTCTGTCTGTTCTGTTGTTTCATTTTTAGCTTTAATTGGTATCTTGCACTCGGTATTTAGAAATGTTTCAGGCTGACCTGTCATACTCCCGACTTTTACATACTTTTCTATTGAAGCTGCTGCTATCATTCCATGCATAAGAGCATCCATATCTGAGCATCCTGTAATTTTACCTCCGAGAAAAACTCCATCTTTGGATGTTGCAAGGCTTTTGCCATTCCATCCATCAATTATGCCAAAATCGTTCCCATTTCTTCCTGTGGCAATATATACCGCTTCATAATCCAAAAAATTTAAATCATCGATTTCTTTTTTTATAAATGTGTATTTTAAATATTTAAACTGTAATTCAAATTCATCTGCAAGTGCTTTATTGTCTATTATATCTTTTAAGCTCCCACCGAGCAGGCTGTCTTTATCAAAAACAGTAACCTGATATTTTCTTGTAGCCAGTCTGTGCGCACACGCCATACCTGAAAGACCTGCTCCGATGACAGCTATTCTTTCGTTTCTCTCAGGAAGATTGAAATTTATGGGATCCTTCTTTACTGCATATTTAACAGCAGCTTTTTCCAGTTCTAAAACAGATATTTTTTCAGGACAGACATCCTTGCATACCTGATTGCATATTAAAGATACAATTTCGGGAAACAGTACATTTTTTGAATACTCCCTGTACGCTGCATTATAATTTCCTTTTTTTATTTTTTTTATAAAATCTCTTGTATAGAAATTTAACGGACATGCAGAAGTACAGGGCGGATTACTGCCCTGTACACACTCGTACGTATATAAATAACTGCTATTTGTCACACATGTTACCTCTCTTTACTGACAGCCGTTAATGGTCGTCTGCCTTTACTTTTTTGCCTATTGGATTTTCAAGTATATCATCTAAAACCTCATCGAAATCTGGTCCTAAGTAATATGGTAAAGGTTTGACTTCCTTTCCTTCTGCCTTTAATTTAATTCCTTCCAATATTTTTTTTGGAGCAGCAGGGATTTCATAAATCCTTACGCCTGCTGCATTATAAATAGCATTTAATATAGCTGTATGAGGGCTGCTCTGGTATCCCTCTGAAGCCCCGCTTGAACCAAACGGTCCGTTCTCTCGGGGTGTTTCTATGAAATCAAATTCAACATCATCAGGCATTTGATTGCACTGCAATGTACCGCATACAATCATTGATTCATATTTCTTCTCCAGGTCCGAATAATCCTCCTGAAGTGCAAAACCGATGCTGTGTTCCAGCCCTCCATATGCCTGACCCAGGTTTGTAAGCTTGTTGCCTATAACTCCCACATCTACTACAGAGCGTGTTGCAATAACTTCAACCTTTCCTGTCTCTGTGTCTACCTCAACTCTTGCTACACAAATATTATGATTATGAGATTGCATAGGATCTCCGACTCCCGTGTTTGGATCAAGAGCTTTATGCTCTCCAACTGAGGTCCAGATGCCCTTATACAATGTTGGTATGCCCTCTGCCTGCATTTCATCATAGGTTCTGTAGGTTCCGTCCTCTTTTCTCATTGCATTTAAAAGCATATTGGCTGCAACAATATGAGCATTTCCTGAAGCAATATGACTTCTGCTTCCTGATGAACCTCCATGAAGAGGAGCCTTGCCTGTATCATCTTTTACAAGCTTAACCATATCCGCAGTAATTCCCAATGGTTCCAATGCCTTGCATGTAAACGCAACCGAGCCTATGTCTGCGCCCTGCCCAAGCTCCTGCCAGCAGTTATAGTCTGTTATTGTTCCGTCCGGATTCAGCTCCAGCCAGACCTCACATTTGTCTGTATCATTTCCTGCATGAAAACCGCCTAAGGCAACCCCGACTCCTCTTTTTTTAGTAGTCTTGCCTCCAAGCTGTTTTGCCCACTCCAATGATTCAAGGTAGTACGGTCTCATTTTATCAAGCATTTCAACAACAGGATAAACATGGTAAGGCATGCTGTTGTTTGTTGTATCACCAGGTCGTGCAGCATTTATGTATCTGAATTCAAATGGGTCTATTCCTGCTTTCTCTGCAAGCATATCGATTAATTGCTCACTGAAAGTATAAGCTTGAGGTGAGCCATATGCGCGATAAGCAACTCCATATGAGTTGTTGCTGTACGCTCCTCTTACCAGGCCCCTGACATTCGGTATGCTCAATCCGTAGCCCGGAAAACGTATTGTCCTTATTTCAAGACTTCCGCCTGTTTCAGGATATGCTCCGTGCTCAATTCCCACATCAAATTCAATAGCCGTTATCTTGCCGTCCTTGTTACAGGCAAAGCGGGCATTGCTGTATGCAGGAGCTCTCTTGCCGGTAAACAACTGATGCTCACCATATGACATGGTTAATGTTACAGGTCGTCCGACTGCTAATGTTGCTGCTGCCACCAGAGCCGGTGCATCAGTTGACATTGCAAGACCAAATGAACCTCCTCCTGCATTGTCTATAATTCTGATTTTATCTTGAGGATAATTCAAGGATTTGCTCAAAGGAGCTATGGATGAATGTAATGATTGTGATTTCCAATGAACTGTTAACACTCCTTCATCATCAACATAAGCCTGCATGGCATGTGGTTCAAGTGCAAGATGCGGCTCTCTTGAAGAATAAAAGCTTCCTTCTGCTACATAATCTGAATTTTCTATGATTTTTCTTGTATCTTCACCTTTGAATACCGGAACATGCAGCCATTCATTGTCTGATTCTTCATGTATTCTGACTGCGCCTGGCAATACTGCTTCAAGATAATTTGCCATAACCGGAAGCGGTTCGACCTCAACCTTTACCAGTTTAGCAGCTGCACGGGCATGTTCTCTTGTGTCTGCAGCAACCAGTGCAATAACGTCGCCTTTTCTGTATATTTTCTTATCACATAAAACCGGTCTTACAGGGAAGCCGGCTTTACTTCTTGCATGGAAGTTAGTCTTTCCTATATTATTGTCACCTTTAATGTCCTTGGCAGTAATAACCTTAACTACTCCGGGCATCTCTTCTGCTTCAGTAAAATCAATGCTTTTTATAATTCCATGAGCAACGCCAGGCATTACAACAGCAAGCTCAAGGGTACCTTCAGGCATTTTTTCTGCAAGATCGTCACCGTACTCAACAACTCCAAGAACTCTTGCCAGAGCGTATGGGCGCGGATGTGCAGTTCCATATACTCTTTTATCTTCAGGTTGTTTGTAATCAAGTTCTTCCATGGTCATTTCGCCACGCATAACTTTAGCAGCTGCCATGACAGCATCAACCAAAGGCTTATAGCCTGTACAACGGCAGATATTTTTATGTGAAGTAAACCAATTACGCACTTCTTGTCTTGTGGGATTCAAATTTTTTTCTAAAAGCCCTTTAGACGACATTATAAACCCCGGTGTGCAAAAACCGCACTGAACCCCTCCATATACAATCCATGCAAGCTGCAGAGGATGTAAATTTGCAGCAGTTCCCAATCCCTCAATTGTTTCAATTCTGGAATATTCCGGTACACTGCCAACTTTTTTTACACAAGAACGAATCGGATCTCCATTAAGTAATATGGTGCACGCTCCGCATACTCCTGTGCCGCAACCTACTTTTACTCCGGTAAGTCCGATTCTTCTGAGCATTTCAGATAGCCTTTCCTTTTCAGGGTCGCATATAACCATGCGTTCCACACCGTTTATAATATACATTAACTTTTTAAGCCCCATCGTATCCTCCCAAAAATAGTATTAATCAGCTTAATAACTTGCAAAAATTATGCCACCTGGGATATTACTGAAATTGCAGGTTTTACGAATGAAATTCATTTCTAATTGAATAATTGCTTTCAATTTGAAATAAATTCTTTTTCAATTTTAAATTTTATTCACCTCATGCTTTAAGTCATATTATATTTTTTAGTTCCTTAGCATCATCAAATATCATTGTGTATAAGTATGCTGCTTGTTCTTTTCTTCTTTTAATTGCTCTAAGAACTTCCTCATTATCCTTATATGTACTTTCTCTTAAAGAGAACATTTTCTCAATACTTGAAATATTACTTCCGTCAACTAATTTGTCTGATAAAAATATAACTTCTTTTTCAGTTATTTCTGAAGAAATGTCATCCAAATACATATGCTGCCTGATGATTTCTGAAACCTCATCATATCCCATTTCCATAGTCCACTGGGCTCCCAGCTTGTCATGATACTTGCTGCCCTTTGCAATGTCATGAAGTAAAGCCGCCGCAATGATAAGATTTTTATTTAGTATAATTCCTTTCTTATATAAAATATGATATATTGATAATGCAACCTCCATTACTTTATCAGAATGTGCTTTTATGTCAGCACTGACATTGAAATAATTTTGAATCTGTCTGCACAATTCACTTGAAGGGTAATTTTTATTTTCACTATAATTTATCAGGTCCAGCAGTTCCATTTTATTATTAGCGTCCATCACAATCCCCGGATCAACAAAAGGCATGATTTTATATTTGTCGGTAATTTTAGATATGGCACCTTTTAGTCCCATAGCCCCGTCATGCTTTAATACGATATTTGCGCATTCATTGCTTATTAAGAGGGGGTGTCCGCTTTTACCCAGATAAGACGGAGCAATATAATTAAGTCCATTATTTTGCATTTCTTCCACCATTTTTTTCAGGGTATACGATTGCACAAATGGACAATCAGATGGAGTTATAAATAACATATCAATCCTGTTTATAATATTATGTAATCCAAGTCTCACAGAATCAAACATTTTAGTAGTTAAATAGTTCTTATTATATACAAAGGTTATATTATAATTTCTTAACGCCTTTTCAATATCATATGAGCGATATCCTGTAACAACAACAATTTCATCAATACCATTCCTTTTAAAATTCATTATGGTATTTTCTATCATAGAATTTTCGCCTATACTTATTAACGGCTTAAAATCATTCATACGAGAAGAAATTCCACCTGAAACAATCAATGCACCTGCTTTTTTCATAGTCCACCTCAATCGAATTATAACCTTAGAAGTAACATTATTGTCATTTTTTGAGAATACTAAGCTGCAACGTTTTCTTACCAATCATTATAAACTAAATTTAACAAAGCGTCAATTTCAATTTCATTTTGTATTTTATGTCTATGTATGTTATAATTATAACAATTATGCTTGATTTAACAAATGGAGGACGTTATATGCGTTATACTATAAGCAGTTTCGCTAAAATGCAAGGATTAACTGTTGATACAGTACGCCAATATGAAAAAAAGAAAATAATTATTCCATATAAGGATAAAATAAATAATTATAGATATTATTCTGATTATGATGTAAGAAATGTATCTACCTGCAAATTCTACAGCAGTTTAGGCTTTTCTCTTACGCAAGCTTCAAAAATGATAGATAACATGTCTGCAGACGGACTTTCACTTCTATTCACCAATCAGGCACATCATATTGAACAAAAGTTGAAATTTGAACATGCTAAATTAAATATGCTAAACAAATACAGAGAATACTTTCAATATATACCATATAAAATTAATAATTATGTTGTCGTCAGGCTTCCTGAACTCGTAAGATTACCCCATTCTGCCAATGAAACTCTGGCATTGGACGATAGTACTATAAAAGAGGTAAAACAGTGGATTGATTTATTACCTGTAACATTTTATACCAGATGGATACATTACGAAATAATGTCAGATAATTCTGAACCTTTTAAATTTGAGATGGCTCTCACAACAGACAGCAAATCTGCAGCAGAATTTGGATTGAAGTTAAGCAAAAATACCATTACTACAAAGCCATCTGATTATATTTTCACAGTTATAAAAAAGCTGGATATGGAGCCAATTGACCATTTTCACTTCAATCCTGCTATTGAATATTTAAGCGAACATAATCTCGACCTTTCCGGCGACAGCTTCCTGATTTATCTGGCTTCAGATATTATTAACGGAGAAAAGTTCAATTATCACGGAGTATTTTTCCCATTTAATCCCATATAACATTCTTGTTTATACTATTGACATTGGTGCAACACTAAGGTCTACAATTAAGTTTGTTATTAATCAAACTATTTTAGGAGGAACACCATGTCTAAAAGAATTATCAGTTTAACTCTATGCATTATGATGATTTTCAGCTTATCATCATGTGCAACAAATACTGTTGAATCAGAAAAGCCTTTGACTTCAGATTCAGCAAATTATAAAGCAGGAGAGTATACTGCTTCGGCTAAAGGAAATTTTGGAGAAATCCCTGTAACCGTTTCTTTCAGCGATACAGAAATATTATCTATAACGGTTGGAGAAAATCAAGAAACTCCTGATATTTCAAAACCAGTTTTTGAGAAACTTCCAAAGCAAATAGTAGAGGGACAAACACTTAAGGTTGATATGATTACAGGAGCGACTAACTCCAGCAAGGGGTTTTTGGCTGCTGTTGAAGACTGTATCAAGCAGGCGGGCGGAGATATTGAAGCTCTAAAAAATAAAGAAGTTACCAAGACTGTCAAAGAAACAATAGAAAAAACCGTTGATGTTGTAGTAATCGGCGGAGGCGGTGCAGGTGTAGCCGCGGCAGCAGCAGCTTCAGAAAACGGAGCTTCGGTAGTTCTGGTTGAGAAAGGGGCTTCATTAGGCGGAAATACTATTCGTGCCGGCGGAGCATATAATGCCGTAGATTCTGAATTGCAGTCAAATGGGGAAATGAAAGAGGCTCTATTAAATGACCTTAAGAATATTTTAGAAGTTGATGAAAACACCTTCGGTGAATATAAAGATACAATTGTTACGTTAAAATCTCAAATAAACGAATATATTGAATCCGGTGATACAACAAAGCTCTTTGATTCTCCTGAATTGCATATCTATCATATGTACATAGGGGGACACAGAACAGATAAAAATGGGGTTGAAATACATAGCAATTTAGAATTAGCCAAAACACTTGCAAACAATTCATTATCAGCATTAAAATGGGTTGTAAGCCATGACAGCAATCTTAAAATAAAAGATGAAATTTCAACGGTACTAGGAGCAATGTGGCCACGTACACATGCTTTGAATGCTAACGTCGGTTCTGGTTTTATAACACCACTCGCTGATTCAGCAGTTAAAAATGGAGCTGAAATAATGCTTGAGACAAAAGCAGATGAACTGATTTTAAAGGATGGACGAGTTGCCGGAGTAAAAGCAACACAAGCTGACGGTACCCCTGTAATACTCAATGCAACTAAAGGCGTTGTAATGGCAACCGGAGGATTTGCGGCAAATGCTGAAATGGTTGCAGAATATAATACCTACTGGCCGACTATTCCTGAAAACATGAAAAGCACTAACACTGCTAATGCTACAGGAGATGGAATCGTAATGGGAAAAAACGTCGGAGCTAATCTGGTCGGTATGGGATTTGCACAATTAATGCCAAGCTCACATCCGGATACGGGCGCTTTATCCGGTGGCGTTTGGGGAAGTGCAGAATCTCAAGTATTCATAAATAAAGAAGGAAAAAGATTTGTAAACGAATATGCCGAGCGTGATGTCCTCGCAAGCGCTGCACTTGAGCAAACAGATGCTTTATTCTATATTATATGCGACCAGATTACTGCTGGTAATCCTCAACCGGGAGGTAAAAACGGCTGGGGTGATGTAATAGACGATCTAGTAGCTTCAGGAAGTATATATAGAGCTGATTCTCTTGAAGAGCTTGCAAAACAAATGGGTGTTCCGGAAGATGTATTTGTACAGGAAATAGAAAAATATAATTCTTATGTAGATAATCAGGCAGATCCTGATTTCCAAAAAACAAATTTCGGCGGTAGGATTGAAGTTGCTCCGTTCTATGCAACACCTCGCTCCCCGTCTTTACATCACACAATGGGTGGCTTAAATATTAATATCGACGCTCAGGTGCTTGACGTAAACGGCAATATTATACCAGGTTTCTACGCAGCAGGAGAAGTTACAGGAGGTATCCATGCGGGTAACCGTCTTGGAGGCAATGCGCTTGCCGATATAATGGTATTTGGAAGAATCGCAGGTGAAAATGCCGCAGCCGGAAAATAAATAAAATACACAAATATCAGAGCTATTGGAATTTGCCCAATAGCTCTTTACCTTCCGTTATGCTATAGATATATCATTACAATAATTTATATAAAATAACATGAATTATTTACAGAAAGAAACATAAGAAATGAGTCGCTAAGTCTATCCTGCGATAAGGCGCAAAGTGCAGAATACAACTATTATTAATAATGTATGATTAAATAAGAGCATCTAATAGTCATACAAGAACAATGTTTCATCAGTTTTCTATATGCTTTAATATATTTTTTAATTTGTCGCCTTCAAACATGTACTTTTCATTGCAGAAGTGACAAACAGTCTCGATTTTCCCGTCATCTTCTACCAATTGTCTCAAGTCTTCTTTGCCCAGCGTCATCAGTGCCTGCTCCATACGTTCCCAGGAACAGTCGCATATGAATTCAACAGGTATTTTATCTGTTATTTCCAATTCAAACTCGGAAAAAAGAGTTTTAGCTATATTTTCAACATTATCATTGTTATCAAAATAATCAGAAACAGATTTTAAATTATTTAATGTGTTTTCCAGCCTATTTAAATCTTCTTCTTCAATAAATGGCAGCGTTTGAACAATAAAACCTCCTGCAGATTTAATGCTGTAATCTCTGTCCACTAAGACACCCAATGCCACTGCGGAATTTTGCTGCTCTGAAAGCCAATAATACATTGCAATATCTTCACCTATTTCTCCGGTAACAATATCCGTACTCCCCACATATGGTTCTCTCATGCAAATATCCATCATTACTGTAACCTTGCCATTTAATCCAACAGCACCGCCCACATCAAGCTTTCCGTTTAATTTTAAAGGTAAATCAACATTTGGATTGTCTACATAACCTTTGATGTGACCGCTGTTGTCTGATACCGTCAAAATTGTTCCAATGGGACCTCCCCCGTTTATATTGATGGTAAGCTTATCATTTTCATTTTTCATCATGTACCCCATCATAAGCCCTGCCGTCAAAGTCCTTCCCAATGCTGCCGAAGCCGTAGGTGTTGTATTGTGACGCTTCCTTGCTTCCTCAACTATTTCTGTTGATTTGACCATAAAAAGTCTGAAGGTTTGTTTTTTATCTATTGCTCTTATCATGTAATCCATAGTTATTTCCTTTCTAATGCTATTAATTCTTCGTCCTGAGCTCATGAGAAAAATTCATTTTTTAGCACAGAACACTGCTCTCAAGGATTCTTCCTTTAATAAATTTTCATTATAATCGTCATATATTTCAATATCTCTGAAGCCCGTTTCAATTAATAAACGTTTAACATTTTCAGCCTTATGTATATATTGTGTCTGAATTTCATTGATTCTGGCATATTTATTATACAAATCTTTTATAAAAAAATTTATCTCTATATTTACAGCGTAATTTTGTTCATCTTTTGTATTTTCCCACACATAAAAAATTTCACCATCATCATATACATAAGTGTCATTGAACAAACTATCATATTTGTACTCTGTACTCATATCAAAAATAAATTTCGAATTTTCATTTAAATGATTATATACATTATTAAAAAAACTTCTCGCTTGATTTTCTGTAATATAATTGATTCCATCACAGCAGCATATGGCAGCATCAAATTTATCATCTATCTTAAAGTTTGTCATGTCCATATTGAGAAGCTTAACCCCCGGACTTCTGCCAAGCTTTTCATAGGCTCTCATAAGCATGTCCTCAGAAAGGTCAAAGGCAGTGATCTTGTAATTATTTTCTGCCAATAGACGAGTTATACTGCCTGTTCCGCATGCCGCCTCCAAAATATTTCTGCCGCCTGCCCTATTTATTATGAAGGATGTCCACTTTCCATAATCAATGTCATACATAAGCAAATCATAAATTTGCGAAAATTCTTTATAGCTTTTATTAAGCATTTTATTTTTTCCTTTTCTTTTTCTTTGCGGTCATCAATCCGCCGATTCTGCCTGTTTCCTTGGCAGTAAGACCTCCCCACCCAAGCTCTTTGACTTTATCCATCAAACCTATTTCTTTTGCTATTTCCAGCTTCATCAAATCATCAGGTGTAAGTTCCTTAACCTTTTTTTCTTTCTTTTGTTTTTTTTCTGCCATAATTCCCTCCATACTATCGTTATGAGTTATTATGGTTGAAAAAGCATAAATTATTCCTGTTTTTCCCTTTTAGTCAGCAAAATTACCTTTATTTCTCTTAATGCCATTAGAATTTTGTTTAATGTATATTGAATACTTATCAATATTATAAAAAACATGACAACAAGAATTATTTTTATTTGTAAATTCATATATTCACTCCTGTACTATCAGTTTTATACTGCCTTAAGTTTATGATGCATATAACTGAGCTTATAAAAAATACAATTGATGTTGCTATAAATGGCAATGAGCTTCCCAGTTCATAAATAAATCCGGAAAATAATGCTCCAAAGATCATACCTACTGCTCTTACAGAATTAAATATCCCTGATATTAGACCGCTTGTTTTTGAATCCTGGTCTCTGGTAATTATATCCTGTTGTATAGGCAGATATATTGCGTTAAACATAAAAAATATGATATTTCCTATAAAAAAAGGATATAATGTAGGTATAAACGGCACTGCAAGAGATGAAAAACCACATAAAAGCAAAACAGCTATGAGAGATTTTCTGGCATCAGTGTGTTTTTCTATATAGAAATTAACTGTAAAATTAACTGTCAATGTTACAATTCCAATTATTGCTTTAATAATTCCGTTGTAAGACGAAGGCAAACCCAGTACATCCTTCAAATAATAGTTAAATGCATTGTCATAAGCAGTCGTTGCAAGGCTTGTTAAAAATACTGCCATCAAAAATGTCACTAATATCTTAGGCATTTCACCCATTATTTCATTATAGGCTCTAAATGGATTCAAGGACATTCCTGAGGTAAATTTGGTTTCTAAATACTGTTCATCTATCAGTAAATACGTTAAAATTCCACTTAAAACAATTGCAGATGACTGAAACATAAACACTGCATTTATTGAGTAATTTCCCAGAATACCACCGGCAAAATATCCGAACGCCGCACCTACTGAGTTAAATGCCACATAATAGTTCATATAGCGTCCTCTGTTGTCCTTATCGGTCAGATTTACAAGGTATGCAAGACTGCAGACAAAGACTCCGGCACTGAAAAACCCGCCGATTAATCTTGCTGCAATGGTCATGACCACTGAATTTGTCATTCCAAATAATAATTGCGTCAACCCGTATATAGGTCCATTAATGGCAATTACTTTAATATGACCATACCTGTCTCCTATTGTGCCCCATATTAAAGAGCCAAAGAAATAGCAAAGTGACATTGCCGCAAATGAAACTCCAAACAAATAATCCTCAAACCCCTTTTCAATAAACATGGTCGGAGTCACCGGATGTCCCATATTGCACAATATAGAAAATATTCCGAAAAATATTAATAATCTATTGATTGAAGCTTTTTTCAATTTATCCTCCGGTCAAAACTGATTGTTGACAAAACTATACCTTAAAAATACATAATTATCAAGTAAATAGCTAAAATAATTTAAATAATGACACTTAACTTATCATTCATATATATCAGAAAACTCAACATTAAGCATTTCAATTTTATTATCTGTGTTGACAGTGAACTCCACGGATCCTGTACCATCTAAAGTACTTACAGGAAGCTCAATTTTAAATGTGCTGCCTTTTCCTATTTCACTGTCAACACTTATCTTTCCCCCATGAAGTTCAACCATCGATTTAACGAGAGACAATCCAATTCCACTGCCTTCAGCTTTTCTGGCAAGTGACTTATCAGCTTGGTAATATCTGCTGAATATGCCCTCCATATGTTCCTTATCTATGCCTATTCCTGTATCCCTTACAGAAATTTCAACTCTATCTTTCTTATCATATATGTTGATATATATCTTGCTGTTATTATTTGAAAATTTAACTGCATTGGATATAAGGTTTAAAATTATCCTTTCAATCATAATTGGGTCACATGCTATAATTTTATCTTCAACATCAGTGTCGAATATTATTCTTATACTTTTTAATTTTACATAGTCCTTTACTGACTCAACAATAGTTTCAACAACTTCAACAATATTTTTATTGATTAGATTAGGTTTTAAAAATCCTGAATTTGTTTTTGATAAATCTACTATATTGTTTATTAGTTTCGCAAGCCTGTAACAATTTTGTTTTATATTTTTGTTATAATTAATCAACCTTTCTTTATCTATTAAATCCTGGTTCAAATATACATCCATTAATTGGTTTGCAGAAAAAATCACATTTAGTGGTGTTCTTAACTCATGGGAAACATTGGTGTATATTTCGTCTTGAATCTTTAAAAATTTTTCTGTCTTACGTCTTGATTCTTCTTCAGCCGTAATATCTTTGAACAATACAGCAACATTAGAATTGCTTTTATCGATTTTAAAAGCATGAACACTGTACCAACGTTTTAATGCCTTTGATTTCATAACAAAACGTAATGATTCACCCGATCTGTCAACTTCGCTGTATATATCCAGCCAGAACTCTTCAACTTTAGGAACTAATTCACTTATCATTCTTCCTGTTGCATTTTTTAGGCCTGTTTGTAGTTCGAATGCAGGGTTGACTTCCATAAGCTTATAATCGACCGGCTTTCCAAATGAATTATATACCATATCTATAATACAAAAACCTTCATCAATAAAGTTTAAAAGAAATTGATACTTCGTGTTGGTTTTATTATGTAGTTCCTCTTCTAAACGTGCTTTTTCAAATAATTCGTAATTTTCTAATTCTTTTGATATTAAATAAGCGATAGTCTTAACAAATTCAATCAAGTCTTCACTAAAAGCTTGTACATCATAATAGTTTAAAAAAACAACACCCTTTATTGCACTTTTGTAAAATAATGGTATAATTATTACCGATCTAATACCAAATTTAAATATATATTTCTTGTTAGTATTAATAATATAATTAAAAGTATCTTTGATAAAAACAGGTTCATTTGTTTTAATAGACAATAATGTACGGCATAAATCAGTATCATTAATCGGCTTGCCTATAATATCATCTGGAAATCCATTAACATAATTTACAATCCAGTTATTATCTTTTCTGATTGAAATTGCTGCCGTTTCACATTCAACAGCTTTTGAGCAGCAGATTAATAGTCTGTTCATCATATCTTTAAAATCTAAATTTGAATTGATAAGTTCTCTTATTTGAATTATAGTATTATTGTATTCTTGATATTTATTTTGTTTATTGGTGTATTTATATTTTTCCAACTACCTATCCCCTTAGTAATTCTAGTCCTCAGTTTATATTCTTATAAAAAAATGCAACAATACATTATAAATTAAATAATATAATTTGTAAACTTTATTTTTTACGACATTTTTTGATAATTTACGATATTTTATTATTAGATATATCATTCTTTTAACGCTTTCACGAAAGAGTAACACATTGTCAATAAGATAAAAGTAAATTGTAAGGCTGTAATAATAGCTATATTTCTATTTTAAGTTTTCATTGGAGAAATTGCTGAATTTATGTGATAAGTTTTTGGGGAATATTCCTCAAAAAAAGAGCCTATCGGCTCTTTATAGATTTATCTATTTCTCCTTTAATTGCATTTTCGACAGCGATATTAAGAAAAAGACTGATGTCAGCATGGTCAGCAGTGTGGTAAACAGCATCGTCCAATGAACCGCAGTCTTTTCAAGAATTAACCCGTAAAGCAAGGCACCCAGCGGCATGCCTCCCTTGGTTATCATGCCGACTATTGAGAATATGCGGGACATATATTCATTTGGTGTAGCTGTTTGAATATATGTCTGCACCGGAATGTGTATGAGCATAAGCACGGCACTTAAGAAGCAGACAACAACCGCAAGCAATAAAAAGAATGTCATTGTATCATTTCCAAAAAACTGTATGCTCAGCGGAAACAGCAGTGTCGTAAATAAAACCAGAATAACCACCATCAGGCTGCAGCCTATGGTCAATGATTTTCTAAACTGTACACTTCTGCCGAACAATGCAGCCACAAGGATGCTGCCCAATAAGGCACCGAGGATAATAACCATTTGAAGATATCCATACTGTATGTCAGAATATCTCAGGCTTTTGCGGAAGAACACAGGCATTACCACATTGAAAATCGGCTGAACCAGGGCAAAAGTAATCAAAAAGTAAACACACAGCTTTCCGATGATTTTATTATCCAGTATAAACCTGATGCCATCAGTCAGATCGGATAACAATCCGGTGGTATTCTCATTTGTTTCGCTCTTTACATGCCGGTATGAAATTAACATTTCACTTAATGCAGACATAAGGAAGGATATTCCGTTAAGGAAAAACAGCACTGTAACACCAATACCGGCGTATAACATTGAGCCTATTGCAGAACCCAGCAAAACGGATATCGTCCTTAGCGCTGAAATACCGGAGTTCACTTTTGTCAGTTGTGACTGCTCGACAATTTGCGGTACCATCCCTTTAGTAGCGGGATCAAAAAGTCCGTTCAGCGCAGCAATTAATATTTGTGCAATCAGCAATACCGTCAGATTTATCCAATGAAAATACGAGCAGGCAAACAGTAGCAGAACAACACCTGCACTGGCAAAATCTGTTGCAACCATAATGGTCTTTCGGTTGAACCTGTCGCCAAACACTCCGGCCAGAGGATAAACCAATACTGTGGCCAAGGACAGAAATGAATATAAGCCTACCGTAGCAGCCGAACCTCCCATATCAATGATGTACAGGGGCATGACGATCATTTGGATGCTTGCACCCATATCAGATACACCTCTGCCAAGTAAAAGCAGCACAAGGCTTTTGTTGATTTTTTTCCTTGAATTCTTCATGAAGCACCTAATTATCTCCTAAAATTTCGATATAGCCTTCCGTTCCGTTAAGGCGTATTCTCTGTCCGTCCTTGATTTGCTTCGTGGCTCCCAACACTCCGACCACGGCAGGCATGCCGTATTCTCGGGTGATGACAGCACCGTGGGACATCATGCCTCCGACTTCTGTAATCAGCCCTGCCAATGACACAAATACCGGTGTCCAGCTTGGGTCAGTAAAAACAGTAACAAGAATATCTCCCTTTTCAATATGTGCGTCAGAGAGACTTTCCACCACGCGTGCCCGGCCCTCCACAATGCCGCTTGACACGGCAAGACCCGCAAGAGCTCCTCTTGGAATATCTGATGAATAGGAAACCGGCGGAACTTCTCCGTCTGAGAAAATAATACGCGGAGGTGTCAGCGCCTGATATGACTGATAGGCTTTTTTGCGTTCAAGGATGATGCTTTCATCTGTTTTGCCGTTTTTTATCGCCTGTATCAATTCTTCCAGCGTAAGGTAGTAGGCATCGCCTGCTTCGTTCAATGCGCCCCTATCCACCAGGCGGTGAACCTCACGCATAATTGCCTGCTTGTATACGTCATAGTGACACATCCAGAAATACTTTGTATATTCCCGCACACCGACAAATTTACGGTACATTTCAATTTGTCTGCGAAGCTTCTCTGCCTTGCGTCGACCGTGCTTAGACTCCATTTCAGACACAAGCTGCTCCGCAAACTGTTCGGCTTCCTCTTTGCCTTGTGCAAATGCAATCATTGCGTGTCCTTCCGGCAAATTTTTGATGTTGTTGATTAATGCGGTGGAAAGCTGACCCGGACGCTCGCGGAAACGCTCACGGGTAATGTCTATCTCGCCTGTACAGCGCATTCCATACTCATGCAGAAATTTATCCAGCTTGTCTGCAGCTTCTGCTCCTCCCTCAACCTGACGCAGCTCGTCGAGGGAGAGCTCTTCACCCGCCTGCTCCAGATAGTCAACAACCTGCGGATAATTTCTCGCTGCATCCGACACCTCGCAAAGCTTTAACCCCATTTCCGATGTTACGTTGTGCCTTACCGACTTTGACAGGCGGTTTGTAACCTTTTTTTCACCCGTCAGCTTTTCCACTGATTTGTCAATAGAGCGTCCGACCATCATGGTCATGAGTGTAGTTCCCGCACCTGACGGATCATACAGGACTTTTCTGAAATGTTCCTGCTCGTCAATGATGAATTGAACAGCGTCAGTTCCGGACAACCCCTCCAGTTTATTGCGTACAGCTTCTATTTCAGAATTTTGCCTAGCTTCATAAGCATCAATGTCTGATTCGTCATTACGGCGGTATATCTTTAATGCTCCCGATAATACCCCCCACCTGTCAACGACTGTGGTTAAGCCTTCAGGTCCATCGGGAATGCCCCGAAGATATTCTTTCCTGTCAAATATCCTTTTTAGTGCATCGTGCATAAGCGGGTCTTTAATTCTTGCTTCAGATAAAACTCTCATGCGGCCGCCTGACCTTGCAATATCATGGGTAACATCCATGAACATATGTCTGCCTAATTCCATTACTGAAAAGAAATTGGATTTTTGCAGCATGGAAATTCCTAAAGGCAGGACTGTATCGGTCATCATCTGCAAATGCCCTACCGATATGGCGCAATGCTTATACCCGTCAGAACTCTGCGGCGGAGGGAACAGTGTCGTAATAGGTCTGGCCTGCACAATATAAAATTTGTCATCGGCATAGCACCATTCAATATCCTGCTCGCAGCCAAACGCCGTTTCAATGAGCTTGCCGATTTCCGCCAATTCCGGCAGGCGTGTTTCTTTAAGCGGAGTTTCCTCTTCACCCTCACCGGTCTTATGCAATTTATCGTCTCGCAGCTTCCATTCAAACGGGTTTTTACGACCGGATACCAAGTCCTCACCCAATCCTTTAACAGCTTCTATAACAGTTGTATAGCGGTCTGAGGTCATTGGGTCAGCGGTGAACATTACGCCTGAAGCCTGGGAATCCACCATTTTTTGAACCACTACGGCAATTGCTACCTTGTCGTGCTCAAACCCGTTTTTAATACGGTATGATATAGCCCGCTCGTTGAACAGTGATGCCCAGCATTTTGCGATTGCATTGCGGATATCAACTGCTCCTAAGACATTCAGAAATGTATCCTGCTGCCCTGCAAAGGATGCACCGGGCAAATCCTCTGCCGTTGCGCTTGAACGCACTGCATACGGAAATGAAATGCCATAATCCGAAATGGTTTCATCCAATTCGCTGATAAACGATGCCGGTAAAACTATGTTTTCAATATGCTCCTTTATTTGAGCGCTCAGCTGCCTGATTGCATCTGTCTGATTTTCGGATATTTTCGCCAAAGCATTTAACAGCTTTTGGATTTCCGGCACAGCAGTCACAATTTCCTCATAGCACCGGGCTGTAACAACAAAACCGTCCGGCACGGGGATACCGGCAATACCATGAAGTCTTGCGAGGCTTGCTCCCTTGCCTCCGGAAACAGACAAATCCTGTGCTCCACTATTTTTAAGACCTATCAAATATTTTTCCATATATTCTTTTCCTCCTTATTTACAGATAAAACGCCTTGCAGATAATATCCATATATGAATCATAGTCCTTCATTATTTCATCGACAGGAAGCTCCTCCAGATTTTCACCCTTATACTCTCCTTTAATTTCCAAAAGGTATCCGTCCAGTGCCCAGCGTATTAATTTTATAGTCTGCTGGTCTCTGAATTCAGGCTTTAAAAGCTTCATATCCAAATTTTTATAAATAACATCTTCCCTTATCCTTACACCCCGTTCCTTCCTTATACTTTGAATATCATCGCAGACTTCCGGTGAAATTTCGCGGTTACATTGTGTTATAAAGTCGGTTATGCCGGGATACCGTTTAAATGTCTCCAGTTTAAGTTTTGCTAATTGCTTTAATATGATTGGCAGAGCACCGCTTTCACAATCAATACGGCTGTAAATTTCTTCATCCATGACTGCCCTGACATAGCGGTAAAGGTAAAGATACAAATTTTTTTTGCTGCCGAAATAGTGAAACAGCATTCCTTTTCCAATTTGCGCCGCAGTCACAATGTTGTTTGTTGATGCATCATCATATTTTTTATATGCAAACTCCGTAATAGCCGCATTTAATATTCTTTCCTTTTTTTGTTCATCCAGCTTTTCAAAAAAATCCTTCATAAAAACCTCACCTCTAATAAATTAAATCGACCGCAATGGTCTACGGTTATTGTAGACCATTGCGGTCGATTTGTCAAGTCATTTTTTACACAGCCTATCCGGTGCAAAAATAATTTATATTCTCATCCGCTGATGATATTTCTTTTGATAAAGCCTCTGACGCCCAGAAATGTCAGTCCAAATGCCAGAATAGCCGCAATAGCCAAAGGCAGAATACTTAATTCATCTATGGGAATGCTGTAATGTGCTATGCCAAAAGGTGTAGGCGCCAAAACTGACCACGGCACCAAGCCTACCTCCCAAAACATTTCCAGCACGATTAAAGCACCAATCAAAAGCGAGCTTAACACAGTTTGAATTTTGGGTGCAACGCCGTATAAAAAGGCAGCAAAGCCTGTGATTAACCATAAAGAAGGTATTTTGCTGATGCTCATTCCTAAAGCTTTCAAGATAAAGGCACCGTCACCGGTGACTATACTCCAGCCGATTCCGGCTGCAAACCCCAGTGCCGTCAGGATTACCGCAATGTACAAAAATACCATTGCAATAAAGCTTACCATATATCTTACACGGCTAATCGGTTTAGCCAGCATCATTTCAGCATAACCGGCACTTTCGTCGCTCTTCAGACCCGTCATTATACTTATAACAAAAACCGAACCGGCTCCCATCAAGCCCAGCATATAAATCATTAATGCGGCAAAGCCTTCCTGGTTGCCTAATTTCGCCATAGCCGGCCCCCATGAAGCAAAGCCTGCCAGCATTTCACTCATCTGGTCGGCAATGGTAGGTACAATAGCACCAATGGCAGCACCTATAAAAGCCATACCCAACCCCCAAAACAGCGCTGTATTTTTATTTTGCCATAAGTTTAATGCAAATGGTGTAGTTAAAAATTTTGGGGCTTTTGTATTTCCGGCAGGCTCGGCAAAAAGCCCGCCTCCTATATCTCTGTTTCTTAAGAGAGCGAAAGCACGGCCAACGGCTGCCAAACAAATAAAAGCAAAAACGAACAATGGCCATACAAAATTTGACCCAAAGGGAACTGTCAGTCTATACCAGGATTCCGGCGCCAGCCATATCCAGCCGGAAATCCCGCCGGAAAGATTGTTCATCACCATGGTGAAATAAGTGGAGCCGACAAGCATGGTTACGGCTATCCATGCCGATTTCGGAGCGGTGAAAGCTTGGGCTGTAATTAAAGCCGATCCGGCAAAAAAGCAACCTGAAAAAGCTACCGTCAACCCTGCCAGGACGGAACCTTCTACAGCAAATCCACTTACAAGCAGGACAATGCTTATCAGAACACCTGCAGTCAAGCATCCGCCCATGCTTAAAATCAAAGCAGCCATAAAAGGAGCAAATTTGTCTGTCGGCCGGCTCAAGTAGAGTTCCGCCCTGCCTGAGGTTTCTTCACTGCGGGTATGCCTGATTACCACCAAAGGAGCCGAAATCATTAACACCATAGCCCCCTGCACCGTGGAGCGCCACATAATGGCACCTTCCAGTGTCAAAGGCACAATGGGACCTAAAATGGCACCGGTCAGCGGGCTGGCAGAAAGCTCTGCCAGAAAAGCCTGCCAGTCAGGCATTGCCATGGTAAAAGATATTTGCCCCCAAAAAGCTAAGCAAGGCAGCAGTACCCATATGGGCAGGATGAAACGGTCACGGCGGATGGATAAGCGCAATAAATTAGCAGTTCCGGCAAAGCTAGTCATGTCGCTCACCATCCTTGGCTAAATCTTCTCCATAGTGCTTTAAGAAAATATCCTCCAAGGTGGTACCGGGGATGGCTTTCATTTCCGCCAGCCTGCCGCTTTCCACCAACACTCCTTTGCGGATGATGCCCAAGGTATCACAGACAGCTTCCACCTCGCTTAAAATATGGCTGGATAGTAAGACTGTCCGGCCATTTTTGGCGGCTTCCCTCACGCAGTTCTGAAAAATAAGCTCCATGAGCGGATCAAGTCCGCTGGTAGGTTCATCTAAGATTAAAAGTTCCACATTGGCAGAAAATGCCGACACCAAGGCCACCTTTTGACGATTGCCTTTAGAATAGCTGCGGCATTTTTTACTTAAGTCCAATTGAAAGCGTTCCACAAGTTCAGTTTGGCGTTTTTGATCCACACCACCGGAAAGACGTGCTAAAAAATCAAGCACTTCGCCTCCGGTTAAGCTGGGCCATAAAGACACATCACCAGGAATGTAAGCAAGCCGCCTATGAATATCCACCGCATCCCGAAGCGGATTTTTCCCAAAAACTTCTGCCGAGCCGCCGTCAGGATTAATCAACCCTAATAAAACGCGAATAGTGGTGGATTTTCCGGAGCCGTTAGGTCCTATAAACCCGTAAATTTGACCTTGTTCAACAGTTAAATTGAGTCCCTGCAAGGCTTTTGTACGCCCGAAGGATTTTTGCAGATTATTAGTTTTAATGATGTCCATAGTACCTCCTTATTTATAAAACGCCTTTTTTAATTCCGCTATATATACGGCAAATTCACTTTTAATTGTTTCATAATCAGCATGGAGCAGGTTACTGCCGCGTTGCCTTTCCAATACCTTGGCCGCATAGCCGCTTATTGCCCAGAAAATAATTTCTTTGGATTTTTCAATATCCAAGCCTTCTCTGAAGCTGCTTACATCAATATCGCCGTAAAACTCCACAAAGCTGGAATCTTCAACTTCCCGCTGCTTTTGCCTTACTATTTCCTCTGCTTCACCGTTATTTTCAGCTGTTGCCATCTGAACAAAACTGAATATCCAAGGGTGCTCAAGCATCACCTCTATTTTCAGCAAGAGAGTGTCGGTCAGGCGGGCAAAAATATCCTTTTCGTTTTTGTTGATTTTGCCGAAGTATTCCTTTTGTAAAAACTCCAGGCAATACTCGTATAAAAACATAAACAATTCCTTCTTACTGCCGATGTAGTGGAACATCAATGGTTTGGAGATTCCTGCCTTATTGGCAATTACATTGGTTGAAGCATTGGAAAACCCCATTGAAGCAAATTCCTGCAAAGCTGCATTTATTAAATCCAGACGGCGTGTTTCATCTAAATCCCAAATTTTTAATTTCAATTTCCTCATCTCCTTATAATTGTTTACCTGATAGGTCAAAGTATAGCATGATTTACCTGATAGGTCAAGGGGTAAATAAAAAAATAAAGAGTATGAAGAACCTTCAGATTAAAAATGAAAGAAGCCGATTGCTTTCATGACTTACCTTTTTAATGTTATTGTGCTATAATCATTACAGAGAAGTTATTATAGTTCGCTACATTTTCTATAAGAGGGGAGATATCGCATGGATGCAGCAATCATTATCTTTTATTCAAAAGACAATAACACGCGGACAGCCGCCAATATACTTGAAAAGCGAATCGGAGCAAGGACTGTTGAACTCAAAGAAATCAAAAAAGGTAACTTTATACAGGCAGTCTTTAAGAGGGGTTCAAGGCTTGTCGGCAGTCCATGGAATGAACTAAAACCATATAAGCGTATATATTTGATGTTGCCCATATGGGCAAGCAACAGCGTTCCGGCAATGAATACCTTTTTAGGCAAGGCTGACTTTGCCGGCAAGGAAGTAATCATTGTTACATTGCAGCAATTTGAGGATTTGAAAAATAGCGGTAAAGTACATAATTATATCAGGCAGATGGTAAAAAAAAGCCATGGCATAGTATTGGAATGCCACGCGCTTCTGGGCGGAAAAATGGGACATTTTGCAGGAGAGGCCTTTATTGAAAATCAAGTTCTAAAACTAATTCCTGAATAAAGAGCCTTTCGGCTCTTTACACTTCATTTACCGTTATCGCACTGCTGTTAAGAATATTTATACTATTGGTTCCGTCACCGTTTACATACTCTCCAAAATTATTAAATGACCACTTTATATTCCCGTTTAAAAAATCTAAAGAATTTACAAATGCTTTTATTGCCACATTAGAAGCCTTATCAAGCCTGATATTTACACTCTCAATTTCATCAAAGATCCACTTATTACTAAATCCGCTATATATTAAATCCAGATTATAGCAATTCATTACATCTACATCAATATTCTCAGGCAGAAAAATTTCAAGATTTCTCATATTTGCATAGCCATAACTGTTATTTATTTTATTTGAGGAATAAACATACAATATGCTGCCGGATTTTTCATACCTTATATTATCCGAAGATGCCAATTCGTTAGCTTCTTCTTTACTTGTAGCATAAACATTCAATTTGCTGACGCCGCTTATTTTATTATCCTCTGTTGCTCTGATGACCACATTGTTAATATCATCAATAATTATTTTATTTATGCTTTCATCAATTACATATTCATTTATGACTGTATTCATATTGTAATTTTCAGACAGCAGCTCTCTTTGTATTTTATGGATTAAACCGCTCTCACTGATTGTAAATATACCTATATTTAGGAATAATATAACAAAGATAATAAATATACTGAATAAATCATATTTTATTACTATCCCTTCATCCTTGGATACGTATCTGAACCATAATATTTCCAAACCTATCAATATCAGTATCATAGGCCATATTTTCAATACCATATTAAGAGCAGAAAATTTGTTTACCTGTGATAAGAATAAAATAACGCCAAATGCCATTAACGCAATAGCCATTGAAATTGTTCCTACTCGTTTAGTCCTCATCATTATGTCCCTCTTCTGTTTCCTCATCTGCAGCTATGTTTTTTTTATTTTTCATCAGCATATATATACCGAGTAAAATAAATATTAAGGATACTATGGATGTTTGTATATATCT
Organism: Bacillota bacterium; assembly: GCA_023453025.1. Lineage (GTDB taxonomy): Bacteria > Bacillota > Clostridia > Tissierellales > Sedimentibacteraceae > Sedimentibacter. Next base: position 42,935 of record JAEXUD010000038.1, read on the forward strand.
GCGAATTTCATAGTTAATCAACAGATACAGTATTCTTTCCAGCATAATCATTACACCGATACCTATTAAAGCAAATCCTATCCATTCAGGCTTTACATCCGGAAGAACCAGCAATTGGTTTGTTATCTCTTCCTGTGAACCGTCTGCTATATGCATTGCATCAAAGAAGCTGTAAAACCATATTAAAGGCAATAAAAACAAAAGCATCGATATTCCCAGCCATCCCATGAAAAATATGGAGAAGAAGAAGGCTCCCATTATAATCAATCCTTTTTTCTGATAGCCAAGATACATGTGACCAGCACCAGGTATCACTGAAAGTGCTAATGTAATGCTCTTCTTATTTAGTTTTTTGTCCGGTAAATCCCGCATGATATCAGAATTATTATATAATTGTTTCATCTCGATATTTTTCCAGGCCGAAAATACATCTATTAAAGCAATAAGCCATAATATAAGGTATCCTATAATTGTGAGTATAAGAAAGGTATCATCATATGTCAAGAAAGCTAAACCTATGCCCCCTGTAACTCCTATAACAAGCAATGCTAAAAATATCAAAGCTCTTTCCTTCAATCCAATGTATAAATGTGCCATTCCCGGTATGGCTGAAAATATAAATGCTATAAACCTGCTTTTATCTCTCATTATTTTTCCTCCTATTATCTATATCAATATTTTCAATGCTAAATAAAAAATTTGAAGTAGAATCCACAATACTGTCTGATAAATCTGCTATTATGCTTGAGTGTTTTTCTGTTATCTGTATTGAGGACGAAATCTTTGGCACCGCATCCACCAGGTTGGTATAAAATCCGCCAAGAGTTAAAATTACAGTTACCGATGCAACTGCGACGTAATAACCAAATTGATAATTAAATGCTTTTTTTGCATTTTTAGTTTTTGGTTTGCTGCCTTTATCTTTTGGGATATTATTTATTATTTTTAATGTAAAGTCATCGGATATAAGTTCCCCTGCTTTCTCATTTTCCTTTTCATCAATAAGGGATAGAAAAATCTCCATACATGTATTGCAGTTATATAAATGTTGTTCCATCTCTTCTGATTTTTCCTTTGACAACATCTCATTTTTATAAAGCAGCCACTCAATATAATCATAATGCTTCATTTTCTTCCCTCCATTTCTCCTTTAATAATATCTTTGCCCTGTAAAGTCTTGATGCTATAGTCTTTATAGGCACATCCTCTTCTCTTGCAATCATTTCGTAAGATTTTTCCTGAAAATAAAATTTATCAATAACTGATCTATAAATTTCAGGCATATTATTTAAAATCTTTGTAAGAACCTCTTTTCTCTCCTTGTCAATTATAGATATTTCAAGATTATTTTTATCTGAAGCTGTGCTGTCAATTAAATCTGTTGTGTTATCAACTGCTTTTTCTCGAAACTTTGTCTTCTTTCTCCTTATCCAGTCTATAGACTTGTTTGCCGCTATTTTACCTATCCATGCTTTAAAATTATTATCATCATAGGTCGGAAGTGAGGTATAGATTTGCAGAAATACTTCCTGCGCAACATTTTCAGCCTCTCCATAGTCCTTGATAAAATTTAATATAATTGCAAAAATATAATTCTTATAATTATTGACTATATTAGCAAAAGCCTTCTCGCTGCCCTCAATTGATTTTTTTATTAGCAAGCTTTCCCTTTCCATACCTCCCCTCCTTTCCGTACATTTATTATAACGTAACTAAATTATAAATTACTGCACAAAAAATAAATAATTTTAAAATAGAAAGCTTTCCCAATAAAAAAAGCCAATTGAACAGCAATTGACTTCTTTGGGGAAAGCATGTTGTTTAAATCTTCTGTTTCATTCTTTTACCTCTCAGAATAAATACTCCGGTTTAGCCTTTGCCATATTCAACTTCACATATAGACAAATTATCTGAACTTAGTATACTTGTTCTTTTTTGCCGAATGGAATAAACAAATACGGTGTCAAGCTGCCAAAGAAAGCACCAAACCAAATATTTTCACTCACTCGATACAGTAACTGAGATACAATACTACTCCACTCAAAAATTTGAGAAGCATAAATGAAAAAAACAGCACCCGGACCGGTTGTGAGGTTAAACGCCCATTGAATTAAATCTATTATCAATCCAATAGCTACAATAATTGATGCAGAAAAGAATATTTCTTTTCGGGTCATGTTCCTAAAAACCATGCCTCCAACTATAAGCGTCACAATAAATATGACTCCATAGACTATAAGCACTCGTGTACCATCTGATGTAATTGTCCCATCCGGAAGCGTAACAATAGTAAATTGACCTATCAGAAAAACTACCACATTAAAAGCAGCCATGCCTGCAGCAATGCAAAATAGCGGTACTTTCCAGAGTATTTTCTTTCTTATCTTCATGATCTTTCTCCCTCTCCGCCAACAAATTTCAATTTATCGCTCTCTCGGATTATAAACTATTTGAATTAATTGTATCACAAAATACACCAAAATAAAATCAGAAATCCATGTTCAGTTTAAATCTGGCGCATAAATTTCCAAAGGTGTCAAGTACAAAACAGATGAACATCTTCAGTAAATCAAAGAAAGTGCAACTATTACAAAATATGTCTCCAATTGCGTCTTGCATAGAGAATTCTCTCTATATCAACGACCCTTAGCTTTTCATTAATGGTAAAAAAAACAATATAATTTTTAACAAGCAGCTTGTGATATCCTAGCCTTGCAAGCCGTTCATCAACTACGAAAGGATATTTTTGCGGCATGCCCGCTAACCCACTGATTGCTTCTTCAATAATATCCATCATTTTCAATGCAGTTATGGGTGCTGATAGCTGTGCAGAAATATATCGAACAATGTTACGAAGGTCATTCTCAGCAGATTCTGATATATCAATCCTATATCTTTCCATCAGCTATCTCCTGCCGAATATCTTTCATGACATCTTCAAGCGGTCGCTTCCTTCCCTCTGTTGTGGCTGCTTTTCCCTCGTCAAGCAGGCGGTAAAGTTCAAGTTTGCCATTGAGAATTTCATATGTCTCAATGCTCATAACAGCCAAATCACCTTGTCCATTCTTGGTAATATATACAGGTTCTCTGCTTTCATGGCAGAATGTTGAAATTTCGTTATAATTATTTCTTAAGTCCGTGCTGGATTTAATATTTGGCACAAAATCAACCTCCTCATCTAATCTAAAGATATTATACATTAATTTCTTTAGATTATCAAGTAAACTGCATATGAAAAAAGCTGCATTTTTATTGGTTTATTACCAGTAAAAATGCAGCTTACAGCTTGTGGACACCGTGGAAAAAAGATTTCTTATCTTTCTCCAAAGAGAGCGCCAAATTCTCAAAATAAATCAGATTCTCCGCAGGCAATGACCAATTTTATGATGCCATAAATCCTCAGACTCTTCATGGTCGTGTTCAAATAATTATGCGGCTGTTTTCGGTCGGTGTGCTCCCCATTGATAATTCCTGCCCTGTTTTCTGATAAAAGGCGGCGGGAGCTTCTTTGGTTAAACCATATCGGGCGGCGGCTTTAAATGGATGATTTGTTTCTGCGCCAATGTTTTTGATGAAACGGAACGCTCCAGAAACGAATAATCCTGCCAGCATGAAATGGACTGTTTTCGCATATTTTTTATTCTTCTTCCGGTTGGAAGCATTGCGAGGATTTTGCTATAGCCACTACCATTGTTTCGGTGCAGAGCATCCCCTTGGCAGGGAGGCTCACACGCTGTCACAAACGGCTCACACGCTGTTTCAACTGATGTGGTGGTGTCTACTGCTTCATCGATGCGGCTATCGCTTACAGGGGCGCAGCTGGGTTCCACTTTTTCGGAGCAATTTTCTGCATGGAGGGTATCGGCAAAGGCATCCTCCTGAATGGCATTCATGAGCGACAGCTTGGAAAGGTTCCGTTCCGCCGCAAGGTCAATATAAAATGAACGCTGCTCATCGGTTTCGCAGCACTCCAGTATCACGGCGTTTTGTGTCCAGCCAAGGGACTGTGCCCTGCTCATAAGAGCCGGGCTGTTTTCATAAGTGCGGTAAAAGTCACGCATCCTGCGGAGATTGCGAAGAGAGAAGCCTTTCAGCAATGGAAATCGGTCGGCGAGCATCTCAGCCAAATGCGGGATAAACGCCTTTTCACCCTGACAGCAGATGCATTGACCAATCCGTGTATAAAGCTCCAGCAATGCCCGATTGCAGGGCTTCTCGTCTTTTTCATAGCATTCAGCTACCGCAGAGGAAATCTGTTCCAGATACAGGGCACTGTTCTTTTTCAACGCTTTCATAGACTTCTCCTTTCCGGCTCCGTGGAGCCTGTTTTTTTATGTACCCGGCAGAGCAAGCTCCGCCGGTGAAATGCTTGGAATTGTTAGTAGCTTTGTTTCATTTCAAGGCCGCCGTCCTGCTGTGCAGTTGCTTCATCCATATGAACGCCCAGCCGGTTGGGAAGATAATCACTCAGCCAAGTGCCGCCGAAGGCACTGTGTGACTGCAAACGCCACATGGTGAGCTTTCCCATATGCAAATCCACATTTTCCATGGAAAACAGCAGATTGGTACAGCCGTCATGCTCAAAAGCGAAAACATCCTTGAAGGCGTCGCCGTTTTGCAGGATGCCTTCCTGTGTCAGCAGATCATTGATGCCGTTTACCCATTCTGAAAGTTCCCCGCCGCAGCCTTGGATAATCAATCCCTCACGATCTGTCATGGTGCGAAGCTCATCTGTCGTAATCCGTTTCACGGTATTTCCTCCCTCATTCCATTTTCATGTTGAACTGCTGAGTGGGACTTTTCTCCGGCTCAGACGGTGCCGGACGTGAGAGAACCGAGAAGCCGTCCTCGCCGGGAACGACGACGAGAGTACGTCCATTGTCAAAGGTGCAGTGAAGTGTGCCGATATCATCCACGAAATTTACCGTTCCTTCCGTTCCCGGCGCAATGGGAGCATAGGGGTCGTCCATACTGTCGAGGCGGATGCGGGTTCCGCTGGGATATCGCTCTTTCATCCGCTGTGCTTTTTGGTAATCGAATAACATTTTCATTCCTCCTGATTAAAATTTGTACCCAGCTACTTATGGGATATAGAAAATCAGGTGCAGGATATTTCCCCGCACCTGATGCCGTGGCCCTTATATGATCTGCTCAAGCTCTGTTCCATCCTTGAAACGGATGAGCAGTTTTTCCTCGCTGAGTACCGTAATGGCGCTGATCAGCTGCCGCACCGTGACCTCGTCAAAGGTGGCGATGCCGGTGTCCATCGATTCCAGCTCGGCGGCAAGCTGTTCCACGCGCTCGTCCGCCTGTTCGGTATCCTGCTTATTTTTTTCCAGTTCGCTCCGTTTTGCCACCAGTGCGGAAAATTCCATGCTGACCTTTTTCAGTTCCTCATCGTATTGGGTGGAATCCGCTCCCACAGCGGCGGCGAGCTGAAGGAGCCTGTACTGCTGTTCCCGCAGTTCGGAGAGTCTGCTGTCGATGGCTGCGAGGCTGGTTTCACCGCCCTTTGGTGTGAGTGTGGTGCGGATGCTGTCCTGTAGAATCGCTTTCATGCTCTTTAGGCTGAACATCTCATTCATGGCGCTGACCACCGCAGTGTGAATCCGGCTTTCCTCCAGCGTAGGGGCATCCTTGCAGAACTTTTTGCCGTTCTCCAGACGGTTGATGCACCGCCAGACGATTTTCCTGCCCTCCGGTCTGCTCCATGTCACTCGGCGGTAGGGACTGCCGCAGTTCCCACAGGATAACAGCTCGGTCAGCACATATTTGCCACTGTATTTCGCAAGCTCGGTTTTGGCGGCGGCGCTGACCTTTTTCAGGCTGGAGCGCCGTGCCATTTCCTCCTGTATCCGCTGAAAGGTCAGCCGGTCGATGATGGCGGGATGGCTGTTCTCCACGTAGTATTGGGGGAGCTCGCCAGTGTTCTTCTTGGTCTGACGGGTGAAAAGGTCTGCAATGTAGGTTTTCTGGAGCAGAGCGTCTCCCATGTATTTCTCGTTTCGAAGCATCCCTCGTATCACGCCGTCATTCCACTTTTTATGCCCCCGCGCCGTTTCGATGCCGTCTATTTCAAGGTCCGCAATGATTTTGGCTACGCTGTGCCCAATCAGATACCGTGAAAAAATCCTGCGGACGATTTCCGCTTCCTCCGGGTCGATTTCAGGCAGATCGTTCTCGCCCCTGCGGTAGCCTAAAAAACCGGCATAGTGAAAGTAAACCTTGCCGTCCTTGAAATTCTTGCGGTGTCCCCAGCGAATGTTGCCGCTCATGGATTCGCTCTCGGCCTGTGCCTGGCTCATCATAAAGGTGAGGATCATTTCATTGTCCATATAGAGGGTGTTGACATTTTCCTTTTCAAAGAAAACCCCTACGCCCATCCGCTTGAGCCTGCGGACATAATCGAGGCCGTCCAGCGTATTCCGGCAGAACCGGGACACCGACTTCGTGATGACAAGGTCTACTTTTCCTTTTTCACAGGCTTTGATCATCCGCAGAAAATCCTTGCGCTTTTTGGTGGAGGTCGCGGTTTTGCCCTCGTCCGCAAACATATCCACCATGGTCCATTCCTGCTGGGCGGCTATTTTCTCGGTGTAATATTCAATCTGCGCCTGATAGCTGTCGAGCTGTTCCTCGGAGCTGGTGGAAACGCGGCAGTAGGGTGCCACGCGGAGATGTTTTTTTCGGATGTCCTTCTGGTCATATGTCGGATCGGCCGGAATCACCGTAACCTTTCTCACTGCGCTTTCATGCATTTTGCATCCTCCTTTCCACCTTCTTCAAGGGTTTTTCCGTTGATCAGCTGTAAGTGGAGACCGCCGTCAGCCGTAAAATGAACCTCCTGCACCGCCGTTTTGAAAATTTCTCCGCGGAGTGCATCACTCATGGGCTGCCTGCCGATTTTATTTCTCAGGCTCCGCATTTGATAATAGGGCGTGGCATCGGAGATTCCACTGTACTGCTCAGCGGCGCAGGCCAGTATCAGCATTTTGGTATATTCTGCACCCGGCTCGGCCTTGTTCAGCTCCCGGATGACCTCGTTTCGGATGCGTACCGCCTCCAGCGTGGGTTCCTCTGTATTCTGTGGCAGGAGCCAGTCTAAGAGGTTCAGAGTCTGCGCCAGCACATCCAGCCTTTCGGATAGAGCTGTGCGGATATCCTCGTCCTCTATGTAACGGCGGTTGGTACAACCCTCCTTTTCGCAGTACCAGCGGGGCTTTCCCCCAGCTCTGGTATCCCGGAGCATCCTGCCGCCGCACACGCCGCAGACCGCCTTTTCCCGGATGGGTCCGATGTAATCCGGGCAGGGGGTAAAGGTGTTCTTTTCTCCCCGGACAAGCTGGGCGCGCAGAAAGGCTTCCGGCTCAAGGATGGGGGGATATTCCTTTTCCCCAAGGTAACGTTCGTTTTCGAGGATGCGCTTAACCATGTGCTTGTTCCATTCAGCCGTGTGGCTGTGGTAGCGAAGCCCCCTGCGCATCATTTCGGCGGCAATTTTGCTGTAGGCCATGCCGTCCGCATAAAGCCTGAAAATCTCTTTGACTGCCGCCGATTCCGTGGGATTGCACTGCAGCTCACCCTTTTTCATGGTATACCCGAAGGGGATTTTTCTCTGCCATGCCATATTACCGCACCGTCCTTTCCATGGTTTCTTTCAGCATCAGACCGTTGTGAAGGCTGATGCTCATCGCTGTTTCCGAGGAGATGGTGATGTTCTCTACCAGCGTTTCAAATATTTCTTCTGTGAGCTCTGCCAGATATTCGGGGCTGTCCTCCAGATAGTCAAGCATGGCTTGGGTGGCTTTGATTTGACTGTCCTCGCCGTTGGCCTCCATAATGCGGCGGCGTTGACGACGCTGCTCCCGGAGCTTAAAGTCGATTTCGCCGGTTTGGGATAAATAAAGAGCAGAATCTACGTATCCCTTCGACTTGAGTCGAACAAGAACGAGATTCTGCTCGGTGAGCTGGGCGATTTCTTTGTCGATATCATTGATTCTGCGGTTGGAGCGAAGCTCCTTTTCCCGAAGCTCGGTCAGCTGAGATAAGACCGGGGACAGGATTTGTGTACGATGCCGTTTCAGCTTGTGGTACATACGGAGGATTGCCGTGACAATCTGTTCCTCCGGTATCTGTGAGGTGGGGCAAAGGTCTTTGTCACGGTCATGCCTCCGGCAAGTCCAGTAGACCTTTTCGTTGACGATTTTTCTGCGGAACAGGGTTCCGCAGCTTTCACAGCGGATTTTCTTTGCCAGCAGTGCGGAGGAAACCGTTCCGTTTGTCTGCCTCCGTCGGCTTTCCATCAGTGCCTGCACCCGCTGAAAGTCCTCCTTGGAAATAATCGCCTCATGGCAGTTCTCTACAAAGTATTTCGGTTTCTCACCCTTGTTGCGCACCTGCCGGAACGGGATTTCGTTGGTGGCAAAGCTCTTTTGCCAGATCATATCTCCGGTGTAGGCGATGTTGGCGAGGATGTACGCCACTGTGCCTGGGTGCCAGACAGTTCGCCTCTTGGTGCGGGGGATGCCTGCCTTGTTCAGCTCGTCTGCGATGTCGTTCTTTCCCTGACCGCTGAGATAAGCGGCATAAATGCGGCGCACCACCTCGGCCTGTTCGGGAATAATCATCAGGGTGCGCCCCTCCAGCCTGTAACCATAAGGCTCGGACGGTGATAGGTAGTCACCCTTTTCCATACGGATGCGGACGCTGATCCGCATATTGTTTGAGTGGTTCTGTGACTCCATCTGTGAAAAAGCACCGTAGATGGTGGCGATCTGCTCCGACGTCATTTTGCCGGTGTCGATGTTCTCTTTTTCAAAGTGGATGGAGATGCCCAGCCGTAAAAGCTCTCGCACATACTGGATGTATTCCTTGGTATTCCTTGCGAATCGGGATATGGATTTGACGAGGACGCGGTCGATCTTTCCATCCCGGCAGTCCTGTATCATCCGGTTGAATTCATCCCGCTTGTTTGCGACGAGGCCGGAAATACCCTCGTCAGCGTAAATGTCCGCCAGCTCCCAGCTCTCCTGTGCGGCGATGTGCCGGGTGTAATAATCTACCTGTGCGATGTAGGAATTCTGCTGATCCTCCGAATCGCTGCTCACACGGGCGTATGCCGCCACACGGAGCTTTGCAATTTCCGGCTTTCTCGCCTGTATCAATGTAATTTTGGGCGCTTCCGCCGATGTTGAATTGGGTTGATACATCTTTTTTCCCTCCTTTCAACGACATACACTACCACACCTCCCGGCATATAGCTACTGAATAGTTGATAATATTCAGAAAACAATTCCGGAACTCAGCAGGGCGCGATGATGGTGGGGCGCAACCTGCGTTCCAAGTCTTTTTTAACCTGTTCAAGCTCCTTGTTGGTCATGCCCTTGACGGCTGCAAGCCATGTGAGCTGCTGCAGGGCGGCAGCGTACATCAGATTATTGGATACCTGTGCGTTTGTCATGGCGTTTCCCTCCCTGATAAAATAGGCGCCGGAGCCAGCCCGACGCTGATTGCCAGTGCCTCGTCAATTTTTTGCATTTCCTGTTCATCCAGCCTGCCGACATATTCCCGAAGCCTGCTGCGGTCGATGGTGCGTATCTGCTCCAGAAGCACAAAGGACTCCTTCAGGCGGCCGCAGGCATGACCGATGCTTGCATGGGTGGGGAGCGACTTTTTCGGCTTCGCGGTAATGGCGGCGGCAATCACGGTGGGACTGTAGCGGTTTCCAACATTGTTTTGCAATATGACAAGGGGCCGAACGCCGCCCTGTTCCGAGCCAACCGTTGGATTTAAATCTGCGTAGTAGATGTCACCTCGTAAAATGGTATTATGGAACTGTTTCAAATACACACCTCTTTCCTATGCCCATATTCTTAATGGCACAAAAATAGAGACCGCCCTGTATGATCTGCTTTGCTGTGAGAGTCTTTGCAGGCAGGGCGATCTCCATTGCTTCTAACATTAAGATTTTTCTCGCTGTGCTTAATTTGACACTACTCCCCAAGCACCAGAACCCTATTATTACACAGGGCTCAAAAGGCGACGGCCTGAACTGCGGCTGGCTTCACCGCATCATAGGAATCTCACCTCCACCGGGATCTCCGCTGGCTGCCCTCATTGCGTGGTCCCCCGATCAAGGGGGGCTGTGACTGGACAGAAGTATCAATATAGGCTGACGGGGTCATTGCGAAACAGGCTGCCACAGCCTGCTTTTCGGACGGATGGGTACCGCTTTGCACCTTATTTGGCCGTCTTTGATAGGAGCAGAAAGAAACAACGAACAGAAAATAAGTGCTTTCGTTTTCTTACTGCCTGCCTACAGGTGGTCTTGGCGCATCCTCCGGGGTCGCTTTCCCTTTTTTGGGGCCGTCAGCTAACGTATTCAGGTCGTCGGATATGAAATTTTCAAAGAGCAGTGAGGGTGAATAGAAAAGCCCCCTCACTACTAAGCCGATTTCGTGAGGGGGTCTACAAAAAATATTTTTACTTTTCTATCATTTTTTTGAGCTTCAGCCGAATCTGTCGTTCACGGTAGCTGATAGTTTGTTGCTTGATACCGGTTTCCCGCTCCAATTCCGACTGAGATTTTCCTTGAAAGTACAGGGCAAAGATTAAAGCCTGTTCCTCCTTAGAAAGCTGTGCGAGGCACTGTGAAGCTTTTCCGTTATGAGCTTGTCCATGACCACATCCTCCACACGGGGAGAGACAAGGTCCGGAATACCATCCTCACCTGTAGTTTCCGCCGTATCCATGGCACTGTAATAAAAGACGCCGTTTGCCGTATCCCTTTCCTCCAGATAGGTTTCACGACGCTTCATACGGTGATAGGTAACATAGACTTCTTCGCTGACCGGCACAAGCTGACCCTGCACTTTGATTCGGTATTCTTTTTTCTCTGCCATACGGCTTGTCCTCCGTTTTCTGAAATTTTGATGGTGAGTCAAAATGTCAGAAGCGGAGGGGAGCGGCAGCGTGGAACGATAGTCGCTATATATAAAAACAGATTGTAAAACCCTGTAAATTCTCGTCGTTGTGGTAGTTTTCTTGTCGAATAAAAAAAGTCAGTAGATTGCCCCTGGCAAAATACTGACTTTTTTAGAACAGGCTTATGAAATTGTATATGTAAAGGGTGACATAGACGGATTGCGCCGTCTTTATTTCCACCTCCATGTGAGAGGGCAGTTGTTGTTTTCCATAGAGATACCCCTTTCGCCAGAGCAAGCGAAAGCCGGCATCCCGATATCCCAATAATCCGTCAAAATCCGTAAAAAACAGCAAGGGCGTGCCCTCTGTTTGGAGAGGGCACGCCCTTGTGGGTTTTGGCAGCCAGACTATCATAGTGCCCTAAGACACCTTAGACCCTCGGCTTTGCGTCCCCGGCTTTAACCGGGTTTGCCCATAGCTATATTCATTTTGTTATTCTGTCTTATAGTGGTTCTTGTATATTTCTAATTTAGTTTTGCGCCGCAGGCTCCGCAAAAGCGAGCGCCGGAAACAACACCGGAGCCGCATTTGGGGCAGAAATTTATTTGCGGGTCTACCTGATAGGTGGCGGGTAAATCCTCATCTTCACTGGAGCCTGTCAGAAACAGCCAGTCGATGTCCTCGCCGTCCTCGCATAAGCCGATGGCTCCGGCGGGCGAAACCACATAAAAGCTGTCCTCATCGATGGGGTTTTCACTGTCGCTTGTCTCGGCAAGCACCAGCAAGCCTTTTACATCGTATCTATCATCGGCAGTGGCAAAACTCCAGCTCTTGCAGCGTGTGGCGGCAAACTCCGCCGCCTCCAGCATGGTGTCAAATCTCTCCATTACGAAAAGCCTCCTTATTTGAACAATAAATTATTACACCGCTTGCAGCGGTCATTTTGTATGGGGTTCATCATGGAGCAGACGTTGCAGTAGATGATGCGGTCTTTGGATTTATCGTATTTCTCGTATGTACCGAATCTTGGGTGAAACCGCACCCTGTCGCCAACGGAAAGATAGTCGTACATATGCCGTCCGCTGCCCTTTTCCACGATGGTCTTTTTCTTGCCCGCATCGGTGTTGATGATCGTGTTATATTCCGTATAGGTTCGCCAGTTGTCGTCCTCACCGCCCCTATGCTCGCTTTCCTCCTTGCTGTACTTATTGACGACCACGCCCTCCCACATGGGCTGCTTGGTCTTTCGCAACGTCAGCAGATTAACGACCAGCATGACAAGAGCAATGCCAACACCGATGACAAGGGATTCTCCAAACGGGAAATCGTCCATCAGCAGACCGGCGACGGGAAAGCCGATGAGTGGCACGAAAACCAATATCCACATACAGCCAATAGAGGATTTCTTGTTTTTCTGTGCGGCGGCCAGTATCTCCGGCGAATTACACCTGTCGGAAAAGCCGACCAGCCCCGAGCCGCCCTGTGGAAGAGCGGAAGGTGCCGCTTGGCTTACCTCCATCGGCTCTGGCGTTCTCAAATTCACCGCCTTGCCGCAGCCGATGCAAAATTCAGCGCCGTCCGGCAGCTTTGCGCCGCAGGCCGTACACACGCCGGGGGCGCTGGCCTGTGTTTTTGCGCCGCAGCCCGAACAGGAAGCCACGCCCTCTGGCAGCTTGTTTCCGCAGTTAGGACAAAACATATCCGTATCACTCCTTGCTTCGATTATTTGAGGCGCGGCGGGTTTCCTCGCCGCTGTTTTCTTCTTTTTCCCGCCTCTGGCTGTGCGTATGACAAGCAGCAGCAAAAGCAGATAACCGATGGGGGCGAGGATATGGTAAATGATCGCCACCTCGCCCATCTCATCAAATTCGCACAGCGCGGCGGGCTTGTTGACATAGGGGAAAAGGTCAAGGTAGCTGATGCGCTCGGAGCGCGTTTCGCCCTCGTCTAAGCTCGGCCACGACTCGTCGCTTTGGTACATCACATGGCCGCGATACTCCTTGCCGTTTGCCATAAACCAATAGCCCTTGGAAACAGTGCGGGAGCGGTTTTGCTCCGCTTTTGTGTCGTCCAGCCGTGCTTGATAACTGTCCACCGTACCCATGACGGAATCGCCCCATATTGCCAGAGCCAGCGTGGAGAGGCTCAAATATATGGCAAACAGGAGCACGGCGCAGATAAGGATGAGGATGGGCAGGGGGATGTTTTTGCTTGCTTTCTTCTTTGCCATCGGGACGCTCCTTTCATTGTTGTTCATAATCTCGCTTTTCGCGCCAGCTCACGCCAAACAGATACAGAACAATAAGCAGGAAAAGCGGCGGCAGCGTGAGCGCGGCATATGAGCGAAGCGGAACGAACAACAGCACTCCCGCCGCCAGTTGGATATAGGCAAGCGTCCGGCACCAGCGATATCGGTGGTGCCGCCCTGCAAAGGCCAGACCCGCGATGGCCGTTACCATAGAGAAGATGTACATGATTCCGGCCGCGAAGCACCCAGCTCCGGCGTAAGTATAATCCAGCGCCGCATTGTCAATGAGATTCAAGCACCACAGCAGCATGGGCAGGGCGGCAAGCAGCATCAGTACAGATGAAATCCGCAGAAGAATCCGTTTCGGTTTGCTATTCATACATTTTTCCTTTCGGGCAGAGGGTTATGATATACTGCCGGATAAAATCGAACTGCTCGGGCGGGGCGTATATCCTGTTTTGCACAAACCCGCCGTTTACCCGTATCAGGTTTTGCCTTCTCACGGCTTTTACCACCCTGACCTGTGCAAACCGTGAGTAAAAGCCCTGACTTGTGGCGGCGAGTCCCATAGCGCCGCGATAACCGGCGGCAGTACCGGCTACTGCGGCGGCAGCGCATAACTACCTTACCTTTACTTATTTCATGCGAATTATATCTTCCATTGCCATATATTGGTATCCTTCACCTTTTCTTGCTTTTATATAATCCGCTCCATAATCGCCTTCAGACTTGTCGCGTGCGATTAGCATAATACCGCCCGGCTGTCCGTAAGAGTTTTCAATGATTAATGTTCGTGCTGCCGAATCAAATATATAGCTGCTTGTTCTGTAATCTTCCTCGTCAAGTTCCATTTTTCTATTCATAATACCGATAAAATATGCACAATTTTTCCCGTCCAATATCTTGATGCCTACATCCGGATACGAGTCATATTCTGGGTCCGTAGACCAGTAACCTTCAAACCATTTAACATCAAATTCCGGTTCTTTTTCCGCTGCAATCACAAGTTCCATTGTCTTTGCACGATCCGTAGTGTTTACCACTAACACCAGATAGCGATATTTCTTTTCCAATGAATTTGAAAATGCCGGGACGGAAACAGTTGTACCTTGCTGAGTCGTCGTCTCCTTTGAAAGCGACTTCAAAAGCACCAGCTCCTCGCCATTTTTGGCGCTAATGCTGACTGCAGCATCCTTATCCAGCTTTTCCCGTTCCTTTTCCGTCATATCAAGTGCAACGACTCTCGCACCGCAGGCGGGAACGTTAAGCTCAAATTTCTGCCCATCCTCACTGATGAGCTTATCGGCTTTCAGTGAAAGCACCGATGTAAAAAGTGATACGGCATAGTTGGGGTCAAGCTTTGAGGAAAAGTCTTTTGCGGATTTTCCTGCATTTTCTACGATGGTCTGGTGGAGGATATACGGCTTATACGCATATTCCGCCCAGACGCTCTCCTCGCCCATCAGGAGCTTTGTGAAGAAATCTATTGCATATTCCGAGGGTGCTCCCACACAGCCGTCTATCCAGCTTTGCCATTTGCTCACCTGCAAATAACCGCCGGTGGAATAGAGGTCGATTAGTCCCGACATCTTATCGTTGCCGGAAAGGGCGTCCGCGCCGTCATACCAGCCGTCCCGGCTCGCCCAGTAAGCGACCAGCGCGCCGCGGGCGTATCCGGCGCTCGCGGAGTCGGAGGCAGGATATATGCCGTCGTAAAGCTCATATTGACGGGCACTGTGATCGCCTGTGCCGCCGAAATATTTTTCGAGAAATACCGCCGTCGCTTCGTCCAGCCAATTGAGGCGTTTATACTGGGTCGTAACATAGCACTCCTGCACAAAGTGCATAAGCTCATGTGCGAATATGCTCGTGACCGAATCGAGGTTGAAATTCGTAAACAGCAGGCGGCTGAAATTCATGTAACCGCTGTCAATGCCCCACCAGCTTGAAACATATTGCGCGTAGGTGGGTGTGGCGGCGGCGGCGCTTTTTAGCGTTGTTACATGGATATCCATAGGCCATTCGGTGCGCCTCGACATATCGAAGCCGAACTCCCCGTATTTCGCATAGACCTGCTCCATACGCGAGAGCAGCGCCTCTACGTCGCCCGGCTCCACCGTGGTTGCCATAAACCGCGAGCGGTCAAAAATGAGATTGAAGCGTTGGCTTTGCGAGGCGCTTACGAGCTTGACCTTGAACTGGATGTCAAAGCGCATTTTGTCGCTGTAGGTCGGGGAAACGAAGCCCTTGCCCTTCAAGTAGACGTTGCCGGACAGCTCGCCGTAGCCTGAGGGGGTTATCTTTGCGGTCAGCTCTCCGTCCTGCTCCGAGGCCACGATATGGTCGTAAACCATGACCTTCTCGCCCGTCTCGTCCTGCATGGAAAAACCGATATCGAGATACAAACGCTCATTTTCCGCAAGGGTCAGATCATCCGGCATTGGCGCGGACAGCGTCACTTCGCCCTCGGGTATGTCCGCAAACGCCAGCTCATAACCGACGGAGACAGCCCCCTCATCTAAGTCGATAGGGGCGGTTTTGGCATTTTCAAGCGTCGCCCCGCCGTATGCGCCGCCAAAATACACGCTCATTCCAGAAAGCTCCGCCACGCCGTTTTCGACGCGGATGTTGCCAAGTTTTTGCGGTCTGTCCTTCACCATAAACCCCGGCCAGCCGTAGAGCGCCACCGCCGCGATCTGTATGACAAGCAATACGGAAAGCCCGATGCACAATGTATTGCGCCCGCCGTTTCTTTTCGGTGCTGCGGCACTTTTTCTTTTTGGCGCCGCAACGGGCGGAGTATATTCTTGAGGCTGCACCTCGGTTTTAGTCTGCGTCTGCGGCACAGGTTTCGGCTGTGCTGCGGGGACAGGATTCGCGGGTGCGTCAAGCACCGCTGTGCCGCATTTGGCGCAGAAGCGAGCGGCGGTATGAAGTTCATTGCCGCAATTCGTACAATATTTCCCCATATCTGCACCTCCTTATGGCCGCACCAGCGCAACAAGCGCCGGTGTCCCGTCGGGCGTATCCATCGTACCGACGGCGTATTGCTTCCCATTAAGCTCGTAGAACTGCGTCAGGTGTATGGTTCCCGCACCGGACGCCCACAGGCCGCCGTTTTCCCACTTGCCGAGGAATACGCCGTCCTCCATATCCGTTTCATCGAAGCTATCTCCCTCGTTTGCCCAAAAAATCTGATACCAGTCGAGGGTGAGGCTCAGGCTCTCCGCCGCACCTGCAAGGGCGACATTGAGAAACTCCATAGCGCCCGAGTCGTATTCGTTATTGGGGTCATAAATAATCAGTGCTTTCCAGCTCCCAGTCAGCGGGCCGATATTGTCTATGATATTTGCATCGGATGGAACTCCGTCATAAACCACGTCCTCTGTGTACCAGAGAAAGTCCTCCAAATCGGGGCGTTCCTCCGTGGATAAGCTCACGCCTGTTACCTCCGGCGCGGGAATACTGCCGCTTTCCGTGGCCGCAGGCGGGGTTTCTTTCTCCGATGCCGGTGTAACGAGCACTGTTTGCTCCGTCCTCGGCGCAGGAGATTCCTTTACTGCTGCTGACGGCAAATTGGGCGGTATGGTGAGAACGCCTATCACAAGCATCAGCAGATTGGCCGCGATCAGTATTGCGGGCAAGATTTTATTGCCTCTGCCCGCAGATGGAATATTATCTCTCATGGATATGCCTCCAGTTTGTTTGATCCGATTATTGTGCGCTGTTTTCTCATGTTGGCCGACATATCTTGTGCTTGGGGTCGTTTTTACCTCTGACAGGTAATCACGCCCCACTCTTTATCGTTGTGGTCTCGCATTGAGGCGCTGAACGATGTTCCGTCAGCGGAGAATACAAATTTTGCTCCCGCAATATTTGCCTCGCCTGTCGACCATCGCACAAAATAGCTGCCGTTGATGTAGGTGCTCTGGGTTTCATTATTTGAGCAGACGATTTTATAGTAAGAGCCGTCGCCAAAATCCTTTTCAAATGTGACTACAGTTGTCACATCAATATCCTTACCTGTTTCCGTAACATTCATGACCCCTGTATATGTTCCGGAATAGTCCACCTTATTGGTTTTTGTATTTAAAATGACCTCCATTTCGGTTTTTACAAAGGGTTTGAGCTTGGCACTCAAGGCAACCTTACCCTCTTCCAAGTCCTTTTCTGTTTTATAGAATTCCACCTTCATAGGGAATCTCGCCGTTTCATGGGCACCCAGAGTGAACTTCATCTGTCCGTTTGCTTCGTCGTCAAGGCGGATGGTCCACTCTTTTGCTGTGGTTTTATCGGAAAGCGGGGCCAGTTTGACATATGCGTTGGCCCATTTTGCCTTCTCAGTGTCATAATCCTCCCTGAAGTTCAAGGTGTATACCCTATTTAGCAGTGCGGCAAGCTCTTTATACTCCTTTTCCCGCTGAGTTAGGGCATCAAAATACATATCCCGGCTCAGAGACTGGAACATAACCTGAAGGTAATCATAGATCTCAGCTTTGTAATTGCTTGATATTTTTTTGCGGTCGCTCTCCGACGGCCACGGATACTTGGACAGCTTGCCGTTCTTTTCATATGCGTCTATCCATGAATCCCAGTCGCTTGCTGCGACCTCCCAGTATTTGTTTACATAGTTGTCAATCTCGCTCTGCATTTTGTCGAGAGCTGTCTGCGGGGCGGATTTGTTTTCTTCGTATATCTTCTTGAATAAATCGTACCAATCCTTGACACGGCGCTTGTTTTCGGGTCTTGCGTAATAGGCGTCGTACATATTCTTTGTGCTTTCATACTTGGTGTCGATGGCAAAATTCATCACATCGGTAAGCGCGATATCGATTACTCCAACGCCCACATAGGCCACCTGAAATGAATCCAACAGATATTTTTGTGACGATGCCAAATTCAGCCCCAGATTCAACACGGTTTTCATTCCGCTGATCGACGTTTCTTTGCTTGTCAGCCCGTTGCTGTATGCGTCATACGCGAACTGGGTGCAGGAGGTCGCGATGCCCAAAACCGTCAACGCGTTGCCGAACTGTTCGGTGATCATATCGTCGTATGCGCCTCCAAGCGATACGAGAGTGGGGATATTTGTTTCAGCGAACATCGGCAGTGAGCTGTTTGCATTTAAAAACGCTGATATAACCTCCTCTTGCCACGACACGCCCTGCTCGGCGTAGGTTTTGAGCAGCAGCTCCGCTTGCTTTGTCGTCATGTAAGCGGCGTAGACGTTGACATCGGAAATGTATTCGCTGCGCTTTCCTGCGTTCGTGACCTTAAACACGCTATAGGTGGAGAGGTGGTCAGTGAGAATATGCACCTTGTTGGCTTCAGCGTCCACCGTATAAAGGACATCCTCCCACTGACCGCTCTGTTCGTTGAGATACTTACCGCAGACCGACAACAGCTCCTCATCGGCACCAAGCCCCGCATCGTCATAGGGTATGGTCAGCTCGACAGCGCCCTCCGGTTGTCCGGAGGACAGCTTGAAATCGTAGGCGTAGATTTCAACATCGCTGTCTATTGACGCGGGCGATACCTTTTGTATGGTGAGTTCATCGCCAGCCTCCAGCAGACAGCCAAAGTCTATCGCCGCACCGTCCTCTGAGGCCAATGCCGTCTGTCCGTCCTCCACCGTAAAGGTTTCAGATTTCTGTGTGCCGGGAGTCATAGCCTGATTACCAGAGCCGCAGCCGGAAAGCCCCGCCATTAAGGACAACAGCATAGCGACTGCAAGCAAAAGGGATAGTATTTTTCGTTTCATAACGATATCTCCTTTCGCACGCTTAGGCTATTGGGAGCTTAAATTTAACGGTATCATACATGACGTTATATTTCATGATGAATTCTATTTCGTCCGGTTTTAATTGGAACACCGTCCAGCCGCTATTCGTTTCGCCGGGGTCGATCGTCTCCTCAAAATACATTCCTTCGGTTTCAAAATTCCATACATCACTGTTGCGCGACTTGTCCGATAGCTCGGCGTCGTACTCTCCGTCTCGAACGATGCAGAGCAGAGGATCCTGTGCAAACTGTATTTCATCAGAGATATTTTTTACAGTGGCATAAACTTTGACATAGACGGACCCCTCCACATATTTCTGGAGAATGCTCATATCGTCAATGATTTCGATCTTGTCGATTGTAATCTCAATGCCATCGACCTTGGCCGCCTCGCCGATGCCGTAATACTTGTTTTCATCCGCTCCCGCTTTACTGGAGGGAGGATTTACCGATTCGGCGGGCGCGGAGCTTTCTGACGGTGATTTACCGCCGTTCTTTTCACCGCAAGCGGCGAAGGTGAGCATAAGTACCAATGATAAAAATATAATTAATGTTTTTTTCATAAGATTACCTCCTAAAATTCTTGTTATAGCAAGCCAACTTCCAGTCAGTCGATCTTGTATCCTTCGTACCGGGGTCCATCTTTTGTTTCGTCTTTAAATAACATAGTCGTTTCACCGTTTACCTTTGTACTCCCATCCTCAAGGATAAAAGTATATTTTGAATCTATTGTGATTTCACTGTCTTCATGGGGAATCTTTTGAACATATGAAGCTGTTCCCGAAGCCGGATCATAGGATAATTCAAAAGGTTCTTCACCTTTAGCATCGCTGGATGCCACCAATTTATTTTCGTTCTTTGTGAACACGACAGTGTGCTGCTGTTCTTTGCCGTCATAATAGGTGTTCATAGAATAAGTCCCGGCGACATCGTCAAGGGAAAGCCCGGCCTTTCCCTTTTCCCCTTCGCCGGAAGGGGCATTGCTTGCTTCAGTCGGAGCAGAACCTTGTGCTTGCGATCCTCCTTCTCTTTTCTCACCGCAGGCGGCGAGAGTGAAAATCATTATAAACATCAGAAATAAAACCATAAGCTTTTTCATGATACTACCTCCATCATTTGTTCTCTCCGTTCAGGTTATCCCCAATGGTTCCTGTGACGTTTTTTTCAAAGCCGACTTCGCCAAGCTTCCCGGCGGTTTCTGCCACCTTCTTTATCGTGCTGTCTTTGCCAAGCATCTCGCCGTAGGTACCGCCGACGGCATCGCCGTAGGCATCACCGACTGCGCCACTGGCTGCGTTAAAGGTCCCCTTCACTGTGCCCTTTACCAATGCGTCGGTCAAATCCCCGCCGTCATTGACAGCCTCCGCAACCTCGCCCGCAAC
>JAEXUD010000043.1 GCA_023453025.1 Bacillota bacterium
ATTTATTTTTACGTACAATAACATGGGGCATATGGGCATTAATTGTATTATCGGTTGTCGGTACACTAATCAGCTGGAATTATATGCGTTATAAAAAAGCTGAAACAGTAAATGGAAATTTGTAAAGAAATTTATTAACTAAAGAGAGAGGTAATTGTAAATGACCAATGATGATTTAAAAAAACCGAAGTCTATTATTAAATTGATTGTTTACATAGGCATAGTTCTATTAATAGTGCTTAATTTTTACGATGTATTGAATATTTTCAGAAAAATAGCTTCAGTTATGGCACCGTTGCTTCTTGGTGTTGTAATAGCATTTATTTTAAATATTTTATTAGTCAGCTATGAAAGGATATTTTTCCCTAAAAGTAAAAATAAGTTTATCAATAAATATAGAAGAGGTATATGCATCCTTTTGTCTTTTTTAACAATTATTCTGGTAATCATATTTTTCCTGAATATTGTGATTCCTCAGATAACTCAGTTTATAACGCTGCTGGTAAGGGCTTTTCCGGATGTTTATGAGAAAGCTTTAGCATGGATTCTTGAGCATTCTGATGATTTGCCTCTGGTACAGGAAAGGATTGAAGCTCTGAATATGAACGGTGAAGAAGTGCTGAGAAAAAGTCTGCAGCTTTTGGGTAACTGGACATTAGGCACGGTGACATTCGTGGGCTCTGCATTTGGAGCTGTTATCAATTTGATTTTGGCATTGACCTTTGGATTTTATATTTTGGCAGGCAAGGAAGACTTAAAATGCAAATTTGATAAATTGTTGAAAGCCTACATGAGAGAAGACAGAAGAAAAAAATTGTACGAAATTCTTAATACTGCTAATGAAACCTTTTCAAGCTACATAATAGGGCAGTGCAAGGAAGCGGTCATACTAGGAATTCTATGCACGATAGGCATGGTGGTTTTAAGATTCCCATATGCAAAAATTGTTGGTCCTGTAATAGGAATGACTGCTCTTATACCAATGTTGGGAGCATATATAGGCGCAGCATTGGGATTTCTATTGATAATAACTGTTGATTTTCTGCAGGCATTATTGTTCATAGTGTTTATTGTAGTATTGCAGCAGCTGGAGGGGAATCTGATTTACCCAAAGGTTGTGGGTGAAAGCATAGGTCTTCCCGGAATATGGGTTTTTGCTGCAGTTATAGCCGGAGGAGGATTAATGGGTATTCCGGGCATATTGTTCGGGGTTCCGCTAATAGCAACAATTTACAAACTCCTTGACAAGTCTGTTAATGAAAGATTAAGCTATATGAAAAAAATAAAAAAATAAACCGGGAGAATAGAATGGAAGAAAAGAAGAAAACAGAAACAATAGATGAATACATTGCAGTCTATTCGGATGAGCTGCAGAGGATTTTACAGGATTTAAGGATGTTTATAAAGGAATGTGCGACCGAAGCAACAGAAAGAATTAGCTGGGGTATGCCTACATTTTATCTTCATGGAAATTTAGTTCATTTTGCTGTTAATAAAGGATACATAGGTTTGTATCCAGGTGAATCAGGTGTTTCTGTCTTTAAGGATGAATTAAGTGAATATACAACAACCAAAGGCTCAATACACTTACCTTTAAATAGGCCTATGCCATATGATCTAATCAGAAAAATTGTGGAATACAGGGTTATGGAAAATAAAAAAATTGCAGAAGAAAGACGGAATAAAAAGAAAAACAAGAAGATATAAAGAATACTGTATGCCAGTAAAATGAAAACCATGTTGCACAAATTCACAAGCTTCATTATGATATTAGTAAATAAAATACAGGCAGGGGGGCACGAGTCACCCTGCCGGAAGTTGCGTAGCAACTTTTTCAATGGTTATTTATTTCAATTTAAATTGGAAATCAATTTTATTATGTGGTGGATATCCCTGTTCCCATGGTATCTCACGTATATTACATCATCGTCCCAGCTTGCGAATACATACTTTGATGTATCTTCAACAGCATAATACAGTTGGTCGAAATTTTCATTTTCCGCTTTTATAACAGATGTTTCGGGAATATATATATTACGGTGTATTAAATCCTTAATAAGTCCCTCTGCCATACTATCAAGGGTCAGTTTATAAAAATCTGTATGGACGCTTGGAGAGTATATTCCGCTGTTGTCATCCCACATTTCATTATCAACAATACCGTGTTCAACAACCTCGTATTGAACAGGAGCTAAAACACCCCAATTGTATCTTACCCTATTATACCAGTCAATATTTTCATCATAGAATTTGGACTTTCGGTTTAAATCGGAATTTTCTTCAATATCGTCCAATCTGATTATGGGCAAATCGACCTTAGCTTCAGGTAATGTAAATTCATCACGTTTTATCATTTGATTTATAGGCAATATAATGCATAAAATTGAAACTGATAATAAAAAAGTGTCAAATACCTTTTTTATAAGATTACCCTTTCTCCAGTCTTCCTTATGGTTTATAGGAGTACCGTTTATCAGAGAATTTTTTACTCCTTTAACATATTTATAATTTCTAATTGTATAGAAAAGGTGCGAAATATATATCAAAATAAATATAACAGGCGAAATAAAATCACCGTCTATAAAAAACAAATAAGGTTCATCGTAAAAAAACAGAATTCCCAATATCATTCCGATGAAAAGGAGAATGGCTGCAGCAATTATTATTACATTTCTTTTCAGAATTTTATTCAGGTTATCCAAAGTAAAGCTCTGCTCTGTCAGGTCAGTATGAAGTTCCGGTGCATTGCTTTCTTCCGGTGATGAAAAAATATAAAAAATCCCCGTATTAGCCACAAAATCCCATCCGCATTCTTTATACACATCTATCTGCTCCTGTGAAGGCTTCTTATACAAAATGTCAATCCTGTACCTCGTTTTTGACGGCTCTCCCTTTTCGAATTTCACATGCAGGCGCCCAAAACCTTTTAAAAGCAGTCCCTTAGCGGCCATATCCGAATACCAGCTTTCAGTTTTTCCGATATTCCATATGTCATCAATAGGGAATTTTTTGACTGTTTTACTCATGCTGTCTTCCTCCCTTTAAAACACTTCCATCCTTCACCATAGATATAAGTCTGTCATACTCTTCTTTTAGTGCTGATTTGCCATCTTCGGTAATTGAATATGTTTTTCTTCTTCCGTCATCGCTTATTACTACAATGAGTCCATCTTTCAAGAGTCTTGTAAGAACTCCGTATAAAGTTCCCGGACCCATGCGTACACGCCCGTTTGATACATGTTCAATTGATGTCATAAGCTGGTATCCATGATTAGGATTCATCAAAGTAAGCAGAACATAGTACATTGCTTCAGTCATTGGCCCGCTTGAATAAGGCATATTCCACCTCCATATTATGTATCGCGATATATCGTATAACATAATAATATCACAACAATATATTATAGTCAATAAGTTTAAATAATAAGAATGTGCCTTTGATACTTCTCTCCATGGCAGACAGCGAAAAATTGTTTGTGGTAAGGAGAAAATTATTTCTTTGGCACATCCTTAATTTAATTATTCATTTTCAAGTAATAGTTCATATTGATTATTTGAAACTTCCCTGTATATACGCTCAATTTCCGGCTCAATAAGGTTTTCCGGGTTTTCTTCATAGGTCAATTTAGCACAAATTCCACAGCTTGAGCTTAGTTTTCTTGGTACAGGCTGCAAGGAGCAAGGTATATTTAATTTTTTCATCTTATAATCAAATTTTAAAGCTCCTGATTGAGTATGAAAAACTATAGTATATTTCATTTAATCCCTTTAACTATAAAGATGTTGTCATCCTCTTCAATTTCTACATTAAATCCATTGCTTGAAAGATATTTTTTAACATTAGTCTTTGAAGTGTTATTGTCAGTCAATACTTCAATACTATCAGGCCTTGGATTTTTATCTAGAGCCTTTTTCGTCATAAGAACCGGTTGAGGACAAGAAGTTCCGCATGTATCTATTCTCATATTTTCACCTCTTAATTATTTTTTTTAAGCAAATCAGAATTTGCTATTGAAAGAACCATCAGAAATACAAAACAAATTATTACAGCTATCTGTCCGTTTGCTGTAGGACCCTTTCCGCTTGAAGCAAGGGCGAAGTTATGTGCAATAGCCGCACCGACTATCATTCCGAATACCGTTACTGCCGAGTCTGAATTTCCCTCGCCGGAAAGTATTAGCTGCCTTAGAGGGCATCCTCCCAGCAATACTGAACCCCATCCTACTAAAACCATTCCAAGGAAGTTCCAAAGCCCATCTGTATGAGCTACAGGCTGTTCAGCAAACCCGAGTTTAAAGTTACCTAATGCAAAGTTACCAACTGCTGTTACAACTATAATTGCTATGAAACCAAGCAATAAATAATTTTGTTTAAACATAATTTGATCTCTGATGCCGCCGACCATACAAAGTCTCGTTTTCTGAGCCAGGCCTCCTACAATCAAACCGCATACCAAGGCTATTGCCAGTGGTGCATGCTGGCTTCCCGGACCTTCCTTGCTGAAAAATATAAAGGCTGGTGCGGCAACTAATAGAATCAGCAAGCCAATTGCTGCAATCGGCATTACATATCCGTCAAATGAAGAGGTTTTATAATTTCTCTTAAGACTGAATCCTTTATTTAAGAATACAATTCCAATTCCGATTCCTGCTATAAATCCTGCCAGACCCACAATGGCATTCAAATCACCGCCGCCTATTCTCAATATCATTCTAAGCGGGCAGCCTAAAAACATTAAAGCTCCGATCATAACTGCAATTCCGAGAAAAAATCTTGTTATTGGTGATGAACCGCCCTTTGATTGAAATTCCTTGCCGGCAAAAGCTGTGATAAATGCTCCCAAAATTAGGCCGATAATTTCAGGTCTTATGTATTGAACTATTTCTGCTCTGTGAAATCCAAGAGCTCCGGCTATGTCCCGCTCAAAACATGCGATGCAAAACCCCATGTTTTTAGGGTTCCCGAGAAATACCAGTATTAGTGCTATAATTCCAACTGCTGTACCGGCAAAGACAACGCCTTTTTTACTTTCAAAAAAAGGTAATTTTTCTGATAATACTTTTTCTTTTTCCATCTTATCCTCCTAATAAAGTATCTAATTGTATTATATTTCACAAGCAATAGTGTGTAAAATAGAAAAAAGTATATGAAAATGATGGAAATATAACAAATATTTATAGGATATTGTTGATTGAGGGATAGATTTTCATCAAATTGCTTAACTTAAATATTGTTAAACTCAGATAAAAATATTTAGAATAAAAAGAAAAAATTACAAACTCAATTATTTCAATTTGAAAGAAAATTTTTTCAGTATGAAAATACAATTTTTCAAATAATGCGATTTATTAAAGCATAGCGTTATATTTTTAATAATATAACGCTATGCTGGCAAATTATTAATTTGGCATAGATTTTGCTAAGTATTTTACTATAAAATGCTAATATATCAAAATCCAAAGGGAGTGAATTTATGAACCACTATAAATTGTACATCGGAGGCAAGTGGACAGATACAAAAGAAAAATTTGATGTAATGGAGAAATACACGGGAGAGCCCTTCGCTACAATTGCTCAGGCATCGAAGAAGCATGTTGATGATGCTGTAAGGTCTGCCAGGAGTTCTTTTAATAAGACAAAGCTGACACCGGTACAAAGATATGAAATTTTGATGAATTTGAGCGGAATAATTAAAAATAATAAAGATATGATAGCAGAAATACTTTGTAAAGAAGTAGGGAAGCCTTATAATGAGGCTTTGGCTGAAATATGCGGGGTAATAGAGAATTATATAAACTATGCGGAAGAAGCTAAAAGAATTACAGGAGAAATGGTTCCCGTAGATGGAAATTCAGGTTCCGAAAATAGAATCGGATTTACCATGCGAGTTCCGGCAGGGATAGTATGTGCCATAACTCCCTTTAATTTTCCTTTCAGCTTGACAACTTCAAAAATTGGTCCGGCCATTGCTGCAGGCAATACCGTAATAGTTAAACCGACACAGCAAACTCCGGTAAGTGTATGTCAACTAGTAAAGTTTGTACTAGAAGCAGGATTGCCTGAAGAGCATATACAGCTTGTAATGGGGCCGGGTGCTGTCACCGGAGAGTGGCTGCTGCAGAATAAGGATATTAATTTCTACAGCTTTACAGGAAGCTCTCAGGTCGGAGAGCATATTACCAACACGATAGGAATAAGAAGGTCGACAATGGAATTGGGAAGTAATGCGGCAGTTATTGTACATAGAGATGCTGATGTGATAAAGGCAGCCAAGGACTGTGCCATTAAGGGTTTTGCAAATTCAGGTCAGGTATGCCAATCTGTGCAGCGCATAATTGTACATGAGGATGTGGCTGGCATGTTTGTAAAAAAAGCAAAAGAAGTTGCGGAATCTATAGTTCTTGGAAATCCATTTGATAAAAAAACAACAATGGGGCCATTAATAAGCATAAGCGAAGTAAAGCGAGTAGATGGCTGGGTAAAAGAAGCTGTCGAAAAAGGCGCCAAAATAATTGCAGGCGGAGAAATTTACAAGGAACGCTTTTACCTTCCGACAATTCTGACTGAGGTAACCAGAGATATGAAGGTCTTTTATAAAGAGGTTTTTGGTCCTGTCATTGTTATTATCATATACAGGAATTTTGATGAAGCAATTGACTTGGTAAATGATTCGGAATATGGCCTTCAGGCGGGCATTTATACGAAAGATATCAATTTAGCCATGAAAGCGGCAAAAGAAATAGTATGCGGAGGTATAATGATTAATGATACAACTTATTATAAAGCCCGCAACATGCCATATGGAGGGCTTAAAAAAAGCGGCTTCGGCAAAGAGGGGGCTAAGTATGCAGTAAATGAAATGACTGATGAAAAGGTTATTATACTGAACCTATAGGTTCAGCTCAGTAAAAAGGGTAACTTTTACCACTATAATTATGCATATTTTGTAATGAAAAAAGAGCTGTTTCGTTGCGATGATTAGAAAATCGCAATGAAACGGCTCCTGTCGTTTTATACTATATCGTAATCAATTCATAATCACTGCTTCCCAGATTCAGTTTCACTGCATGCTCTATTGCGGATTTCCAATCTGTTTCGGGATGAACATCAGTAAAATGATCATTGTGTTCATGTATATTCTTCGCAAGAATGCTTCCCTCTGTGGCAGTCTGACGGTTGACAGCATCTGCACATGCAACATCCAGAGCTACAGGGTCAAAGGAAGCAAACATTCCTACGTCAGGAACTATGGGTATGTCATTCTCGCTGTGGCAATCACAGTAAGGGGAAACATCAATTACAAGGCTTATATGAAAATGCGGACGTCCTCTCAGAACTGCTGCTGTATATTCTGCAATTTTTCTGTTCAGAATATCATTGGATTCATCCGATGCAGCTTTAACTGCATCAACAGGACAGACTCCTATACATCTGCCGCATCCTACACATTTACTATGGTCTATGGAAGCCTTACGCTCAATCAATGTAATCGCACTGTGAGCACAGTTTCTTTTGCATGCACCGCAGCCAATACATTTTCTCTGAGAAATCCTGGGCTTTCCGCTGCTGTGCATTTCCATTTTTCCGGCACGGGAACCGCAGCCCATTCCTATGTTTTTGACAGCACCACCAAATCCTGTAAGCTCATGACCTTTAAAGTGGTTGAGTGAAATAAATACATCCGCATCCATGACAGCGCGTCCTATCTTTGCCTCTCTCACATACTCTCCGTCTTCCACAGGAACGAGTTCTTCATCCGTACCCTTGAGGCCGTCGGCTATAATTACGTGGCATCCGGTAGAAAATGGTGAAAAACCGTTAACATAAGCGGATTCCAAATGATCCAGTGCATTTTTCCTTCCTCCCACATACAAAGTGTTGCAGTCTGTTAAAAATGGTTTGCCTCCCAGTTCCTTAACCATATCTGCTACTGTCTTTGCATAATTTGGGCGCAGATAAGCAAGATTGCCAGGCTCTCCGAAATGTATCTTTATTGCAGCATACTTTCTTTCAAAATCAATTTCATCCATGCCTGCCGTCTTAATCAGGCGTCTCAGCTTTTGCTGCAGATTCTCCTGTGAGGTTGTATGCATGTTTGTAAAATATACCTTTGACTTTTCCATATAATTCTCCATTCAAGTTTAGATTTTATGTTAATAAAAACATATAATAAAAATATCCGATGCTTACATTCCTGTTCCGGCAGTTCAGAACAGCTTATAAACTTAAGAATATCATACATCACAAGTTTTAAAAAATATTTTTGTGAAATTTATCCTATTTGCGTCCGACCCAGAACAGTCCTGCCGCTAAAACTCCTGATAAATACAATAAGGCAGCCTCAATAAATCCATAGTGTGAGTGTTCTATATAAATGCCTCCAATTATTATTGCACTCACGAAAATAACGAAAGCAATACCTAAATCATTTGGTTTTTCATTCATTATAAATCTCCTTAAAGAATATACAAAGTTATAATTCAATTCTACACTTAAAAATCAGAAAAATCAACCAACTGCCTGTAAAATTATAGTATTGATATTCTTTAACCAACTCTCAATGCTATAATCAAGAGGCGGTTACAAAATAATATCCAAGTTTTTATTCCATGTATATACTCATAGCTTTTTTTACACGTTCAACCGTTTCATTGCCTACAAGATTTGCTTTATTACTTCCGTCAAATATGATATCCCGAACTGCCTTCTTACGCTCTTCGTAATAGCTTCTTCTTTCTCTAAACGGGACAAGAAGTGAGTTTATCCTTTCAGATAGAAGATTTTTACAGGCTACACAGCCAATGCTTGCATTTCTGCACATTTCACAGATATTATTGTATTCCTCCTGATTGAAGGCTTCATGATATTTACTGACTGTACATATGCCTGGATTGCCTTTATCCTTAACACTTATTCTGTTTTTGTCTGTAACTGCAGATTTTATTTTTTTATTTACCTCATAAGCATCATCTGATAAATAGATTGCATTTCCGAGGCTTTTACCCATTTTAGAATTACCGTCTAATCCGACAAGTCGCGGAGTCCTGCTGATTAGGGCTTGTGGCTCCTTAATAATAGTTTCTCCGTTGCCGTATAAATCATTAAAACGTCTGACAATTTTCCTGCCTTGTTCTATGTGAGGAAGCTGGTCTTCTCCAACAGGAACTAAATCAGCATTGCAAAAAGTAATATCTGCAGTCTGACTGACAGGATATCCTAAAAAACCATAGCTCAAATCATCATATCCATATTGTTTGGCTTCAGTTTTTATGGTCGGATTGTGCCTTAATGAATTTACAGAAACAAGCATCGAATAAAAAACTGTCAACTCTGCAATTGCACCAATCTTTGATTGCAAAAACATAGTTATTTTATTAGGGTCCAGACCTACTGATAAATTATCTATTGCAGATTCGTAGATATTTTTACTTATTAATTCAGGATGTTCAAAATGGGTTGTTAATGCCTGAATATCTGCCAATATTATAAATGTATCATACTCATCCTGCAGCATAACCCTATTTTGAAGGCTGCCGACATAATGCCCCAGATGCAGCCTGCCTGTTGTTCTATCACCTGTCAATATACGTTTCATTAAAAAACCTCCCTAGTATTATTTTGAAATATGATACCACCAACAATCTTCCATAAAATCATCTCCTCAAAATAAAAACTTCTACCCCAAAACGGGATAGAAGTATAGTTCTATTTAGCCACCCAAAATAGCAATTTTCACATACTGACATATGATTCCATCATAACGGTTAGGATTTCCGTCAGCTACTACTTGCAAAACTTTCGGGCTGCCCTCATGAGTCCATTCAACATAGGATAAAATGCTATCTTCCACCATCAATAGCTCTCTGGAATTCAATCTTTTATGCTTACTAATCTCATTCAGCGGTTTATATTTATTTATATTATATATCCAAAAGTACTTTGTCAATATAAATTTATTGTTTGATATATTTAACTTTCATCTTCAAATAATAAGAATTAATTAACCTTGCATCTTCGGAATCAATAGTGAAGGAGGATTTATATTCTTTATTATCATTTGCTTTTATGGTTATCTTGTCGGAAGTATATGTTTCAGGTATCAGATTTATATATGGATACAAGTCACTGTCTGTTTTCGTAAATGTAATGATAATATCCACATCCCTGTTGACCCTGTTATAAATATCAACGTTATATGTCAGCTCCTTGACCTTAGGGTTTGTGTAATCTATCGTGCTGATTTGAACCTTCGGAGAATATAAATCTATTGGATGCACAATAGCATTAAATTTAAATATACCAAATATAAAAATTAAATTTATTAATATAGAAATCGCAACATAGAATAAATATGACTTTTCAGGGTAAATTTTTCTGATTGCAGATGGAACTATAATTGACACGAATATTATTAAAGGATAAAAACGTAATTTATATAAAATTTCAATAAATTCCATAATAAATATTTTCACCTCACTTCATATGTAGGCTTACACTTTTTTATTGATTATAATGATATCATATTCAATTATAAACCATATGCGCAATAATTAATACCATAATTTACAAGTGATGACATAAAGAATTGCGTTATTTCATAAAAATAAACTAAAAGTAAAGAGATTATTATATACTGATAATAAAAGTAATAAAATGGCAATAAAAATTTAAAATATTTTTCTAAAAGTAGTTGACAAACAAAAAATCAGTGATATAGTATAAGTATAAATCAGCACTCATCAAGAGAGAGTGCTAACAAAATAAAACAATATTATTAAAAAAAGGAGATGTTGATTATGTCTGGATTAGTTCCATTCAACAGAAAAAACAAAAGCTTAATTAGCAGGGATTTTGATGATTTCGGCGACTTTTACAACATGGTTGATGACTTTTTTAATTTTAACTGGCCGGCAAGAAAAAACTTTATGAGAGATTCCTTTAAGGTTGACGTTCAGGAGAATGAAAAAAATTACCTGGTAGAAGCAGAATTGCCCGGAATTGAAAAAAATGAAGTTAACATTGAAATGAATGAAGGAAGACTGAATATTTCTGTTAAGAAAGAAGAAAGCATTAACGAAGAAAATAAAAATTATATTCATAAGGAAAGACGCTACAGCTCAATGAGCAGAAGCATCTACCTTGAGGATGCCAAATCTGACGGCATTAAAGCAAACCTGGAGAACGGTGTATTGAAAATCGTAGTTCCAAAAGATTCAAAACCAAATAATAAAATAAAAATAGACATAGAATAAGAGCTGCCGATGGCAGCTCTTTTCAAACTAAAATTCGAAATCTACTGTTACAGATGCTTCTATTTTCAAGGTTCCGGGCATTATAGGAGTTGCTGCAGCCAGCTCTTGCCTGTAATATGGCTGTATTGGCGCAATGGTATTTTCAACGATTCTGACAGGGACAGGGTTAGCAGCGCCTAAATTCATTGCAACAGAATCAGCTTTCTGCATTGCATTCATTACTGCCATATTAAGTGCCTGCTGATAATAATATTCTTTATTTGATACATCAAAAGAAATCAAATCTACAACATTCGCTCCTGAAGTAACAGCAGCATCAATTATGTTTCCAACCATGTCGAGGTTGGTAGTTCTTATTTCCAGAATATTTCGGACAGAATAACCTCTGTCTATTTGTCTGCCGTCCTCATAATCATATAATTTGTTAATTGAATATTGGAATGTTTTAATATCGGAAACTCCCATGCGCTGAAGTGCTTGAATTATTGATTGAGTAATACGTGCATTTTCTTGTTGTATGGCTGTTAAATTTTCTCCGTTAGTTTGGACCCCTAAATGTATTACAGCAATATTTGGAACAGCTGTTACCTGTCCCTGACCCGTTAAAATCATAGTTTTGTTATGTAAAGTGTTATCAGAATAATATTTTGCCATTTATTGACCGCCTTTCTAAAATAATATTTTTATTATTATATGAATTAAATTCCAGACTGTAACTTATGTAAAAATATATTATCATGTTACTATTCACGGCCCATCCATAAACCTAAGAAAAATAAGAAAAATATATAGCGAACATTTGCAGGACACGAGTATAATTCTTAGTGAATGGAGGCTAAAAATCCGTTAAGCAGCTTGCACTGTTTGAGTGTCAGCGAGTTTGCAAGCTGTAGGATTTTTAGTCGCAATGAACTTTAGAATTATTCGTGTCCGAAACCGTGAGCGGGTATTTTTCTTATTTTTCGCCTTTACTTTATAACTGTGGATAGTAACATTATTATTCGAAACTACAATAATATTTCAAAAATAGTATTGACAAGCTGTAAAACTTTTGTTAAAATCCATAACAATATAATTTATTAAAAGCTGTGATGGAGAAAAAACTTTTCAACGGACAAGTTACAGAGAGTCGGCGGTGGTGTAAGCCGATACTGTTCTGAAAACACACTCGCTCCTGAGCTGATTTTCTGAAATACAGTAGGAAAATACGTTGCCCCGTTAAAGGCTAAGATTTGTTAGAATCTGATGAGTGGTTTTCTTTGGTATACATATATATTTATAGAAAACAATTTGGGTGGTACCGCGGATATTATCCGTCCCTGAGAGCATATATTCTCATGGACGGATTTTTTTATTTCCAAAGTGGTTTCGACTTCATTTCAGATTCTATTTCAACTAATTAAATTGGAGGATTGAAATGGAAAAAGTTATTAAAATTTTTGACACTACATTAAGAGACGGTGAGCAATCACCAGGATGCAGCATGAACATTAAAGAAAAAATTGAAATGGCACAGCAGCTTGAGCGAATGAATGTGGATATTATCGAAGCAGGATTTGCAGCAGCATCACCAGGAGATTTGCTTTCAATTCAGGAAATTTCAAAAAACATTAAGAATTGTACTGTAGCAAGCCTTGCCCGTTCAAATAAGGATGACATAGACAAAGCATGGGATAGTTTAAAATATGCAGTTCGTCCCAGAATTCACGTCTTCCTGGCTACGTCACCCATACACATGGAATACAAATTGAAAATGAATCCCGCTGAAGTATTAAAAACAGCTGAAGAAATGGTTGCTTATGCAAAATCAAAATGCATTGATGTGGAATTCTCATGCGAAGACGCTACAAGAAGCGATATAGATTTTATTTCTAAGGTTATTGACAAGGCTATAAAAGCCGGAGCTGCGACAATAAATATTCCTGACACTGTAGGATATGCAACTCCTGACGAATACTACAGTTTTATAACAAGCGTCATAGAAAAATGTCCGGCTCTGAAAACTGTAGACATTTCAACGCACTGCCATAATGACTTAGGGTTGGGAGTTGCAAATACACTTGCTGCAATAAAAGCCGGTGCAACTCAGGTGGAATGCACGATAAACGGAATCGGAGAAAGAGCCGGCAATGCGGCATTAGAAGAAATAGTTATGGCATTGAAAACAAGAAAAGATGTTTTAAAAGCAGATACGAGAATAGATACAAAGCAAATAATGAGAAGCAGCAACCTGTTAACCAGAATTACAGGAACTAAGGTCCAGCCAAACAAAGCAATAGTAGGAGCAAATGCTTTTTCTCATGAATCGGGAATCCATCAGCACGGGGTGTTGAATAACAAGGAAACATATGAAATATTAACCCCTCAATCTATAGGACTTGAAACTAACAAATTAGTTCTCGGAAAACATTCTGGCAGGCATGCCTTCAATGAAAAATTAAAGCAATTAGGATACAACTTAAGCAAAGAAGAACTGGATGAAGCCTTCGCAAAATTTAAAGAGTTGGCTGACAAAAAGAAAAATGTGTATGAAAAGGATATTGAAGCTTTAGTATCCAGACAGAGAATTCAGATACCCAAGACATACGAATTAAATAATTATGTTATAAATACAGGCAATATTATTACCCCGACAGCAATAGTTTCTGTTAAAAAAGAGGGTAAGATTTTTGAAGAAGTTGCAACAGGAGACGGTCCAATATATGCATCCTTTAAGGCAATTGAAAAAATAGTGAGCAAGGAATTGCAATTGGATGATTTTTCTCTCAATTCAATAACCGAGGGAGAAGATGCACTTGGTGATGCAGTGGTAAGATTAAGGGATAACGGCCGAAGTTTTACAGGCAGAGGGTTAAGTACAGACGTAATTGAAGCAAGCATAACGGCTTATATAAATGCTATAAACAAAATGATATATATAAATCAAAAAAACAATTAGGAGGACAAAAAAATGGGTATGACAATGACACAAAAAATCCTCGCTGCACATGCAGGATTAAAAGAAGTTAAGGCAGGTCAGTTTATAGAAATTAACCTGGATTTGGTTTTAGGCAATGATATTACGGCTCCTGTCGCTATTCAGGAATTTGAAAAAATGGGAGCTGAAAAAGTATTTGACAGGGATAAAGTCGTAGTGGTACTTGACCATTTTGTTCCAAACAAGGATATTAAGTCAGCAGAACAATGTAAGACATCAAGATGCTTTTGCAAATCTCAAAATGTAACTAATTTCTTTGATGTAGGACAAATGGGAATAGAACATGCCCTGTTACCTGAAAAGGGATTAGTTGTTGCAGGGGACACATGCATTGGTGCAGACTCACACACATGCACATATGGAGCATTAGGAGCTTTTTCAACAGGAATCGGTTCAACGGATATGGCTGCAGGCATGGCAACAGGTCAGGCATGGCTTAAGGTCCCGTCAGCAATTAAGTTTAATATTACAGGAAAACCCAATAAATTTGTAAGCGGCAAGGATGTTATTTTGCATATAATAGGCAAAATCGGAGTTGATGGTGCATTATATAAATCAATGGAATTCACCGGAGAAGGTATTAAGCATCTGACAATGGATGACAGGTTCACTGTTGCAAATATGGCAATAGAGGCAGGCGGAAAAAACGGAATATTCCCTGTTGATGAAAAAACAATTGAATATATGAAAGAACATTCCACAAAGGAATATACAATTTACGAAGCAGATGAAGATGCGGAATATGATGAAGTTATCAACATTGATTTAAACATATTAAAACCAACTGTCGCATTCCCTCATCTCCCTGAAAATACAAGAACAATAGATGAGGCAGGAGATGTAAAAATAGATCAGGTTGTTATAGGCTCCTGTACAAACGGACGGATAGGGGACATGCGAATAGCTGCTCAAATCCTGAAAGGACACAAGGTTAACCCTGATGTGAGAACAATAATTATTCCGGCTACTCAGGCAATTTACAAACAATGTATTACAGAAGGGCTGGCTGAGATATTTATTGATGCAGGAGCAATAATCAGCACTCCTACATGCGGACCTTGTCTGGGAGGCTACATGGGTATATTGGCCGATGGAGAAAAAGCAGTTACAACGACAAACAGAAATTTCGTTGGGCGCATGGGACATACGGGTTCTGAAGTATATCTGGCGAGCCCTGCCGTGGCAGCTGCAACAGCAATAAAAGGCAAAATAGCAAACCCTAATGAATTTGAATAATAATAATTGGAGGATATAGAAATGAATGCACAAGGAAAAGTTTTCAAGTATGGAAATGATATAGATACAGATGTAATTATACCTGCAAGATATTTAAATGTGGCTGATGCTAAGGAATTGGCCAAGCATTGCATGGAAGATATAGATAAAGAATTCGTGAATAAAGTAAAAAATGGGGATATTATTGTTGCTCATAAAAATTTTGGCTGTGGCTCTTCAAGGGAACATGCACCTCTTGCCATTAAAGCATCCGGGATATCTTGTGTTATAGCTAAAAGCTATGCCAGAATCTTTTACAGAAATGCATTTAATATAGGGCTTCCTATACTTGAATGTGATGAAGCGGCAGAAAAAATTCAAGCTGGAGACGAGGTTAAGGTGGACTTCAAAAATGGAATCATAACTAATATCACTAAAAATGAAACATATAAGGCAGAGCCATTCCCTGAATTTATCGGACAAATAATCAGATGTGAGGGGCTTGTCGGATATGTTCGGAATAAAATAAAAAAGGAACAATAGGAGAAGCTCATGAATTATAATATAACAGTAATAAAAGGAGACGGCATAGGGCCTGAGATAGTTAACGAAGCCATCAAAGTTTTAAATAAAATAGGCGAAAAATTCAACCATACATTTGAATATACAGAAGCGCTTGCCGGAGGTGCGGCAATTGATGCTACAGGAGTGCCGCTTCCCGGTGAAACTTTGGACATATGCAAGAAAGGCGACGCTATTTTGTTTGGAGCTGTTGGCGGACCAAAATGGGACAGCATGCCAAGCAGTTTAAGACCTGAAAAAGGATTGCTTTCTTTAAGGAAAGGTCTTAATCTATATACAAATATTCGTCCTGCAATAATGTTTGATGAACTAAAGGATACGTGCCCTCTCAGGTCTGATATTGTAGAGGGAGGACTGGATATTGTAATTTTAAGAGAATTGACAGGCGGAATTTATTTCGGGAAAAAATTTGCAGAGGGAGATTATGCTTGCGATTGCATGGAATATACGAAGTATGAAATTGAACGTATTTTAGAGCAAGCCTTTAAAATTGCACAAACAAGAAACAAACGGGTCACAAGTGTAGATAAAGCAAATGTTCTTGAAACCTCAAGACTTTGGAGAAGAACAGCAGAAGAAATTTCTAAAAAATATCCGCAAGTTCAATTAAATCATATGTATGTTGATAATGCAGCAATGCAGCTGGTTACAAACCCAAAGCAATTTGATGTTATAGTTACAGAAAACATGTTTGGAGATATCTTGTCTGATGAAGCAAGTATGATAACCGGCTCTATCGGCATGCTTCCGTCAGCTTCTTTAGGCGATAATAACTATGGCATGTATGAGCCTATCCATGGCTCTGCACCTGATATTGCAGGACAAGGAAAAGCAAATCCAATTGCGGCAATTCTCTCTGTTTCTATGATGTTAAAGTACTCCTTGAGGCTTCAGGATGAATCATATGCAGTTGAAAATGCTGTAAAAAAAGCATTGATGTATGGCTATAGGACTGCTGATATAGCAAGAACCGGAGAAGATATAGTAAGCACAAAAGCAATGGGAGCTGTTATAACCGCTAACATATGATAAAAATAATAAATATGCGGAATTTATGTTCCGCTATTTTTTTGCAGAAAATGTAAAAATCTTTTTAATTAAGTTTTAATTTAATATTAATTATACTATAAACAAAATACTTTATTATATTTTTATATTGTGAACGATAGTCTGCTGCATAAAAAGTATTTTAAAGAATTTATTTTCCATGTTTGGATAAAATTATTGCATACAATCAATAATTATATTATATTTAAATAAAAATACATATATTGGAGGATTAATATGAAATTCTTATGGACTACGATTTTAGTTAAGAATATGGAAGAAACATTAAAATTTTACCAGGAAATAGCCGGACTTAAATTGGACAGAAGATTCAATGCGGGACCGGGAATGGAAATATGCTTCTTAGGCGAGGGAGAGACAAAGCTTGAAGTGATTTGCAATGAGAAATTTAAAAATA
Source organism: Bacillota bacterium (assembly GCA_023453025.1). GTDB lineage: Bacteria > Bacillota > Clostridia > Tissierellales > Sedimentibacteraceae > Sedimentibacter. The sequence goes on from JAEXUD010000043.1 coordinate 17,492, forward strand.
TAGATGCGGGAAATGCAGTTACATTAGGTTTCAAAGTAGATTCTCTGGATGAAATGATCAAGTTTGTTAATGAAAAGGGAATAGAAATAAAGACAGGACCCGTTCAACCAAATCCTAACATAAAATACTTTATTGTACAGGATCCAAATGGCATTAAGGTGCAGTTTGCAGAGCAGCTATGAAAGCGCGCAGTCTCATTCACCAATTTATTTGCTCCTTATGTCGCATAAATTGGGAATTCGTTGCGAATGACCTACCGCTATTTTTCAGAAAAAAGACTCTGAAAAATAGGGTTAGGGCATCTTTCTCCTGCAGCTGACAATGGAAAATACGAGAAAGAACGGAGAATTTAATCTTTTATGAATAGTAGCTGGAAGAAAAATATAGTGCTATTTTTGACGAGTCAGACAATATCATTATTCGGTACATCCTTGGTTCAATATGCAATAATGTGGCATATAACTCTTAAGACACAATCAGGGTTAATGATGACTATTTCAATTATCTGCGGGTTTTTCCCCATGTTTGTGTTGTCACCATTTGCAGGTGTGTGGGCAGATCGATATAACAGAAAAAACCTGATTGCCCTTGCAGATTCTTTTATTGCAATTGCTACCCTTGCATTAGCCATATTGTTTTATCTTGGATACGAATCCATATGGCTTTTGTTCATTGCTTCTTCAATCAGGGCTTTTGGCTCAGGGGTTCAGTCGCCGGCAGTAAATGCATTCATACCACAGCTGGTGCCGGAGGATAAGCTTACAAAGGTCAATGCTACAAATGGAAGCGTACAGTCAATGGTAATGTTGATGTCACCAATGATAAGCGGAGCATTGTTGACATTTACCAGTATTGAAGTAATTTTTATGATTGATGTTGTAACTGCAGCCATTGCAGTATCCATATTAGCCTTTTTTCTGCATGTTGAGTCTCATGCAAAGGCATTGGAAAAACAAGAAACAAGTTATTTCAAGGATATGCAGGATGGAATAAAATATATTAATGAACATGAATTTTTAAAGGTATATTTCGCATTTTTGGCAATATTTTATGTTATGCTGGCACCGGCTGCCTTTTTGACACCGCTTCAGACTGCAAGAAGCTTTGGCGATGATGTATGGCGGCTTACTGTCCTTGAGGTTGCTTTTTCTGTAGGGATGATTATAGGTGGTATTGCTATGGCTTCCTGGGGAGGCTTTAAAAATAAGATTCACACCATGGGTTTAGCATGCCTCTCAATGGGATTATGCACAGTTGCTTTGGGAATTGTTCCGAATTTCTGGGTATATATTTTCTTTATGGGATTGTTTGGAATTGTAATGCCTGTATTAAACACTCCTGCCATGGTTCTGCTGCAGGAGAGAGTGGAAGTAAACTACATGGGCAGGGTTTTCAGTGTCATGGGAATGATATCAAGCATTATGATGCCTTTTGGGATGCTTGTGTTTGGCCCTATGGCTGATTTTATGAAAATTGAATGGCTGCTTCTTGGAACAGGCATGGTAATTGCTGTAGTGTCATTTTTCTTTGTTAACAGCAAGGTTTTGATTAAAGCGGGAAAACCAGTTATTAAACCTCCTAGACAGGAAGGTGGAGGCATCGATTAATGGATATAATAAAAAAGCATTTGAAAAATCTTGAAAAAAAGGAGCAGAAAATACTGAATAAAAAGCAAGGCATAATTGAGGAAAAATTAGAACCAATCGTTGAAAAAGTGGAGTCAAGGGTACCCAAACCCTTGAAAAATTCTCTGGACAAAGCATTTTATAAAGCATTTCAGATAATTTTCGAAAAGGGCACCAAGTACATTGAAAAGCTTTTTAATAAAAACAAAATTCAATTAAATCATAATGTTAATGATTTTAGTCTTAAGATTAATGCCAATAAAGGCACTTTAAGAAAAATTGACAGATATGCTCAAAGAAGCAAGCTTTTAAACACGTCCATATCTACAATTGAAGGTGCAGGATTAGGCCTATTGGGTATGGGACTTCCTGATATACCTCTTTTTACTGCGATGATTTTAAAAACAATATACGAAATATCCTTAAGCTATGGTTTCCTGTACGAAATAGAAGCAGAAAAAATATATGTGCTGAACCTGATAAATGCAGCCCTCACAAGTGGAGAAACTCAGCAGAAATTCAATCATAGAGTTGAAATTATCGGAGATAAAATAGATAATCAAATGCAATTTAATTATGATTTGAACAAGGAAATTTTAAACACTTCCAAGATAGTATCAAATTCAATGCTCACATCAAAATTTGTACAGGGTATACCTGTTGTGGGAGTGGTAGGCAGCATTGCAAATTTCAGGATAATCAATAAAATAAGCAGATACAGTTCTATTAAATACAAGAAAAGATATTTAAATAATAAGAAAATTAATTACTAATTAATCATATCATTGTAAGCAGATACCTTAATATAGCATGCCAAAAATTATAATGAATCTTATATTTCAATATGATATAATTATTTTAGAACTAGTAAAGTAAAGTAGGGATAAGATGATACGAGTTGCTATATGCGACGATGAAAAAATTATTTGCCATCAGTTAGAGGACATGCTTTATGAAATAAGCAGAGATATAAACCAGGGGTTTGAGATAGATGTATATTACTCCGGTGAGGAACTTAGAAATTTTTTGTTAAAGGGAAGCCGATATGATTTGATTTTTCTGGATATTGAGCTATCGGAGATAAACGGTGTTGAAGTTGGAAATATAATCAGGACTGAATTAAATGACGATTTCACTCAGATAGTATATATTTCCTGTAAGGAAAACTACGCTATGGAGCTTTTTGAAATAAGACCGCTGAATTTTCTTATCAAGCCCTTTGGTAAGGAAAAAGTTGAATCAGTGATATTAAAAGCATTAAAGCTGCTAGGCAACGGAAATCATTTTTTTAAGTATAAAAGCGGTAATATAACCTTCAGTGTCCCTATAAGTGAAATATTGTACTTTGAAAGTAACGGACGCAAGGTTAACATAGTATTGCCGGATGAAATAAAAAGCTTTTATGGAAAATTATCAGAGGTTGAAGAACAGATGCATAATCAGGATTTTATTATGATACATAAGTCCTACTTAATAAATTTCAATTTATGTATTGAGTACACCTATGAATATGTTAAGATGTCAAATCAGGAAATTATCACAATAAGCCAAAATAACCGAAAAGCTGTTCGCGAAAAGCTTATGCAAAGAAAGCTGAGGATGCATCATGACAAATAGTGTAACTGCAGTATATTTGATTACCTCTGTTTTTGGAACGTATACACTTTATAGATTTATGAAGATTTTTTTTGACTGTACAGAGACGGATAGAAAAATAGAAATAACTTCATATTTGATGTACTATTTTACTATAGGGCTTTTGTTTATTGCATTTAACAATCCTATGATCAATGTTTTTTCGAATCTGATTATTTTTTTCCTTCTGACCTTCAATTATGAAGCAACCATAAAAAGAAGACTGATAGCAACAATTTCAATTTATATGATTTTAATGACAATAGAGTCGGTTGGTGTCTTGATTATGGGATATTTTAATGTAACCATAATGTCAAAGGATTCAGATTTAGTATTAATTGCAGGGTTAATTATAATAAAAATAATTACGTACAATGTTATGTTGTTTTTGTCAAACTTTAAGTTAGTTAAAAATGACATTAAGGTTTCATCTCTTCACTGGCTTTCTGTATTTATAATACCTTCAGGCACATTAATTCTGGCTCTCATGCTTATTATGAAGGCACACTCAGCTAATATTACAGCAATTCTAATCAGTATTATTATTTTATTTGTAATAAATATATATGTATTTTATTTGTATGACGTACTTATGAAGTCCTATGATGAAAAAATGGAAAGGGCGCTTCTGCTTCAGCAAAATAATGCTTACTTAAAACAGCTTGAAATAATTCAGCAATCCAAGGAAAATTTAAAGACTTTCAGGCATGATGTGAAAAATCATGTTTTATCAATCAAGACACTGATTGAAAATAATGATAATCAGGAAGCGTTAGATTATTTGAAAAGTGTTTTTGATTGCATGGATAGCTCTGATGAATTTTCTAAATCAGGAAATTCTGAAATCGACAGCATATTAAATTATAAGCTGAATAAGTCAGTTATTTGCGGTATAGAAGCAAAACTCAACATTAATGTTCCTGAAAGGCTGAATATTGGATCATTTGATTTAAGCGTTGTCTTAGGAAACCTTTTAGATAATGCGATTGAAGCAGCGTACGAAAGTGATAAAAAATTAATCAATATTTCTGTGGAGCTGGACAGAAACGTTCTGTATATAAGCATTTCTAATTCGTTTAACGGTAAATTGAAATATAAAGGCAGTAAATTAATAACAACTAAAGCCGATGAAAAAAGTCATGGAATCGGTTTAAGAAGCGTTCAACAATCACTGGATAAATATAATGGTGCAATGGAAATACATCACAGTACCAACGTGTTTTGTGTTGATGTTCTGATATACAATAAAGCTGAAGCTTAATTATTTTAATTTTTACATAAACACATATTAATTATTACAACTCAAGATGTTAATGTTTTTTTTATGATATTATATTGCTATTATGTTTAACGGAGGAATTGCTTTGAATGGAGACAAACAATTTTATTAAAAAGGTATATACTGTAGCTTTCAGACTTACCGGTGATGTAACTAAAGCTGACTATTTAGCATTTAAAGCAATTAATGCCAGCTATTCAACATTGAAATTATCTGACATGGAAACTTCTCATATGTTTGAAAAATCGGTTATGGAAGTGTTCGGATTATTTTTATCAGAATCTAAAAACACCGGTGAAGTATTTAAAATATTTAAGGAAATACCCTATGATGAACCTTTTCAAGAGGCTTTGATGTCTCTTAAACCATTAAGCAGGGCGACGGTCGTTTGGAGAGATGTACTGGGGAGAAGTTTAGAAGAAATGAATATGATAGGTTATAACAAAAAAGAGTTGTATTCTGAGCTTAACAATGGAAGGAGATTTATCAAGGAGTTATTAAACGAAAAATATATAAAGAAAACGGGTGCTTGAGTTTTTCAGAGTCAGGGATGAAAAAAGAAACGTCTGCCGCCAGATGACTATTACAATACCGTCTATGATTTTTAATGAAAAATTAAGCTTACTATAATGTAAGGTTATGAATAAAAGTGTAAGGTTAAATTATGGAAGATTACTTCCAGGTTATGATATAATTATATGTATTTTATATTTAGGAGAGGAAAATGAAGAAAATTTCAAGAAAGAAGCTTTTTTTTATTTTATTTATTGTTATTGCAGTGGTTTTGAGCATTAGTTTTTTAAACAGAGATAAAGGAGCTGCAGAGGTTTCTGTGAATGTAACAGAACTGGAGAAAAAAACAATTGAACAGATTATTTCAGTTAAAGCTCCATTAGATGGTATTGAAAAAGCTGATGTAGTTTCTCCGTTAAACTATGAAATTATCGATATTAAAGTTAAAGAAGGCGACATTGTAGAGAAAGATCAAATTTTAGCTGTACTTGACAGCGATGAACTAAATAAGCAGATAGAATCTGAAGAAAATCAAATAGAGCTATCGCAGTTAGAACAGCAGGACAAAATCAAAGCAATGCAGATAGAGTATGACAAGGCGCTCCGTAATGTTAAGGAACTAGAAGAAAGCTATGAGCAAAATAAGGCATTATTAGAAAATGACATTATTACGCAAGAAGCATTTGATAAAATTGAAAACAGTCTTGAGGAAGCAAGAAAAGATTTGGAAAACTTCAATACTGCAGATGGGAAAATCATTTTATCACCGGCTGAGTTAAAGCGTATTGAAATTCAAAAGCAAAACTTAGAAAAGAATAAGGAAGACTTAGATAAGGTATTTATCAAAAGTCCTATAGACGGAACCGTAACAAGAGTGAATGTCAATTTGGGCAGATATGCCAAGGATAATGAAGAAGAAGCCATGTTTGTAATAGAAAATTTAAATAAACTTCAGATGAAGGTATCCGTCAGTGAGTATGATATTGGAAAGGTAAAGATAGGACAAGAGGTTGAAATTTATTCTGATGTAATGGTGAATGAAGCTGCAATGGGAGTTGTTTCAAGAATATCACCAACTGCCGAACAAAAGGATAACAACACGATGGAAAGGGTAATACCTGTAGTTATCGATATAACACAAAGGCCTGAAAGTCTTATATCAGGAGTTATTGCAACAGCTAAAATAAAGGTTGATACAGCTGAAGATACATTTGCGGTGCCGTCAGGCGCATTAATCATGGATGAAAAAAATCAAAATAAGGTATTTATATTGAAGGATGACAATACAATAAGCTCCATAATAGTCGAAAGCGGTTTAGAAACAGATCTGGAAACACAAATTACAAGCAGTGAGCTAGCAGAAAATATGAAAATTATAGTTAATCCTGATTTAAGCTTTACAGACGGTATGACTGTTGCACCTAATGAAGAAGCAGAAGGTTAAGATTATGAGCAATATGATATCTATAAAGAACTTAAATAAAATATATAAAAATGGTACAGTTGAGGTTCATGCATTAAAAAATGTAAATTTAGAAATCAAGCATGGTGAATTTATAGCAATTATGGGTCACTCCGGCTCAGGAAAGTCCACCTTGATGAATATACTTGGATGTCTTGACAGGCCTACATCAGGAGAATACCTGCTTGAGGGAACAGATATCAAAAAGCTTAGCCAGGATGAACTGTCATTAATAAGAAATAAAAAAATAGGCTTTGTATTTCAGGCATTCAACCTTATACCAAGAACTAACATTTTAAGAAATGTTGAACTTCCTATGGTATATGCCAAAATAAAAACATCCCAAAGAAGGCAAAGGGCGATTGAATTGTTAGAAAAAGTAGGCCTTTCAGATAGGATTAATCATCTTCCTAATGAGTTGTCAGGCGGCCAAAAGCAAAGAGTTGCCATAGCCAGGTCCTTGGCTAACAATCCTCCCATAATTCTGGCAGATGAACCAACCGGAAATCTGGATACTCAATCGACCGAAGAAATTATGGAAATCTTCAGAAATCTTAACAATGAGGGTAACAGCATAATACTGGTAACTCATGAGCCGGATTTGGCAGAATATGCAAACAGAATCATAATATTCAGAGATGGTTCAATAATCGAGGACAGGCAGAAGGAAGGTGCTTTAAAATAATCTGGTTAGAAAATATTACTATAGCATTTCAATCTATTTTGTCAAATAAGATGCGTTCACTCTTAACAATGCTTGGAATTATTATTGGTATAAGCTCAGTTATAGCAATAGTATCTATTGGCGACAGCATGAAGGGAGTAATGGATGACATTTATAAGGATATAGGAAAAAACCGTGCTTCAATGTACCTTTATAATATGGAAGATATTCGGTCAACAGATTTTTTTTACTTGGATGATATAGAACTGCTAAAGGAAAGATTTGAAGATAAAATTACATACTTATGTCCATCGGAGTCTTTAAGAAGCGATGTTACCATTAATAAGCGTACTGTGAAATTAAGTATGGTATGCATTGACGATGGATTTGACAAGGTGCAGCATGTAAAAATGCTTTATGGAAGGATGATTAACAAAAGTGATGTCGATAGAAAGAGCAAGGTCATAGTATTAGAACAAAATGCGGCAATGCAACTCTTCAATAAAAAAAACGTAACAGGACAGACTATTAAGGTGCAAATCGGTGATTATTTAGAAGATTTGTTGATTGTTGGAGTTTATAAAAATGAAGAGTCACCAGTTGTATCTCTTCTCGGAGGTCAGGATATGTATGAAGACAGTTATATACCTTTTACAACAGCATTTCCTTCAAGCTATGGTTTTTATGGTCTGGATGTCTTTGTGGCTGAAGAATTTTCTGTAAGTTCAATAGGAAATGAAATAGTATCTTATGTGGCTAAACTAAAAAACAGGGGAATTGAAAATTACAGATTTTATACTGTTGAAGAAGACCAGGCAACATTAAACGGTATAGTAGGCGGTATGTCCGTTGCTGTTGCTGCAATTGCAGCCATATCACTCCTGGTAGGCGGCATAGGTATAATGAACATCATGCTGGTTTCGGTAACAGAGAGAACAAGGGAAATCGGAATAAAGAAAGCGCTAGGTGCAAGAACTAAGGATGTATTGTTTCAATTTCTTATTGAATCAGCTACATTATCAGCTATCGGCGGTATAGTTGGAACAATGTCCGGAATAGGGCTGGTAATGATAGGAGGAAGCATCATTTCTATTTCAATTGTTGTAAATCCATTGTCAATTTTAGTAGCGGTAGCATTTTCCATGATTATCGGAGTGTTTTTTGGATATTATCCTGCTAAAAAGGCAGCAAAAGCGGATCCCATTGACGCCTTAAGATATGAATAAAAAAATAAGGACTGACCTGTTCGTGCATTTCAATTGTAGGAATATATAAGAATAAAAGCACAGATAAAATTCTGCGCTTTTATTTTATTATCTTATAAAATTCATATATGATTTTTTTTCAGGTTCAGGCTTTTGAACTTTTCCCTCTCCAAATTCAATTAATTTCATAAGCCAAGCCATATTCTTTCCAAGTATTCTCATGATTTGAATGCCTTCTTCATCCTTAAGGGCATCTCCGGGTTTTGCACCATACACTACATTCCAATAATTTGATGTTGGAATTAACATTTCTGCATAGCTGATATAATTGTTAAGCTGATTGAATGCAGGCAATCCGCCGGAACGTCTTACGGCGATAACTCCTGTACAGACCTTGTGCCTGTATAACCCATTGTTTGCACTTCCAACATAAATTGCTCTGTCAAGAAAGGCTTTCATGGTGGCACTAATATCAGAAAAATGTACAGGAGAGCCCAAAATTATACCATCTGCTTCCTTCATTTTTTGAATCCATTCATTTACTTCATCATCAATTGTGCACCTTTCATTTCTTGTTTTAAAGCATGAGCTGCAAGCTGTGCAGCCTTGAATTTTTTTGTTTCCCACGTGAACTATTTCGACATCAATAGATTCTTTCCTTAACTGTTCTGCAACTATATTAATTGCTTCATATGTATTTCCTTCTTTTCTTGGACTTCCGTTAAACGCAACTACCTTCATATTTACTATTCCTCCTGTATTATAACGGTATTATACTAAAACATATAAGTCATTTCAACATAAAACCAAAATAAACAATTACTATTTCAGCAGCATGTGCTATAATATGACTATAAATAAGGGCGGAGAAAACTATGAATCATAAAAATTATACGATTAAACAAATAAATTTAAAATATTTTTTAAGTGTTATAGCAATATGTTTTATTACAACCTTGATGTCAATAATTATGAATCAATCAGGAATAGGAAAGGAAAATACTCTAATGGTATTTATAGTGGGGGTTTTGACAGTCACTATAGTTACCAGGGGCTATTTTTACAGTGCGGCTGCCTCTATAATCAGCGCTTTTATATTTAATTACTTGTTCACGGAGCCTATCCACAGTCTCCAGATAAGCAATACTCAAGATATTATTTTAATGATATTTTTTTTAATTGCATCTTTAATTTCAAGTACCATGACATCAAAGCTTCAATATCAGACTGAGGTTTCAAGAAGAAATGAACGAACTGCAAAAATCCTCTATGAAATTACAAAAGGCTTTTTTAATGTAACAGGAAATGATAATATTGTTTTAAAGGGAATTAATTACATAAAGGATTATGTCGGGTATGATTGCTATGCGAAATTGAATAATGATGAAAAATTTTATAGTATTGAAGGAACACCTGATTATGAGAATATAAAAAAGGAACGTATAATGCTGATACCCATCAAGGGTGTTGCTAAGCAAAGAGGTGAGGTATACATAGTCAATGTAAATTCTCCACCATCATATGAAAATGATATTATAATTAAAACAATAGTGCATCAAATGGCAATCGTATTAGACAGAGAATTTATATATGAAGAGAGGCAAAAAATTAAGATTGACATGGAGAGTGAAAGGCTAAAAAGCACTTTATTGAGAAGCATATCTCATGATATAAGGACACCTCTGACAAGCATAAAAGGTGCAAGTGAATTAATACTCGACAGTTATGAAAAATTAAGTTCTGATAATATTAAAAAGCTTGCGTCTGATATATATGATGAATCGACCTGGCTGATGAAAACAGTACAAAACATACTTGATATGACTCGTATCAGTGAAGGGAAGCTAACAGTGAATAAGAGTTATGAATCTGTAGATGATATAGTGAATCAGACATTAACGCTTGTGCCGCACCTTCAATCCTCCGGCAGACTTCATGTTTCATTTCCGGATGATATCGTACTTGTACCGGTTGATGGGAGATTGTTTGTTCAGGTCCTGGTAAATTTATTAGATAACGCATATAAGCATTCAGGAGAAAATGCTCAGGTATTTCTAAATGTTTCAATAAGTGACAAAAATGCAGTATTTGAGGTGTCAGATGACGGAAACGGTATAGAGCCCTCTATAATTAATGAAATATTTGAAGGCTTTGTCAGCTACCATAAAAACAATATTGTGGATGGCAGTCTGGGAGTTGGCCTTGGTCTTACAATTTGTAAGGAAATAGTAAAAGCACATAAGGGAACAATAACAGCAAAGAATAAGATAACAGGCGGAGCGGCATTTAAGGTAGTACTTCCGTTGGAGGTAGAAAATGAATAAGAAAATATTGATAATAGAAGATGACAATAAAATAGTTAATTTTATGTCTATGGCGTTAAAAGCTAAAGGATATACAATTGTATCAGCGAGAAACGGCAATAATGGAATTTTATTGTTTTGCACTGAAAATCCGGATATAATTCTATTGGATTTAGGCTTGCCGGATATGGATGGAATTGAGATAATTAAACAAGTGAGAAATGTTTCTGATATGCCCATTATAATTGTATCAGCAAGGGAGCAGGAAAGTGATAAAATCGATGCTTTAGACGCCGGCGCCAACGACTACTTAACAAAACCATTTTCAATGGGCGAATTGCTTGCAAGGATAAGGGTTATGGAAAGGCTGATTGAAAGAGAAATATTTCCCACAACAGAAAGTGTTTATAAATTTGATTACTTAACAGTTGATGTTGAAAAACACAGAGTTTATGTTGACGATAATGAGGTTCATTTAACGCCTATTGAATTTAAACTATTGGTGCTTCTAATGACCAACAGAGGGAAAGTGATAACCCACAGCCATATATCCAAGGAAGTATGGGGGTATGGAGAAACAGGAGATTCAAAAAGCATCAGGGTTTTCATGGCTAGTTTAAGAAGAAAAATAGAAAAAGACAGTTCTAATCCTAAATTTATATTAACTGAAATAGGGGTTGGATATCGTTTTGCCGATGATTATAAAAACGACACAATTTGATTGCGATAATGATACTTCCAAGGTAGACAGTCTAATTAATTAAAATTAGATAATCTACTTGGAGGTATTTTTATATCAAATATTATTTGTAAATTTTAAAACCTCATCTGTTTTTCCGATTATGATTATTTGGTCGTCTTCTTTGAAAATATAATCAGCCTTGGGCATAGTCATAATGCTGTTGCCATTTTTAATCAATAGTATATTTATATGATATTTTTTCCTTACATTAATTTCTTCTATGCTGTAGCCGGCCCAACTCTGTATAATTGGAATTTCAAATATAGAATAATCATTAGTTATTGAGAAGTAATCCAGGATATTGTTTGAGCTGCAGCGTATTGCTAATTTTTCAGCCATATCTTTATCTGGATATACAACTTCATCAGCACCATTTCTTAATAGAAATTTAGCTTGAATGTCTCTGCTTGATTTTGAGATTACATACTTAGCTCCTAAATCTTTTAAAAGAGATGTTATTTCTAATGATGATTGGAAGGTATCACCAATTGTAACAAAGCATATATCAAAATTGCCAACGCCCAATGCCTTTAAAACATCTTCCTTTGTGCAGTCACCGATTTGGGCATCTGTAACTAGATTTGACATTTCATCTATTATAGCCGAATCCTTATCAACAATCATGACATCATTATTCAGTTCTGACATTTTAAGTGCTAAATGACGTCCAAATGCACCCATTCCTATAATTAAAATTGATTTCATAATATCACCTATCCTAATATAATTTTTTCATATGGCCTGCTTAGCAAAGGAGTTTCTTTTTTTTCTGCTAAAACCGCAGCTATAGACAATACACCTACTTTACCGCCATACATCAGTAAGACAATAATAATTTTTGAAAATATATTTAATGATGGTGTAATTCCTAATGATAAGCCTACTGTGCCTATAGCGGATATCACTTCAAACATTATTTCTTCCAATGTAAAATCCTGAGCTATGCTTATAAGCATAATGGCGACAAATGCTGTTGACAAGTATATAACTGTTATAGAACTGGCTTTTTTGAGTGTGTCTGTTTCAAGCCTGCGCTTGAATAAAGTTATATCTGAGCTTTGCTTTGCAGATGACATTGCAGCAATAAATAATGTAACAAATGTTGTAGTCTTGATTCCGCCGGCGGTTGAGCCCGGGCTTCCACCGATAATCATTAGAAGCATTGTAAGCAAGTATCCGCCCTCGGACATCCGGCTTAAATTTAATGTATTGAAACCGGCTGTTCTTGGTGTTATAGAATGAAACAGCGATGACAATATTTTTTCTTTTATATTCATATCAATCATACTTTGATTGGCTTCAGTAATAAAGAATATGATTGAACCACCAAGTATTAATACAGATGTTGTAACAAGAACTATTTTAGTATGAAGCTGGTATTTTTTAAATACAAATTTATTTTGAAAAATATCATCCCAGACTATAAAACCTATTCCGCCTATGACTATCAGCAATATAACAGTTATATTAACTATCATATCATCAGCATAGCTGGTAAGTGATGAAAATTGTCCGTATTTACCCATTAAATCAAACCCTGCATTGCAGAATGCTGAAATCGAATGAAATATACCGTTAAAAAGCCCCTCTTTAAAACCCATATCCGGATAAAATCTAATCGTTAATAATAATGCACCTATACTTTCAAATAAAAGGGTACGTATTAATATTTTTTTGACTAGGAAAACTATTCCGCCTATTTTTAAGGCATTAGCTGATTCCATTAATAATCTTCTTTCCTTCAGTCCGATCTTTCTTCTAAGAAAAATCGAAAATAAAGTAATTACAGTCATAAATCCAAGGCCGCCTATTTGAATAAGAATCAATATTACGATTTGTCCAAATAAAGACCAATGTGTATATGTGTCGTAAATAACAAGTCCGGTTACACAAAAAGCTGAGGCTGCTGTAAAAAGAGAATCAGTAAATGGTGTTGGTATACCATTTCTTGATGATACAGGCAGGCTGAGAATTAAAGCACCCAAAATGATAATCAGTAAAGTTCCAAATACAATGATTTCTGTATAACTTAATTTAATTCGTTTAATCGTAAACATTTCATGCCCTCCTACTATTTTGACTGTTCAATAATGTAAATACAATTTCAGAGGCTGAAGAGTTTTTTAAAAGGTAAGAAATGTGGTTTTCTGCAAATATTTTTTGATTATATTGTTTATTACATATTGCAATTATATTGCGGATATCCATAATCTTAGAAGCTATTGAGCATATTGTAAGATTTTCTAAATCATCATTATATACCGCAAATAAATATTTATATGGATAGGATTTGTCAATTTTATCAATATCATAAAATATGTCTGATGATATTTTATTTTTATATAATATATCAGAAATTTCATTGCACAATGCAGCTTCCCCATAAATAAGTGCTTCTTTTGAAAAATCTAAAGGGACTTCATCAGAAAAACTTATAGGCTCAACCTTATGTTCTATAGTTTTATAAATATTATCTATAAAAATCAGATTAATATAAAACACTGCCACAACAGCTAAAATAATTATCAGATTCATCATAATCATCCTCTCCTAAAGTTATGGTACCATACATAACATAAATATATTGTTAAACTATTTACGCCGGCGTTAAGATTGTATAAGTGAGAGAATAATATCTTAACATAATCTTTATACATATAAAGTTATGAAGTTGTTTAATCATTGTAGAAATATTGTTGTTATTCACAGATAAAATTTTAAGACCACCGGTTCGTGTCATTATGAATACCGTGAAGAAGTTTAGGCTTTCAATTATTGATGTTGATTTATTTTGGTATATTTAACCATAAATTAAATTATATATTGACTATAATGCAATCATTTGATAATATAAAAAGAGGCTTTTTTACATATTTTTAACTTTGTATGTTGTAAATTTAACAATATCATCATAGTTAAAAATAAAATATTTATTAAAAAATATACTTGGAGGGTAAGATGAGAAAATTATTATCTGTTGCATTATGTGCTATGATGCTTTTAAGTATTGTTGCATGCGCTAATGAAACTCAAGCACCACCTGCACCTGAAGCCGAACCGGAAACATTAACAGGTGTTGGCAAAGGATTTGGAGGAGAAGTAACGGTTACTGTTACAAAAGAAGGGGACAAGATTACTGCTGTAGTAGCTGAAGGCCCTAATGAGACTAATGGAATCGGTTCAAAAGCAATAGATGAGCTTCCTGCTAAAATAGTGGAAGCAAACTCTACAGAAGTTGATGTTATAGCAGGGGCTTCGGTTACAAGCAAAGCTATAATTGATGCTGTTAACAATGCTTTGGATCCGGTTAAATATCCTGCGCCGGCAGAAGAGGTTAAAGAGGAAGTAAAACCTGAAGATGTTACAGCTGCTGAAGTTTATCAAGGCTTTGGGTTAGTTAGCACAGGTCGTTTAGGACCTGGTAAGGATAACACAGATACTCCTGTTTACAGCATAAATGATGTGTTTGCACATACATTGTTTGACCAGGACGGAAAAATACTTGCGCTTTCAGTAGATATTTTAGAAGTTGCAACTCCTAACTATGATGGAGACGGAATGCCACACTTCAGCGGTTTCCCGGGACAAGGCGGATACAACAATGATGAAAATCATGACGCTGTAGTAGACGGAAAAACAGCTGATACAGAAGAAAACTTCTTAGCGGAAGTTGAAGGTTGGGCAACTAAGAGAGAACGTGGTGACAAATACCACATGACTACTGGAACTTGGTCAGACCAAATGAACAAATTCGAACAATTATTTGTTGGCATGACAGTTGATGAAGTTGAAGAATGGTTTGGAAAGTATACATCTGATTTAAACGGAAGGCCATTGAAAGACGGCTCTGATAAACCTGAAGATAAAGCTAAATATGATGCATTATCAGCTGATGAAAAAGCAATGCTTGCTGATGTTACAACAACAGCTACTATGAGCTTAAATGATGCTCATGGAAACATTGTAGCAGCTATAAAGGAATCTTTTGAGAAACGTGTACCATTAACAGGCGTAACAGAAGTTGCTTCTCAAGGTACTGTAGTATTCAGCGTACCACGTATTGGTCCTGGTTCAGATGATAAAGATGTTCCGGTATATAGCTTGAATAAAGTTTTTGCTAATGCATTGTTTGATAAGGACGGAAAGATTGTTGCACTATTGATTGATCAATTAGAAGTGGCAACTCCCAACTATGACGGGGCTTCAATGCCACACTTTGTGGGCTTCCCAGGACAATCATATAACAATGATGAAAATCATGATGAAAAAATTGATGGTACAATCACTGCTACAGAAGACAGCTTTGTAGCTGACATTGCAGCATGGGAAACTAAGAGAGATCGTGGAGAAGGTTATGTAATGGGAACCGGAACATGGACAGATCAAATTAAAAAATACGAAGAAATATTCACAGGCATGACTGTTGAAGAAGTTCAAGAATGGTTTGCTAAATATACTTCTGACTTAAACGGAAGACCGTTGAAAGATGGTTCAGACAAACCTGAAGATAAAGCAAAATATGATGCTTTAACAGCTGATGAAAAAGCAATGCTTGCTGATGTTACTACTACAGCTACTATGAGCTTGAAAGACAGCCATGGAGATTTAGTCGGAGCAGTTGCAAAAGCTTATGAGCTTAGAAAAGAAATTAGCCTTACAGTAAAATAATTAATAATTTATCTGGCAGCTTTTTACAGCTGCCTTTTTTGTTTTTACAGAATAATGCAAAATATTAATATTTTATTAATTTTTTAATGATTAAACTAATATTGGTTATACTATTTGTGAAATTTAAATTCATAAATGGAGGCTATTATGAAAAAAATATTAGCATTAATGGTATGTGTGCTTATGATTTTCAGCTTGGCTGCATGTACTGACGATAGTGGAAATGTAGATGAAGACAATGATGTCGTTGATGATGCAGCTGATGATGCTGACGAAGGAGCTGCCGATGAAGGTGCAGTAGATGATGAAAATGATGATACATCCGGAAATAACGCCATCGGAGATAATGAGAATCAAACACTGGTAGGTACGGCTCAGGGCTACGGAGGAGAAGTAAAAGTATCTGTAGAGGTTAACGGTGATGATATCGTATCAGTTAATGCTGTTGGTGAAAAGGAAACTCAGGGAGTCGGCTCTAAAGCAATTGATGAGCTGCCTGCAAAAATCGAAGAAGCAGATTCTACAGATGTAGATGGTGTATCAGGGGCGACAGTTACCAGCAATGCTATAAAAGAAGCTGTTGACAAGGCTTTAGAAGGAATTAAATAAGGGGCAGTCGGGAAATAGGTAATTTTAGCCCCATGAACTAAAAAAGAAAGAACCTCCAAGATTAGAGGCTTTAAAAAAGTCATTTCATCTTGAAGAGTTCTTTTTTTGTGTTTGGAATATTGTTT
>JAEXUD010000052.1 GCA_023453025.1 Bacillota bacterium
CTATAACGGAGAAAAAGTGGTTGTCGTTAGCCATCTTTTTTCTTTTTTTGCAAAAAAACACTACCTTTTTATTCTGGTAGTGTTTTTCTTAGGGGGCTATTTCCCGACTGCCCCTTTATTAATCATATAGTGACGACAATATAAGAGAGGTTGATGATTCTTTAATGCTTTCTATTTTATGAAGTTCATCCTGCAATGATTTTAAGCCAAGGGGAGATATGCATCTTACCTTCATTATAATGCACCATGTACCTGTTACTATATGGCATTCTTCAATTACTAAATCTTTGATTTCAAGTTTTTTTAACTGCTCAAGCAATACATCATAATTTGTAGTTCTGACTCTTAAGGAAATCAAAGCATTAGTTGTATATCCCAGTTTAACCCAGTTTATCGTTGCTTTGTAACCTGAAATTATTCCCTGTTCTTCAAGCTTGGTGACTCTGTTATGAATTGCCGGTCTGGATAGATTCAATCGTTTTGAAAGTTCTTCATGAGAAATTCTTCCTTCCTTTTCGATATTCTCTATAATTTGCATATCTAATAAATCCATTTTAACCCTCTTAAATAAATTATGATATTTTTAAAAACTGATTTTAATATAGCATAGTTAAATACAATTTGTAAATGTTTATCTCAGAAAAATTATAAATTCATATCATTGGAATATAAGAATTTTTATTGGTAAATATATTATCGTTAGTGATAATGGAGGAAATTATGAAAAAACTAAATATTATAGTAATTATTTTAACAGCAGTATTGTTGTTATCATGTGAAAATAGTCCGCAGGAACCTGATACTCAATATAAAGAAATGGTAGTTAATGAAAGCGAGTCTTCTAAATTTACTGCACAAGGTAAAATTATAAAAATAGATGAAAATGGCATACATGTTCAGGATAAAGACAAGGTGGATGTTTACAATGTCAATCCTGAAAGAACTAGCAGCCTTTATATAGGTGAATATGTTGGAATCAACAAGCTTGAGGGAGATTCATTTGATGTGGTTCTGGATGGAAATCATGATTACAACACTAGACTGACTACAGAAGGTAAAAACATTAACAGAGTCAAAGGCACAGCAGGAGAGGTTACTAATGACCATGTGATTGTGATTACAGAAACAGGAGAATTGAAATTAAACAAGGCAAGAGATTTTGATTTAGTAACAGGTGAACAGCTTATTGCAGATTATGTTGAATTGCCCGGAAGCAATCAAATGCTTTCATTTTATGATGAAGCTTCCAAAATAAATGTTATAGTAAAGGAAATATCAAAAGACACCAACGGCACTATGAGAATTTATGCTGTTTCTGACAGTAAAGCTGAATATGATATAATGGTTGGAGCAGACACTATAACAAATTTTATGCATTCATCATTAGAACCCAATGATGGAATTGTAGTTTATCCTAATGATATAAGCGGAGACACTCCTGCTTTAGTTGATGCAAAATTAATATTGCTAAATTATGAAGAAAATAAAGAGTAATTTGACAAAATGCTTTAATTGAAATATAATATTACTATAAAATAAGCCTATAGATATTAGACATTGGGAGGCAAATTTTAGCTGTATTTATTGTACGCTGAAATTTGCCTCTGTTTTTTTAATCAGATAAGCAAAAATTTTGGGAGGATAAAATGGGAAAGGTTGTTATTACAGGTAATTCTTTAACTCTTCAAGAGGTTGCTGCAGTTTGCAGAAATAATTATGAAGTTGAATTGTCAAAATCAGCGGTGGATAAAATTAAGGAATCAAGAAAAATAGTAGATGAATTTGTTGATAATGAAGACGTTGTATATGGAATCACAACGGGGTTTGGAAGGTTCAGTGATGTATCTATTTCAAAGGAAGAGTCAAAGCTACTTCAGAAAAACTTGATTGTCACACATGCTGTAGGTGCCGGAAAACCTTTTGAAACAGAAATTGTAAGGGGAATAATTCTCCTTAGAATCAATAATCTTGCAAAGGGTTATTCAGGCGCAAGACTGGAAACAATTTTAACTATGATTGAGATGCTCAATAAAGGAGTTCACCCTATAGTTCCGCAAAAGGGTTCACTTGGTTCAAGCGGAGACTTAGCTCCTTTATCACACATGGTTCTTCCCATGATAGGTCTGGGTATGGCAGAATACATGGGAGAAGTCATGACAGGAGAAGAAGCAATGAAAAAAGCGGGGATACCTGTCATTGAACTGACTTCAAAAGAAGGGCTTGCTCTTATTAACGGAACACAGGTAATGACAGCTGTTGGGGCTCTGACTGTGTATGATGCGGTTAATATTGTTAAAGCATCTGATATAGCAGCAGCTTTAAGCTTTGAAGCACAAAACGGAATAGTTGACGCACTTGACCACAAGGTTCACGACGTAAGGCCTCACAAAGGGCAAATGGATTCGGCAAGAATACTTTTGCAGCTGTTAGCTGACAGTAAAATGACTACCAGACAAGGAGAAATAAGAGTTCAGGATGCTTACTCCTTACGATGCACCCCGCAGGTTCATGGAGCAAGCAAAGATTCTATAAACTATGTTAAGGAAAAGGTCGAGATAGAAATAAATTCTGTTACAGACAATCCGATAATATTTCCTGAAACAAGAGAAGGCATATCCGGAGGAAACTTCCACGGTCAGCCAATGGCATTGAGCTTTGATTTTTTAGGAATTGCATTAGCAGAGCTTGCCAATATATCTGAAAGGAGACTTGAAAGACTTGTCAATCCTTCATTAAGCGGACTTCCGGCATTTTTGGTAGAACACGGAGGACTAAATTCCGGTTTTATGATTGTACAATATTCTGCGGCAGCACTGGTTTCTGAAAACAAGGTTCTTGCTCATCCTGCATCTGTTGACAGCATTCCTTCATCAGCAAATCAGGAGGATCATGTTTCAATGGGGACTATTGCAGCGCGAAAAGCAAAAGAAATAATGGAAAATTCAAGAAGAGTCATTGCCATGGAAATAATGTGTGCATGCCAGGGAATTGATTTAAGAGGAAATAATGGCTTAGGCAAAGGAACAGCGCCTGTATATCATGCAGTCAGAGAATTGGTTCCTATGCTGGAAGCAGACAGACCGTTGTATGAGGATATCAATAAATGCGAACAACTGATTATTGATAATACAATTATAAGACTATGCGAAAAGGAAGCAGGAATTATTGAGTTTTAAAAAAATATCCGTACGAGCGTTTCGAAAGAAACGCTTTTTGTATGCTCTGAGTTATATTGTTTTTACTAAAAATGACAGTAGATAATAGCCTCCAATAAATAATCTAATGAATCAGACTGTGTTGTTGAAATTGTATTCCATTAATGTTATAATTAATAAAATTTTTACATATGGTAGGTGCGAAATGTCAGAATCTCTATTTAATAATTTACTAGTATACAGAAATATTTTAAACGATGAAATAATTAAAAAATACAGCAGCCTTTACAAGCAATACTTTAATCAGGAAGATAAAGATGAATTTGAAAATGTATATTACAGCTTGTGCAGTGAACTTATGTTGAATGGATACGATTCCATTACTGACTATATAGCTTTTAAAATATTGGAAGATGAAAATATCTTCAGCGTTAAAAGAGAGAAAGGACAGACCGTTGACGATAAAATTAAAAAAGCTGTTTTACATGATTTATCATTGCTAAAGAAGATCTTTGAAATTCCGCTTAAGGGAATGGCAACAGGGGCAGGAGACTATAATGGCTTCATCAATTACGGCAGCAAAGAAATATTGACAGAATCATTTAAAAACAATAAAATTGATGAAATATACGATTATGTTTATTCAGATTATGAAATGAACGGGTGCGGCAAATTCAGAAATAATTTTGCCTTCAGCCTGAATGATAAAGGAAATTTAATGACCGTAGAAAATTTTCATCCCGTAAATATGGAAAGTATTTATGGATATGAAAGACAAAAAAACAAAATAATCGAAAACACAAATAAATTTATTCAAGGTCAATTTGCTTTGAACGGGCTGCTTGTAGGAGACAGCGGAACCGGTAAATCAACCAGCGTGAAGGCGCTCATTCCCATGTTTAAAGATAAAAAGCTCAGATTGATCGAAATAGATAAGGAAAATCTACGTTTTATTTCAAAAATAATTGATATATTAAAAAATCGGGGGATGTATTTTATAATATTTATAGATGATTTATCCTTTGAAAGCAATGAAAACAGTTACAAATATTTAAAATCCGCCGTAGAAGGAAGTATATACGAACAGCCTTCAAATATTTTGTTTTATGTTACATCTAATAGAAAGCATTTAATAAAAGAAAGTATGCTGGACAGGCAAAATGAAGTTCATATGAGAGATGCGATCAATGAGCAGACCTCTTTGGCGGACAGATTTGGACTTACTATTTTGTATTCTGAGCCAAACCAAAATGAATATTTTGATATTGTACTGGGCTTGGCAGAAAAATATAATATTAAATATGAATCAAAGGAGCAGCTTTTAATTGATGCCAAAAAATTCGCAATGCAGAACGGGGGCAGGACAGGAAGAACTGCAGTGCAATTTGTGAAAACATATATATATTAAAATTTATTTGGAACAAATAATAATTTATTTACGTCTTATATTATAACCGAACGGGGTGAAAGAATGAAAAGCAATGAACTATGGCTTGTGGAACAAAGTCGTCAGGGTAATGTTGATGCTTTTGAGGAGCTTATTAAGGATTACAAAAAAAGCGCTTATAATATAGCTCTCAGAGTGCTTCGGAATGTTGAAGATGCAGAGGATGCATCTCAGGAGGCACTGATTAAGGTTTTTAAAAACATACAAAATTTTAATATGCAGTCAACCTTTAAGGTATGGATGTACAGGATTGTTGTAAATACATGCCTTGACTTTAAAAGAAAGAAGATGATTAATGCAGTATCTATTGATGAGAGCATTGATTTAGGCGGAAACAGTGAAATTAAAAGAGAAATTGCTGATGATTCCGGAAATCCAGATGCTTTGGTTGAAAAAAAATATACCAATAAACTTGTAAATGATGCAGTTAATAAATTGGATGATGACTATAAAACAATAATAGTTTTACGAGATATTCAAGGCTTTGCTTATAGCGAAATTGCTGAAATTTTGTCCTGCAACCTGGGAACTGTAAAGTCCAGGCTAAGCAGAGCAAGAAAAAGTTTAAAAGAAATACTTGAAAATGAATTAAAAATTCAGTGCTAAGGTGGTGACAATATGAATTGTAATGATGTAAAAGATAATTTATCCTTATATATTGACGATGAATTAAATGAAGATGAAAAAAAATTGATGGATGAGCATTTGAAAAACTGCCCGGAATGCAGCAGGGAGCTGGAGGAATACAAAAAGCTCATACAGATGCTGAACGAATTGCCTGATGAAGAGCCACCTGCCGGATATTGCAAGAGACTTCACGAAAAGCTTATGAATGCTAAATTAACTGAAAAAGAAGAATCTGAAATCGCAAAAATTACTGATGCTCCTAAAAAGATCGGAAACAGCAGATTCAAATGGGTTAAATATGCCGGGCTTGCGGCTTCGTTAGTATTGATATTGCTTGTATATGGATTGAATAACAACAGCTCCATGAATAAAACCCAAAATGAAATGGCATATGATTCAGCACAACCACAGACAGCGTCTGAGGCAGCTCCAATGGAACAGCCAATGGCTTCTGATTTTGAAGAAGAAAAATACAGCGGCTATTCAATTGCTTCTGAAGAAGCCGGCAATGGAAATTCAGAGCGCAGCATAGACGACAGAGGTGTTCCAGTAAAGGGCGAATTTAGCATAATGGCTGCTGACACAAGAGAATTAAAAATAATAAAGACCGGAAGCTTATATGTTCAAACTAAGGATTACGACAAGTTTCTCGAAGAAATAAATCAGAAAATCGATTCATTAGGCGGATATATTGAAAACAACAATACAGAAGTATATCAGGTTTATAATGATGAAAAGCTTATGCATGGAAGATTGAAAGTCCGTGTTCCTCAGGAGGCTTTTTACGAAACAATCAGTTTCCTGGAACAATCTACCGATATCAGAAGAAAATCCGTTAATGAAAATGATGTGACAAAAGAGTATTACGAAAAGGACAATAAGGTTAAGAACCTTGAAATCCAAGAACAGCATCTTAGAGAACTGTTTGAAAAAGCAACTACCGTTGAAGAAATGCTCCAAATAGAAAATGAGCTTCGAAGAATAAGAACAGAAATAGATGCATTAAACATAAGCCTGGCTGATATCGATGACCGAGCTTCAATGTCTACAATAGACCTGGAGGTAGAAGAAGTCAAAGAAGTTAACTTTACCCTTCAAAGTGAAAAGGGTGTCTGGGACAGAGCAAAGGAAGGCTTTATCCACACAGTTAACGGTATAGTCAGAGGACTTGGAAATTTCATAGTAAACATTGTCGCATCATTACCGATATTAGTTCCGGCAATAATAATATTTGCGATACTGTTAATTAAAATCAAAAAATATTGGAAGAAGAAACTTTAAAATCAAACCTCTTTAATATTATTCTAAACATATTGAAAAATTTCATGTTTGTACAGAACATGAAATTTTTCATCTGCGGTTCAGAACTGTATTATCATTAAGGTGTCAAAGGGACGGGGGTTGTTGTCATCAAAACAAAGTGAACTAAAAAATTATGAAAGAAAAGCCATTAATGTGGATTGACCTCTTTCAAGCGGCAGGGGTCAATTCACATACAGGCTTTTTTTCAATTAATTATAAAAGTTATTTAATGATTTTGTAGCATATGATATAATAATTATTATAAAAATTGAAAAGAGAGGCAAATAGATGTCAAGTATAGAAAACTTGTTAAACGATAAAGCAAAAGAACAAATGAAAAGTATGACAAATCCCAGCACAAGTATATCGGAGCTTAAAGCAGGGGAAAAGGCTGAAGGATTTTATCTGATAAAAGGCTTTGAGGTAAAGAAAACAACTAACGGAAAACAATACATAGATATAGATTTAGTTGATAAAACCGGTGAAATCAACGCAAAAATCTGGGAATATTCAGCAGACAAGGAAGAACTGGTTGCCCGCAGTTCCATTGTCAAAGTAAGAGGAGAGGTATTGGAATGGAATGGCTCTAAGCAGCTTAAAATCAATAAAATAAGAGCAAAGATTCCAACTGATACCATAAAGATTTCAGAGCTGATACCTTCCGCGCCGATTGAGCAGGAAGAAATGCTTGGTGCAGTCAAATCATACATTAAAAAGATAAAGGACCATGAAATAAAGCTATTGGTTGAAAAAGTTATTGCAAAATATAAAAATAAGCTGTTATATTATCCTGCCGCAAAGAAAAATCATCATTCGTATATGGGAGGTCTTTTGTACCATACCCTCAGAATGCTGCAGTCAGGAGAAAAGCTCGGTGAGGTTTATGATTTTTTAAAAATGGATTATGTGTATGCTGGTGTTATCCTTCATGATATCTGCAAGATACTTGAAATGGATTCCGACGAGTACGGTGTGGTTTCTGATTACACAATGGAAGGGAAGCTGTTAGGTCACATTGTGCAGGGAATAAAGGAAATTGAAATTGAAGGAGAAAAAATGGGCTTAGACAGAGAAAAAAGCATTATACTTCAGCATATGGTTCTGTCTCATCATTACGAGCCAGAATTTGGAAGCCCTAAAAAGCCGATGACTCCGGAAGCAGAGCTGCTTCATTTCCTAGATATAATTGATGCCAGAATGTTTGATTTTGAACATGCATTGCAGGGAGTTGAGCCCGGAAAATTTACGGACAAAATCTGGCTTCTGGATAACAGAAACCTTTATAAAACAACTGATTAATGTATTGGAGAGCTTTGTATGGGATTAAATATTGTTGCAGGTCGGGCCAGGACCGGTAAAACCACATATATCTATGATGATATAAACAATCAAATCAATAAAAGCAATAATAAAAATTTAATACTCATAGTACCTGAACAAATGACATATCAGGCAGAATCAGAACTGATTGACAGAATCAATGACCATGGAATTATGTCTGCAGAGGTGCTAAGCTTTACCCGCCTCAGCTACAAGGTCTTAGAAGAGGTGGGAGGTCTTAAGGTTCAGGAAATTAACAGCTACGGCAAAATAATGCTGCTTAAGCAAATATTTGAAGAAAACAAGGAGCAGCTTAAGCTTTTTAACAAAGCATCGAAGCAAGACGGTTTTTTGAGAGAATTTGATGCGCTTATAAGTGAGCTGAAGCAAAATAACATAAGTGTTGAATTTCTGGAACAAATATTGAAATTAAAAGTAAAAGAAAATGATAATGATCTTTTAAACAAAAAGCTTGAGGATATAATTAAAATTTACAAGGAAATAAATAAAAGAACGAAGGATACATTTTTTGATGAAGAAGATAAAATAGATTTATTTATTTCTGCAGTAGAAAAATCAGATTATATTAAAAATTCGATTATATGGATTGACGGCTTTGAAAGCTTTAACCTGCAAAGGCACAGACTTATTAAGGAGTTGATCAGGCATTCAAAAAATGTAACCATTGCGTTAAATATAGATGCGTCAGCTCTGGAAAATATTCGCTGTACTGAAGACTGGGAAGCTTTCAAGATAGTCCAGGACACTTATAAAACATTGATAAAAGATGCAGATTGTCAGGTAAACATAATAACTGTAAGCAACAACATCTTCAGGGAAGAAATTAAAATAATCGAACAAGGCATACTTTCTTTAAATGCTTTTCCTTACACGGAAAATACCGACAATATACAAATTGTTTCATCACTCAATCCATATTCCGAAACAGAAAAGACTGCTGCTAAAATTATATCTCTGGTAAGAGACCGTGGCTATAGGTGGAGGGATATTGCAATTGCCGTAGGAAATATGGATAGCTACGGAATTAATATTAACAAGGTTTTTGCCAAATATGAAATTCCCTGTTTTATGGATTCTAAAAGACATATTATGGGGAATCCGCTGACGAAATTCATATTGTCTCTTCTTGATATGTTTATTTATAATTTTAAGCATGACAGTGTATTTGAATTCTTAAAAACAGGATTTTCTTCCCTTGATTATGACGAAGTAAGCAAACTGGAGAATTTTGCCCTGCAGTACGGCATAGAAAGGGATAAGTGGTTTAAAGCATTTAAATTTAATTCTGATAATATGGATTATTTCAATAAGCTGCGCGAAAAATTTACATCAGGATTAAAGGATTCCAGAAACAAGCTTAAAGGTTTAAAAACAACCCTGGATATTACCTTGTTTATATTTGAATTCTTAGAAGCGTACAAAGTTCAGGAGAAAATTGAAAAGCAGGTCGGTATATTTAAAAGAGCCGGGCTTTATGAGCTGTCCGGTGAGAATGCTCAAATCTGGAATTATGTTATTGAGATATTTGAGCAAATAGTGCTTACCGGAGCTGATGTCGAGATTACTTTGCCGGAATACAGAAAAATGATAGAAGCCGGATTCAAGGAAGTGAAAATAAGCATTATTCCTCCGACCTTGGACAAGGTTACGGTTGGAGAGCCTGACAAAATTTCATCCAAGTCCTCCAAGGTTCTTTTTGTCATGGGAGCAAATGAAGGCATTCTGGATTCTAAAAACACTGAAAAGGGTCTGCTTCTTGATGACGAAAGGGATCTTCTTGCAAAGTCAGGTGCCAAGCTTTTAAATGATTCTGATTATTATCTGTATAAAGAAAAACACATGCTATATAAATTATTCACTGCCGCCCAGGACAGGATTACTTTAAGCTATCCGCTGGGAGAAGCCGACGGAAAAACACTTCAGCCGTCAATGTATGCAGACAAGCTTAAGCAGCTGTTTCCTTTAATAAAGGAGCAGTCGGATTTGAGCTGTACCGATGAAGAAGAAAAAATTTCCAATAGCAGGGGAACAGTTGATTATTTAGTTGAAAAAATCAGAGATTATGTTGAAGGGGATAATATTGAAAATATATGGAAGGAAGTCTATGCCTGGTACGAATCAAACGAAAAGCATATAACTGATTTTATAAACCAGGGGCTTTTATATGAAAACAAGGCATTAAAAATAACAAAGAAAAATCTTAGTAAAATACATCCCACACCTGTGACCATGTCTGTTTCAAAGCTTGAAAGCTTTGCGGCGTGCCCCTTTAAATTTTTTATAGAAAATGTTATTAAGCCTCAGCCAAGACAAGTGCAGAAGATAGAATTCTACGACCTTGGAAACATATATCACCAGGCAGTTGAGCAATTTACAAAAGGCATTTCTCAAACGGATACTGATATTATGGAATTAAACAAGGACACTGTTCACTCTTTGTCTCAATCCTGCACCGAAAAAATATTGCAGGACAGTGAATTGGACTATGCAGCCTTTGACGCAAATGAGCGCAACAGATACATGAAGGAAAAAATAAAAAGGCTGGTTAACAGAGCAGCTGATACTATTGTGGAGCAGCTTAAAAAAGGCAGCTTCAGACCTATATATACAGAGCTTGTAATAGGCGAAAGGGACGAGGAAATTGGTATTGATCCTGTAGAAATAAAAATTTCAGATGATGTAAGCATATATTTTCAGGGCAGAATCGACAGAGTAGATATGTTGAAAAAGGATGATAAGTTATATATAAATATAATCGATTATAAGTCCTCCCGGAAGGAAATTGATTTATCAGATGCTGTTCAGGGACTTCAGCTGCAGCTTTTAATATATATGTCCGCAATAATTAAAAACGGAGAAAAGCTTTTTAAAACCAAACCGGAAATTGGCGGAGCATACTATTTCTGCATTGATGATCCGATGATAGACGCAGATGAAATCTCAGCAGAGGATTTTGAAGATGAAATTTTCAGGCAGCTGTCTCTTAAGGGCTATATTGTTGAGGACTCAGATATTATTGTTAATATGGACAAGGATATCCAGGATAATAAAAAATCTGACGTTATTCCCGTATCCTTAAACAAGGACGGAAGCACATCCAAAGCATCAAAAACTCTTACATTTAAGGAATTTAATTGTATCCTTAATAAGACGGATGAGGTTGCAAGAGAATTGGCAGAAAAAATATTGGACGGAAATATTGACATAATGCCCTTCAGAAAGGACGCAGGCGATAAAACACCATGCGTTTATTGCGGTTTCAAAGGCATATGCCAGTTTGAACCGTCTGTTGACGGCAACAATTACAGAAGAATAAAAAAATTGAAAAAGGATGAAATATTATCGGAAATTTTGAACGAAGGCGGTGAAAACCAATGAAGTTCAGCCCCAGCCAGCAAGAGGTAATAAACGTAAGGAATAAGAATATTCTGGTTTCGGCAGCTGCCGGTTCAGGCAAGACTACGGTCCTGGTTGAAAGAATAATAAAGCTATTGATAAATGAAAAGGAAGATATTGATAAATTTTTGATTGTAACATTTACTAATGCAGCGGCAAGCGGCATGAAGCAGAAAATTCATAAGGCTCTTATAAAGGCTTTGTATTCAAGCAAGGACAAGGAGCATTTGTCCCGTCAGCTGAACCTGCTGAACAAAGCAAATATATCGACAATTCATTCATTTTGCATTGATGTGGTGCGAAAGAATTTTCATGTTACAGGTATTGACCCCGGCTTTAGAATAGGAGATGTCAATGAAGTTGATATTCTTTTACAAGAATCTATAGATGAGGTTTTGGAAGATTACTATGCGGAAAAGCCGGACGGGTTCGTACAGCTTGTGGAAAGCTTTACGGGCAATCGGGGAGATTTGGAATTAAATGATATTATCAAGGATATTTACAAGTTTATTTTAAGCTTTCCTGATCCTTTAAATTGGCTTTTGGATTCCGTTAACATGCTTTCTATGAGTGAAAATGACTTTGAAAGCTCTCTGTGGGTCAAGGCGGTGAAGGATAACTTGAGGCTGCAGCTTTGCGGTGCTCTTGAAGCGTTAAATACAGCCAGAGAAATATGCCTCGAGGATGATGGTCCGTTAGCCTACGAAGAAGCAATATCACAGGATGTGGACAATGTCGGCAGGCTTGAGGAACTTCTTTCAGGTGACTTTAATGATTTTACAGCACATGTGCACAGTGTTTCATTTCCGGCATTAAAAGCTTTGAAAGGCAAACAGAAGGAAGATGTCAGCAAGGAAAAACAAGAGGATGTAAAATCCCTAAGAGATGACTATAAAAAAATTATTAATAATATTAAAAAGATGATTCCAAAGAGAAGTCTTTCCGAATTTGTCCATGATATTAACCACATGTACCTTCCGATGAAATCATTATATGATATTACGGTTAGACTGGATGCTGTTTTTAAATCAAAAAAAATGGATAAATCAATTGCTGATTTTAATGATGTGGAGCATTATGCACTCCAAATTTTAAGAGAAAAGGATATTAAGGAAAGATACAGAAATAAATTCAAATATATCTTTATTGATGAATATCAGGACAGCAACAGCCTGCAGGAAGAATTGATAAGTCAGATAAAAAGAGAAAACAATTTGTTCATGGTGGGTGATGTGAAGCAGAGCATTTACCGGTTCAGGCTTTCAGATCCGACAATATTCAATGAAAAAAGCAATTCATACCCTGTAGTTGACTGTCAGGGCTTTGACCGCAGAATAGATTTAAATCAAAACTTCAGAAGCAGAAAAGAAATTTTAAGCTCTATTAATTATATATTTAAAAATATCATGAACAGGACCATAGGCGAAATTGAATATGATGAATCGGCTTTTTTAAACCCGGGAGCAGAATTTACAGAAGACGTGGCAACTATCAATAACTGCTTCACAGAGCTTATTATCATAGATAAGAACTCATCTGAATCAGAGGATTCAGATGATGAAATAAAGTCGATGAAGCTGGCTGAATTAGAAGCAACCTTTGCTGTTCAAAAAATAAATGAGCTGCTTAAAGAAAATAAAAATCAGCCTGTAACAAGAGATAAAGATACAAACGAAGTAACAGAAGCTTTGTCTGAAAAATTACAATACAAGGACATCGTCATTTTGATGAGGTCTGTTTCAAGCTGGGCGGGAATATTTGAAGAAATATTTAACGAACAAGGTATTCCGTTTTACTTTGACGGAGGAACAGGCTATTTTGAAACTATTGAAATTCAGGTGGTATTGAATTTGTTAAGCATAATAGACAACATAAGGCAGGACATACCGCTTTTAAGTGTCATGAGGTCAGCTATAGGCTCGTTTACTACAGAAGAGCTTGTTCAGATAAGAGTCAGGAACCCAAAATATAATTTTATTGATGCCTTATATGAATATAAAAATAATTGCCGGGATGAGCTTGCAGAAAAATTAACAGACTTTATCAGCAAGATTGAAAACTGGAAAAAGAGAAGCAGATATACCAGCTTGAATGATTTTATATGGGAAATTCTGATGGAAACAAATTATTATTATTTTGTGGGACTGCTGCCCAACGGCAAAATCAGGCAAGCCAATTTGAGGCTGCTGTCAGATAAGGCTTTTGATTTTGAGAAAACATTCATGAGCGGATTGTTTAATTTCTTAAGATACGTAGAAAAATTAAAATTTGCATCAGGCGATTCCTCAAGTGCAAAAACATTGGGCGAAAATGACAATGTTGTGCGCCTCATGACTGTTCACAAAAGCAAGGGGCTTGAGTTTCCTGTTGTTATAATGTGCGGATTAAACAAGAAATTCAACAAGACAGACTCATCCAAAAGCATTTTGAAGCATAAGTTTTATGGAATTGCACCTAAATACATCAATACGGATGAACGTATATACAGAGAAACTCTGTCAAGGTCAGCCATAAAAAACATTATAAAAATTGAGAATCTGTCAGAGGAAATGAGGGTGCTTTATGTTGCAATGACCAGAGCAATCGACAGATTAATCATGATAGGTACTGTTGACAGGCTGGAAAATAAAATAAAAAAATGGCAGCGAGGACCTTCCGTTTACAACATATACAGCGGGAATTCCTTCTTGGATTGGATCAGCACCGTATTATTCAGGGATATTGACTCAGACAATATTTTAAGAATTGTAAATGGATGCAGTTTGAGCTGTGAAATTAATTACAGCTTAAGTAACAACTCATATTCAACTAAGTGGAATATAAATAAAATCTCTTTAGCTCAAATATACAGGAAGGAACAAGAAGAAGCAGATTATAAAGCACGGAGAATAAATGAAATATCCTGCTTTAAAAATCAGGAAAGTGGTATGAAGGAAGAGATAAACAGGAGATTGAATTATAAATATGCTTACAATAATTCTGTAAACATTCCTACAAAGCTGTCGGTTACTGACTTAAAGGTTCTAAGGCAGGAAAGACTTGAACACATTAAGTTTAAAATTCCCACTTTAAAAGATATTCCCCAGTTTAAAGAAAAAGCACTCATGTTTACAAGGACTGAAATAGGAACAATAGTACACTTTGTGATGCAGCATTTAAACATAGGAGAGAGCCTGACCAAGGATAATATTCTGCAGCAAGTAAATAAAATGGTTGCCAAAAAACTGTTGACCGAGAATGAAGCAGAAGTTGTTAATATAGATATGCTTCATGATTTTTTCAATACGGATATAGGAATAAGAATGAGAGCCTCCTGCAATGTAAAAAGAGAGGTGCCGTTTGTAATTAAAAAGAATGCTAATGAAATAATAAGTTCCTTGAATACGGATGATGTTATACTTATTCAGGGTATAATAGACTGCTATTTTTATGAGGGTGATCAGGTTGTAATTATAGACTACAAAACAGATAAGATAGTTGACGGAATTATTGAGCAAATAAAGGATGAGTACAGCCCGCAGATATTATCATATAAGGAAGCGGTTGAAAAAATCACAGGCGATAAGGTTAAAGCGTGCTATTTATATTTGTTTGACATAGGGCAGGCGGTTGAAATAAAGTAACAAAAAATAAAGAGGGCTCAGGATGACGTGCTATTGCTGAATAATCGTCATCCCGAGGACCATCCCTTGTCATTCTGAGAGCGCAGCTCTAAGAATCTCCTCTCTATCTTCTTTTTCTTTGTTTAATGCGGATTGGTTTATGGAAATCTTTCTCTCTGTAGTTGTTTTTATTATCATTATAATTTACTGCCTTATCATAGCTTTCATAGCGGTCGCTTCGGTGATTTTTGTCATACCTTTCATTTTTAGGATGTTCATATTTGTCATTATCTGTTAAATTTTCATATATTGATCCATTCTCTGAATCCGTCTCGTCATCAGGCAAGCAAGCCTCGTTTCTAAGTTCAATATTTTTAGAGGTATCATGGTTGCTGGAATAATTTTCATCGTATTCATTCTCATTACGGCTATTATCTGAACTGTTAGTGTTCATGCTGCTGATTATAGGCATGAATGTCTCCATTAAGCTGTTTAAATCAATATTTCCGTTGTCTGGGGAGTCTTTTCCGGAGCTTTTTCCAAACGCAGAGAGCATATCATTGATATTTCCGTTATTAAGTATATCATTTAGGTTGCCATTTTTAAGCATATCGTTTATGCCACCGTTTTTAATCATATTTGTTGCCATTGACCCCATAATTTTTTCTATATTATTTGAAATAAGCGGCTGAGCAAGTAATTTACCCATCGGTATATTTCCATTTTTCATTAATGCTGTCATCATATCTCCGGGTGATTTGGCATTCATTGGTTCAATTGGCTTGAATGTCTGTGCTCTGTTTAAGAAAGAGTACATGCCAAGCAAAGTGCTTACTTTCTCAAATAATGGCAAGTATGTATTTACTTTGGTTACTGTTTGAGCAGATGTCAGGGGTGTTACTGTACGTACCATGCTGATTAAATTTTCCATTTTTTGCGGATCCGACATTAACCCGGTTGTAAAGTTTTTTGTTGTTCCTGATAGTTTTGATACAATGCCGGGCATCTGGCTGCCTCCAAAGATATATTTTGCAGCCAATAAATATAACAATATTTGAACAGGAATAATATCACCTTCTTAGCACACATATTTAATATTACATTTTATTCAGCTGCGTAGTTTGTGTTACAAATAATTTCTATATCGGGAAATTAATTGTAATCTATTAATATTGGCAGCATATTATGTAATATGAATGGAGGTATATGGATGTCAAAATTTTTTAAAAGTTTCGATGATAATGAAATAAATAAAATAACTGAGAGCAAGGAATTTAAAAAGGTGGCAAATGATAAGAATGTGAATGATTTTATAAATAATGAGCAATTTAAAGAATTTAAAGAAAAATATGACGGTAAATCTGAGGATGAAATCTTAAGAGATGCAAAAAATATGAGCAAGAAACTAAAAGAACAATACGGTGAAGAGGAATACAATAAAAAAATTCAGGATTTAAAAAATTTTGAGAAGTTTCTAAGTCCGGAGCAAAAAAAGAAAATGAAAAAGTTTTTAGAAAGCTTGAAATGATATTCGTTTGGTAAATTTTAAAAAAGAGGAAACACTACTCCTCTTTTTATTTAATTATCATATAAAAAATAATTATGCAAAACAATAAATAAATAGAATATATTGTTTTGTATATGAATACAATTGTTAAAATTTGTTTCTACATTACAATTGGCCTGCAAACGGTATTTTATTAAATTGAGAAATTTGAAAACGTGTTACCTTTTATGAAAATAAGTATATTTACAATTAAATCGTTTTCATTAAAATGCAGAAAAAAACTATTTTTCAAAAATGGAATAATAAGTTGTGATAATTATTATTTGACAATTAATATATATTCAATTATAATTAGTCCAGGTTATATCTTTTATTTAATAGGAGGGACAAAATGAAGAAGGTAATAAGTATTTTATTAGTGCTGATTATGGTTTTCAGCTTAGCGGCATGCAGTAAGCCGGCAGAAGCACCAGCACCTGCAGAAACGCCTGAAGAGACACCTGCAGAGACACCTGCAGAGACACCTGCGGCAACACCAGAGGCAGGACCTTTTGAAGGTAAAATTGCTATTGTAACGAACACTCTATCTCAAAATGAAGAAGAGTATCGTTCAGCTCAACAAATGGTAGAAAGATATGGAGAAAATAAAATTTCTCACGTTTTATGGCCAGATAATTTTATGACTGAACAGGAACAAATGATAAGTATTATTACAAAAATAGGCTCTGATCCGGAAGTTAAAGCATTGATTATCAACCAGGCTGTTCCGGGAACAAATGCGGCAGTTGATAAGCTGCTTGAAACTCGTGACGATATGTTTATAGTTTATTGTACACCACAGGAAAACCCACCGGATGTTGTTGCAAGAGCAAACTTAATTCTTAATACTGATGAATTAGGAATGGGTTATACTATTCCGGAGCAGGCAAAAGCATTGGGAGCAAAGACATTTGTACATTATTCATTCCCAAGACATATGTCAGTTGTTCTTCTGTCAGCAAGAAGAGACCTTATGATAACTAAGTGTGAAGAAATAGGAATAGAATTTGTTGATGCAACAGCTCCGGACCCAACAGGAGATGCAGGCGTACCGGGAGCACAACAATTCATACTTGAAGATGTTCCTAAAATGGTAGAGAAATATGGAAAAGATACAGCTTTCTTCTCAACAAACTGTGCAATGCAGACTCCATTAATCAAGGCTTGCTATGATGCGGGTGCTATATATCCACAACCGTGCTGTCCGTCACCATATCATGGATTCCCATCAGCTTTAGGTATTGAGTCAACAGGATATTCTGTAGACGCTATGGCTAATGTAATTTCTGAAACTGCTAAAAAGCTTAAAGAAGGCGGAGTTCTTGGAAGATTCTCAACGTGGCCGGTACCGGTAGCTATGATGAACACTGTTGCATCTACAGAATATGCTATTAAATGGATTAACGGTGAAATTGGCGATGAATTAGATATAACTGTATTAGAAGAATTAATGACTGAATATGCTAACGGGATTGCAGTTAAGTCAACAGCATACGAAGAAGGCTCGACAGAATATCCTACATTCAGAATGATAATGATGGACTTCTTAACATATGGAGAAGAACATATATTATAAAATAATACTTAAATAATATTAATAGAAAAATTAAAAATAATAAAGGAATGTTTCGGGGTTTCTTATAGATGAGCTTCCGTTACATTCTTTTTTATGAAATATAACATATACAGGAGGTAAAAATGAGCGATAACCTTCTAAGCTTAAAGAATGTTTCAAAGGAATACTCCGGCAACAGAGTATTAAAGGATATAAATATTGAGCTAAAAAAAGGTGAAATACTTGCACTTATCGGAGAAAACGGAGCCGGTAAATCAACATTGATGAATATATTATTTGGCATGCCCGTTATTCATTCCACCGGGGGATATGAGGGTTCAATCGAAATAGAAGGAAAAGAGGTAAAGATAAAAACTCCTCATGATGCCATGGCATATGGCATTGGAATGGTTCATCAGGAATTTATGCTTATTCCTGGATTTTCAATAACAGAAAATATAAAATTAAACAGGGAAATAACAAAGCCGAATGCCGTGAGCAAGGTGCTAGGCAAACGCTTGGAATCTTTAGATGTAAAAAAAATGAGCGAAGATGCCAGGAAAGCATTGGATGTTCTTGATATGAATATAGATGAGTTTCTTCCGGTAGCAGGGCTGCCTGTAGGACATATGCAGTTTATTGAAATTGCACGTGAAATAGATAAAGAAGGAATAAAAATATTAGTATTTGACGAACCAACTGCTGTTTTAGCAGAAGCTGAGGCTAAAAACTTACTTAATGCCATAAGAAAGTTAGCAAAAAAAGGAATTGGAATAATATTTATCAGTCATAGACTTGATGAGATCATAGATGTTGCAGACAAGGTTACAGTCATGAGAGACGGTGAACATGTTGCTACAAAAGCTATAAAAGATACAAATAAATTTGAAATAGCTCAATTGATGGTTGGCAGAAAAATTTCAATAGAGAGAAATAGTTCCAATAATAAAAAACAGAGTGAAGAAACTATCCTGGAAATTAAGAATTTGAACGTTGCTATGCCGGGAGAAAGGGTTAAAGGGATTAATCTTGAGGTTAAAAAAGGAGAAATAGTTGGCATTGGTGGATTGGCAGGTCAGGGAAAGCTGGGTTTGGCAAACGGCTTGATGGGAATTTATCCGGCAACCGGGGAAGTTATATTTAACGGTGAAAATCTTCCTCTAAACGATCCGATGGCTTCTATCAAATCCGGACTTGCCTTTGTAAGTGAGGACAGAAAAGGTGTGGGATTGCTTCTCGATGAATCAATTGAAGGAAATATTGTGTTTTCAGCGATGCAAATAAATAATGGGTTTTTAAGTAAAATCGGTCCGTTCAGATTCAAGGATTCTAAAAACATAAGACAGCACGCCAAGGAAATGATAAAAAATCTTGATATAAGATGTACATCTCCTCTGCAAAAGGTTGGTAGATTGAGCGGAGGTAATCAACAGAAGGTTTGTGTTGCCAGAGCGCTTACCTTAAACCCGACGCTTTTGCTGGTATCCGAACCCACAAGAGGTATAGATATAGGTGCGAAAAAATTAGTATTGGATTTATTAAAAAAACTAAACGAGGAATTTGGAATGACAATCGTAATGACTTCCTCTGAACTGGCTGAATTAAGAAGCATAAGTGACAGAATAGTTATTGTTTGTGAAGGCAAGGTTGAAGGTGTGTTATCACCTGAAGCACCTGATGCGGATTTTGGTTTGATGATGTCAGGAAGCAGTCATAATTCAGAAGGGAGTGAGGCATAATGGTTGAAGTTAAACAAAAAAAAGAATTCAATCTTAAAGATATAGTTGATAAAATTGGTCTTCCGACTTTGATTATAGGCAGCTTTTGGATACTTCTCCTTATAGCAGGCGGAGCTCTTGGAATTTCCATGGCAACATTGCTTAGTGATACAATCAAGCGTTCAGGAATGAATGGAATATTAGTACTAGCCATGGTTCCTTCAATTCAATCCGGAACCGGGCCAAATTTTGCATTGCCGATAGGTATTGTATGCGGTTTATTTGCTATTGTACTTTCAATTGAATTTGGCTTCACAGGGTACTCGTGGTTAGGTGTGTCGATTGTACTGGCAATTGTTTTTGCAGTATTGCTGGGATACCTGTACGGAAGGCTTTTAAATGCTGTTAAAGGTTCCGAAATGACTATAGCAACATATACGGGTTTTTCTATATCTGCTTTCATGTGCCTTGCATGGCTGATGATCCCGTTTACAAGCACTAAAATGGGATGGTTTATGGGAACAGGCTTAAGAGAGACCATACAGCTTGACGCTGTGGACGCAGCTCAGATATTAAGTAATTTCTTACGATTTGCAATAGGAGGAGAAGATGGTTTAATAACCATAGGAGGAACTAAGGGCTTAATAATTCCCACAGGAATGATTCTTGTATTTTTCTTGTGCTGTTTAGTAGTATGGCTGTATTTCAGGTCCAAATCCGGTATTGCAATATCTGCGGGAGGTATAAATCCGAGATTTGCGCAGGCATCAGGAATTAATATAAACAGCAACAGAGTAAAAGCAAATATTTTGTCAACTGTTATGGGTGCGATTGGTATAATAGTTTACTCTCAAGGCTATGGCTATGCACAGCTTTACAATGCGCCGTTAATGATGGCGTTTCCTGCGGTAGCAGCTGTACTAATCGGTGGAGCAACAGCCTCAAGGGCAAAAGTATCTCATGTTATAATAGGCACCATTATATTTCAGGGACTTTTAACAACAGCATTGCCTGTAGCAAATCAATTATTTGAAGGAACAGACCTTTCTGAAATATTGCGTATGGTAATTCAAAACGGTATAATCCTTTATGCGTTAACACAAGTTAAAGGAGGAGATAAATAATGAATAATGTATCTACTTCAGAAAGATTAAATGTAAAAAGAACTTCATCCTGGCTGGCAGATAATATTGTTACTTTAATATTTGTGGCATTCACACTGTTTGGTTTTCTTGTTTCTGACGGTGTCACTATGAATTATTTTTTAACAGAGTTGTCAAGCAGGTTTTTTAGAAATGCATTCCTTGTATTGTCATTGATAATACCTGTTGTTGCAGGGTTAGGACTTAACTTTGGTATAGTTGTAGGTGCCATGGCGGGTCAAATAGCCATAGCAATAATGAGATATTTTAATATAGGTGGATTTTCAGGAATGGCATTAACATTTCTGACAGCATTCCCAATAGCTGCTCTTTTCGGATATTTCACAGGAATATTGTACAACAAGACCAGAGGTCAGGAAATGATAGCCAGCTTAATAGTAGGTTATTTTGCCAATGGTATATATCAGTTCTTGTTCTTGTTTGTTGTGGGAGTGATTTTAAAGGTTCCTGCCGATCATCCGATGATTAAGCCGGATGGTGTAGGCATAAGAATGACCGTTGATTTAGTACCTGTTGAGCAGGGAGGTCTTAAGTACGCCATTGACAATATAATGCAAATACCGTTTATGTGGGCGGTGCTCATAGTAGCGGCGGCGATTTTGTTACTGCAGGTTTTGAGGTTTACAAGAAATAAAAATAAAATAACCTTTAATAGCAGTCAAAAAATGTTTACTATATTTAATTCGGTTGTTTGCATTATACTAATAGTCATAAGCTTGAACGCTATTTCAACAGAATCAAGCTTAATGATGGTACGAAAGGTTCCTGTTGTAATTGGAGTGTTCATAGTACTCCTTTGTATATTTAATGAACAAATACTGAAAACAAAACTTGGTCAGGATTTCAGAAGTGTTGGACAAAACCAGCATATAGCTGAGGTTTCAGGTATTAACGTTGACAGAACCAGGATAATTGCAACAATGATATCAACAGTCCTGGCAGCATGGGGACAAATTATGTATCTGCAGAATATGGGAACATTGAATACCTATGGTGCTCATACTCAAATAGGTATGTTTTCAGTAGCATCACTTTTAGTTGGAGGTGCTTCAACACAAAAGGCAAATATACGCCATGCTATTTTGGGAACTCTGTTGTTTAATTCAATGTTTATCATGTCTCCTGAAATAGGTTTGTCATTGTTTGGAAATGCACTGTTAGGAGAATATTTCAGAACATTCATGGTTTACGGAGTTATAGGTCTCGCATTAGGACTTCACGTTTGGAGAACCAACAAGAAAAGTAAAGTTACTCTTGATTAACTGGTAATCAAAAAGCAATAGGCAGGGGCTGTCTCAAAAATAAATTGAGATAGTCCTAGAATTTTAGAAAAATAAAAAATAGCCTCAATGTTTTTCTTGATTATCAAGGAAAATTCCGAGGCTTTTTCTATTTTTGGGTATAAAAATTAA
>JAEXUD010000018.1 GCA_023453025.1 Bacillota bacterium
ATCAACTACTGATATGCTATGGTTTTCTCCGTCATATTCTCCGCTGTATGGGGTTACTGTAATGTCTTCTTCGTCTATGTCTTTTTTAGTTATTTCTACGTTTGCTGAACCTATAAGCACATTGTAGCTTGTTCCTCTGTCCACCTTGTAATATACTGTATAGCTTCCTGTATTTTCATATGCAGGATTATATGTTGTATATTCTCCGTCTTCGTTTGTACTGTATGTTACGGTTCCTCCGTTTGCATCAACTACTGCTATGCTATGGCTTGCTCCGTCGTACTCTCCGCTGTATGGAGTGACTGTTATATCTTCTGGGGCAATATTTATTTTACTAATCTCTACAATTGCTGAGCCGCTTAATATATTATAGTTTGTTCCTCTGTCAACTTTATAATATACTGTGTAGCTTCCTATATTCTTATATGCAGGGTTATCTGTTGTATATTCTCCGTCTTCGCTTGTGCTGTATGTTACGATTCCTCCATTTATATCATATACTGATATACTATGGTTTTCTCCGTCATATTCATCACTGTATGGAGTTACTGCAATATCTTGTATAGCTATATCCGCTTTGGTTATCTCTACAGTTGACGAGCCTGTCAGCACATAATAGTTGGAGCCTCTGTCGACCTTGTAATATACCGTGTAGTTTCCTACATTTATATATGAGGGTTTTTCTGTTGTGTATTCTCCGTCCTCGCTTGTACTGTATGTTACAGTTCCTCCGTTTGTATCAGATACTGATATACTATGGTTTTCTCCGTCATATTCATCGCTGTACGGAATCACTATAATATCATTCAGATCTATTGTTCCAAGATCCCTGATAATATTCACAGCATAATATTTTTCAGTAACGCCATCTGCTGCTTTTACCTTAACATATGCACACACAATATCACCCTGCACGAGTGGAATGGATTCATCACCGGTTAACTTCAATGTGAACTGTGAATCTGAATAGAGCTCGAAATCAGCTAGCGGCGTTACAGAAATATCATCTATAGTTATTGTGTCTTTGTCACTTGGAACATTTATGTCCCACTCAACAGCGTTTTGAGGTTCTTCTCCGGATTGTTCTCCCGGAGTATTATCATTGACTTCTGCAACACTGATCAAGCTGGCATCATTGTTTTCTATTATACCACCAGTTTCTGACCTGCTTGTTTTCATTGCTGAAATAAATAAACCGGAATCATAAGAGGTATCGCTTGTGTCAGCAATAACAATTTTCAATGTATGGGTTGTACGTGTTTTATCAAGCAAAGCATTGATAACTTTTGGTGCAGATATTCCGTTATATTCAATATTAAGTACACTATTCCCATTATCAAGTACAATATTCTCATATAATGCAGCATCAGACACAACCTTTAACGGTATGCCCCCTTCAAATTCAGCATAATTAACTCCGTCTACAATAATTGCCGCTCCGTCCACGTACTCAGAATCAACAAAATCAGGATATTCCTCCGAGCCAAACATAAATAGAAAACTTACCGCCGGAATATCTTCGGGCACTGTAAAATCAAACTTCAAGGAAAATGCATCGTTCGAATATTCTATATCTGCTTGTTCTTCCACGTCAGAATCAGACAGTTCACTGCTTGTAACACTATAATTTTCACTTGTATTTTCTTCAGGCGGTGTACCGGTACCTGATGTAACCAAAATACCAGGCGGGAGAGAAAAACTCGTATCCTTTCCTTCAACAGTCATTGTTCCTAAATTAATAGAATCAAACATTGATGATGCCGTTAATACTCCGGTAGAGGTTGCGTTTCCTGAAATTGTAATATCTGAATTTTCTGCAAGCAGATGATTAGCTAATTCCGACGCTGTTCCGGGCACTACGAATGTTCCTGACCCTAATGTCGACATCAGAGACATCGTCATCATCGGCTGAATCACAGCAGTAACCTCGGGTAATTCAACTCCTTCCGCAAGTATACAGCTACCTGTCAAAACCGGCGCAAAAACATAGCTGTTTTGCAAAGAACTGCTGTTTCTTCCGGATTCATTTTGGCTTTTGTGTATATATTCCCAATTTACG
The DNA here is from genome assembly GCA_023453025.1 of Bacillota bacterium. Lineage (GTDB taxonomy): Bacteria > Bacillota > Clostridia > Tissierellales > Sedimentibacteraceae > Sedimentibacter. Next base: position 2,060 of record JAEXUD010000018.1, read on the forward strand.
TTGTAAAATGTAACCTCCTGAGGTTCTTCCTCAAGATCTATTGCCGATTGATTATCTCCGGATGTGGTATAACCCATCGCTGTCAATTCATCCGGTAAGACCAGATCTGAAAATTGATCTTCGTCCACTATATATTGAGTCTTAACGTTATCCTTTAAATCATTAAATGATGTTATAAAAAAACCAGACCCTTGCTCCGCATAAACCGGAACAATTAAAACATTTAAGCTCATCATCAATACTAACAGTAAAGACATGCTTTTTTTAAATCTCATAAAATTGTCCTCCACTCTGATGTAAACGCAACCATAAATCATAATTGCAAAATAGTAATATTTCATAATTTAGCATAATTCGACAAATATTTCAAGTTTTTTTATTTTACTTAATTAAAATAGTGGTTCCTTTAATGAAGACACACAGACGATGCTGCCATTTTCAATTCATGATGATAACGTATAAACAGATTACTTGTATATGAAACCGCATATATTGGATTTACAGAAGAAGAAACATTTTTACGATTATTAAAAAAGCTTAGTGCAAATTTCAGTAAAAATCCGAGGAATATGCAAACTACTCCCATTAAGATCTTTGGCGATAAAAATGCCAAGATTCAATAAGTGCATTGTTAATCATTCAATGACTTCATTATCTTGGCATTTAGTTACCTTATGATTAGTTAAAATAATTAATCCAGGTCTATATTCCAGTTTCCTAAAAGCACCGATATTGGTGATTCGAAATATATTGAAAATCTTTTGCCTGCATCATCTGCATCTATTGACAGTTCAATATAGCCTGTGTCCTTGTTCGGACTTATGCCGTAGGATGAAATTCCTCTCACACGCACACTGTCCAATAATTCGTCCTCCGGTGTGCTGCATTTTAAATTGATTATCATTTCATTTCCCGCACGTCTTATGTCAACTACATCTATTTCAAATTCTCCCATAGCTAATGCCTTATCTATACTTTGTTCCTCTCCGTCCTGAGGTGTAGTGATTCTTACCTTTTTTGTTTTTAAGTCCGGGTATTTTACCTTTACATATGGCAGTATGAGTTTCAAGCCTTCCCTATCCGCTGTATCAAAATAGAAATCTGACATTAAGCTCCCGTATGACGACGGCAGAGTCGGATATATTTTATTTCCCGCATTATCCGTCAGGTACATGCTTCCCTCTGTATAAGATGTCAAAGACCATCCGCTTTCCCATTCACCTTTACCAAATGGATAATCTTCTACTGTTTTTTCCTTTGATTGATTCAGCAAGCTTATCATCAGCTTATCTTCCATTGATTTTTTGACAGCCACTATATCTATTCCTTTATCACTTGCATGATTACCCAACTGTAAAAAGTCTTCAACCTCAGTTGTTCTTTCCAAAGTAAACGGAATCTCTAAATCTCCTATTAACAGAACATAGCTTTTATTGTCACCTTCTGCCTCAAAATAATAATCTCCTTGCCAAAGCTCTGACCCACTGCTTTTGTTCCAGCTTACCGTTGGTATAACATTACCCTTTTCATCTCTCAGCATCATTTCAAACCGTTGATTTGCCATGTAATTGCCTTGAACCGAAACATTAAAGTGCTTACCCATTTTAGAAGCTGCAGTTATTTTTACAAAAACATCACCGTCTTCATATAATACCGGCTGCTGAAGTGCCAATATTGTTCCTTCTTCTTTATCTATCAGGATATTGTATCCGGGAACATATTGCAATGCCCGTTTAATTGCTGCTTCAACCTTATCAGGTCCCACTATAATTACCGAGCTTATAATTATAATTAAAGAGGCTGCAACGGCTGTAAATAATTTTACCCGTCTGCTGCGCTTTCTTAAGCTTTCTTGAATTCTGGCTTTTTCAAAACCCATTTCTATGCTTTCATCTAATCCGTCAGGAAGCGGAATACTGTTCAGCATGCCGTTAAGTTTGTCTGTCATTTCAAACCCTCCTCTGGCTTTAATTTTTCCAATGCTCTGTAATATTTAGTTTTAACCGTGCTTATGGGAATTTCTAGATCATCGGAAATCATTTCAAATGTATATTCAAAATATACCTTAAGAACAATGACATTTTTTTCATCAACGGATAAGGTTCTTAAATTATCCATGAACATATTCACGCTTTCTTTATCCTCGGCTTGCATTGTACTCACATTTGATAAGTCTTCTAATGAAATTATTTTGTTTTTCCTCAGCAAGTCCTTTGATTTATTTACCGCAATTTTTAATATCCAGGATTTGAATTTGGTTTTATCTCTGATTTTATCCTTTGAAATATAGGCCTGATATGCACTCTCCTGCACTATATCCAAGGCATCAGCCTCGTTATTTACATAGGTATAAGCTATCCTGTAAATATCATTTTTATATTGTTTGAACAGCAATTCAAACTCTTTTTCACTTATTTTAATTTGGAGCACCTCCTGCCTAAGAAGACCTTCTGCATATAAGACGAAATAAAATCAAAAATAGTCTCAATCAAATTTATAAATCTGATTTTATATATCCTAAATTTATTATTTCCTTTATTTCCTAATTACATCCTCGGCAAAAAGCAGTTTAAATACTATTTCCCGCCTTTAAATACATAATTCCATAAGTCTGTCTTTTTGTATCCGATTCGGAATTGAAATCTTTACAGTTATAGGCTCAGCTTATATCCAAGTATCATATTTTAGTATTAATACTTTATCTTTATAGCTGATATAATATAAATCATAACATAATTAAACAGATATCACTACAGTGGTAAATGTTAAGCGGAGGATAATTGAAATGTACAATTTTAACGGAATAAAAAATGTTCCTGTTGCAATACTGGGCGGCGGTGCCGTGGGAAAGGCAGTGGGGGCAGACTGCGTATTGGGCGGCAATAAGGTACGAATCTGTGACTTGGAACCATATGCATCCAATACTCTTGCTTATGTGGACAAGACCGGTATTACACTTAAAGGAAATGAAAAAAATAAATATGGATTTAAGCGTACCGGTACCGCACATTTCGATGTGATAGCAACTGATGTGGCTGAATGTGTGAAGGGAGCTAAAATAATTATTGTGGCTGTTCCTTCTGTTGCTCATGATGTATTCTTTGAAAAGCTGGTTCCTGTATTGGAGGACGGCATGATTATTCATATCATTCCGGATAACTACGGGTCTTTGAAGCTGAGAAAAAAAATGAGAGAACTGGGATGTGAAAAAAAGGTGATAATCGGAGGGTGGTCAAGCGCTCCCTATGGTGCACGTGTTGTAACCGAAGGAGGAGTCATGACCTCCGAGATTTTCTTGGTATACCGTGCCATAACCCTGAGAGGGGCGGCGCTTCCGACAACAGATCAGGCTGATTTTTTAGAAAGTATAAAGTATCTCGGATGCTTTGACTCTATTACACAGGGAGACGGACCTTCCGGCGGCAACACTGTATTAGATATAGGGTTCAGCAATGTGAATCCTGTTCTTCACTGTCCGGGTACCCTGCTTGGAGTGGGCGTTATGGAAAACTGGGGAAGGATATTCGGAGGCAACGACAAGTACACATATTCTATTTACAGCCATGCATATTGTCCTTCTATTGCAGAAGTTCAGTATTCCTTTTATCTGGAGGAACTGGAGCTGGCAAAAGCTATAGGTGTCAGTGTTCAGGAATATCCAAAGAAGAATTTCTTATCCCGCACAAGCATTTTAGGACCTGAGTACATGGGAGATGATTGTATCGTTCCTTTTGATGAACAGTACGAAACAGCTTATGGTACAGGCCCGTTTACCATTCATAACCGTTATATAACAGAAGACATCCCGGTCGGCTGTCATATTTATCATGAGCTGGGCAAAAAATACGGTGTAGAAACCAGGGTTATAGACAGTATGATTACATTGGCATCGGTAATGACAGGGCATGATTACTATAAGGAAGGCATGACCCTGGATGATTTGGGAATAGGTCATTTGGACAAGGAAGAATTGCTGGCGTATTTACACGAAGGAATTTATACAGAAAAATAAGGAGGAACGCCGTGAGCTGGAAAGGAATTTTACAGACACCCGAAGATATTTATCAGACACATGCGGTTCCTGCCACATATACGGCAGGTCATCCCATCGGAATTATTGCGGTAGACCTGGTATATCCTAAATTGCCCGGTAATGTAGCAAATGCAACTACCTATGGTTTTCCGGTATTATATAAAAAAGTAAATTTTGATATAGAGCTTCTGTTTGCGGGAGCAAAGGAAATAGAAGCTGAGATAATTGCCGCCGCAAGGGAGCTGGAAGCAGAGGGTGTCCGTGCCATTATCGGAGCCTGTGGTTATTTTGCTCATTTTCAAAAAGAAGTGGCAGAGGCTGTAAATGTACCTGTTTTTTTATCAAGCCTGTGCCAGATACCTTTAATCAAGCTTGGCTTGAAGCCTTCACAGAGGATAGCGGTGTTTGCGGCAAGCGGAGAAGATTTGAACGATGCGCTGCTCCGTAAGATTGGTGTTGACATAAATGACTGTGTGATTCAGAATATCGGAACTTTGGAAAGCTTTGCACCGATTCGATGGGGACAGACGCAGCTGGATAATGAACGGCTGACGAGGGATTTAGCGGAAATGGCACAAAAGCTGGTAAGTGAAAGACAGGACATAGGCGCAATACTTCTGGAATGCAGCGACCTTCCGCCGTATGCCAGTGACATCCAGAGGGTAACCGGACTTCCGGTATTTGATTTTATCACTCTTATTAACTGGGTGGAACAGGCTGTAGTGCAGAAAAGATATTTCGGATATTTTTAAAGCATATGCCATTTGATAATTTTTGTATTCGTTATATAAAAAAACCGGATTTAAACACAGCGTTAAGCGAAAATCCGGTTTTTCAATAATGATTCTATAGAATCACCATTTCTATTTATTCAGATTAATTACAGTACGTCCTTTTAACTGTCCCTTCAGCATCATGTCAACATTTTCGCTTACTTCAGATAAAGAGATTTCTCTTGAATTGCCGTCAAGGTTTTCAGGCTTCCACTGTGATGCCATCTTTCCCCATATATCTGTTCTGATATTCATAGGGCACTCCACAGAATCAACTCCCAGTAAAGCAATACCGCGCAAAATAAACGGATAAACCGTAACAGCTATGGATGCAGATGCCACGTTGCCGCAGCAGGTTACACAGCCGGAATATTTTGTGGACTTTATAGCCGCCTCCAGAATATTTCCGCCTACAGTGTCAATAACTCCGGCCCATTGTTCCTTAAGCATAGCTTTGTGTGCATTTTCAAGAAGTGCTTCTCTGGATATGATGTCACTTGCTCCTGATTTTATCAGCATATCCTTCGCTTGTGCCTTTCCTGTCAACGCTGTGACGCTGTAGCCCAGTTTATGGAGAATGGAAACAGCCATACTGCTCACACCGCCTGTGGCACCCGTTACCAATATTGGACCGTCCTCCGGCTTAATTCCATAATTAATAAGCTTGCGCACAGATAATGCAGCCGTAAATCCTGCCGTACCGTAAATCATGCTTTCCTTCAATGTAAGTGTATCAGGAAGCTTCACAATCCATTTAGCAGGTACCCTTATGTATTCTCCGAAGCCTCCGTGAGTGTTCATGCCCAGGTCATAGCCTGTAACAATAACCTGCTGTCCCGGTTCAAACTGTCCTGATGTGTCGCTTACTACAATACCTGCGGCATCGATGCCGGGTGTATGCGGATACTTCCTGGTTACGCCCCTGTTTCCTGTTGAGGAAAGAGCATCCTTGTAATTCAGGCTTGAATATTCTACTTTTATGGTAACCTCGCCATCAGGCAATGAAGAAGCTTCCATATCTTCAATACTTCTTTGAAAAGAGCCGTCGCCTTGCTCCCTGACAACTATTGCCTTGAATGTTTCTTTCATACTTAACTCCATACATTCCTCCGATTTGAAAAAAGTTTGATATCAAACTAATTGTAGCATTTATTTTGTTTGATGTCAAAATTCAGGATGAAAAGGATAAATGAATTGCTTATATCGTTTTATCAGAGCAAGGTCGACAGCTAAAGCCAAAAAATGTATGTATTTGACTGCTTGGAAATATACCAAATTCCTTTGAAAATACTCTTGTGAATCCCTCATGTGAATCAAATCCAAAATACTCTTGACAAATCAATTTCATCATGATATAACACTGTTATATAACAGTGTTATATCATGTGAGGGAGGCGTCAAAATGGTATTTGGAACTTCGGCACATGATATGATTAAGGAGCAGGCGCTGAAACACATCCGAATTTTAGATAAATTTTACAGTGCCGTCCGGAATACAATTTTAGGGCTGAACAGGCCTAAATTTTTTAACAATGAGTTAGTTTACGCTAACTCAACACATTTCTGTAAGGAGGAATCAAAATGAATCAAGATTCAAGGGGGACAGTATCGTGGATTTGGGAATTTGCCTCCCCGATATTTGCTGCACCGGGAGCAGCTTGCGGAATGGTGCCATACTTGCACTTTGTAACCGCCGGAGAAAACCGCAAGGGATGGAGTATAAACAGGCTCGGTAAAATAACGATGAAGAAAGAAGGGGCATATCATGGATAATACAATTGCAGAAAAAGAGAAACAAAAACAATTTATTTTAACAGAAGGATTGTGGAAGGTGATGGTGCAGCTTTCGTGGCCTGCAGTGGTGGCTATGGTATTATACGGCTTCAATGCCGTACTGGATGCAATCTTTGTGGGTCAGTTTGTCAATGATACTGCCCTTGCCGGGGTATCTCTCGCTTATCCTCTTTCACAGATAAGCATTGCCTTCGGCTCACTCATCGGTGTTGGCGCCGGTTCGGTGCTGAGCATGGCTATCGGTGCAAAGGATGTACTTACCCAGAAGAACCTGTTGGGTGTGGTAAACCGCTTATCTGTAATTTGTGCCATTTTCTACATGGCAGTTGTTTTTACATTTGCAAAGCCCCTCATTGCAATGATGGGCGGAACGGGTGAGGCTCTTGCCTATGGTGTCAGCTACTTCCGCATATGCACCGCAGGTGCTTTCTTCTGGATTTACGGACTTGCGGGCAATATGATTATCCGTGCCGAAGGCAGGATGAAAACAGCAGCATGGATGATGGGTGTGGGTTTAATCGTCAATGCTGTATCCAACTATATTTTTATGGCAATTTTAGATATGGGCGTGGAGGGCGCAGCCTGGGGCACCAACGTGGGTATGTTTGTTTACACATTGATGGGATGGCTTTATTTCGGACGTGGAAAGGCCACCTTCCAGGCAAAATTATTTTCATTTAAAGGCGACAAAAAAATAGCAACCTCTATTTTACGACTGGGTATGCCGTCACTGATTATGTCTTTCATGAGTCTGATTCAAGGTCTGGTGGTATTTAATGCACTGGCACGATATGGCACAACGGCAGATATTGCCTTCTATGGAGTAGTTTACAGGATATTTCAATTTCTGCTTACTCCTATTTTCGGTCTGATGCGCGCACTCCAGCCGGTCATTGGCATCAATTACGGAGCAAAGCAGTACGACAGGGTTATCAGCTCCTACAAGGTATTTGCCGTGGCAGCACTCCTGCTTACTCTGCCATTTTGGATGGTCTCTCTTGCAGCTCCGGGCTCCATACTTGGCATGATGCTGAAGGATCAGGCATTCACAGGCACACAATTTTTATATTTCAGGGTATATATGGCAATTCTGCCGACTCTCTCCTTCATTTTCATGGCTATGACACTGTTCCCGTCCATTGACAAGGGTAAGCCTGCAATGATTATCGGCATGGCACGGCAGTTTGTATTTTATATTCCTGTTATGCTTCTTCTGCCTAAGTTCATAGGCGTGGGAGGTGTATATTACGGTTCATTTGCAATTGACGCCATCATTGTTCTGTGGACAATGACGATGGTTAAAAATGAATTTAACGGCTTAAGAGAAAGAAAGGATGTGAAGGCTTCTATATAGACCTTCATTTACAATTCATCTGATAATCCAGGTCAGAAAAATAACTCCTCCCATAAGGATGTTTTTGTATATTCTTATCGGAGGAGTGGTTATTCCCCATTGAATTTTATTAGATTCCAAATGATAAAACATATAATTTTTTCTGAGAATATATAGATACTGCAAATCTTCTAAAGCTCGTGGAGTACATTCGACATTTGGCATTTTACAATCCTAAAATAAGCCTCAACATCCTCCGCTGAAAGCCACCCTTTCTCTCTCGCTGACTTTTCTCCGTCTTCTATGTCAGACAACAGTTTAATCGCAGCTTTCAATTTTTCCAGCTCCGATATTTTTACGATTGCATATTCGCCTCTGTCATTTCTTGTTAAATAAACCGGGTTGCCTTCATGGACTTCATTAAGAACTTCTGTATAGTTTCTTAAATCGGAAACCGGTTTAATATTTGGCATAATAATTCATCTCCTTTAAGCATTATTATGATCTATATGTTGTGTAATACAAGAATAATTAACATATTAATTTGCAGCACAAATATCATACCATATTTTTGTAATTATAACAGTAAAACTATCTAAGCTGCTTTTGTTTCCTTAAATAATTAAGCACATCCGCCGCATTTGTATCCGTCTTCACCTTTGGCATCGCCTCTTCTATAATTCCGTTTTCATCTATAACATATGTTGTCCTTACGACCCCTAAGCTTGTTTTGCCGTAAAGCTTCTTTTCCTTCCATACATCGTATGCTTTAATGACTGTAAGCTCCGGATCTGAAAGTAAAATAAAGGGCAGGTTATATTTTTCTGCAAACTTCTGATGAGATGCCGAGCTGTCCTTGCTTACTCCTATAACGGCTACATCCATCTCAATGAATTCATCATACATACCCGCAAACCCGCATGCCTGCTTCGTACATCCCGGGGTACTGTCCTTCGGGTAAAAATACAGCACAACCTTTTTCCCTGCGAAATCTGATAATGCTACTTCCTTTCCATCCTTGTCCTTCAATGTAAATTCCGGTGCCTTTGTTCCTTTTTCCAACATGTTATTTTCCTCCTTTTATAAAAACATATGTGCAATCATCCGACAAATTGTCATTATAAGTATACCCAAGTCTGTCAAACAATTTAATTTCCTCAGCATTCCTAATTTGATTTTCAGCCATAAAGCGTACCATTTCTCCTCTGGCCATTTTTACCTGTGTTCCTTTTTCAATAACCTTTTGTCCCTTCATTTCACCGAAAATACAGCTGATAAATTTTATGCCTCCGTCAATATACTCTGAAATACATCTGCTGTATTCCTTTGATGCGAGATTTATAATACAGCTGCTTTGAGAAAATATCTCCTCAGCTAATATCTTACCCCAAAAATCATAAAGCGAATCAAATTCTCTCATCTGCAGCTTCGCCTGCATTTCAAGTCTGTAGGGCGTAACTCCGTCAAATGGTCTCAGCATCCCATAAAAGCCGGACAAAATGCGCAGATGCTCCTCTATGTATTCAAGCTCCGACCTATTAAACACTCCCGGTCCCATGTACTGATACTGTATCCCTTCGTAGGAAAATATGGCAGGAGTCAGGTTTGCATGTAAGTCCATTCTTTGTATTCTGTCGTAATTCAGCTGCGCTATATTATCATTGCACTTCCATACATCCTTTGCTTCCTCATAGCACATCTCCCTCAGATACTCCAGAAGCAGCTCTGTTTGTTTCATGAACTTAGGTGCACCCATATCCAATGGAGAATCCGTATCTATCTTCATTTTTTTTGCCGGTGAAATAATAATTCTCATATTCATTGCTCACCTTTTAATTGATTGTTTTTTTATTATGATAACAGAAAAAACGGGGAAAATCAATTGACACCGATATAGGAACTGCACAATATATAAAAAGCGAAGGTCAAGACTGTAAATTAACAGTACTTGACCCAGAAAAATGTTTAGATAATAATTAGATAGCGCAGGTAATTGGTACGCTAAACTATTGGACGCATAAAGCTTTTATGCCTTTTTTCTTTCGGGCTATACCAATTACATATGTTAAATACAGGTATAGCTTTGCTTTCAGCATATTTTACGGTATATTTTGTCCCGCCGCTGCTTCCGTCATAATAACAAATTAATCTGCTGCTGTTATCCACCATATACCTGTTTCTTTCATGATAGCATCCGCTTTGATAATGCCTATTTAAAGTAATTACCTCATCACATCTGGACAATACATTAAAATACTTTTCCCTGTCCTGCATCTTCCATCTTGATGCTTGTTCTTCATATGGTACTACTGCAACAAGATTAATATGAACAGGATCTGTATGTCTGACTATCTGCTTTCGCATTAAAACCTGCTCCGCACAAATCAGGTCAAATCCATAGCACGCACCAAACATAAATGTGTCATAACCTTCTGATATTGCCTTATTAATTTCATAAATCAGGCTTTGTATCATTAAATTAAATTCATTTTTGTTTTTAGGTAATTTTTCGGTTCTGTGTCCGCTGAAGCATAGGGTTTTACTATTAATTTTCATGACATCCCCTTTATATAAAGAATAATTGTATCTATTATGGATAATATTTATATCAATTATAAATATTATCACTAGAACTGTCAATAATTATTGATATTATTTATATAATAATTTCATATGGAGGTATCTCATGGAGCGATTAAAAAAATTACGCGAATCAAAAAAAATGACACAGGTTCGATTGGCTATTGAACTTGGTGTGTCACAAGAAACAATTAGTGGTTATGAAATTGGAAAGGCCACTCCTCCGGCAGATATGCTCGTAAAACTTGCTGATATTTTAGATACTTCGGTAGATTATATTCTTAACCGAACTGATAATAGATATTTCCATAAACTTAATAAATCTGATTTAAATGATGAAGAACTTGAATTGATATCAATTTTTCGCAGACTGCCGCAAAACAAAAAGGAACGGGTTCTGGGTTTTTTTATAGGGTTAGAAGAATAGATACAAAATTTGCTTATTATATAAAGCGTCTGACTCTTTTACAGTATTCTATATATTTTTCACCATATACTTTTTTCAGCGATTGTTCTTCAAGAGCGATTTGCCGATTGAATAGCCATATGCCGATAAAAACGTAAATCAATATTATCCAATTAGGAATAATCAAAAACATACCTATAAGAATCATCCCGAATGCTGTATATATTGGATTACGGCTGATTGAGAATGCTCCCGTAGTTACAAGCTCTCCGGGGTGGTCCTCATCCAAACCGACACGAAAGCTCTTTCCAAATGAAATAATGGCATATATAAAAAGCCAAATGCTAATTATACATAAAACTACACCTATCCAGCCAACAAATTCATTGTGAAATAATTCAACTCCGATTTTGGACAGATTAAACGCACTTGCAAATACAATGTAAAATAACAGCAATGCAAATGGAGGAATTAAAAAATCCTTTTTATCCATCTCACCAAATTTAATGGCCTTTATCCCTAATTTCTTTAATTGAAAGGCTCGTAATAAAACAAGTATTACAAGCAAGAACAATGTTGCTATAGCTATATATCTGGTCATATTTGTTTCTCCTCTTATTTTAAGTTAATCAGAAATCAAATAGTCCTGATGCATCAAAGAAGATATCATTTGGTAGACACGCTTTATGTTTTTCAATGCATTGATAAATTCACTTGTTGGTTCCTTACGCTTCTTATATTCCTGTTCAAGTTCATTTTTTACTTCTTCACGTTTTGAGTAAGCATTTTCCGCATCTACATAAATAATTCCATATATTTTGCCATATGAAAAGTATATTTCATATGGTCCCTCACATTTTATCAGTTAATTTCAATTTTTCTTCCATATACTTATTTTCTTTAAAGTATTTAAAAAGAGTTTCTTCTATATAGTCCTCCATATAATCAATAACGGAACCATCTAAGCTGTTTATAAACCACTGAAACATTTTTTGTTCCAACCGTTCGCCCTCAGATTCCTCAAGAATTTCAAACCATATTTCCTGACATTCACCGGAGATCATACCCGTGCCGCCGTCCGAGTCGTCCATATCTACATTTCCAACTTCAACAAACAAATATGTGCTAAGCAGGAATGCAGCCTCATACTGTTTATTGCTTAACATATTTCTTATATCTTCGCACAAAAAACTGTAAAGTTCCGATATAAAGCCCGAGGCATGATAATAGTCAATAAAATTACCTCTGCCTTCATATTTTCTGAATATCTGATCAATTTGTCTTTTATATACCCTTATATCATCTTCCGAAATTTCTTGGGTGACAGCAATTTTAAACCTGTTCAGAAGCACTTCATTACTTTTTAAAATATCTGTTAAAAATTTTCTTACTAAATCCTCTTCTGCTCCTTTACCAGCTCATAAGCATCCATAAAAGGCTTGTTTTTATCTCTTTTTAACTCAGAACCGTCCTCGTTCATATCAACACAATCATCTTCCTCAAGCATATATAATACCGCTGCCATATGCTTGCAGTTTGATCCACCTTCAGCATACGGACATGTGCATGTCATACTTATTATTTCTCCATCCGCTAATCCGATACGTACCTGATATAAGTCACTGCCTTCAACCCATGCCATAATCCCATTTTCTTCTTTCAAAATTTCTTGCACATATTCATTTTCGCAATAATCCCATCCACGTTCTAAAATATGGCTCTCAAATAAATGCTCCCATTCCATTATCGTCCTCCTCCATATGCTCCTTGCCGTCCAATATAATTGCAAGTATAGTGACTTCTCTTTTGCAGGTATTCTTTAATAAACTGCAATGTCAAAATTATATTTAAACTATTTTCTAATGAAACAACAGGGCATGCAGAGTCAAGGTGTCAATTACACCTGCGCATCTGAACTGCCCTATAATTATATTCCATACATGAACTTCCATTTAACTGAACGTAACTTTTCTCACATTTATGACCCGTTTCATACAAATTATTTAGTATTTTAGTCCATTATATACCATAAAGCGGGTACTTTCAACAAGCAAAGAGCATTGTTATCTGATATTGTTAAACCCATATTGTTAAACCATTGGTCTAATTAAGCTCTTTCGCACTCTTTTTTGCATGCTATATGAATTACATATGTTAATTACAGGTATAGGCTTATTTTCTGCATATTCAACAGTATATCCTGTGCCTCCACCGCTTCCGTCATAATAACAAATTAACCTGCTGCTGTTATCTGCCATATACCTGTTTCTTTCATGGTAGCATCCGCTTTGATAATGCTTATTTAAAGTAATTACCTCATCACATCTGGACAAAATATTAAAATACTTTTCCCTGTCCCGCATCTTCCATCTTGACGCTTGTTCTTCAAACGGTACTACTGCAACAAGATTAATATGAACAGGGTCTGTATATCTGACTATTTGCTTTCGCATTAAAACCTGTTCCGCACAAATCAGGTCAAATCCATAACAGGCACCAAATATAAATGTGTCATAACCTTCTGATATTGCCTCATTAATTTCATGATTCAGGCTTTGTATCATTAAATTAAATTCATTATTGTTTTTAGGCAGTTTTTCAGTTCTGTGTCCACTGAAGCATAAGGTTTTACTTTTATCCGTCATAATTTCTCTCCCACATAAATTACAGAAATATTCATATTATATTATTAACGACATGTCGGTAATAATTATAATACTGGTTGTTTGTTTTGTCAACGATATATCGGTAATTATTTTATTAATATTCTGATATACTTTTAATTAGAAATTAAGGAGTGTAAATTATGACTATTAAAAAAGCAATTTCTCAAAGAATATTGCAGTTATGTCAGGAAAATAATATAACCTTAAATAAGCTTTCAACAATATCCGGTATCACACAATCAACCTTAAATGATATTGTTTACGGCAAAAGCAAAAATCCAACAATTAAAACAATATACTACATTTGCTTTGGCTTAAAAATAGATATGAAAGATTTTTTTGATTCTGAATTATTTCAGGATATTAACGATAATGATTAATTTGTTACATAAAAACAGCCGAAAATTGAACCGACCCCCAAAAGTTAGACCAAAAATCTAAGTTTTGGGAGGTCGGTTTTTAAATGCGCTAATTAGTCTAATTATAAACAACAATAAATACTGTCATTTCATTTTTAAGAAGGAAGTCTTCTATAACTGAAACTGCTATTTTCAATGCCTCATCCTTTGGATAGCCAAATGCACCCGTAGATATCAGCGGAAAAGCAATGCTTTCCAGTTTATATTCTTTCGCCAATGCAAGTGAATTTTTATAGCAGTCAGCCAATAGCTTTTCTTCATCGTTTTTTCCGCCGTGCCATACAGGACCGACTGTGTGAATTACATATTTTGCAGGCAGCTTGTATCCTTTTGTTATTTTAGCTTCTCCTGTTTTACATCCACCAAGTGTGCGACACTCAGCAAGCAGCTCCGGCCCTGCAGCTCTATGTATTGCGCCATCAACACCTCCGCCACCGAGGAGTGACGAATTGGCTGCGTTTACAATGGCTTCGGCGTGAATTTTTGTTATATCGTTGCGGATTATTTCTAGTGGCATGTTGGTATCTCCTCTGGTTGTTAACAATTTATATATTACTTTCTAATAGTACACTAAAAAACACATAGAAAGCATCTTATCCGTCTAAAGCAAATATATTAATTTTCAACCAATTCATATTTTTTATTTTTATATCTTATGTATAATATCTTCAACCTCTTCAAAGTGAAGTTTATTTTTTTGATAGATTTTTTTCAAATTCTTTAATTTTATCTTACCTCTGAACATTTGAAGATTAATCGATTTATTCAACAGCAAAAATGAATTAGCAACTATACCTACGACCACACTAACGATATAAGTAAATGGTTCAGCTATATTCCAGTTTTCATATATAACTTTACCCAATATAAATATTAATGGTAATAATATCAGCCAAAAAACAATCAGAAAACGGATGATATAAATGTTTCCTATCCATTCGTTTAACACATTTATCGAAAATTTCATTATTTCAAATGTTTTAGTTCCTTGGAAATTCTGTTCTCCAAGCTTCTTATATGCTTCTTTAACAATATATAAATCAAGAATTTCATCCACTGAACTCATTGCATTGATAAGCAACTCACTTCCTTGATCATAATTTTCATTGATCAAAACTTCATTAACCAATTTATCTATTGGTGTTGATGCAGCCTTATTATATTCATGTTTTATCAGTTCAAAAACCTTAGAAAAAAGATAGCTGTCTCTTAGACTACAAGTGGTAATATAAGCTTTTATATCTGGCAAAAACCGATCCAAATCATATAATCCAAAAGCTGCCAAAGTAATAAGACTCTTTCTATAGTCTAATCCTTTTCTATTTTTCATCCTTACAATTGTCTCAATTTTATCCTCTAGACAATCCCTCTTATTTGATAAAATGCGCACTATTGTACTGTCAATTTCACTTAATTTATCATCTTCTATATCAAACTCATTTAAATTCATCAGAAAACTATAGAAGACCATTTCCCTTATACTTGCATTAGACGATAATTCTTGCTCTAGATTAATAATATCTCTATAAAACATTGAATCCCCCCTATATAAACCAGAGTTTGTCTGTTATTTGATTTAATACACTGGGGTCCCAATGATCTATTAAATTCAATTCATTTGCAAGTTTCGCCATTTTCGCAGGATATAACATAGTAACTGGCTTGGGCGGTGTCATAAAGTTTGAATGTGATAAATACATAAAATGTACTACTTGTGTTGCAATATAATATAAATCTCTAAAGTTAGAATTCTTATTTATTTTTAGCAAAATAGGTGAACCACTTTTATTCCCTAATGAAATTAACCCTCGATCTGATGATATTTTGGTAAAATACCCCTTGCTCATTATATCGTTTCCCTTATTAAAATAATATTTATAATTATGAGCATAACTTAAATGTATAACAGCAAACTGAACATTATACTGATCAAACTTTTCCATCGCCTTTAATATTGCCTTAATTTCATTATCATAACTAGCTTCCTTGTATAAATGAAAGAACAGTTTAATTGCTTGTCCAACTTTGATGTTCTTCTCATAAATCACCTGCTCAATTGTTTTACAAAGATGTCTTTCAAGATTTGCTGAGTAATTCGTTTTTGTCGATAATTGGCTACAATCTCCAACTAAATATTTCCCATCATAATCAAAGACACTTGCAAAACCAATGGCAGTTTCATCAGATTCATTTATACTTGATCCAACACCAATAATTAGTTCATTTCTAACCGTATCATTTTTAGCAATTGTCCATGCTGTACCGCCCAGTTTTGCATATGTGTTTAACATAATATTATTTATTTTATATTTGTTTAGACTTCTCAGACTTTCACTTATCAGTATTTGTGAAGGAATTTTTTGATTCAAAAGTTTTGCTTTCAGCCGATAATATTCAGAATTTCTAACAGACATTTTCTTGTCCATTTCACTTAAAACTATAAAAACCAAATCAAAATTCTCTAACACTATATTATCAAGCCTTGAAGAATAATCTTCATTGTTTCTGTCTACAATTTGTAGGTCTACATCGCCAAAATCTATATAAAAATATTCATTCATTGTATTTACATATTTATCAATGAATATCTCACTAGCCCCTTGATATTCTTGATATGTTAAACACAGGATATTTATTCTCTTATTTGCAAACATATCATATGTAAAAGGTTTAGCTTTCTTGATTTTTTCTTCATGGTAACCACCTGTAACGTTTTTGCCATTATAAAAGAACATCCCCGGTTTTGTAATTGATTCAAATTTCAAGTTATAAGATGGCAATTCAAACCATTCAAACTTTTTAATCTCAAGCTTATCAGGCATGTGCAATTGACCTGTTCTTTTACATAAGCTATTAAACGATTGCTCAAGTTTACTATAACTTTCCACTGGGTTATTTTGTCTTACAATAAATCTTTCAAAATCATTGCTCTTGCCAATTATCCCCAAGTACTTTGTTACATTATCTTTTGACCCCACAATTTTGCCATCTCTGTTCTTTCTCCAATTTCGAGTGTCTATACCTTTATTATTCAATTCCTCTTGAGATTTTGAAAACTTATTTTTAGTTCGATCTGTAAAAAGAATATAGTAATATGGTTTATTAGTCACATCATTTATTCCAGATTGAGCAGCAAATCTTTTGCAATGGATTATTTCAAGGTCTCCAAATGTTTCTGGTTTTGAACCTTGAACTTCCAATTCCCATATATTGCTATGTTTTATATGATAAATCTTATATTTTTTCTTTCTGAAATATCTTATATAAGCTTCTTCAATTATTTTACAAAACAACCGCACATCACTATCAACATAAATAGTCTCTTCTTTGAATTCATCAGATAACACTACTTGGGTAGGTAATGCTTGCCAAGCATATATAAATCCGCAATTCACAACAAAATAGTAATCTGGATGCTGTTCTCTATATTCTTTAAGTGCTGCATAATCATTGTTGTATACTTTCCGAAATACCGTAATCCTATCTTTATTAAATTCTATCTCAAATGCATTCAATTTAGCTCCCAATGCTCCACCTCTTTATATATTTTTCAACTTGAAAATCAATCAACTTAGAGCTATTTATAACTTATTAGTAATAATAAACCAAACCAAAAACATATTAACATTTTGCCATTTTAAGCAAGATGTTCCGTATCCTTATAATGATTCTAAGACTGCAGCTTGGCTCTCATCCAATTCTAATTCATAGTTAATTAACTCATCGTACCCCAAAAAATAATGTTCAATTATATTCCATCTTTCATTATTCGATTTATCTAAGAACATAAAGTTATTGACAACTTTCGCCGCTCTTTTATGTCTTTCATCAATTTCTGCTAATAAAAGGTTTTTATACCTCTCTGATTCAGAAAGTCTTTTTAGTTTTAACGGATCATTAATTCTAACAAAAATCTGTGAATTGCGTCCTCCTGATAATTCATAGGTTGCCAGCCCAAACATCTCTAACATGGATGCAACTAATTGAAATTCGCTGTAATGTTGTCCATTCTTTGGAATTGGCAGATATGCAATAAAGCTTTTTCTGTCATCACTATTCGGTTCACTATTTTTTAGATATCTTTTAATATTTTGCTCAACAAACCCATATTTATTTGTTCTAAAGCAGTAAGTATTCTCAATATGCGTTTCGTTTGATTTTCTCTTTCTTTCTATAAACTTCCACTGTTCACACGGAATTTCATCATAGCCGACACCTTCATAACAAAAAAGATCTAATAATAAAGTTAAATATTCTCTTTTTATTTTCTCTTCATAATGACTTTGAAAATTTTTGCTAAAATCGTCAAAACTAAATTCCTTTCCTCCATATTTTCTTTTAATAATATTAAATGTTGCTTGCAGCGATGATGCAATTTTTGACAATTCATTTTTTGCAATATCATAATTTTCATTATAATGTATTTCTAATCTAATTCTTGGTGATATTTTAACGTCTGCAGAACTGAATAATTCTCCCATGAAAAATTTATACTTAAAATTAGCAAATGTGATATCATCAAATTTTTTCTCCCATACCTTACTCAAATCAATTTCGTAAATCTTGCCCATATTATATATCTGAACATCAGCGCTTTTACCAAAACCAGCCATAATTCTTGATTTATCATCCATCATAACTTCGCAATAACTACCATATTCCTTAAAAAAGATATCTTCCGTCTCACTTGGAACACAAATATAATGTATAGAAAAAATATTTTTAGCTCTAACATTAATAACTCTAAAATGATATTTTTCAAGTAAATCTGCACTTAAAAGCATTAATCCACTTTTTACTTTATTATCGATACTCTTGCTATCAAAAATGTATCCGAATATCTCGGGCGATATTAGTAAATTCCTATTATTTTTCTGCACATATAAGTTATACAACTTTTTCATAATCGCCTTTATTTGATAATGCCTTAGACCAGATAATCCCCATAAAACAGAAGCGTAGTTCATGTCATTTTTAAGATAATCTATCATTGCATAACCTTTTTCAATTTTCCTTGCAGCACGTCCAATTTCTTGAACATAATCAGCAAGAGTACCTGTAGGTGCATAATGATATACTACTTCAACATCAGGAATATTAATTCCCATACCAAAAGCTTTTGTGGCTAACATTATTGATAAACTGCTGTTTTTAAATCTATTATAGGATTCGTTTTTTTCGTATTTGTCCATCCCACTTCCGCTATATTTTTCTATATACCTTTTATAGCTTGGTTTCATTTCTATAACCTTTTTAAAAACATCTTCTATTTGAGATACGTAAGGAAAATATACAATGGATTTTTTATTTGATTCAATTAATTTTATTATTTTTTTACATGTTAAATCTATTTTATCTTCTTTTTTTGTATTTGATTTCTTTTCCCCAACAACATTAACATTAAATTCGATTGAATGTGTACCATTATCACGTCTAACGCTTCCAAAGTATATATTATCCTGCGAACATACAAGGCTCATACTCTTTAACAAGTCTCCTACAACATCATCTCTACCGCCAAATACTGCCGTTGCAGTTAAGCACAAAACGGGAAATTTCATAGGATCATTATACTTGCTTCCTACCCTTAATTTTTCTATATAATCTCCTAAGAACCAATAGTCCACCCTAAAATCGCGACCCCAAGAAGTTACCAAGTGCGCTTCGTCAATAACAAATAAACCTATTTTTCTATCTCCAATTATATTTCTTATATCGTTTGCTAATAGTAATTCAGGAGATAAATATACTATTGAATATCTACCATTTTTTATTCCTATGATCCTATCTTGTCTTTCTTCAAATGTTATTTCTGAATTTATATACGTTGCAAAATTAATATTACGTCCTTCAATTTCATTTACTTGATCGTTCATCAGAGCAATTAATGGGGAAATTACTATTGTTAATAATCCATACTCCTTATGTAAATATATTGAGGGTACTTGAAAAAATATAGATTTTCCGGTTCCGGTCGGAGCGGTTATAACCATATCCGAATATGTTTTTTCATTCTTTGCATTTATAGACTGCTCTATTACTTTAGAAATTAAAATACCCTGTGATAAATTAACCGTTTTAGTACTTGTAGAAGGATCTTCATATATTGTTATATCTCTAAAGCATGCATCATGACCCCAATATGTTTTGAATAAATTTAAGTATTTATTTTCAAATTCATGCTCTAATGTTCTTTTAGATTTATCAATTATAAAACTTACATCAAAATGTTCCCCAAAGGAATTTAAAGATAAGAGAATATTATTTATTTCTTTTGACTCTGTCGTTTTAATTATGTATTTTGTATTATGTATTAATCCATTAAGAAGTTTATATTTTTCATACTCCAAATCATTTAAATTTAATATATTTCCATCTAATATATTTTCTATATGAACTTTTTGGTAACCTTCAAAAAAATTGATTTCCTCTATCCTTTTGTTAAAATCAACATCATAATGCTTATTAATATATGAAAAAAATATTTTACTGTTGTAAACCTTAGCATCCGAAAAGAATTTCGTTATAACATCTTCTTTATTTGAATCATCGTCATAAATTTCTATGATATCCTTTTCATCTACATTTATGTCAACCGGAAAATAACCATTATATAAATTATTTTTGACAACTATTATTTTACCTGTATATACACTAAAATCATTTAAAGTATCTGTCAAAGATATCAACTCTTCATAATAAGCCCATCGTAATCCATCGGAATTTAATAGTGCTTTTAACTCCAATTGATTATTTATCTTTGAATAATCACAATAATATTGATTATTGCTTAAATCATAATCAGATAATCTTTTATATCCCATATTATTTAAAGTTTCATAGAATATACCAGGAAAGCCTTGAAAAAACAGCAGCGTTTTCCTATTGTTAAGTCCATTTCTTTCAATAAGCTTAGATATCATCTTCTCATATACATTTATTATATTCATAGTATCCTCCCATCGCAGTTTTTATTGTATACACCATAACAACGTTTTCAGTTATGATTCACAAGTTAAAAAATTTTGATTCTTCGTTAATATGATACTACAATAAATACATTTTTACAATTATTACCGACAAATTTTATGAAATTTATACATAGTATTCCTATTAATTTTAAACTACGCAAATATAAGAATTCCTATTTTTGTGAATAAATTTGATGTTAGCATAGATTTTCAACGGCAAAATCCTTCACTATTATTCAAGCTATCGTTTAGGATGATAAATTGTTATATAACCATAAATGGTAACGCAATTATTCAATTTTAATGAACTATTCAAAAATTACACCCCACAATTAAGATGGGTCCCTTTTTTATTTCCAATGCATTATATCATTTTGATATATTAAAAACAGCTTTAAATATACCCTTAACATCTATATCGCATATCTATATTTCAATAATAATCTTACCCTTCATTTAAATTCCCTTTAACAAACTCAAGCTGAGGAAGCACTATCAGTGTTTCATCCTCGCGGTCCTCCTGCTTCCAGTATAATATGTGGTTTACTTTTGCGGAAAATGGTTTATACCCTCTGTCTGTGAATTTTTTCATTTCCTCTTTGAATTTTGCGGAGAAAATTAGTACTCTGTTTCCTCTTTCATCCATGCATCCGTTTTCGTCGAACTTCATAACGTCTCCGCTGTTTAACTGTTCAACATACTGCTTTGTTTTATAAAAATGAGAAAGAAACACGTCCTTGTATTTAAGCTGCAGAACTATAAGGTCAGATGGCGGGTACGTATTGTTGTCGTATTCATATGAAAAGCCTCCTCGAAGCATATCAAGAAATCCTGTCTTCCTTTCAAAATAGCTTCCGTTATAATGAACGGACAGAGTTTTTCTTGCTCTTGTCATCCCCACGTAAAGCTGTCTTTTGATCTCCTCGGAATCGGGAGTCATGTCCTTCAGCATCATGATTACATGGTCGAATTCCCTGCCTTTGGATTTGTGGATTGTTGAAACGGTTATCCTTTCTTCTTTTCTGTAAAAATCCTCTTCGGAGGACTCCTTGATAAAGAGCAGAAAATCTGTCTTGTACTTGATTTTGCCTGCTGTGCATTCAAAATCCTCAATTATTTGCTTTAAGAGCTCAAGGTTTTCACTTCTTTTAAATCTTTCAAATGTTTTTATTTTGGCAGATTGCCATATTTCATCTCTTATAACGTGAGTTTCATCGGTTAATTTTAATTCATCCGTGAAGCTTCGTACCTCAAGGAGATTTCTCAGCTCATATTTTTCTCCGCGCTGAATCATCCCTGCTTTTATGCTGTTTCTGTCGAGCAGGGAAAATATCTGGAGCGCTTCTTCATTTGTTTTTGTAAGAATGCAAGTTGAGCCATATATTCCCTTACTCACAAGCTTGTTTACCAGGGGCACAATTAAATTACCATCCTTGTATTGTACTATCTCCACGCTTCCCTTTTCCTTTGAAGCGGCTGAAATAGGTGTTTTTTTGAGACGGTTATTCATAGTACTTACAAAATCATTGCTGAATTCAACAATGCTTCGGCTGCTCCTGTAATTTTCCACAAGCTCATACAGTTTTGAATTTCCCATATTTAAAATATTGCTCATATATTTTGAATCGGAGCCTCTGAAGGAATATATATTTTGGTCATCATCTCCCACTGCTATTACTCTCATATCCTCATTTTTTGCTATTAGTGTCTTTATGAGCCTGTACTCGCTCTTATCCATATCCTGAGCCTCATCTATTACAAGCACAAGCTTCGTAATCTTTGAAGGCTCCACCTCTCCGCTCTCTATGGCTGCGGCTGCACGGCTTATGATGTCAGCGGACTTTTCCACATTTCCTACCTGTCCAAGCAGGTCAAAGCAATATGAATGAAATGTTTTTATGTCGACATAATTTGCTGCACTTCCTATGAGCTCAATCAGCCTTTTCTTGAACTCCGTAGCTGCAGATCTTGAAAATGTAATCATAAGAAGCTGCTCATGCTTAACATCCTCCATGAGCAAAAGTGATGCAAGCTTGTGAACGAGTATTCTTGTTTTCCCGCTGCCCGGTCCTGCAGCCACCACTATATATTTTGACTCCTTGTCATTTATGATGCTCAGCTGTGCCGGCGAGAGCTTCCCGAAAAGCTGCCTGAATTTTTCGGGTGTTATATTTTGCTGTATTTCATCACCCTTTGGACCCTTGAAATATTTTTTCAGAAACGAACTGTATTCCAGACGGAAGTAATCATCCACAAAACGCAGGGCAGCCTTGTAGTCTTCCATCATCTTTCGTGCATACTCCCCTACTATGTGTATCATTTCCATTTTTTGTTTGTAGTAATTCTTGAGATTTTTATAATCCTCTGTTTTGTACCTGATTTTATTGTCCTTTACAAGTCTTTCAATGCTGAAGGCGTTGTATGTTACGAGAAATCCTCCGTCCATCTTTAATGCGTCTATTTTGGAAAGGTAGTAAAGTGAATCCTCAATTTGCTGCGGCGCTGCACTTTTATTCATAAGCTGCATGCGGAAGTTGTATTCCTCCATGAGCTCAAGCACCGAAAATTCCACAGTTGATTCTTTTTTCGCATTACTTTCGTCAAGGTATTTCAATATGAATTTGGCAATACTCCACCTGTCTTCAAGTTCCTGCAAAGCTTTTGAATTCTCCTTGGTAAGCATAATCTTCATATAGTCTTTGGAACGAGGGGATATGCTCCTTTTTATAAGCCCTTTCACAGTCCAGAAATTCAATATCGTCTTAATTTTATCTGTATTGGTCTTCTTCACTCCGTTTTCTGCGGCAAGCTCATTCAGTTCCTTTATATTTTTTGTAGACGGTGTCTGGGAAATCTGAGAAAGGATGAAACGCTCCAGCTCCATATAGCTTGAAAGAATGCCTGCCGGCTTATTTCCGAAGCCGCTTTCCTCCGCATATACCGTAAGATCCTTTGCATCAGATAAAATTCCGGCCTGGCGCATAAGCTGTATGATGTGCAGCACCTGAGCCTTTTCTATTCCAAGACGGTCGGAAATATAATCAACCCGCGCCTCAGCATCCTGGTCGTTGCCCCTGCTGCGGCTTCTTGCAGAAATAAGGCTGTTTATTATCCTTGTTGCCTGCTCTTCCTCTTTTTTATTAAAAAGTCCCGAGTTCCTTATTTTTTCACCAGCCTCTGCGGAATTTCTCGCCATTATGCTGTCTGCATACACCCTTGGCATATTTTGTCCGCGCTTAATATATCCTGCATCCTCCAGCGCGGCAATTGCTGTTTTTACCCTTGTTTCAATATCATTTACACCGTCGTCCCAGCCTGCGTCCCTGGCTATTTCAAGCGCCGAGTTTGACATCCGTTCCCTTGTTCTTGTGGCATCCTTTATGGCCTTCCACACCTGCTGAATTTCCTGTATGCTTATTTTCGTCTGGTTTAAAAGCAGAAAATGCTTGTTTAAATCTTCATCATTGAACAGCACAAAGCACTGGGCATTTATATTCTGGTCTCTGCCTGCCCTGCCGGCTTCCTGAACATAGTTTTCAAGTGAATCCGAGATATCGTAGTGGATTACCATACCCACATCTTTTTTATCCACGCCCATTCCGAAGGCCGAGGTAGCGACCATTATATCCACCTCTCCCCTGGTAAAGTCATCCTGGTTTTTGCTTTTTTCTGTTTTGTCCATGCGTCCGTTGTACGCCCTTGCCAAATACCCGTCCTGAGTCAACCTATGGGCAAGGTCCAAAGATTTCTTTGTTCTGGAAACATATATTATTGTGGGGCATTTATTATATTCAAGCAGGCTTCTGACTGCCTCGTATTTTTCTGATTCTTCTTTTTTTATTACCTTGTATGTGAGATTTTTCCTTTCAGAGCTTGCGGTAAAAAGCTTAAGCTCCAGATTGAGATTTTTCTTAAAATACTCTCGTATGTCGTCTATTACATTCTGCTTTGCTGTTGCGGTAAAGCAGGAAACCGGAATCATACAGCCGAGATTTTTCTTTTCGCATATTTTCTTTATGAACTCTGCTATATAAAGGTAATCAACCCTGAAATCCTGTCCCCATGCTGAAAAGCAATGTGCCTCATCTATTACAAAGCGTGCAATTTTACGATCCTGCAAAAGCTTTTCTATAGATTTTGATCTCAGTGATTCCGGAGAAATATACAGTATGTGAGCTTCTCCGATTTCAACCCTCTTGATTGCCTCCATTCTCTCTATAGGATCAAGAAGACCGTTAATCGTCACCGCATCGGTTATGCTGCCTCTCTCCAAATTATCGACCTGGTCCTTCATAAGAGACTGCAAGGGCGATATGACCACTGTAAGAGACTTGGTATTTTTCCCTGCCATAAGAGCCGGCACCTGAAATGTAATTGACTTCCCTCCGCCGGTAGGAAATACCGCAAGCAGAGAATCTCCATCCACCGCTGCCTTTACAGCCTGCTCCTGCAGGGGCACCCCGTCAAAGCTCCTGTACGCATCATAGCCGAAAAATCTCTTTAGTCCCCTGACGGCATCCATCATTTCATCACAGAACACACAGCCTTCCGCGCATCTTGTACCTCTCAGTTTATTCATTACAGAATCCACATAAGGATATCTCATGAGTATCCACGGAGGGGTCAAGGAATATTCGTCATCCGCATATATGAGAGACAGGCAGTATGCAAGCTCGGTGCCATGTTCCCGCATAATCTTTTCTATATGGGCATGCTCACATATCTTCCCATGAAAATACTCCCTTATTTCAGCCTCTCCCGATGATTTATCGCACTTATATCCAATATATGAGAAGAAATCCCTGAACTCCTGCTTGTCTCCCAGCAATATGAAATATATGCGCTTCATTTCATCCGGGAACGACCTGAACGCCTCAAGCTCATCATAGAAAAGATCTCTTGCTTTCTTGGAATCATTCAGGGGATTATTAAGCTCGTCCGTCTGAAGCTTGTCGTCCTTTACCAGTGCATGGTACGGTCTTTGAGGAAATAAAAGGGCAGACAGAGGCAAGGTGTCAATAACACCTGCACAGCTGAACTGCCCTATATTTTTATTCAAATATTTCATATCATGCTCTATAATATTGTGTCCGCACAAAAAATCAGATTCACGAAGAAACTTTTTGACAGCATCCAAAGAAGCATCATGCATGCTCTCACCGTTGGACCTTATAGCTCCGAAGTCCGCTATCTTTCCTGTTTCCTGAACAACTTCCGCATCTATAAATGTAATCGCTCTCATAATTATGACCCGCTTTAAACAGATTATCTGACATTTTAATCCATTATATACTATATATCGAGTATTTTCAATAGGTAAAGAGTATACACTCATCTCCCTTTATGCTGTATAACAGCGATACTTGTAGCAAAACCTGCATAATCGCAGCAAGACATTCATTACCATATACCATAATTGTACATATGAATCAAATAATATAGTCCTTTTTACTTACATAATTAGATATCTTTAAAATGCCAAGGACACTTCTTATATTAAATTACGGTATTCTCGTCTTCCATCCAAAACAGCATATATAATAACTAACTTATCTTCCTCATTTATCTTATAAAACACAAGATGCCTTTCAACAATCACCACTCTATATCCTTGCTTTTTTAAAATCGAATATCTGGGAATACTTCCTGACTCAGGAAAATCCTGGAGACGATTGATTGCTGTTTCAATCTTATCCAGGTATCCTAGTGCAATATCAACATTACCTGAAACATCTGCAATATAAAAAATGATTTCGCGAAGCTGTTCCTCAGATTTATCCGTTCGTAAAATTTTATACTTCATTACTTCTTCCTTTCCAGTAAAGATGCACGAAGATCGTCAAATGAATCCTGCATAGATGATATTCTTCCATTTTTAACATCATCCTCTGCTTCCGCAAGTGTTCTCAGTAGTTCCAGTTCAGATTTCATCTGATAATAATCCTGCAGCCCAAGAACTGCTGTATCACCTCGTCCATTTACGGTAATAATAACTGCATCTCTTGATTCTTTGCACTGTTTTGAAATTTCACTGTAATGATTTCTTAAATCTGCTGACGGTCTTATTGCTGCTCCCATGATATCACCTCTTTAAATATATTTGTAGTCAAATTATATCACAACATGACTATATCATCAAGAGATTATCTTTGTTATTATTCTGTCTTTTTCAACAGACAAACACTTAATTATTTCTCTTCATATGTCTGTATACCAGATATACTTGTAGCAAAACCTGCATTGCTGCATATTATGGGTTGTACACCAAAGTACAGGGGATACGGCGAACAACTTTATGCATAAAATATTTTACGTAGTCTGCGACATTTTCTGCTTTATCTTCTCAAAATCTCGAAAAATTTATTTTAGCTTAGTGATTTTCATTGAAATATACAGGTTTTTGCTAAATGGACCTGCGGCAAAAATTTTCGATTATTATGCAGTTTTTACGTATTAATATTCACTCATTAGGTATGTGCTCCGCAAAACCTGCATTGCTGCATATTATGGTTGTACACCAAAGTACAAGGGATACGGCGAACAACTTTATGCATAAAATATTTTACGTAGTCTGCGACATTTTCTGCTTTATCTTCTCAAAATCTCGAAAAATTTATTTTAGTCGAGTAATTTTCATTGAAATATACAGGTTTTTATTAAAAGAGCTGCGGCAAAAAATTTTCGATTATTATACAATTTTTAAGTATTAATATTCATTCATTAAATATGCGCCCTGCATTTGTGCAAAGCCTCGCATAATTCCGGCAAGCCATGCATTAGCGATACCATAGCAGTACATATGAATCAAATAAAAGGAAGAGAAAAATGTTTAAAATAATGTTATATGGCAGCACCGCAGAACGAAAACAGATGAAAGAGGTATTGTCACAGCATCTTAATAAAAATAAAATTAAATTTAAAATGCATGAGTCCTTTGATTCGTCTAAATTTATAAAGGATTCTCTGTTTAAGAGCTTTAATCTTTATATGATATGCCAAAACAATACAATCTCATACATGCTTAAGATATACAATAACTACGAACTACAAACCTCACGTTATATCAGCGGAGCCGTTGAATTTCCCCTGACATATGATGAGCTCGATAAAATGCCTGTAAAAAATCATCCGTTGACGTGCACTTGTCCTTACGGAACCTACCTTTTAAGGAAGGGCGGGAATTTTCACAAGATTTTGCACGAGGAGATAGAATATATTCACAGAAAAAAAAGAAAGACCTTTATTCATCTGAATAATGGAGATACCATAGAAACAACAAAAAGCTTAACTCAAATAGGAAAAAAGCTGAATAAAAGTTATTTTTATAAATGCAGCAAGGGATATATGGTAAATCTCTTCAATATGCATATAATGAGTGAAGACTGGAATGCAATACAGCTGAAGTCAGGTGCAGTAATACCTTTATCAAAATCCGGCTTAAGAAATTATCTCAAAGCTCTTGGCCTTTCAGAGCTTGGGATTAATATTTGCAATTACTGATACAAAATACAGACCGCACAGGAGAATGATATTTATGTTGAAAATAGCACTATACGGCAGACTTACAGACCAGAAAATAATCAGAGATGCATTAACATCTCCGCTTATGGAAAACGACATTTCCTTTGAATTTCATGACGCCTCGAATTCACCTGAATTTATAAAAAATTATCTGTTTGATGACAGCTTCAGACTTTATATAGCATGCATAAACAATGAGACGTCATATATAATCAGAAGCTACAGCGACCGGCATTCTTCACACTTGATTTTCGGAAGCATGAGCTTTCCTCCGACCTCGGATGAAATTAATGAAAAGCTGCTTAAAAATCATGAACTTTCCGGTACCTGCCCGCACAGAGAATATATTATAAAAAAACATAATAACGAGCTCAAAATTCTTCATGAAAATATAGAATATATCAGCACCGAAAATGACAAAACCGTAATTCACCTTAAAAACGGCGACACTGAAACTGTATCGAAACGCATGGGCAAGGTAGGAAAAGAACTTAACGGAAAATATTTTGTAAGATGCTGCAACGGATATATGGTAAATGTATTTAATGTGCATAAAATACACAAGGTTAATAAAGACACAAGCAAAATCGAGCTTGTATCCGGCGCCATGATTCCTCTGACAAGGGCAAGTACAAATGTGTTTTTTGAGGCATATTCAATGTCGGTTCCGGAAATTAACGGGCTTGCCGGACTCAAGATGCTGGATGAGTGACCGAGCCGGAAATGTCCAGCCTTAATAAAATATCAGGCTGTTAAATTTACTCAAATGGAGTTGAGATTTAACAGCCTTTATATTTTGATATTTTAGAGTAGCCTGAAAAACATATGTGTTATTTTATAAATATTTTTATCTGTATGCTTCCTCATGATGGATGGAAATATCCAGACCTCTCTGTTCTTCATATTCTGAAACGCGTACCGGAACAAATTTATTAACAACCTTTAAAATTATAAATGTTACTACAAATGCATAGGCTGAAATAATCAGCACTCCTGCTGTCTGTATGAGAAATTGATGTACGTCTCCGTTAATCAATCCGCCGATTCCGTTAATTGATTCGACTGCGAACACGCCTGTCAGGATACTTCCTAAAATTCCGCCTACGCCGTGGACTCCCCATACGTCTAATGCATCATCCCAATCAAGCTTAATTCTCAATTGTACGGCATAATAGCACACAAATCCTGCTAATAACCCGATGATTGCGGCAGCCCAGGGCTCTATATAGCCGGCAGCCGGTGTAATGGTTGCCAGTCCTGCCACAGCACCTGTCAGGGCGCCTAAAAAGCTTGGTTTTTTATCCTTGATCCATGATATAAACAGCCATGTAATCATTGCTACAGAAGCAGCAATATCTGTATTTATAAAAGCAATAGCCGCTATGGAATTTGCAGCCAAGGCTCCGCCTGCGTTAAATCCGAACCATCCGAACCATAACAAAGCGGTACCCAAAGCCACATGAGTGATGTTATGAGGCTCCCTGTCCTGGTTGGCAGACATATTTCTCTTTCCCACAAACAATACCGATGCTATAGCAGCAAGTCCGGCACTGGCATGAACTACCATTCCGCCGGCAAAGTCAACAACGCCCATTTTCTGCAGAAAGCCTCCGCCCCAAACCCAATGAGCAACAGGTACATAAATCAAAATACTCCATGCCACTAAAAAAATCAAATAGCTTTTGAAGCTTACACGATCTGCAAATGCACCTGTAATCAGTGCCGGTGTAATAATTGCGAACATCTGTTGATAACTGAAAAATGTTATAAATGGAATGGTTGCGCCATAGTCTGGGTTGGGTGCCAATCCCACGCCGTTTAGGAATGCATATTTGAGACTTCCTATAAAGCCTCCCACATCCGGTCCGAATGCAAGTGAAAATCCGATAGTAAACCAAATAATTGTTACAATACCCATAGAAATATAGCTCTGCATCATTATTGTCAAAACATTCTTTCTGGACACCAGCCCACCGTAAAAAAATGCAAGTCCCGGGGTCATTAAACAGACCAACGCAGCACAAATAATGATAAATGCGGTATCTCCGCTGTTAATCATAAAAGTCACTTCCCTTCATTTTAACGGGAGACACTTTGGTGCCTCCACATTTAATTATAAAAAAATAAGGGGTTTGCAGGAATACCGTAAAACCCTTATTTTATTCGGGGAAAAACCTTATTTTATACTTTTCTGCGTACATTGTTTTAATTATATCTCTATCAAATGATTTCGTGCCGCATACAGCACAAGCTCCGTAATATTTTTAAAATTATTTTTTCTCATAATACTGGCTCTGTGAGTTTCCACTGTTTTAACGGAAATCATCAGCATATTTGAAATTTCCTTGTTGCTGTAGCCTTCTGCTATTAATTTGAGCACTTCTCTTTCTCTGACTGAAAGAGCATTTCCTTTTTTCTCATTTTCAAGGAAACCGTGAAGCAAGGTCGGAGCAAGCAATGAAGAAACATATACCTTATTTTCCATAACAGCATGAATCGCCTTGATTAACTCTTCAAAGGCATTTTCCTTGAGCACATAGCCCTTAGCCCCGTTGATGAAGGCCTCGGCTAAAAGTTCTTCGCTTTTATGCATGGTTAAAAATATTATTTTTAAATCAGGCAGCTGTCTTAAAAGATTTTTTGCAACGTCAGTTCCGCTTCTTTTAGGCATTGAAATATCTAAAATCAATACATCAACTGTTTTTTTAACAACCTCTTCTTCAACCGCAATTCCATCCTGAGCCTCTCCGACCACCTCGATGTCGCTTTCTTGTCCCAGAAGCATAATCAATGACTCTCTCAATATTTTATGGTCGTCAGCCAGAAAAATTTTAATTTTATCGTTAATCAATCGGCACCTCCACAACAACCTTGGTTCCCTTGCCCTCTCCGCTTAAAATTTTAAATTGCCCTCCCAGCATTTTTACCCTGTCACTCATTGACGGAATTCCGACTCCGTACTCTTTGCTTTCAGTATTGAAGCCTATACCGTCATCTTCAATCTGAAAATCATAAAAATCATATTTACTTTCAGCACCGGCTGAAATAACCACATTTTGAGCCTTTGCATGTTTTACTGCATTGGTCAGTGCCTCCTGAATAATCCGGTAAATATTAAGTGTTATAGTCTCATCAAAATGCGGAATCGGCTTCATGATTTCTAATTTGCAAGATACATTGCTCATTTCATTTAAATCCTTTGCCATAGCCTCAAGCCCGCCTGTCAATCCATTTTCCTTCAGCTGCTCAGGCTTAAGATTATTCAAGACATTTCGAATCTCATCCATGGAATTTTCCGCCAAAACTACTGCCTTTTCTGTATTCTTCAGAAGTTTTTCCTGTTTTATCTCAGCATCTGATGTTAACAGCTGTTTTTTTGTCATGCCGAGAATTAATTTAAGTGCGGCCAGACTTTGCCCCACTCCGTCATGCAAATCTCTGGCAAGCTTGGTTTTTTCCTGTTCCTCTGTAACTGTCAATAATCGTGCCTGCTTTCTGAGCAAATCATTTTTCTGTTTGATTTCCGTCTCATAGCCGGAGATTTCCATGTATTTTTCCCAGGAATAAATATCAGAAAATTCTACGATATTAAGACCCTTTTCTTCTTCCTCCGCTGTAACACGCAGCCCTGCACTTTTGTCAATTATTTTAAACATTAAGAATGCCATTCCGAAAGCCCAGCAAAAATTGACCGACAAGCCCAGGATTTGAACAAGGAATTGACTGATTCTGCTGCCTGTATGTAAATATTCGGCATTCATAAAAAACGGCAGCAGCAATATTCCTGATATTCCTCCAAATAAATGTATGGGAACTGCACCGACCGCATCATCGACATTCCATTTATCCAATAAATACCTTGATAAGTCAACTATCATGCCGGACAGAAACCCTATCCCTAAGGCCGCAATCGGTTCTAAATAATAGGAATCCGCAGTAATAGCAACCAGTCCGCCGAGAACACCGTTAAATATTGATATTAAATACCCTCCCTTTCTTTGGAGAAGCATATTCATCATCAACGCCCCCAGCATTCCGGAGCCTGCCGCTAAATTAGTGTTCAGCAGTATAAGCCCCACTTTATCGTTAAAAGCAAGGATGCTGCCGCCGTTAAACCCGAACCACGCAAACCATAGGATGAAAACACCCAGGACAGCGAACGGAATATTTGACTTGCCATTTTTTGTTTTTATTCTTTTCCCCACAACAATTGACCCGGCTAAAGCTATAAAGCCTGCTGTTGTGTGAACAACCGTAGCTCCTGCAAAATCAATAAATCCTAAGTCAGAAAGCCATGTGCCCTGATTCAGAAACAATCCGCCCCAAACCCAATGTCCGTAAACCGGGAAAATGAACACGGCGCTAATAAATGCCGCAATCTGCAAGGGCAGCAGCTTCGCCCGCTCTGACATGGAGCCTGCAAATATTGTAACCGCTGTTGCCGCAAACATTAATTGAAAAAATACAAATGAATATCCTAACGGTGAAGCTTCGGAAATGCCTCTGAAAAACCAAAAGCTGTTTCCTATAATCCCATGATAGGTTTTGCCGAACATAAGCGGAAATCCAAAAAGACAAAATCCGACGGTTGTTATCATAAATGTCAGCAAATTTTCTATTGCAACAAAAATCACATTCTTGCTCTGGACAAATCCCACCTCATAGCATACAAATCCGGCCTGCATGAAAAAAACAAAGCAGCCGCATATTATAATCCATATGGTATTTATATTCTGCAAATATTTCACCCTCTCCAACGTGTAATATTTTCAAGTAATATTTACAGTATATACTCATTTGGCTGCTTTATCTATATAATTTTATTGCCTTCCGATTCTTTATTCCATCACATTTCAGAAAAACCGTTCGATGTACAAACGGTTTTTCTGAAATTTTTCTATATTAATAATACCGCCAAACGAAACATCCCGCCGGCTCGCTGGCTTCGGCTGTTGGCTGTTCGTCCCGCTGTCCTGTTTCTTATACTCTGGTAAGGTTCTTAGCTCCATTGATTACGACATTTAATTCTGGAGTTCTTTCAATTGTATCTTTCATCGGACAGCGGCTTTCTACAAAATCCACAAATTTTTCAATCTCTTCTTTTGTATTATTTGCATCAATAAACCACTTTGTAGTTATTTTCTTAAATCCGACTCTTAAATCTACATTTGCATTATTGCCTTGAATCATGTTCTGCAGTGCATCAGTGTCGATTTCACCTTCCATTTCTATTTGTATGTCACCCAGATGAATATTGCATCTTTCATAGGTCATTTTGGCAACCATATATTTACAGCCGGCCAAAGCGCTCAGCAATGCTTCTCCCGGATTCATCCCTCCGTTTGAACCGCCCATTTCTTCAGGTTCATCCAATATAAATGATTTGTTTCTTGCCGTACATTCAACCTTGTATGTTCCGCCGGCAGATCTTAATTCAGTTTTCAGTGTTTTTATTCCCATAAATTGCCTCCAATTAATTTATATGACCTTAGTATAATAAAAAGGTAAATTAATTATTCAAAGCATTTCTTCTGATGTCTAATGAATAAGCTGTCAAAATAATAAGCTAATATCAATTACTCCTATAATTCACACCTAAATGATTGAAACAGCCTACGAACTATGGTAAAATAGATATAAAAATAGCCGATATGCAAATTTTTTGAACGGCGGCAGTGGAAAGTTCACCCTGTGGTATTTTATATATGATGTGTATGTGAAGGAGGAACAATTTGTACTATCTATATCTTTTTTCTAAGGTTTCAAAATATATAGCTTTAGTAAGTTTAGTAATAACTTTTTTTAGTGATTTAATGATTTTTAAATTGCTTTGTTCGCTTGTATTCATAGATTTAGCATTAGACTTTTCTGTACTCAAGTGTTCACTTATGCAAATCATAGGTTTATTTCAGGTAAAACATAGATTTAAAGGCAATATGCCTTCGGTAGATAACTATAAAAATGAAGTAGAATATATATTGCCATTCAATAATAAATGGATTGCCGTAAATGGCTGTTACACAAAAGAATACTCTCATTCCTGGGATATCCCAACACAACGATACGCTTATGATTTTGTTATTTTGGATGAAAACGGAAAATCATATAATGGAGAATTTAATAAATGTGATAGCTATTATTGTTATGACAAAGACATACTGGCACCCGCTGACGGTGTAGTCGTTGAGGTTGTAAACAACGCCAGTGACAGCTTAATTTTCCCAAAAAGCAGATTTTTTTCAAGAGCAAGGCATATTGCCGGAAATTATATTGTAATCCAACACGCTGACAGAGAGTACAGCACTCTTGCTCATTTAAAAAAGGACAGCATAACTGTAAAAGTTAAAGATGTTGTTTCAAGAGGACAATGTATTGCTAAATGTGGAAACACAGGAAATTCAACAGAGCCACATTTACATTTTCAGCTACAGACAAATTCAAGCTTTTATAGTAGTGCAGGTCTTCCCATACAGTTTAAAAATATAAACCTTTCTCAAGTTGAAATCTATGAAAAATATGACCCAAGACCACATATGGACTATGACCAAATTTTAGACGGATATATTACCAGAGGATTTGCAGTCGAAAATAAATCATAACTTCTATGGGCATCCGCTACCTTGATAACTCCTCCGGGCTCGTTCCTCATGCAAAATACACCCTGACTGAGCTTAAAAAAATGGGAAAGAAAATATACTCAGCTTCTAACGGTGTATATAGCACACAATTAAAACGCCTGTCAAATGCCGGCATTATCGACTTGTTTGACGGACATTTTATATCAGACAGAATAAAATATGAAAAACCATCCCCGTGTTTTTTTAAATTCTGTATCAAAAACACAGGCATGGTTCCCAATGGCTCTATAATAATGGTAGGAGACAGCCCCACTTCCGATATAATAGGGGCAATGAATTCCGGAATCGACTCCTGCTTTTATCAGCATAGCGAAAATGTTACATGTACCTGCGCTACATATACCATTAACGACATTGCTGAGCTTTTAAATATCGTTTAATTGTTTTAAAGTCCGCATATCTTTATTATTCTTCGGTCTTGCTGACTTTTAGTTTAATTATATATCAGATAATCTGATCCATCCCTTGATATTAATATTTCAAGATTATTAAATATTTTCTCTTCATACCAGTTCCACCATTTAAGCTTTAACAATAGTACGATTTTTTCATAACTGAAACGCTTTTTAATTTGCCTAAACGGACAAACGTAGAAATTGGAGAATATACTTATTATAGTGATAATAAAAAGTCTCCTGAGAAGTTTTATTATCACATAGATCATCATTATGAATTTCTGGGCGATAAGCTGATCATAGGTAAATTTTGCGCAATAGCAGAGGGCGTTAAATTCATTTTACCTTTGACCATTCATTTAATTGTGTCAATTTATACTGACAAACATCTTTTTAATCTTTCATTATATCACTTTTAAATTACTTTTACAATTATTAAAATTAATAATATTTAATACTTAATTTTGCCCATTATAATAAATTCTAATTTTTGATAGTATTAATAATTAAATATTGTGTAATAATCACAACTATGAAAGGGGAAAAGAAAGATGGAAAAAGAAGAAATGAACAAAATGTTTAGCCCATTTTCCAAAATGTCACTTAGTCAAAAAGGACGTAAGACTATTCATTATCTGCAAAAACTGAAGGATGAGGGTACTCACATCGTACAGCATTGTCCAAGCATGCTGGGTCCAATGTTTACAATGGCTGCTGATATGGCCGGTGTAGATATTTGCCGGCTTCCTCCGTCAAACGGACGAATAGGACCAGAAGAGGCATTGAAACGTTCGATGGAATGGATTGGAGAAAACCGCAGTGTTGCACCACGCATCCATATCAATTATGTTGCTGATACAATAGCTTTCGCATCAAAGGAAGATGCCTTAGCAAACTTTTCTAAATTCCATATAGCAGGTGCTGATTCTATACTGCCGATGGGTATCAACAACGAGACACTGGAGTATGTAGCAAAGAACTATGTAATCGTATACGGGCATGTTGGTGCCATTTCCGGTTGGCAGACGATGGGCGCATACGGCGGCTATAAACGTTTGGGCAAGACTTCTGAAGACGCCATGAAAGTTTTCAGACAAGCTTATGAATATCAGGAATGCGGTATGAAAGCAATGTCCATTGAGCTGACACCTATCGAAGTCAGCAATGCTATCGCTAAAAAGCTGCGTGTTCCCGTAATATCTATTGCGGCCGGCGGCGCATGCGACGGCAGTGAAATGGTCGATGCGGACTTATTCGGACTAATGGCTAATCCTGCTTCCCATGCTAAAACATACTCTTACTTATTAAAATTTGCTTCCGAAACATATGGTGCATGGGCAAAGGATGTCAGAACCGGAGAATATCCGGAGGATAAGCACGGATTCCATATGGAAGAAAAAGAATTAGATAAGTTCTTAAATGAATTAGAGCAAAAATATTAATTTATTTATATAATCAGTCAATGTAAATCATCGACTGATTATATACGAATAAATTATATTTAGTATTGTCAGTTTTTGCTTATTGAGCATAATGAATTATAATTTACCTGGGGATTACGGGTATTGACAACGTAAAAAAGCAGATGAGGTTCTTTTATAGAACCTCGTCTGCTTTTTTGTAATAACACAGTAGTTAATGATTGTTTTATTATTTCTATTATACATAAGTTTCATCACATTTGTCGAAATATGTAACAAATCTACACCTTGTACAATATAATGAGGTGTAAAGCAATTTACAAATAAATAGAAGGATGATCCGAAAATGGCTACCCAATTATTTAAACTTGCAATTGATGCTGCTACTACAACTGATGTCGTTCTTAACCCGGACATTGAAAATTACTTCTATCTGCTGGAGGAAGTTGACAGAACAGACGATGTTCTTACAATTCCGGCAACTAAGTTTATAGACGATGCCGGCGACGTCATGACAGGTAATCTTACGATTGTCGCTACAGACAATGGATATTATCTGTTGTTTATCAACGGTGTATTGCAGCAATCCAGTCTGTATACAGTCAGCGGTGATGGTTCACAAGTTATTGTTAATGATGCAGCTACGATACCGGTTGGAGCTCCAATCACTCTGATTGTAACTAACTTTGCTCCAATCTCTGATTCTGACACCACAGTAACAACTTAACTATCAAATTTGGGATGTGCTATAATCGTACATCCCTTTTCATATATAACCTGCTTGTTATTCAATAGATAAGATAATAAAATATGTATTAATTTTGAGGTGTTCACTATGATTGAAGCTAACAAACTTTCTTTCAGCCATGAAAAGAATTTATTAAATGCAGATATCTATCAATATAATACTCTGTCCGACGGAGTCAAAAAAATTTATACAAATGATGATGAATTAACTGAATATGGCAGCAGAGGCATTCTTGATCCTGATGATGTCTCTTATTTCGGATTGTTTATTAACGGAGTGCTGCAGCCAAAGGTTAACTATGAAATACAAAAGGGACTTCTCATTCTTAAAACGGAAGATGTACCTATAAAGGGTTCTGCCATTATTATATCTTTTATTACCTTTGAAGATAAAGGTACAAAATCAGCAAAGCTTAATTCTGCGTCAGTTGAAGGTATCCTTCCTTCCGGCGTAATCTCCGGCGGTCCTGTGACAGATACAGGTATTTATGTACGGGATAATATAAATAATTACCTTCGGTTGGAGAGCGCTCTTTTGTGCGGACCTGCATGTATTCCCTCAGGTTGTAAAGAAATCTGGGATTTTACCTTAACAGTAAATAATATCAGCCATATACCGATTACAGATATTGTTGCAACAGATACAATTCTGTTGGATGTAATCACTGATATAAAAAACACCTTCGTCTCCTGCGGAATCATATTGATACAGGAGGGGACAATTACCTGGAATATCGGTACTCTGAACCCGGGTGAATCCGCTGCTGCTAAATTCAGGGTACAGGGTTTCTTTCAGGCAGCGGGAGCTCGTCATATCGACAGAAGTATGGCATCCGGAAATACTGTCTCAGGTCCTGTAAGCGCCGATATTATTTGCACAAACCCCATCAATGTCAGTCAGGGTCTGGATCTCACTCAAACAATAATTTCAGGTCCTGCAAAAGTAAATGCCGGTACATTCAATACATGGAGGATTGAAATAAAGATATCTAATCTCAGCATCAATACTGTATCTTGTATTCTGATAAGAGATATTTTATTCATTGATTGTATCACATGTATAAAAACCATCAGTGTTTCTCATGGAGCAGTAAAAATATCAGATAATGAAATTCTTTGGAAAATTGATACGCTAAGAGAATCTGACACCTCAGTTCTTATGGTAGATATCGCAGGCTGTTTCTGCCTGAACGGATGTAAAGCTTTAGGTATTGCCTTAGGAGCGGGGTGTATGTATACAAAAGAAATATTTTCTAATCCTTCTCAGGATTTTCAAATAGTAGTTTCTCCAAGTGCGAATATGGTAAAACAGCGACTGTTATTGGAGACCCATGCTTTAAATGACTCCATGGTGACATTTTCAGACTGTACTAAAAAATGGACTTTTTCACTGAATATTACTAACACAAGCAATGAAATTATGAAAAATCTCCTTGTTATAGACTATATTCTTTTGGATGAATTTAAGAATATAATAATTAATTATATAGCATCGGGCATAATATCTGTCTCCGATAACTCTGTTATATGGGATATCGAAGAGCTTTTGCCCTGTGAAACCCTGACAGCCGTTATTGAGGTTGATGGTTTTTTCAATACTACCGGATGCCGCCCACTAAGCAGAGCGATTGCCAAGGGCTCAGATTCGGATTCATGTGTAATATCTGATATAATTTCGCCATGTCCTGCCAAGGTTTTTAGATGCAAAAAACATTTAAGGACTTATGCCTGCAGCAATGAGGTTATCAGGACTGTATCTGCTCCCGAGAGGTTAACCGGTATTCACGGAAATATTGATTGTCCTGACATATTTGGTGATTTAACGATTGAGAAGTACATTGTATCGGGTCCCTCAGAGGTTAATGCAAATCAAATTAATACCTGGAGAGTTGAAATAAGAGTATCCAATTATGGGCATGGCCCGGCCAGTAATGTTATAATGACAGATGCCTTACTGCCGGATGAGTTGACTTGTTTTAACCCCATAAGCTTTACCAAGGGCACTGTATATCAAGAAAATAATATAATAACCTGGGATGTAGGAACTTTGAATTCCGGGAATACAGTTGTATTACTGGCAGAAGTCACCGGCTCTTTTTATAATAAAAAAAGTAAAATCCTTGATGTTTCCGATTATCAATATAATGCTGTTTCAAATGGTATCAAAAAAGAATTTACAAATACCGATGAATTATTAGTATACGGAAACTATGGTATACCTGACCCAAATGATGTATCCTTTTTTAATCTCTTTATTAACGGAGTATTGCAGCCGGAAACTAATTATTATGTAGAAGCCGGTCTTCTTACCCTGACCGTGTCAGAGCCTCCTGAAAAAAATGTACCGATTATTCTCGAATATTTGGTAATCAAGAATGATGATAATCAACTGCTTAAAGCAGAAACCAGCCAGTATAATACCTTGTCAAACGGAGGAAAAACTTATACCGATGCGGACGAATTAACTGTTTATGGAGATAGGGGGATTATAGACCCTGATCAAGCTTCTTATAACCATCTTTTTGTGAACGGAGTCATTCAGCCGGGTATTAATTATGTCATTGAGCCGGGAATCCTTACATTGACAGTGGCATATGCTCCTGTTGAAGAATCTCCTATATTGGTAAAGTTTATTTCTT
Organism: Bacillota bacterium; assembly: GCA_023453025.1. Classification (GTDB taxonomy): domain Bacteria; phylum Bacillota; class Clostridia; order Tissierellales; family Sedimentibacteraceae; genus Sedimentibacter. Next base: position 42,396 of record JAEXUD010000018.1, read on the forward strand.
TATATTTATAGGGGTATTGAATTATTTTCAGTCCAACATAAAGCAGGCTGCACATTTAAAAAAGTTCATATAATATAGTGCAGCCTAATATAATATATAATATAAACCTTAAAATATATTGACAGGAGTGTATTAATGGGCGACAATACAAAGCTTATGAGTATCGTTTTTAATTTAGAAGATCCTCTGCTGACAAGAGAATATCCCTCTGATATTGTTTTGTTTCAAACCTTTACCACACTTCAGACGAATACACCTATATGGACACCCGATACTGATAAAAGTATTTTCCTGACTGCATTGCAGGTTTCTGCCCCTGCCCCTGTTGTTGTGCAATTAAACAGAGGAAGTAATGCTGCCTTTATGTCAATGGCCCTTACCAGTACTCTTGCCACATATGGCATGAGCTTTTCCTCTCCGATTGAATTTAATCCGGATGAGACAATCTCCATTACAACTGATATCGAAGGGACAGTCAATATTACTCTTTTAGGTTATGAGCTTTAATGCTTTGACAGGAAATTAAAGGAGAGCTATTTAATGAAAAATAATATTCTATCTGCAAATAACATAGGGGAAGCTGACCCTCAAATCCTGTTAACTGCTACAGAAAGTTCTGATGTCATTAAATATTACAGCTATGGTATACAACCTTCAAAGACGATTCTTTGGACACCGGAACCACCAAAAAGTATTTATCTAACCTCTGTTCAGGTATCTGCTCCGTTAGCCGCATCAATTTTATTAAGCGATGACGATATCGATTTTTCATCTCTGAGAATATCACAGCCTTTCAGTACTGTAAGTCAGGCTTTTCCTTTATCCTTCAGGCTTGCAGCCGGTAATTCCCTTATGCTGAGTACTTCTGATTAGGAAATATCATGTAATACTTCCGGTGCTGCAACCGCCTCTCAAGTTGCATATAACGGCAGAAGCGATTTCACTAATGTTAATAATGCAGTTGGGCTTTCCGACGGGACTCTGGCCTCTTTAAGCTCTGCTCTGCTCACTCAGACCAGAGGAAGACTTGTTCTGGAATACAGCATGCTGCCAACGCAATACGAGTATTTAGAAATTGAACAGGTTATAATAAAATATTATTGTCGTCTTAACCTGACCCTCGCTGTAGGTGTCAGCTCGATGATCCTTTACTGGCGGCCGGATAGCCAGTCAGACTGGATTGAATTACAAGAAATAAGTCTGTCTATAATAGGATCTGCAAATTATTTAATCAACCCGATTGAGCATGATATTACCGATATGGTATTGGAAGCATCTGACCCTTGGGAGATAATCAATAATTTACAAACATCCTTTGTGGGAACACATACCGGTCTGGGTCTTGGAAATACGGTACAGCTGGATGCTATAGAAATTGAAATCTGTGCGGCAGGTAAAAATCAAATTACGGTTTTCGGATATGAAGCTTAGTTTTGCTGCAATATTTGATATATAAAAAACCCTCATTGAACATTCAAACAGTCTTTTGCTCGTTGTATTAATTTAGTATAGAGATACACATCACATGCAGAAAAATCAAGAAAAATTATTTATTTTCTACACATTTTTATTTTTCTTTCTAAATTCATAAGGAGTAATATTTTCATGTTTTTTAAATATTTTACCATAATAATTTGAATCTTCTATTCCTACTGATTTAGCTACTTCAAATATTTTTAAATTGGATTCAATCAATAATTTTTTAGATTTATTTATTCTTATATTTGTTAAATATTGGGTAATGCTAATTTTCATTTCTTTGTTAAATATTCCACTTAAATAATTTGGTACTACTTTAACATGTTCAGCTATGTCATTAAGAGAAATATTTTTATTGTAGTTTTGCTTTATATATTTAATAGCCTTTAAAGAAATACCGCTTAGACCTTTTCCATTTTTAACTACTTCACTTGTGCATATTCGTAATATATAATCAACAGTTCTATACATTTCATAAATATTAGGATATGTGTTTATTTTAAACTTTTTTTCAATTTCTTCATCTAAATTCAAGTCAAATATTATATTTAAATTATAAACTTGTCTTTTTATTTCAGTCATTATGTCCCAACAAAGGCTAATGTTATATCCCGTTCTCATTTGCTCCAAAAATAACTCTTTTAATAAATTCTCACATAAATTTACTTGTCCGACAGTAACTGATTCAACAACTTCTGTCAATAAATGATGTGCTTGTGTATATGTAAACTCTTTTTTCCACTCTGACATTTTTTTGTGTGTCATGACAATATGACTATTATGGAAAAATGAAAGCATACTTAAGTCTTGCAGCCTTTTAAAAGCTGGTGCAAGTTGTTCATAACCATCTAATAATGGTGACATAACAGTGAAATTGAAATATCTTTTATCACCTTTAAATATTTCCTGCTCGTAAATTTTTTGAATCACTTCATTTATATATTCTGCTAAGTGTCCTACTTCTTCATTTGAATGTTCTCCGCGATTAAATATAATACATATTTGCTTTGTATTAAAATAAACAAACATAAACAGTTCACAAGGGTAGTTGTTATCAGTCATATATTTGCAAATTATATCTTCTATTTTAGTAAATATTCTCATATACTCAGCCGCACCAATATTGTACACGTTAAAATATATTTCTTTCTTAATACCCGTCAACAATATATAATAGTTATTAAAGTTGATATTAAGTTTTTCATTAAAATGTTCCAATGACCTAATTACATAATCTTCTTTCTGACCTGTAACTATTTCATTTAAAAATTGTTTATGTACAAAAGATGAATTACCGAATTTTAGATTATCATTAATACTAATACTATCAACATTTGACTCCATATAAATCGCTCCTCAATTGTTAATATTATAACACACTACAATTTATAATAGAAGAAAAACCCAAATATTATTTTGGGTTTTGCAATGGAGAGACTAACTATTTGAATTTCCTGATGATTATAATTAAAAAAATCAAAATTGCTATTTAACTTTAGTTAAAGCATCCTTAACAGCATCAATAATCGCATTGCTTGTAACAGTTGCACCTGATACAGTATCAACATCTGCAGACTGAGCCTCAACTATTGCTTGCGGTATATCTGATATTGCTTTATCTGATACATTTGGTGTTTCAGTGTGATTTATTACTTCAACGGATTCAATTTTATCTTTATCCATCTTAACTTTAACCTGCAATGTACCGCCCATGCCAGTACCTTCTCCCAGATATTCATTTTCTCCTAAAGCAACATCAGCTGTGCTTTCTATTTCTGAAGGTATTGTATTTTCTACAGCTGTAACCGGAGTGTCATTTTTAGGCTGAGCTGCATTTTTACCTGAAATTCTTCCAAAGAATACACATTCAGCTAAGTTTCCGCCGCCATTGTATATATCTGCATATACTGAACCAAGTTCTCCTGCACTGTATAAATGAGGAATAGGGTTACCGTCTAAGTCAATTACTTCTCCATTTTCATTACGAACAGGACCACCTTGTGTATTAGTAAATGATGGAACAAGTTTCATTGCATAATATGGACCATTTTCAGAAAGTGGTATTAAAGTTTCTGGTGAACGATCATGTTGCGGGTCATCGCCACCAGCACAATATGAATTATATTCGCTAACCTGGTTTACTAAGCCATCAGCATTAACTCCGACTTTTTCTGCTAACTCTTCAAGTGTATCAGCTTTTGTTATCCAGCCTTTAGCAATTTCATCTGAACTATCCTTGCTCCATGATGGATATATTGGACCATCTAAACGAGCAGCTTCATCAAATATTGCAAATGAAGGTGAAGGAATTTGCATTGAAACCCATGTGCCACTGTTATTTATATGTCCATGTCTTGGGAAAAATGCTTCATTAACAAAACGTGTACCATCAGATCCAACAAATACTACACTTTTTTTATTAAAACCGTACAACTGAATACCGTATCCAAATGAAATCTCACTATCAGGATCTTTAAAGTTTAAATCAGGACCTGACAGTGTGCTCATATGCCATAAATCCGCTCCAACTTTCATAGCCATTTTTATACCGTCTCCTGTGTTGTAATGAGCACCTTTAGAGAAAGCTTCAGGCATCTGAGTATAATTTTCTACCATTGTTTCATTGTTTTCAAATCCGCCTGTTGCCAGAACAACACCATTTTGTGCACGAACATTTAATATTTTCCCATCCTTTAGAACCTTAACACCAACAATAATTTTTGTTTCAGGATCTTGAATTAATTCAGTACCCGGTGCTTCGTACCAAACATCTATTGCATCTTTATGTTCTACAACATTTCTTTGCAGCAACTGCCAGAACAATCCTGTAAAAGCTTCCTCTTTATCGATAACAATTGAGCTGATTCCATCTGAACCAGGGGCTTCAGGATATTCAATTAATGGATACTCAATAATTTCTTTGGCTCCGTGAGCTGTCAGCCAATCTCTTGTAGCCATACTTCCATCCACTATAGTTTCAATAATTTCATCGCTTTGATTATCATAGCCGCCACGAATAGCTTCAAAATATGTTATTGCTTTTTCCCTGTCAGTAGGCGCCAGAAGAATTTGAGCTGCATACTTTGTATTTCCGCCTTCTTCTCCTTTTGGTGCTTTCTCAAGAAGCAATACTTTTGCTCCTTCCTCTGCTGCTGTTACACCGGCTACTGCACCAGCTCCGCCATAACCTACAACAACAACGTCATAGACTGCATCCCACTTTACAGTATCCACATAAGATTTATCGGTTTCAGCCGATTCTTTTGTCTCTTCAGAATTTTGTTGATTAGTTGCAGCAGGTTGTGCACAAGCTGAAAGGCTTAAAATCATAACTGCAACTAACAAAACTGAAACCAAACTTTTACTTTTTTTCATCTTATCCTCCCTGAATTTATTAAACTTTTATATCAATGTTAATATTATAACATTTAAGCATTAATATAATAGGGGAAACATTTCATAAAACAAGGAAAATATTAAGGTTCTAAACACAGCATAAAACATAATCTTATGGTCGAGTGGGTAATATTGATGTCGCTGGAACTCATTTTATCATATCTGTTCCGATTATATAGCTTAATATTCTGTAAGGGAAAAGAGATTAATACTTTGTGTCATAAAAGTTTATTTTTGAGAATCAAGTATAAACATAGAAGCATCCTGTCCCATGAATATTTTACTCCCGGTATAAAACGTCCTGGATTGAACATTCTTATAGCCTATTTTAGTCATAATATTTGCTAGCTCAATTTGATCAAATCCATTATGAACTATATCAGAAATAATTTGTTCGTTTTTATTAAAATCTACGATTAATAAATGTCCTCCTTCATTGAGAACATCATATAATCTAGATAAAACTATTTCTGCATCACTAATGTGGAGTAAAACCTGGACCATAAAAATATAATCCGCATGTAAATCCGATAAACTTTCCTTTTCAAAATCAAAACATACTGTATCAGCATTTTGAATATTTAAGCCAGAAACCTTTTGCTTTATTTGATTAATCATATTTTGTGATGTATCTAAAAAAAGAACAGAACTAAACTCGTTTAACAAGTTCATTCCCACAAGGCCGGTTCCGCACCCAAAATCGATAGCTCTCTTGCTTTTTGTATCAACCAAATATTCTCGAATGGCATCTGATGATATATTTGCAATTTTGATTCTTTCAGGAGTATCATATACATTAGCTATCATTTCAAACTTATCTGTGTTTCCCATTATAAACTCTCCAATCTTCTTTATCCTAAAAACTATTTTCCAACAATCTTTTATACTTGTTATCAATACAACAGTCTCCGCATACCTTGAGTGGTCAAAAAATACGTCACAGATATCTGGCAATCCCTTTGCGGCAACATCAAATTATATTTATTAAGTAAATAACTTTAAAATTTCAATCATCATTGCGTACGTAGTCAATAACTCCCTGCCAAAGAGGATTTTCATCATATGTATTTTCAGTCTCGCAACAATCTGTTTTGGCGTTTTCAATTATTTTATTCACATTAAATCCCTTTTTTAATACTGAAAACTTTAGTATTTTGGGTGATAATGCCTTGCAAGGACAGTTATATATACATTTTAAACACCAGATACAACGAAAACCAAACTTCGGTATTCCATTTACCATTTTAATATTCTTCTGAGGACAATTACCAGCACATATGCTACATTTGCTGCACTCTTGTGATACTCGAATAAATGCTCCAAAAAATCTTGCTCCTAAATGCTCCCCTATTCCCACGGTTGCAAAAAATCTATCCTGTAATTTAGGATGAGATACCCTTTTTTTATCAGATAAAATATCTTGTATAATCTTGTTTACTTTAAGAGGTAAAACCTTGATTAAATCAAGATTTAATCCTGCCTCTGCCTGTAAAGCAAAATTAGACGGCATAACAATCATCTTTTCATATATGATGTCATAACCTTTTCTTTTAAGTATCCGCTTACACTTTACACGGCAAGCCGTATTTGGAGAAACTTCACCCCCTCCAGAGACAGAAATAATAACTGCAGGTATATTTTTAATTATTGGTAATTGAGTAAGCCATTTTTCAGTTATAGAAGCCATTCTAAACCCATATACAGGTGAAAGTATGATCAGTAAATCTGTCTCTCCAATATCATGTGGATTATTAGCAGCTATATTCATTTTAGCTGTATTAATGTTTAATTTTGACAGCTGTTCTGCAAAACACTCACATACTTCTTCAGTACAACCTGTTCCAGAAAAATAAGCTAATAAAATTCTTTCAGGAAAATTTTTATTATCGCTGATAGGTATCAACTCCTTTCTTATGAAATTATTTTTTGCTTAAAAGCCAGATAAACACTTTGACAATGCCTTGAATGTGTAAAAAAGATGTCGCATGAGCTCGGCGGCAAATTGATAAATTTATAATTTAGGACACTATATATTTATGTTATCTTTTCTCCATTTCAATATTAATGCAGAAATCGCAATCAATAATATAATAGTTGTGACAAGTCCGCCTTCGGGGCCAAAATCCCCTCCCGTAAGTATATCAGAACCAATTCGTTGTGCTTGAAATATCTTTTCACCATTATCAGCAAAACCGCTGACCGGAAGTCCATATATATTACCAAGAGCAAAATTCCAAGCAAAAAATGCTCCTCATCATAAATAATTTCATTTTGTTGTTTCCCTTCTTTATTTAATATATAAATCTTAAAGATAAGTTTGCCTGTATCAATCGTGTCATATGACGGTCTCATGGTCGTTATACCTTCTGGTTTAATGTCTCTGTATTTACCTCTTTTTTCAATTAATGAACATTCAAAGGTACAGTGAGGAAACCTAATAACAGTATTGTCACCATTTAGTTGGTCTACACTTACATACCCACCTAATGCTTGTACCGCTTCCATAAAACAGTTCATAAATATATACGCTCTATTCCTTTGCTTATCTGAAACGTCAATATTCAGAACGGTACTTTTAGTCGAATACCTTTCATACTTCAATTTATATTGAACACTAAACGGCAAATATTCCTTATATTTTTCCTTTTCTCTTGCCTTCCTATTTTCAATTTCACTGCTATGTCTGTTAATTAATTCATTATACTGGTTTCCTTTAAATTCAGACTTTAGGCTCCTGCACCATTTAATGTATTCTTCCTCATTTTCAATATTAACTCTAACAACATTATTTTTCATTCTCGGTTACCTCGCTTTCAAAACAGCAGCCTACCCGATAAAGTGTATCTATTAATATCTCTAATTTTTCCGAATTTTTTACTGTGTTTGGTATAAAGTATCTGGGTCTGCTGTCTTGAAGAATAATTGCCAACCCCGACATAAGTGTTGATAATGTTGGATAATCAAATGAATTTATGTATTCATATCTTTTATCATTGTGATATGTATGACTGTTTGTTCCCCATGAATCTATTTCATTTATATGAATTCCCACTATAAAGTTTCTCATAGATGCAAGGGTATTAATCATATCATCCATATCTTTTTTTATTGTATTTCTTCTATTTGAATCCGTGAAATCAACCGACAATTTCAACTGCAGCTTTAATTCCTTGCAGGTGTTTCTAAGGCGTGCAATATCATTAACTGTTGAAAACAAATAGTCTTTATCCTTACTTCTCTTTGTATAGCCATTGATAACAGCTATTTTCATCTTTGTATATCTCCGCATACTTTTTTCAAACATTTGATATTTTTCAAAGAATTTCTCCTCGGTATAATCCGGGGTGCGATAAGGTGATAGGAACTCCAACAGCCTTGGCGCTCCAAACTGCTTGAAACTTGCATGCAGATTTTTTTTCATATTTTCCAATGCGTCTTTACTTTTCCAAATCTCATCATTCGTCTTTTCATATACTATAGAAAGAACATAATCTTGTCCTGGATCTTCTTTCATTATCCCATTTTTAGTTTCTATATATTTAATATTTGAATATATGTCGCATGGATAATTCAATCCCTCAACAAGCACTGGTTTTAGTATTCTTTTCTTCTTTGCCAGATTGACCCTTTCGCTTTCAATACATAATTTCACATATTCCGGCCAATAATCTTGGTCATGGACATCTTCAAACAGCCAATAATACATTATGAGCATCTCCAGCTCGCCTTTATGCCCTTCTATAAATTCACGATGCCTGTTTCTGTTATATATGTCATTAATGTTGAAGGGATTGTCCTGATATCTGTAATCATATTTATTGATGTGATAAAAGGTTTCAGTTTGTCTGTCATATTCCACATCAACATATTTTTTATAAAATTTATATGAAATATCTCTGGCATACTCAAGTAAATCCACTTTATATTTTCTAAAAACCTCAATAACCCAATCTGAAATTGCATTGTCAAGTTCTTTCATATCAGACATATAAGGCTCTTCTGTTTGTGTTTCTCTGTATTCCTTAGCCATCGCTGCTATATTGTTTAATAGTTCTTCTGTTAGAGCAACATTTAGTTTCCTTTTGCATACATACTCTGCAATCTTTCGGTCATCCTCAGGAAGGTAAAACAATTCAATATCTTCAATTTCTTCGCTTGCCTTGAACATTAGTTTATCTATGCGCTTTTTGCTTTCCCAATAATACGAAATTATAAATTCATACATTGTTGGAAAACTTTCAATTATTCTGTCCTTAAACTTGTCCACTGCCTGCTGCATTTTAACCTGTTCATAGCTATAATCTTCTAAATTTAAATATTGATTGAAATAATCCATGACATATTGAATAACTGTTCCCATATTTTCTGAATGTTTCTGGAAATCAAATTCATCCAGCTTGTCTTTTTTCTTCCTTGAAGCAATATAATCTTCAATTGTCAGCATAATAATTGCCTCCTAATATTGATTGTTTAATGCTCAGATTTATAGTCTAAATTCAAACCGTATAAAATTCAATAATATTTTATAATGATTTTTAGTTGGATGGGCTCTAAGAAAGAACCAGTAAACATTACTTACCATTTTTACGTCCAAAATAAAAATTTCACCTAATTGTTGGGTATATGATACAAACTCTTAAATTCAGAGTTGTCATAAACAAATAGCCCTAATAATCCTCATAACTTATATTTTCAAAATATTCACTTAACATTTCTGCTTTGAATTCTGCAATAGCATCTAGCTTACCTGTACATCCTTCAAAAAAGCTTTGAAGCTCATCCATACATTCTTTTAAGTTTACCAAGTTAATTCTCATCTCTTTACTCAAAACACCTTGGAGATTCTTATTTATTGGATAACGGAAAGTAAAAGATGATTTATCAAGCTTGTCAAATTGAAGTATATAACTTTCTACAACTGCTACATCTTCCTTTTCCTCATTGCTATTTTCTTCTAAAATTAAAGGCTTTATTTTTCGCCAAATTTTCAAGATATCATGACCAGCATCTTTAATCATAGATATTTTTTCATTTTTTTCTAGCCCTGAATAATAAAGGAATATATACTTCATAGCAAGCTCAATGTACTGTCTATATAAAAAGCAAATAGGAAAAATAAAAGTATCAAGTGTTCTAATATCACAACTATTTATTGCATTATCAATTAGCTCATCTGCAGCACATTTATATCCTTCCATATAACCATAAAACTGGGTCTTTACATCACCCCATCCAAAATGTGAAAACTCATGATGATTCCCTCCTTTAACAAATAATTTTTTACCTTTCTTCGGCCAAGGTAATTCACTCATATCTTTACGTTCCTCCTCTCGTTGCCCTCCATAGGCGTCTGACACTAAGCTATGACTATTATACTCACAATTACTAATCAATATTAGACTGTATTTATATCAATCTCATCTATTATAAAAGTTACTTTACATCCTCGCTTCCCTATTGTAATCCTACTTACCATTTGGCTAAATCGTAAAAGGTCTACAAATGCTAAAGCTTTTTCCATCTTCATCATCTTCACAATACCTTTTGCATATACAAAATCCAACAACTACTGTTATTTTTTAAACTCTCCAGAATTACCTATAATCCAGTTACCTTCTAAATCTACAATTTTTCTTTTATTAATACCTTTACATTCTACAAAATATTTCTTATAACCCAAGTCTTTAGCAAACTGTTCAAATTTTTCTTGGTTAACAGGAATACCCTGATCTATTTTAATTCTATATTCACTTCTTAGCGCCTTATATAGCCATGGATTCATATAAAAGTTCTTTTCTTCTCTATCAAAAAAAATATTTGAATATCTTTACACAATATGTCACATTGTAGATTTGATATGTTTTCATAAACATCATTTGTATTAAATGGATATAACCTTCTCTAATTTTACCATCATCTTCACAGTCTTTGGAATACAAAAAATATGCCGCTTTAAACTGGTTAGGTCTTGGCGGCAGGGTTTATCTCTTAAAAAATAGTCTATAAGTCTTTATTTGTCACTTTTTAACTTCATACGCTTGACTATACAAAAATTATATCATACAGGCAAGTTATCTCCTTATCGTTTATGCAGCATCCTTTTTGTTATCCAATGTGACAAATCTCTCCTCAACTTTTATCTCATCACATATTTTCTCTAGTGCAAGGAATATTTCTTCAGACTTAATTTTTGCTTCATAGTAATAATCAAAAATTATATTCAAAAAACTTGAACTCTCGAAAGTTCCCAAGAAATTTTCTTTCTCATCTCTTCTAAGTCTGTGCAGTCATAATCATTAAGCAAGTCATTAACTAGCGTACCTAAATAGTTTAACTTGATTTTGTGCCATTATAAGCTGAATTTTCACCTTTTTTAGTTCATTAACTGCTCTTAACAGTTGCTTATAAGCATCGCCAAAATCCTTGATTATAGTGCCTTGCCTTGCGTTATTCTCATTATGTACTTTTTAAGAAAATAGTCTTCATTAATCTATTTTATATGTTTCCATATGCAAAACCCTTGAGTGTTCATTTTCACATTCAGAAATCCTAATCTATTAGTTTAATTAGCTTCTATCGTTTCGTCTATATCGACTTGTCGGCTAAACGGGTACATAATCATAGTCCCCTTCTTAATCTTATAAGGAATACCTGCCTTATTATTTTATAAGCAAATCAGAAGTTCAGTTTAATCTCCATTTACAGTTTCTAACTTCATACGTAGGTGACTTTCCTCCTCAAGCGCAGCTATTCTGTGATCTTCTGTCAGAATTTTCATTTGACTTATTGCAATGGCGTTTAGTTTTTTAAGACGTTCACTTTGCGACATACCTTCTCTAATAAATACGGCATTCAGATTTTCCATATTTGAAAGACATACAAGCTGCGAAACATTGGCGTAGTCACGGATATTTCCTTTGAGTTCAGGATTAGCATCCCTCCACCGTTTAGCGGTCATACCGAACAAAGCAACATTTAGAACATCGGCTTCACTTGCATAAACCCGATTAACCTGCTGTGAGGTGAGTTCGATGGGGATCAAGTTCTCTTTGATTGCATCAGTATGTATACGATAATTGATTTTTGCCAGGTTGCGTTTGATATCCCATCCTAACTGTCTCTGTTCCTCTGATTTAAGCCGTTCGAACTCTTTAATTAAATAGATTTTAAATTCAGGGCTAATCCACATTCCGAATTCAAATGCTATATCCTTGTACGCGTATGTTCCACCATAGCGTCCGGCCGTTGCTTTTAAGCCAATTGCATTTGTTTTCGCAACCCATTCTTTAACGCTAATTTTGTAACTGTTTAAACCAGCCTTACTTTTAATTATGGCGAATTCGCCATAATTAAAATCAGGATTATGTATCTGTTCCCATATACCTAAGAATTCAACTGTATTTCGGTTTCGAAGCCAATCCGAAATGAAAAAATCACCATCTTTTGCTTTGAGCATATCCGTCAGTGAAATATAATCCTTATCTTCAATCGTAGCCACTGTAATCTGTGTGCCATTCACAAATATTTGATTTGCCATTTATCGACCCTCCCCTTAACTATATATATTATATCAAACATATATTCTCTTCTCAATATATATTTTATCTAATAGGCTACACAATACATGACTATTTGGTATGGCCCCCAAACTTGTGTATACTACATTTGAGGGACTATGTCATCTTTTTTATCTTCTCAAGGGTACCACGACTTATGGTTACTGTAATTCCACCTAAAACTCTGTAAATTTCAATGTTTTATGTGCGTTCAAGCAAGCAAATTGTTTCTGTATGCTCCGTTCCAGGAAACATATCAACAGGCACTGCCTTCTTTGCTTCGTACCCTCTTTTTACCATGTATGATAAATCTCTCTCCAATGTTACAGGATTGCATGAGATATATACTACCTTCTTTGGGTTCATTGACATCATGGCATCTAAAAACTGCTCGGTGCTGCCTGACCTTGGAGGGTCCAGGAATACTACATCAACGGATTGTTTTTCTGCGGCCATTTGGTTCATAAATTCACCGGCATCCTGGTTGTAGAAATAAATATTGTTTACTTTGTTACGTCTGGCATTTGTTATTGCGTCTTTTACTGCATCGCGGTTAAGCTCGACACCTATTACTTTTTTGACATGGTCGCTGGCTATTATTCCTATGGTTCCTATTCCGCAGTATGCATCAATTATGGTTTCGATGCCCTTTAATGATGCAAATTCAATGGCTTTGCCGTAAAGGATTTCTGTCTGGACGGCATTTATCTGATAAAATGATTTTGGTGAAATTCTAAAAACCTTATCACACAAGGTATCCTCTATATAGCCCTTACCATACAGCACTTGTTCTCTTTCCCCCAAAACCATGCTGGTTTTTTTATTGTTCACATTCATAACAACGGTTGTTATTTCAGGATGAGTTTTTAACAGTGCCTTGATAAAATTATTTTTCGAGGGAAATATGTGAGATGCCAAAACCAGCACAACCATTATTTCATTGCTTTTATGTCCTGTCCTTATTAAGACATGGCGTAAAAGCCCGACTCCGGTGTCTTCGTTATAGGTTTTCATTTTAAATGATTTCATCATCTTGCGAATTGTAACTATAATATTATCGGCACGCTGGTCTTCTATGAGGCAGCTGTCAACGGGAACAACCTTGTGGCTTCCTGCTTCATATACTCCTGATATTATGTTTCCTTTTTTGTCTGTATCAAATACTGCATGAACCTTGTTGCGGTAATAATATGGATTTTCCATTCCAATAATGTTTTCAACCTTGCAGAATTTATCTAAAAGAATATTGACCTGCTTTTGTTTTTCTTCTAATTGTTTTTCATAGCTGTAATGCTGTATCTGGCAGCCTCCGCATTTATTTATAACCGGACAATTCATGATGTCAGGGGCATTGTTTTTTTGTGTCTGCATTGAAACTCCTTATAAATATAAAATTCATCTGCTTGATTTATGTTATTATTATACTATTATAACTGGTATTGTCAATGTTATCGGCATAAAAGCCCCTGCTTTACTTCTTGTAAAATTCGTCGTAATATAAAAAAGGCATCCGGGTTTGCTGAAATATGCTCTTATATACTTCCCTGATGCCTTTTTTCTGTATGAAATTGCCTTTTTGAAAATCAAGTCCTCCATAAATTATTTATCAAATACTACTGTGAATTATTTTGGCTTCTTTATTGATTTAATATATATTACCGCTCCTATAACAGCCGGAATAATGGATAAGAGATATATTACCTGATATCCTAATTTTTCAGCTATTAGACCCCAGAGGATGGCACCGGCTCCAATACCCAAATCAAATCCAAGAAAGAAAGTAGCATTTGCAGCACCTCTCCTTAAATGATCAACGTTGCGCACTGACATTGCCTGCAATGCAGGCTGAATTGCTCCGAATCCAAGTCCGTAAATAAATCCGGCAATAAGAAAAGCAGTGAGAGAATTAGCAAAATAAATTAAGCACATTGAAATTATTACAAAAACTATGCCCGGAATCACCGCATACGCAGTTCCTTTTTTGTCTGTCAGGCCTCCAAAGTAGGGGCGTGAAATCAGTAAAGCTACAGCGTAGACGGTAAAAAATAATCCTATATTTTCAATTTGTCTTTGAGCTGCATAAAGTGCTATGAAAGAAACAATTGCTCCATAGGTCATCGTAACAAAAAAAATCACAATTGCAGGAAGAATGGCCGTTTTTTCGAATATCCCTGCTTTTTCATGTTCCGGAAGCACGTCAGGCTTATGATATTTTATGACAAAAGAAATAACAATGGAAACCAGCACAAATCCTGCAGACACATTAAAAACAGTGTTAAATCCATAACCGCTGAGAATTTCAAGTCCCAGTGCAGGGGCAATTGCCATAGCAAGTGTGCTTGTCAGTCCAAAATAGCCCATTCCTTCACCTAAACGGGATTTTGGAATTATATCTGAAGCTATGGTGCTTGAGGATGTACTTGAAGCACCCCAGCCAAAACCATGAATAAATCTGATGCTTAACAGCACTAGAATTGTTGAAGTCCAATTATATGCCACAACACATACAAGAAATACTATCAATCCAAAAATAAATACTCCTTTTCTCCCTTGTCTATCCAATAATCGACCGGAAATCGGCCTCATCAAAACCGCAGAAAAGGTAAAAATTCCTACAACCATACCCGCCCAAGTATCTGAGCCTCCCAGCTCCGCTGAAAATACGGGTAATACCGGCAACAGCATTTGAAATCCCATGGTAATAAATAAGCTTGCTAATGATATAAAAATATAGTCCCGAGTCCAAAGCGGCTCTTTCTTTTGAAATTGTGCATCTTTTCCCATCAATATTACCTCCGATATAAGTATTCTCCCTGATTAGCACCAGATAATATATTAATTTTTATACACTCATTTATTGATTATTGTAAGCAGTTACCTATCATTATTATTTTTTTCTTCATGTAAGTTAGTTATTACCTTTTTCAGCACTGATATTGTATCTTCAAGCATATTTTCAGAAATATCTTTAGAATAAATATCCAGCATTTCGGTGAAAACGGATTTAACCTCTGCCGCAGCCTTTCTGCCTTTTTCAGTTAAATATAATGAAGAATATCGTTTGTCTTTCTCGACTTGCCTTTTATAAATATAGCCTTTATTTTCTAACTGTCTCACAGCTTTTGCAGTCGTTGATTTTTCCACATACAGACTGGCGCTGAGCTCCTTTTGATTTATACCTTCATTCTTGGCTATGGCAAGAAAAAAATCGTATTGTCCGCTGCTGATTTCTAACCCACTCAGCTTATGGTTGAATATACTTTGGCTGAGTCTGTATATGGCAGCACTGTATCTGCCGATACTTTCCATTGAACTATCCTCCTCTTTATAATAGTTTCTTTTGAAACTATTATAAAGAAATATAGTTTCATTGTCAACTAATTGTTAATTTAGTTTTAAAAGGCCAAGATTATTTATAATCAAATATCATTAAAATATAAATTGCATTGCCTATTTTTGTGTAGTAAAATATATTTATTTATATTTAAAAGATAGCGGGGATATTTTGAAGAATGAAACGATTTATTTCTGGAGTTAAAACCGGATTACCCATATGCATGGGAGTCATACCGGTCGGGATTTCTTTTGGCATTATAGCAATACAAGGAGGCTTGGAATCGTGGCAGGCAATACTGATGTCAATAATCGTATTTGCGGGAGCCAGCCAGATTATGTCTATAGGCATGCTTGTTCAGGGAGCATCGGTTCCGGCAATTATATTTGCTACATTTCTGGTCAATCTAAGGCATTTGATAATGAGTACATATGTGATGAACAGATTAAAAGAAACAAAACTATATAAAAAAATGGCCCTAGCCTATGTTTTGTGTGATGAATCCTTCGCCTTGTTTTCCATGAGCGAGGAAGGTGAGGATGATGATATATTTTTGTTCGGAATCAATGTAATTCTTGGTATTTCATGGATAACCTCCACAGCAATAGGCTGCATCGCACTTAGCGTTTTGCCTGATACCATATCTAAAAGCCTTGGAATAGCTTTTTATGCTTCATTTATAGCAATACTGATGCCTAATATCAGAAAAAATATGCAGCTGTTTTTGGTGGTGCTTATTACCGGAATTATAAACAGTATATTTGGAATGTTTTTTTCATCCAGTACGGCACTTATCCTTTCTATATTGACAGGCGCATGTATTGGGATGTTTATCGTAAAAGACAAGGAAGAGGTGCGTGGAGAATGAGGATATTGATTTTAATCATCGGAATGGGAATTGTAACATATGTACCTCGAATGCTTCCTGCAGTGCTGATCGGAAAAATTAAATTAAGCAGAAATATGGAAAAGTTCCTGAGCCTGATTCCTTATACAGCAATGGCAGCATTGATTTTCCCAGGAGTTTTGTCGGTAGATGAGGGAAATATGGCAATCGGGCTTGTCGGTGCTTTTACAGCAATTGTATTAAGCTGGCTGAAGATGCCGATCATATTTGTTGTAACAGGTGCAATAGCAGCTGATATGTTTGTTTATATGATAATGTAGAAAAATTTTGAACGATATTATAAATATGAGCCGGTTGTTATAAGTTGATATTTTATCAGGACCTAAATTGGTTGTGTGATTAATTTTTTGCATTCCATAAAGCATACGCATTTACCTTTATTTAGTTGATTGTATGCATGTACTTCTCCGCTTCATACCATGGTACAGTAAAAGAAGTTCCCTTTGCACAAAAAACAGATGTTGATGTATTCTCTACATCTCTTTTTTTGTCATATCCTATTTTATTTACCACTTCATCTGAATTTTCACACAAATCATATCCGCCGTACATTAAGCTTATGCTTCCCGTGCCTTTAGTAAATGATATTAAATCTATGCTGTAATCCATGAAAGATTCCACAGGTCCTCTTCCTTTTATATAAACATTTCCACAATTAAGAACAGGTGGTTCACAAGTCCCCCTTAATTTTTGTATGTCAGACATAATTTTCCCCATGTAAATTTCTTCAGCATAAATCTCAAAGCTGTAAAAGGGCTCCAGCAAGACAGACTCTGCCTTTTCTAAGCCTTGTCTTATTGCTCTGTAAGCAGCTTCCCTAAAATCACCGCCTTCAGTATGCTTAATATGTGAACGTCCGTCCACTAAAATTATTTTTATGTCCGTTATCGGAGAACCGGTTAACACCCCTTTATGAATTCTTTCAAATATATGGTTCTCTATTGTATGTTGATAGTTTAAAATTAAATTGTCAACGTGGCACTGACTCTCATAGGTGATTCCGCTGCCGCGGGCGGTCGGCTCCAATCTTAGCTGTACTTCCGCATAATGGCGAAGCGGTTCAAAATGCCCATACCCTGTTACCGCTGATAATATGGTTTCTCTATATTCAACCTGTGGTTTTTCAAAGCCAACCGATATTCCAAATCTGGATTTTATGACACTCTCCAATATCTCGAGCTGAATCTTCCCCATTACGCTGACTATTATGTCTCCTGTTTCTTCTCTATAAATAACTGATAACGCAGGATCTTCAGATTCCAATATCCGCAGCTTTTCCATCAATATTGTTGCATCTGTTTTATCTGATATGCTTACCCTTGACCTGAGAGCTGCAGTTAAGTGAAAATCACTGACCTTTTCTATTGTTGTTTCACCTGATATTATCATCGTACCACATACAGGGGATTTAAAACCTACAACGGCAAATACGTCTCCGGCTGATATTTCATTTTTATTTTCATACTTTTTACCTTTATAAACCCTTATTTCGTTTACTTTTTCCGAAGATATAAAATCGTCTTTTTTAAACGTAAACTCGTCTTTAATGCGTAGTTTTCCCTCTAAGGCTTTTATGAATGTCAGCCGCATTCCCTTATCATCATGGCGTATTTTATAAACCTTCCCTGCAAAGCAACTATCTTCTTTCTCCTGATATTCTGTTTTAGACAGCCTTGAAAATACATCTAAAAAATTATCTGTTCCTGTTCCTTTTAAGGCAGATCCTGCCATTAAGGGAAAGCAAAGCCTCTTTTTTATAAGGTTTACAACAACCTCTGATAAATCTTCTGCACTGTAATTTTCTTGTAAATAAGATACCAGGAAGGTATCATCTCTGTCAGCTGCAAATTCAGCTGTGTACTGATTAATTATATCATCCGCAGAATCAAGATACAGTATATCATCAGTGAGCTTATTTTTAATGTCATCTATTATTGCCTGCAGATTAAAAGTGTCTATGTCAGCTTTATTAATAAAAATAAAAACAGGAATATTGTAAGAATTCAATAAGTTGAATAATGTCTTGGTGTGAGCCTGTACTCCCGAGCTGCCGCTTATTAATAAAATGGCATAATCAAGGGCAGACATGGACCTTTCAGTCTCTGCCGAGAAATCCATGTGTCCGGGTGTATCTATGATATAATATGTATCATCATTAAATTGAAAAATACCTTGATCAGAAAAAATCGTAATTCCTCTGTTCTGCTCTATCTCATTAGTATCCATGCTTGAAGTTTTGTGATCAACTCTTCCGAGGTTTCGTATGCTGCCTGTATTGTAAAGGAGTTGTTCTGTGAAAGTAGTCTTGCCTGCATCCACGTGAGCAAAAATCCCTATTGTTTTTTTCATGGTAACTCCTTTTTTATCCGATAAATATAATTTTACAACATATTTATAAACAATTCAATTTAATTCAGATTATTATTCTTTCACTATCAAAACAGATTGTTAAGTGATAATGGTTTTAGTCCGGTCCTGATTCGGATTACGGACTTCATCCTTACTTACCATCCGATATCTGACGGATTTCGAAGCCGTTGATGCTTGAGAATCGGCACATTGTATTTTTCGCCCAGTGAACGCACAAGGTCCTTATAGCAACCTTTCATTTTATCGTGAAAAGCTATTGCTTCGATACCGCCTTTAATAGCCTCCACTGCTCCTGTTGCAAAAGCAAGACCGTGCTCGCCTTCATATTCTCCGGCTACTAACCACTGATTTGCAATAATATGAGACACACCGAATGCTTCTTTGCCCCATTCGGTAAAAACTGCCTCTGCAAAATTAGGGTCAAAATGAACCCCTCCGACACAGAGGATGTTATGGATTGTCTTTTCGTCACCGTTGAAAACTTCTGTCAGCGCATTTGCCAGAGCAGTGCAGGCAGTGCGGTCTGCCCAGCTTTCTTCCACGCTTCCTACCTCAATATCTACCATTGGTACGGGATATTGGAGAATAAGCTGCGGTGAGCTTCCTGTTACGGCAGTTCCGGACCAATGAGTTGCTTCTGTCACAGTCCTGTACTCGTCGAGCTTAAGCTCTGTGCGGTTTTTCTCAAGTGCAAGCAGGAGGTTTCTCATATACTCGGGATTAGCAGGACCGTAAACTCCCGAATTGACATCACCGATGGAATGAACTGTCAGCACTTTCGGCGGTGCACTTGCACCCTCATGCCATGTTACCATTCCTGACATATCGCAACCGGCGAAATACTTGTTCATCTCCGGCAGATATTTCGTGTAATCCCAGCAAACAGGCACTTCGGTAGGAACAAAATAATATATATTGTCCCAAGCATCCTTGTGCATCATGACCTTTCGTCCGTCAAATGTAATATCAGAGGGGGCAAGCATACCTTTTTCGTCCAATATCTCCCATACCATTCGAGATACCAGTCCCTGACTTTTTTCTTCGTTACAGATATAGTAAACTGCTTTTTTACCTGAAATCATAATATTTTCTCCTTTCCGATGTTTATAGCTGCATCTCAAATTCAAGCTCCGTCAAATCTTCACGCCATGAATTGTTTTTCTTTTCCGATACCTTTATAAATCCGGCTTTGGTATACATGGCAACAGCCGTATCAAGGTCATTGGTTGTATCAAGGTAGACAGACTTGAAGCCCTTTTCACGGCAGTAAGAAAGAGCGCCGTTCAACATACGTTTTCCAAGACCGATACCGCGATAATCAGGATGAAGAATAAACCATCTGAGCTGAGCCCTGTCACCGCGTCCCACGATAGCGATACTCCCGATGATTTCGCCGTAATACTCGGCCAGCCACAGCCTGTCACGTTCGGGGTCATAATTCAGCAGGAATTCATAAAAGGATTGTGCCACATATCCCTCAAAAGCCAACGAATAGTTGTATTCCTGACTGTAAATCCGGCCGTGCATATAAATGATATAGCCTGCATCACCGACTTTGACATCATGACGCATTGTAATGTCTTCGGGCATGATTTGCTTGTCCTCGTTCAATATGTTTTCGATAGATATCATATTTTTGACAAGCAAGGATTGGTCATCCGCTGTCAATGGATGAATAAGGTTATGTATTTGTTCGTCAGAGCGTGCATTAAGCTCGTTCATTTTATCTTTGCCGATTTGCGTTACGTACAAAAAATACGAACGTGCATCTTCCGGAGCCCGATGCCTTTCTATCATGCCGTATTTCTCAAACTGCTTAAGAATACGGCTTAAGTATCCGGCATCCATGCAGAGAATTTCCGACAGCTTTTTGGATGTGCACTTCTCGGTCTTTTCTATTTCATGAAGAACTCTGGCTTCAGACAATGAAAAGCTGCTTTCCAGAATGTGCTGGTTTAACAGCCCAAGTACATTCGTATAAAAGCGATTGAAGCTTCTTATGATACCGACTTCTTTTTTCAATTTATCATTCATTCTGTATACCTCCTTTTTCTGCATTATAGTAAAATCACTTGCTTTTGTCAATATTTTTATTTGACAAAAGCAAGTGATTTGCCCCTTTACTGTTGCTATTCATGGCTGCTATCCATAAATCCTAAGAAAAATAAGAAAAATATATAGCGAACATTTGCAGGACACGATTATAATTCTTAATGAATGGAGGTTGAAAATCCGTTAAGCAGCTTGCACTGTTTGAGCGCCAGCCAGTTTGCAAGCTGTAGGATTTTTAGCCGCAATGAACTTTAGAATTATTCGTGTCCGAAACCGTGAGCGGATATTTTTCTTATTTTTCGCTTTCACCTTACTGCCTGCCGTCTGATTCTATCATGTTCACGAATATATCGGCAATTTTAGGATCAAACTGTGTCCCTGCCCCGTCTCTGATAACCTTTACAGCCTTTTTCCCGGATTCGGAATTATCTTCTCCGTTAATGACCCTTTCATAAACTTCGACAATGGAAATAATCCTTGAAAGAAGCGGTATTTCTTCACCCTTGAGCCCTCTGGGGTAACCCTTTCCGTCCCATCTTTCATGATGAGCATAAACAATTTCAGACAAATCAACGGTATTGTCAAATAAGTTCAAAATACGGTATCCCACTGCAGAATGCTGCTGCATTTTCTCATGTTCTTCTTCTGTCAGAATATCTTTATGCAAGATGCTGTCATCAAGCACAACTTTGCCTATATCATGTAAATATCCCGCTTTCTTTAGTATTTTAATATCTGCATCGGAAAGGTTCAAAGCAGCTCCCAGCTCACTGCACAATTCACCGACAGCAATAGCATGCTGTTTTTCTCTTAAACTTTTTGTATGCAGGGTTTCTATAAGAGTATTGATTATTTCAAAATTTGTAGATTTACGGTTTAGAGTTTTATCCTTGTACATTTCGTTTTCTGCTTCTGACACTATATCTGCAATAGATTGATTAGAGCTTGTCTTCGTATCACTCCCCAGAGAAATGCTGCATTTTATTGCAGCTACACGTGCCTCGGAAAAACCGGATTTGATGCGTGATAATATTTTCTTCACGTCTTCGCTGTTTGTTTTCGGCAGAAGCATAATGAATTCATCACCGCCTACACGTGCAATTGCATCACTTTCTCTGCAGCATTGCTTCAAAATTTCAGAAGACTTTTTGATAAGTGTGTCTCCTGCTGAATGCCCAAAGATATCGTTAGTCAGTTTCAGCCCGTTTATATCTGCAAAAATAACTGACAGCGGAAGGTTGTCGGAAATATCAAGTGCCTTGAGTTCATCTTCAAAACATCTCCTGTTGTGCAGCCCTGTCAGAGAATCATGGCAGCTAAGATATTTGATTTTTTCCTCTCTTTTTTTGCGCTCATTAATATCCATGAAGGTTATAACTGCGCCGATGACTTTCCCGTTTTTTATCTGAGGATATGAGTAATATTCAACTTCAAAAGGTGCGCCGTCGGATTTCCAGAACACCTCATCATCCGAATGAGTACCTATGCCCTGTCTTATTGACTGGAATACCTTGCAGTCCTCGACAGGAAAAAGTGAACCGTCAGAATGACTGTGATGAATCTGCATATGCATATTTTTACCCAGCAGGTCATCCTGACTTTTATATCCAAGCATATTTAAACAGCTAATATTACAGAACGTACAGCTTCCGTCCAGGTCAATACCATAAATTGCCTCAGCTGTAGAATCCAATATGAGCTGCAGCTGTCCTTTGCTTTCTTCCAATTCTATTGTTCTGATTTTCACTGTTTCTTCCAGATTATTGATTAAAAAATGCAGATAATCAGCAACTTTATTAAATGCCTTTGAGATTTTACCTATCTCATCATTTCTTACAATAACCGCCCTGTCCGAAAAATTTCCTGATGCTATATTGTCGGATACCTTTAATAAACTGAGCATTGGCTTGAAAAGCCTGTTGGTAATGGCATAATAAATAGCCATTGACAATAATACCGCAATTATGGAAAGAAATACTGTCAGCATTATGTTGTGTGTTATTTCAGACATAAGTAAATTTTCAGGCACAGCGGAAATAATAACCCAATCAATTCCCTCTTTATGATACTCTTCAACATTAACAAACAAATTTTCATTTTCGCCTTCATACAAAAAGTCCGAATTATGTTCTTGCTTGTATTTCATATAAGCTTGCTCTATATCAGCATTATTTAAATCCCCAAGTGTATATCGTTTCAAAGTACCGTCGGCAAGCACAGTAAAATTCTCTGCTTTCTGTGAATTTCCAATCAAATTTCCTGTATCACCTTCAATAATACAGGCGTATCCATGATTATTCAAAACAAGCTCCTCAAGATAGAAACCGATATCCGACAGAAGTATATGTGTTCCGAGAACACCCAGAAGCTCACCGTTATCATCATAGACAGGATATGCATAAGACACAGTCAGGTCATCCATTACAAAATGCTTGTATACAGGTGAAAACATCGGGCTTTTTGATTGTTCAGCCGCCTTGTACCAATCGCGTGTGCGCGGATCAAATTTTCCTGCTGATACAACCATTTCACCGGCAGTTAAATCCTCCGTGACAGAATAATACCAGGAGTTTCCGTCAGTATCAGCATTATTCCTCATGATTTCTATTATTCCGTTTTCATTTCTTCTTGCCCCGTAATATTCTCCGTTTACGGTACCAAAGCTGAAGCTGTATATTTCCTTGCTGTAGGAGCTTAAAACGCCTGTAAAAAACTTTTCTCTTGCTTCTTCATCCGGCAAATCAAGGATATCGTTTTCAATTAATTTGTGGTTAACTTCATTTATTTTTACCGGAACATTCATAAACATTTCAATTTTGTAGTATATATCCTGATTCATATCTTCAGCTATATTATTAACAATATGCTTAGCAGATGATGCCCAATTGGAAAAGACTATATATCCTATACCGCTGACAGTTATCAGCAAAACAAAAATAAACATAAAAATTATGATATTGATTATTGAAAAGCTTTCTCTTGAATTGTTTTTTATCATAGTCTTCTCCTTGTCTTAATCATTCTACATATATAGATGATAATTTATTGAAATATATCCGTTATATACCCAATAAACAGAGCTTCTAACAAAAATAATTACTGTCCATATGATTCATCAGAATATAGTTTTTTTAACTCTGCCATCTCTTCGCGACTCAGTGTTTTTAATGTTACAAGGTGAATAGTAACTGCTATTCCCACTATAGTCAAAAACAGTCTTATATGAAGGCTGTGCACAATAATCATGGAAACAATCAGAGTAGACCAGAGAAAAACTATTGTACCAATCTTTGTGTTTTTTGGAACGGCCCTATAAGTCAGGTAAGAATAAATATATGCTCCAAAAATTTTATGATTTATCAGCCATTTATACAATCTCTCCGAGCTTCTCACATAGCAGAAGGAAGCAAGCAAAAGAAAAGGCGTTGTCGGCAGCACAGGTATAAAAATACCGATTGTACCTAATACCAGTGAAACTGACCCAAGGAAAATAAGCAGGTATTTCTTTAAGTGTATTTTCATATATCATCCTCTATCAAAGAAATTAAGGGTAGGCACGCTACCCTTATTATAACTATGATTATATTATATTTTTGTATTCATTATCAATAAATTTTTTTATATCTTTTGATTGCTATAAGCTATTACACTCATCTTAAACTCATCAATCAAGAAATATTTCATGTTACATAAATGTAACACACTCATGGTAAATAGTCAGAAAGAATAAAAAGAAAACTAAAATCTTTAAAAAATTGTTGACAAAATTCAATATTAATAATATTATACTAAAAACTCAATAATAAAACTGCTATGATAGAAGAAAGTAAATTTGAGGAAGCTACCAGGGAGTGTCCGCCGTTGACTGCAAGCGAACATTAGATTAATCATTTTGAAGTTCCTTCTTGAGCACTTAGGCTGAATTAAGTAGGCTTGAGCGTACCTCCTGCGTTACAAGGATAGAATATCAGATATAATCTCGTATTCGAAAAAAGTGCGGCACTTTGCTGAATTTGGGTGGTACCACGGAATAGTTTAATTTTAACCTTTCGTCCCTGTATTGTTAATGATATGGGTTCGGAGGGTTTTTTATTTTATAAAAAAATGAGGTGGAGATATGACACAACACAATAATTTGATAGCTGAAATAAACAAATATGATAAACTGATGAGAGATATATTTGAAAAACGGATGTCAGTATTAGAACAAATTATTTCAGCTGAAAATAATACTTCCGGCGAAATACCTTCTGCCGGAGACAATGAAAACAATAAATATACCTATGAATACAATTATTTTTTTAACAGTCTATTGTCCTTGGATGAAAATTTCAAGTACAAAAAAAACCTGAAAAAAAATAACAAATATCCTGTTAAGTACACCACCGACATCTCTGATATTCATAATGTCTGCTATCAGGGTTTACCGTTTTCATATTCCGAAGGTGCGTCGAAAAGTTTGTTTAAGGATAAGACCTATATTAACAAATTATCATTTGAGGATGTGTTCAGGGATGTACATGACGGATATGCCGATGCGGGAGTAGTACCTGTTGAGAATTCTACGGCAGGGTACGTTACTGATGTTTATGACCTGCTCTTAAAATATGATTTGTATATAAATTATAATTATGTTCGAAAGGTGGACCATTGCCTTGCCGGAACCAAGGATTCCTGCATTGAAGATATTGAAGTGGTATATTCTCATCCTCAGGCACTTATGCAGTGCAGTGATTATATAAATTCACGAGGATTAAAGGCATTGAATGAAACAAACACGGCAGTCGCAGCGCAAAGAGTATATTTGATGAACAATAAAAACACTGCATGCATTTGTTCTCCTGAAGCAGTTGAAAACTATGGTCTTAAAATCCTCAAGGACAATATAAATCCGGGACAGAATTATACCAGATTCGGAGCAATATCAAAATATCTGTTAGCCGATGAAAGCCATAACCGAATAAGCATCGTATTTACGGTACCGCATGAAATCGGAGCTCTTGATAAGGTTCTGGCATTATTTTCGTACTACAGCATAAATTTATCCTACATCTACTCAAGACCTGATTTGGGAAGCCCCTGGAAATATTTGTTCTACATGGATTTCGAGGGAAATATATTGGATGAAAGTGTAAACACCATACTTTATCAGCTTGAAAAGGAGCTTCCTTTCCTGAAAATCCTGGGAAGCTTCCATGCATAAATCGCGGCGGAAATGTATAAGGAGTCCTTTACAGGACTCTCAGGCTTTTTCATCAACCCGGCAGTATTGTTTCACACTTCCATTTCCGGTGTAATCCATCCCGGAAAAGTTTATTTACACATCCATACGGCTGATGTACGTTAAATATCTCATTTAAAGGAGACCCCAGAAGCTTGCTCAATATAACCCTGATAACTCCCGCATGAGTGATTATCATCACATTTCCGTCGGAATTTCCGATGATATTTTCAAATACCGGGAGCACTCTTTTTTGGACCTGATAAAAACTCTCTCCGCCGGGAGGATTGAACGTATCTATATGCCTGCCTCTTTTTTCGTATAATTCAGGGAACCGGTTTTTTATATATGAAAATGACTCGCCCTCCCATTCACCCATATCAATTTCTTTTAATTCATCAATCAGTTGCTTCGCTACATTTCTGCCGTCTAATATAATCTCTGAAGTTTGTACACACCTTATTAAAGGACTGCTGTAGGCTTTCTCTATATCAATGCCGGAAAAATACTCCTTCAGCCTTCCTGCCTGTTCAATTCCCTCATTGCAAAGCGGCAAATCGGTAACCCCTATATACCGCTTTTCAGCACCCTCGTCAATCTTACCATGTCTTATCATATAAATTTTTTTATCCATAAACAAAACCTTTTCCTATAATTATTTCTATATTTTTTGGGTTTCCTCAGGACTATTTGTATATATTTATTAATGTATAGCATTCCATCCTGTTTGGTGCGCCAGAAAAAAATACTTTAATAGTCTTATATAATCTTTTTTTGTATCCATATCCATTAAAATTGTTTCATCAAATACCGGTACGTCTAAAGAGTCATCCTTATAATTTTCAAGTATCTTTTTCAGCCCACCGTCCCCATTGCTGTCTGCTATTGCCTGTTTATACTTGCAGTCGATTAGCGGAGGATGTCCTTTTTCTTCACAAAATACGGGATAAATAATACCTTTATCATATTCCAGATACTTGTATTTCAATACTTCTATTGTTCGTTTCTTTACAAGCGGAACATCCACAGGCTGCACAAAAAATGCCGCCGTATTTTCGTCAAGTGCCCCCACACCTTTTAACACCGAAGAAAACATTCCCCGGGAGTAGTTTTCGTTCAATACACATTTAACATCTGCATCCCTTAACTCATTCATTACTTCGCTTCCCCTGTATCCGGTAACAACTATTATATCGTCAACGCCGGAGCTCTTATGGGTATTGACGACTGTTTTTACAGCAGTAAATTCTCCGAATTTCAGAAGAGGCTTGAAAATACCCATTCTTGAAGAATAACCTGCAGCCAGAACAATTGAAGCAATCTTACCCTTTTTCATTTTTAAGGTCCTCTCTGTAATCATGAATTTCTCTTTTAATCATACTGTTAGTTATTTTCACAGTCCGGCATTCCTGACTTGGTATAACTTGAATATTAAGTCCATATCCAAGCTTGTCATACAGCTTACTTCTCACTTTACGCGCAATTTCGTCTTTTACGCTGTGATATATCAGGCTGCTTTGTGTTACAATCTCTATGAACAGTATGTCTGCATTTCCCATATAGGCTTTATAATCCATAACTTCTTCAAAAGCCAGGACAATTTCATCCAGTTCCCTCAGGTATACATATCGTTCTTTACTCAAATTAATCCTGTTGTCAATTCTGCCCAATGCTCTGTTCATCGTTTTTAAAAAGGTCCCGCAGGCACACGGCGCTGAAGAATATGATGCCATATCTCCGGTTCTGTATCTTATGAGAGGCATGGCTTGTCTTGTAAGGGTCGTAAACACCACTTCACCATATTGTCCGTTTTCGGCAGCCTCCCCGGTATCAGTATTTATAATTTCAAAATATAAATCCCCGTCTCTCATATGATACCCGTTTAAAGCCTGACATTCCACACCTCCGCCATAGCCTGTTTCTGTCATTCCATAATGGGTAAAAACTCTGCACCCGTATTTATAAGTTAATTCATTGATTAATACTTCCGGCACGTAGTCGGTACTCAGCAAAACCTTCTTAATCCGATTTTTGAAAATCTCACTCTTAACCCTGCTTAAATAGAGCACCTGCATGGGTATACCCACAATACAGGTTATATTTCTCTCTTCAATACACCTTGCAGTATCATCTGGGTCTGACATGACTCCGTGTACAACACACTCAATTTTTGACATAGCCAATGCTTTTTTTAATAAATCGCCTATACTGCCGTAAGCATTTCCGGGGAGAAGGACGAGCACTCTGTCAGTTTCATCAGTCAGGCATCTCATGCCATACCTGAAAAAATCAACAGTCAGGTTTAAATCTTCTTCGGTAAAAAATATTCTCTTTTCTTCACCGGTTGTTCCGGAACTGTTTAATGTCACTACCCTTTTAACCTCACTCTGCGGTACGCATAAAAAGCCGTATGGGTTTTGTCTTATATCTTTCGGAAACGTAAACGGTATGTGCCGCAAATCCTTCAGTGTGAGGATATCCTCTTCTCCGGTGTTTTTTAAAAGCTCGCCGTAGAACAGGCTGTTTTTCTTTGCATAAAATATAGTTTCTTTGATTTTTTTCAGCTGATATGCTTCCAGCGCCTCTCTGCTTCTCTCTTTTATACCTGTCTTATTAATTATCCAGCTTTCAAGCGGTGTGGTTTTCATGGCAAGCTCCTCATTTCTCTTTATGGCTTGTGAGATAATACGCACAGAAAGGTACAAGTCTTCCGTCATCAAAGACATGAAGGCTGCATCTTCTGAGGCGTTCAAGGTCAAGATTTCCGGCATCCTGAAACGCCATAGCCGTCAAGGTAAAGCTGTGGGTACGGATGCGTCGGAGAAAGCCGTCAAGGGAATTTAAGTGCGGTTTGTTTTTTGCCGAATTTGTTCCTCCGTCATCTTCAACTTTTGGGCGCTGCCATTTGCGCGCTATAAATGAACGGTTTTGATCTGATGTCGTTGTTTTACAGCAGCAGCTGTTATTTACCCTGTGCAGCGGGTTCAGGGATTTGTCGGGCATGACGATATAATCGCCGTGGAACCCGCACATCGGATGATCGCAGCACGACTGCAGAAGCGAATCCCGAGGGACAATCGCCCCGGCTTGCTCTTCGATGGCTTCAAGCAATTCGTCAAGCGTAAATCGCCTGTCGTCCAACGGCTTTGACGGAATCCGTCCGAAATAACTTACAGGCTGAAAATGAACGCCGCGCACAACCGGTGACTGAGAGACGGCAAAGCGGATGATATTCCCGATATCCTGCGTATTGACTTGCGGAACAAGGGTCGGAACAAGGGTAACACCAAGATTGCAGCTCCCGCAGTTCTCAATCGCCTGCCGTTTCACGCTGAGCAGATCTCTGCCGCGAAGTGCACGGTAGATACCGTCATTCATGCCGTCAAACTGCATGAAAACAAATGAAAGCCCGGCTTCTGCGAGACTGTGAACGTATCCGGGGTCTTCCGCAAGCCTTATGCCGTTTGTGTTGAGCTGGACGTATTGGCAGCCCGCTTCTTTGGCGGCAGCAACAATTTGAGGCAGATCATCACGTACGGTCGGTTCTCCGCCGCTGAGCTGTACAAGTGTCTTTCCCGGCACGGCAAGTGCCTGCAGGCGCTGTCTTACAGTTTCAAAAGCTATATCTTCACCTTTCCCTCCCTCTGCAAAGCAGAAAGAGCAATTCAGGTTGCAGCGTTTAGTAACCTCCAGCAAAACACAGCAGGTGCCCTGTTTGTGTTCAGGACACAGACCGCACGCATGAGGGCAGTTTCCGATTTCACCTTCCGAAATCGTGGGAAGGTCTCCCCTCCAAGCTTCAATATCACGCAGTCCGCGCCATATGACTGCAGAAAAATCTCCGTGCTCCGGGCATGTTTTTTCAAGGTAAACCTCATTGTCGTAGGCGGCATGCACTGCCGGTATTCTTTGCAGGCAGACAGGGCATACGCTGTATGTTTGTCTTATAATTCTACGCATCATTATCCTCCGTCAGCTGACTGCTAAACACCTTTTATTATGTTCGAGACAGCATTTGAATTTTTACTGTTGCTGCGACCGTAAGCCGCGCTATTTTCTTGCTTTAATGTTTAATTTCCGTCATTTTCTTTGCTGTTAGCTTCTTTTTGCAATTTTCACAAATTATCTCTTCCGGAATATCCAGTTTTTTATTAACATACTCATATTGCTCTTTTGTGATAAATGGACGGCCGCATTCACTGCATTTCAACAGTTCAAACTCCTTGCCCCATATTTTTCGTATTCCTCTTCCTTCTTCCATTTTGATGCATCCTGTGGGGCACACATAAGCACATGAGCCACAGCCGATGCACTCAACCGAAGGCTCCTCATATGGTGTAGCAACCTTTTTAATCGTTCCTCTGTTGATGGTTGAAATGGCGTTGCAGCCTAATTCCTCACATGCCTTAACACATAATCCGCACATGATGCAGTCATTTCCATAATTCATTTCAAATCGGGAGTAATCACCTGTCCCGCAGTCTTCTATCATTGACTCAATCATTTCATTTTCCGGTACTTCTGCTTTCAGAAGGCTTAACAAGGTCCTTCTCATTCTTTTTATATCTTCGGTATTGGTTTCAACGACCATATCCCTCATCACAGGAAAGATACAGGAGGTAACCACTCTCTTCTTTCCGTTTTCGACGGTTTCCGCGATACACATCCTGCAGGTTGCCTGGCCCCTCAGTGATTCAAGATGGCATAAGTGCGGAATAATGATACCGTTACGTTCTGCGATGTCGATCAGGAGTTCTCCTTTTTCGGCCATACATTCTTTCCCATTAATAATAACTGTTACAGTTTTCACTTTTCCTCACCTCACCTTTACAGCTTTAAACCTGCAGACATCAATACAATTTCCGCATTTAATACATTTTGCCTGATCAATTACATGTGGCTGCTTAACGCCTCCGCTGATCGCACCGGGAGCGCAGCCTCTTTTGCATAAGCCGCACCCGGTACATACGTTTTCATCAATGGTAAATACGGTCAATTCTTTGCAAACACCTGCCCTGCATCTCTTATCCCTGATATGCTCAAGATATTCATCCCGGAAATATTTCAAGGTACTCATAACCGGATTTGGAGCAGTCTTCCCGAGCCCGCACAAAGAAGCGTTAACAACGGTTTCAGCTATTTCAGCCAGTAAATCCAGATCGCTTTCCTGTCCCCTGCCCATACAGATATCCGTTAAAATTTTCAGCATCTGACGAATCCCTTCACGGCAGGATACGCATTTTCCGCAGGATTCTTCTGCCAGAAATGCCACATAGTACCTGGCAAACTCAACCATACAGGTTCTTTCATCGGTTACAATGACCCCGCCCGAGCCCATCATGGAGCCGGCAGCTGCCAACGTATCAAAGTCAATCTGCAAGTGCATCAATTCCTTCGGGATGCATCCGCCGGAAGGTCCGCCTGTCTGCACGGCCTTAAATTCTTTATCTCCTACAATACCGCCGCCGATATCAAAAATCAGTTCCTGCAATGTTATACCCATGGGTACTTCAACCAAACCGGTATTTTTCACCTTGCCGACAAGAGAAAATACCTTTGTTCCTGCATTTTCAGAACTTCCGATTTCTGAAAACCATTCGCTTCCCTTTTCAAGGATGACAGGTACATTGGCCCATGTTTCAACGTTGTTCAAAACTGTCGGCTGCCCCCAGAGGCCGTACTCGGCAGACCGTATATACTTGGCTCGGGGCTCGCCGGCTTTCCCTTCGATGGAAGCCATCAAAGCCGAGGATTCACCGCACACGAAAGCTCCGCCGCCTCTCACAATTTCTATATCAAGACTGTGATCACTTCCCAGAATATTATTTCCCAGGTATTTAAACTCTTTAGCCTGTTCAATGGCACGATGCATATTTTCCAAAGCCAGACCGTATTCATCCCTGATATAAATATACCCGTTTTTAGAATTTAATGCAATAGAGGCGATAATCATTCCTTCCAGAACCGAATGAGGGTCTCCTTCCATGATGCTTCTGTCCATAAAGGCACCCGGGTCTCCTTCATCACCGTTGCAAATAATATATTTGGGGAACCGGTCAATTTTTTTGCATGTTTCCCATTTGATACCTGTGGGGAATCCGCCGCCTCCTCTTCCCCTGAGACCTGATTTTTTTATCTCGGAAATAATATCCTCCCCGGACATTTTCAATGCCATTTTTAAAGCTTGATATCCTCCGGCTTCCAAATAATCATGAATGTCGGACGGGTCAATTTCACCGATATTGCGCAATGCTATTTTAGTCTGTTTTTTAATAAAATCCGGTTCGCTGTGTGAACGAATTCTTTTTTTAGTTTTTAAATCAAGATAAAGAAGCTTTTCGATCGCTTCCCCTTTAATAATTGTTTTTCCCACAATTTCAGGTACATCCTTCAATTTCACATGATAATAAGCAATATCGTCGGGATAAATTTTAACAATCGGTCCTTTTTCACAAAGTCCGTTGCAGCCTGTGGATTTAACATAAGGAACCACTTCAATATCAATCTTTTGCTTTTCAATTTCCTCTCTTAAAGCTTCTAAAATTTTTTTACTGCCGTTAGCTACACATCCGGTTCCGCAGCAGACCTTGACTGTTCTCTCACTCATTGAACCTTCACCTCCTTGTAACTCTCAATAATGCCGGCTATGTCCTGAGCTGTTAATTTTCCATAATACTCACCGTTAATAACCATAACCGGCGCAAGAGCGCAGGCTCCTAAACAATTGACCGTTTCAATCGAGAAAAGTCCGTCAGGTGTTATTTCCCCTACCTTGATTTCTAAAAGCTTTTCCAGTTCGGATATAATAACCATTGAAGACCTTATATGACAGGCTGTTCCGTCACAGACCTTTATGACATATTTACCTTTCGGATTAAGGCTGAGTGCTTTATAAAAGGTTGCCATGCCATATATTTTACTTAGAGGAATTGACAGATATTCAGAAATTGCCTCCATCGCTTCCCTTGGTATATAGTTGAACTTCCTTTGCATATCCTGCATAATGGCCAGTGAAAACCGCTTTTCGGCAGGATACCGGGATATAATTTCTTTCATAATGTCTTCATTTACCATATTATCACTTCTATTTTGTATAATGTTCTCCATCTTATCAACCCCTATTGTCCGCTTTCCTTTTATGTCCTACTCTCTCACTATTTCCATCCTGTGGCTGTAAACGCTTATGATATGAATCCCGTCTTCTTTTTTTGCATACCGTACCCAGTAAGTCACATTTTTAATACGTAAATTGGCAAGATAGCTGGAATCTTCAGGATTGTAAAAGCGCTCTCCCGAGATTTCGGAATGTTCTATTACTTTCTCAATATCCTCAACGAGAATAAATCTCTCCTCCATGACCTTCCATATTTCATGGGGAATTTCCAAATTCAATACGTTTTTCTTGTCCAGATACATTTCGGGATCTTCCTTCCATATTTCACTTAAAAGCCTGTTTTTAAGCCAAGCCCTGTTTGCATGCCGCTGTGAAAGATTGGGCATTTTTTTATGCGCTGTTTCATCCGGATTCTCCCCAAAAATCAGGTCCAGAATATGATAGGTGCTTTTACCGCCCTCCACAAACAAATCCTTGCACATGGCGCAGTAAACCAGAATATCTTCGTCACTTTCGTTTATTCTGTCCTTCACAAAACTTTCTGTCTGCTCTTTGTTGGCAAAATATACAAGTCCGCCGTATCCGCAGCATTTCGTTTTTTCTTTTGAATACTTCAGCTCCTTTATTTCATAACCGAGCTTTACCGCAATATTTCTCAGGCTGTCGTGAATATTTTTATTATGCCTTGTCGAGCATGCATCATGGACATTCAAAACATGATTTTTCCCGTTTCGGGCGGTTTCCGGAAGTCCGTAGCTTTCAAAAATTTCCCACAAGGATATAAAGGGTATCTCCGGAAGATATTTTTCAAAAATGCCGCAGCAGCTTGAACACGCCAGAATAAAAGTGGGTTTGCCCGTTTCGGTCCATGCGTTTCTTAATCTTTCAATACTTTTCTCCGTCAAATCATGTCTGCCTGCCCAGTCCGCAGGTGCGCCGCAGCATCCGAGCATTATTCCTACTCCTTCTTTTATCCTGGATAAAAGATATTTATAAGCCTTTTCAACATGCTCAGGAGAGGACGCTGAAAGCTGGCATCCCGGATAAAAAAAATAACGTGCTTCCGGAATTGCAGGAGGTGATTTCACCATGAAAAATTGCCCGCTGTTGCTGAATTCCATATCCTTCAAAGCAAAATCGTGAGCAGAAACCGGCATTTTACCCTGCTCTACCATACTTTCCCTCGTCTCTTGTATGATATCCTTCATGTTGACTCCCACATGACATTGTTCACCGCATAACCCGCACATTGTACAGGAATTTATCATTTTATTCGCATACCGTGTACCCATGATGACATTTTCGTTATTATTAATCTGCCTTATATAATTTTTCGGACTAATATTGAATTTCTTCATATGGCTGCACGAATCAATACATTTTGTGCACCTGCATTTAAAGCATCGCCCTGCTTCATTTACAGCTTCATGTTCACTGTATACGTCAGCGGTTCTTACAACGGCTGCCGCAGGTTCAATATCCTCTGCTTCATACTTAAGAGGTGTTTCAAATGACCCCTCCCTTTCCCTTGCAGCCGTCATGGAAATTTTCTTTACATATCTTTCCATGGAAGCCGCAGCTCTCCTGCCGGAACTTACCGATAAAATAACAGAGCCTTTTTTATATAAAAGACTTCCCCCGGCAAATAAGGATGAATACCCTGTTTGAAAAGTCTCAGGATTGATTTGCAGATTTTCATCCCATTCTCCTGTGCCGAGGAAAACCGCATTGTACTCTTTGATAATCTCTTTTAAATCTTTCGGGCTGATACGCCTGTTTAAAATCACCTCGATACCTGACTTGCCGAATATTTGAAACTCTTCTTCTATAACAGCCTTATCAAGGGCTGCCCCTTCATAATCCCATAATCTGCCGCCCAGCTTATCCGACTTTTCATAAATAGTGACCTTAAAGCCTTTTTTGTCAAGCTCCAACGCAGCGGAAATCCCGCTTAAGCCTCCTCCAATCACAGCAGCCCTGCCAACCTTCTTAGGAATGGGCCGTATTTTTTTTGGTTGTGTGTATCCATAGCTGACTGCTGCCTTCTCAAGCTCCGATATCCTTATGGCTTCACCGGCAGCCTCTCTCACACACACACCTTCACAGGGATGGTCACAAATCATGCCTATAATCCTTGTAAAAGGCATTCGTTTCTCCAATATTTTATAAGCTTTTTTAAAATCGCCTTTTTCCATCTCAGCCACAAATGCCGGCACATCCACATGAATAGGGCACCGTGCCGTACATGCCGCAGGTTCATCATAAATGCATCTGTCGCCTATTTTCAGCAATTTTTCATTGTCCATTGAAGATACCTCCATTAGTAAAGCTTAAAATTCAGAAGGAAATTTTATCTGCAAATTTTCTTCCGAATATTTTGCAAATATGGAATCGGAGTTTTTCTGTATTTTAAATACTGCTCCAATTCCATATTTTTTAGTTTAATTTACATCCGCATAATATATGCTAAAGTTCCTTCAGACCCTCCAAAACCCTTTCCGGATATGCAGGCAGTTTAGTTATACGTACTCCGGTGGCATCGTATATAGCGTTGATAATCGCTGCATGCGGTGCTGAGAGAGGCATTTCTCCGGCACCCGCCGCACCGTAATAGCTCAGTGGTCTCGGCGTTTCCTGGTGAATAAGCACAATATTGTCAGGAACATCTTTAATTTCCGGGATTCCGCAACGTATAAGAGTCGTATGTTTTTTCAAATCTTCAAAGTCTTCACTGAGGGCAAGACCTATTCCCTGTGCCAGTCCGCCATAAAGCTGACCCTCAAGAACCAATTTATTCACGATAGTACCGCAGTCGGAGGCCAGGGTAAGTTTTTCAACCTTGGTCTCACCGGTTGTAGTATCAACCGAAACTTCCGCTAAAAGCACGCCATACATGTAGACCGGGAACGGATTCCCCTGCCCTGTGGCCACATCACATGCAGTACATGGCGCAGTCCATTTTCCATCATATTTTACCGGCAGCTCTTCAGCAATCATTTCATCATATGTACGGAAAGTGCCATCCGGTTTTTCCAGAGCTTCCAAAAGATTTCTGCATGCAACTGTTATGGCATTGCCTGTCATTACGTTTGAACGGCTTCCCCCTGCAGGTCCGCTGTTTGGTGTAGTTTTCATGTTATTCATCACAAGCTTTATTTGCTCCGTCTTGATACACAGCGGTCTCAGCGTTTCATAAGCAAAGCTCAGCGCTCCCATATCTGCGCCCTGACCATGATCTTCCCATGAACTGTATACAGTGACTCCGTCCGGTGTTATTTCTACACATGCTTCTGATGAATCCGCACCGTCAAGTCCGCAGCCATACTCAAGCAATGTGATGCCTGCGCCGTATTTCATATCTCCGTCTCGCGCATTCCTTGCTGCGGCATTTTTCTTAGCCTCCCGGTAGAGAGGTCTTATTTTATCAAGCAGCTGCGGGTAAGCAATAACATCAGGCGGGCATCCGGTAGGAGTAGTTGAGCCTTCTCTATATACATTTATATATCTGAACTCTAACGGATCCATACCAACTCTTTCAGCCAGTTCATCTATCAATACCTCCGATGAGAACAGGCTTTGAGGTGAACCGTAGCCTCTGAAAGCCGAACCCCAGGCATGATTTGTCGCAACTGTCCTGCCTTCACCTCTGATATTCGGGATGTTGTAACCGGCGCCTATGAACTGATGTCCCCTCATTGTCAGAAGATCGCCGAATTCACAGTAGGGACCATGGTCAACCGTCCAGTCTGATTCCATGGCAACAAGCTTCCCGTCACTGTCAGCACCTAACTTGAGATTGATGAAGAACGGTGATCTTTTTCCCGTATAAGTAATCTGCTGATACATGCTTAACTCCAGGAATACCGGCCGCTTAGCAACAAGTGCGGCAACACCAAGCAGGCCTTCCATGGTCGGACTGAATTTATATCCAAAGGTTCCTCCTGCATTATTCTGGACGATAAACAGTTTTTCCAGGGGTACACCAATACCTTCCGCTACCATTAAGGCATGCAGATGGATACCTATGCTCTTGGAGTGAATAATCAAATTTTCTTTTTCATCAAGATATGCAAATCCCACATCCGGCTCAATAGGAAGGTGAGGCTGTCTTCCCACATAAAAATCATCCTCAGCCACATAAGGCAGGCTGTCCATTAAAGGTGCGGTGTCATTGCCTTTAACCGTCTGTGTTTCGAAATATACATTCGGAGTGCCGGGATGTATTTCAATCGCACCTTCATCCATAGCTTCAGGTGCGCTCATATATGCCGGCAGTTCTTCCAGCTCAACGTGAACCTTTGCAGCTGCCTGTTCTGCCTGCCATGCAGTATCTGCAAGTACCATAGCAATGGCATCTCCAAACTGGAACACCTTCTTATCATTAAGAATCGGTCTTTCCTTACCGTCACCTTTGTTTTGAGGGAAGGCCAAACCATTGATTCTGTTTGTTCCGGGAACGTCCTTATAAGTGATAACCCTGAATAC